>NZ_CP032677.1:1365222-2042945 GCF_003627215.1 Pseudomonas sp. Leaf58
GCCAGGGCGACGAAACCACGAATGAAGCGTGCCTCGTTCTCCCGGCTGGGCAGCGCCGTCTCGCGCTGGCGGCCTTCGCTGGGCCAGCCGGTTTCGCCAATCAGGATGTCCTTGGGAGCGAAGCGTGTGCCGAACACCCGGCGCACATCGGCAACGTGGGCCAAGGCTGCGTCGATGCCACGCGGGTCATCTTCCCAGTAGGGCAGCAGGTGGATAGTCAAAAAGTCCACCGCCGGCGCCACCTGCGGGTGCTGCAGCCAAAACTCCCAGACATCTGCGTAGGTCACCGGCACCGTGACCTGGCGTTTCACCCGGGCGATCAGCTTGGCCAGGTGCGCGCCGGTCACTTCCTTGCGCAGCAGCGTCTCGTTGCCGACGATCACCGCGCTAACGACATCGGGGTTGGCGTTGGCAGCGGCGATCAGTAACTCGATTTCCTTTTCGGTGTTTGCCGGGTGGGCATTGACCCAGGCCCCTAGCATCACCTTCAGCCCATGCTTGCGCGCCAGCGCCGGGATGGCCTCAAGGCCGCTCATGGAATAGGTACGGATGCACTGAAATCGCTCAGCCAGTAACGCCAGGTCGGCGTCCATGCGGGCTGGGCGCAGGCGAAACGGCTGGTCGTAGGGCGACTGGTCCTTGTCGAACGGCGTATACGAGGCGCATTGCAGCTTGTGCGTCGGGCTGGCCACATCGGGCAGCTGCACAGGCTTGCCAAGCCCGTACCAGAGCCCCCCCAGCCCAAGCAGGGCCAACAGGCAGGCAAGCAGGTACAACGGCAGCAGCAGGCGGGCAGAACTGGGCATCGGGCGGTCCATCGTCAGGCGCAAAAGGGTAGATAGTAGCCCGGCGCCAAACCTTTGGCATGCAAGGAACGCGCAGGCCGGCGTAGGCCGATGGCGCTAATGGCATAGTGCTGTCGTATATGGGGCGGGTACAGGTCGCAGCTGGATCAGGTCGCCCTGTGTTGCAGGCAGATGATGCAATCTCCAAGACCTGACGAGGGGATGCTTTGATGGCAACTTTGAAAAAAATGCGACGTGTGCTGGGTGTGGGCACCGCCCTGGTACTGGCCATGAGCGCTGCACAGGCAATGGCTAAAGAAGTAAGCATTGGCTACGTGGATGGTTGGGCCGACAGCGTGGCGACCACCAACGTGGCCGCCGAAGTGATCAAGCAGAAACTCGGCTACGACGTGAAGTTGCAGGCGGTGGCCACGGGGATCATGTGGCAGGGCGTTGCGACCGGCAAGCTCGATGCCATGTTGTCGGCCTGGTTGCCGGTGACCCATGGCGAGTACTGGACCAAGAACAAGGACAACGTGGTCGATTACGGCCCGAACTTCAAGGATGCCAAGATCGGGTTGATCGTCCCCGAGTACGTCAAGGCGGTGAGCATCGCCGACCTCAAGACGGATGACACCTTCAAGCAGAAGATCGTCGGCATCGACGCCGGCTCCGGCGTGATGCTGAAGACCGACCAGGCCATCAAGGACTACGACCTGACCGGTTACAAGCTGCAGGCCAGCTCCGGCGCGGCGATGACAGCGGAGTTGGGCCGTGCCTATGCCAAGCAGCAGTCGATTGCGGTGACCGGCTGGGTACCGCACTGGATGTTCGCCAAGTGGAAGCTGAAGTTCCTCGAAGACCCGAAAGGCGTGTACGGCGCCGCGGAGACCGTGAACAGCATCGGCAGCAAGGAGCTAGCGACCAAGGCGCCGGAAGTGGCGGAGTTCCTGAAGAAGTTCAGCTGGCAGTCGAAAGACGAAATTGGCGAGGTGATGCTGGCGATTCAGGAAGGCGCCAAGCCTGAAGCGGCGGCCAAGGATTGGGTGGCCAAGCACCCTGATCGCGTGAAGGAGTGGACTGGCAAGTAATAACCTTCCAGGGCCAGTTTTGTTTCTTCGCGGGTAAACCCGCTCCCACAGGGATTTCCACAGTCTTCGGGCGTGTGCAAATCCCTTGTAGGAGCGGGTTTACCCGCGAATGGGCCGTCACTTTGTTACGCAATCGGTAAAACACCGTTGCATCTAAGACTAAGGTCGTCTGGTTGGCGTTCTACAGCCGCATAAAGTAAGGGCGTGGGTTCCACCCCTACCTGTGCTGCTAGGACAAAAACAATGAACGACAGCATTTACCTCTCGATACAAAACAGCCCCCGCTTCAAGGAGCTGGTTACCAAGCGCGAACGCTTCGCCTGGATTCTCTCGGCGATCATGCTCGGCTTGTACTGTGCCTTCATCCTCCTGATCGCCTACGGTCCTCATTTGCTGGGTGCCAAGCTCAGCCCTGAGTCGTCGATTACCTGGGGCATTCCCCTGGGCGTCGGCCTGATCATTTCGGCATTCGTCCTGACCGCCATCTACGTGCGCCGCGCCAACGGCGAATTCGATGAGCTGAACAAGGCCATCCTGAAGGAGGCGCAACAATGATTCGCCACGCCAAAGCCCTGGCCGTACTGGCCTGCGGAGCCTTCGCACCCGCCGTGTGGGCCGCCGATGCCCTGACCGGCGAGGTGCAGAAACAACCGCTGAACGTCTCGGCGATCGCCATGTTCGTGGCCTTCGTCGCTTTCACCCTTGGTATCACTTACTGGGCCTCCAAGCGCAACAAGTCGGCGGCGGACTACTACGCTGCCGGTGGCAAGATCACCGGCTTCCAGAACGGCCTGGCGATTGCCGGTGACTACATGTCGGCCGCCTCGTTCCTGGGTATTTCCGCGCTGGTGTTCACCTCTGGCTATGACGGCCTGATCTACTCGATCGGCTTCTTGGTCGGTTGGCCGATCATCCTCTTCCTGATTGCCGAACGCCTGCGCAACCTGGGCAAGTACACCTTCGCCGACGTGGCCTCGTACCGCCTCGGGCAAAAGGAAATTCGTACTCTGTCGGCCTCCGGTTCGCTGGTAGTGGTGGCCTTCTACCTGATCGCCCAGATGGTCGGTGCTGGCAAGCTGATCGAGCTGCTGTTCGGCCTGGACTACCACGTGGCGGTGATCCTGGTGGGTATCCTGATGTGCCTGTACGTGCTGTTCGGCGGCATGCTGGCCACCACCTGGGTACAGATCATCAAGGCGGTGTTGCTGCTGTCCGGTGCCAGCTTCATGGCGCTGATGGTGATGAAGCACGTCGGCTTCGACTTCAACACGCTGTTCTCCGAGGCGATCAAGGTGCACGCCAAGGGCGAAGCGATCATGAGCCCGGGCGGCTTGGTCAAAGACCCGATCTCGGCGTTTTCCCTCGGCCTGGCGCTGATGTTCGGCACTGCCGGCCTGCCGCACATCCTGATGCGCTTCTTCACCGTCAGTGACGCCAAGGAAGCCCGCAAGAGCGTGCTGTACGCTACCGGCTTCATCGGCTACTTCTACATCCTCACCTTCATCATCGGCTTTGGCGCCATCCTGCTGGTCAGCACCAACCCAGAATTCAAGGACGCCGCCGGCGCCCTGCTGGGTGGTAACAACATGGCAGCGGTGCACCTGGCCAATGCCGTGGGTGGCAGCATCTTCCTCGGCTTCATCTCGGCGGTGGCTTTCGCCACCATCCTGGCGGTGGTTGCTGGCCTGACCCTGGCCGGTGCTTCGGCGGTGTCGCATGACCTGTATGCCAGTGTATGGCGCAAGGGCAAAGCCAACGACAAGGACGAGATCCGCGTGTCGAAGATCACCACCATCGCCCTGGGCGTGCTGGCGATCGGCTTGGGCATCCTGTTCGAGAAGCAGAACATCGCCTTCATGGTTGGCCTGGCGTTCTCCATCGCCGCCAGCTGCAACTTCCCAGTGCTGCTGCTCTCGATGTACTGGAAGAAGCTGACCACCCGTGGCGCGATGATCGGCGGCTGGCTGGGCCTGGTAAGTGCGGTGACGCTGATGGTGCTCGGCCCGACCATCTGGGTACAGATCCTCGGCCATGAAAAAGCCATCTACCCGTACGAGTACCCAGCGTTGTTCTCGATGCTGATTGCCTTCGTCGGTATTTGGTTCTTCTCGGTCACCGACAAGTCCAAAGCGGCTGACGATGAACGTGCACTGTTCTACCCGCAGTTCGTGCGTTCGCAGACTGGCCTGGGTGCCAGTGGTGCCGTGTCTCACTAAGCGACCTCCAGGCAGCACCAGCTGCTGTGCATGAAAACACCCCGCCTAGGCGGGGTGTTTTTTTAGTGGCCATGAAGTTTTTCCCCGAAATTGTCCTGCCTTAATGCAGTAAACGCCTACATCAATCGCCGTGCATTGGCGCAAATAATTCCTCCCGATTTCAAGAATAAAACCTGCCGCTACTGAGCCCCTGGCGGCTGACCGGTTTTCAGGAGGACTGCGTGAACATACGAGTTTGGCTGGCGTCTGCGCTGACCGTTGCCAGTGGTTACGCCATTGCGTTGGAACCCAAACAGATTGATGTTGCGGTCAATGCCGTGGTGGCTGCACCCGCGTTCGAATACAGGCCGATTGGTGAGTGGGGAAGTTCACCGGTAACGTTGCAGTACAACAACGACGCCCAGAACTTTCCCGCCGTTAAACATGATGCCTTCATCAAAAGTCCGAACGGTGCCGTTACCGTTAAATACGCGGGCAAAACACCGGAATTTCTGGATGGCAACGGCAAACCGGTTGGCCTGCGCTACATCATGTCGATAAATGGCAAGAAACTTTCGGACAACGGCTCGCCCGTTCAGATACTGCCAGCCGCAGAGGCAGCGGTTGGCAAACAGGTCGACTTCTATTTCAGGCCCATGACGATGGTTGGCTGGTCCGCCCGAGCGGGCACTTATACCGCACAGGTAGAACTGCTTTTCGAAACAGAAGCGCCACTGTGAGTCGGGAGACCTTGGTCATGAAGCTATTCAAGTTCGTCGCGCCGCTGTGGGCGATGACGTTGACGCCAGCGTTCGCCGTGAATGCGGTCCACCACGACCTGCAGCTCTCGGCCACCGTGAAAGCTGCAGAATTCCGGGTAGACCCCATCGGCCACTGGCCGGAGCGAACCCGGTTGACCTACCTGCCGGAAGCCGACGACTTCAGTGAGTTCTCCCGAGACTTGGATATCAAGAGCACGGTGGGGGGCGTCCAGGTCAGGCAAACGAGCAATTTCAGGTTGGTTGACGAAAACAACCAGGTCAATGAAGAACTCGACCTTCTAGTGGCCATCTCCGGGGCGGGGGGAGCAGGCGGGTTGGTGCCGGGCGACGGCACACCGCTGGTGTTGATGGAGGCGCCAGGCTGGGCTGACTTCAATGTTGCATTGTGGACCGAAAGAGCCATTCCTCCCGGCCAGCGATTGACACCCGGCAGTTACAGCGCAGACCTCAACTTGCTGTTTGAAGTTTTAGCGCCTTGATGCGGTTTCGCAGCAGGCTGTAGTGCAATGTAATCAGGAGTTATCAAGATGAAAGCGCGTTTCATGGCTGTGCCGTTCTTGGCATTGGTCGCAAGTTCGGCATTGGCAATTGAACCTATCAGGAAGGATATTACGGTCGAGGCCATTGTTCCGGCTGTAGAGTTTACCGTCCAAGCCGATGCCAGTTGGGCAAATAAACCCGTCGTCCTAGACTATCAAGCGGACAAAGAGGCATTCGTACCGTTCAGCAACAAGTTTCAGGCCAAAAGCTCCGTTGGCGCAATCGATGCCAAGCTGCAACAAGCCGCCACCCTCAACAGCGAGAGTGGAACGATCGAGCTGAATGTGAAGGTGGGCAATCAATCGCTGCTGCTCACCCCGTTGGAGGTCATGAGCGAGGCAGACGCTAAAGAAGGCAAAGACCTGCCCATTTCCATTGAGGCCATCAAGCCGAGCAGCGGTTACGTGGCCGGCACCTACAGCGGCACCGTAAGCATCCTGTTCGAAACTGCCGCGCCCAGTGGTCGCTGAAACCTAGCATGCAACCGCCTCGGCCTCTCGGTTCACCGAGGGCGCCGGGGGCTGGTCCCTGGTTTGAATCATGTTCAATTTGCTTGCAGTCGGCCGACAGCACTGTCGCTGGCTGATCGTCTGCGCCTGCCTGTCGCCGTTCTGCAGCTGGGCGCGTGACGGCCAAACGCCTGCCGCCCTGAGCGCTGTCGAAGGGTTACCGGCGGAATTCGAAGCTCACTTTTTCGATGTGCCATTGGCCGTACGCGTAGAACTGGATGGGCGTTACCTGGGCGATGCCCTGGTCATCCTGTCCCGCGACAACCGCGTGCAACTGCTGGATTTCACCGATACCCAGGACAGTCATGAACCTCCCCAGCTACGGAGCCTGTGGCAGCGGCACTTGGCAGCCGGGCGCGCGCTGGGCGATTGTCAAACTGACTGCCCGGACGGCCTCAAGACCGTGCATTACAGCCTGGCCAACTCACAGCTGTCGTTGCTGACCCGCAATGCTGAAAAAACCGCGCAAGCGGCACGCTATCACCGCGTTCCCGAGCAGGGCAGTGCGGGCCTGCTGCTGCGCAATCAGCTCAATATGGTGAATGATGGCAACAGCACCAGCGGCCGCATCAACTTGATGGGCCAAGGCAGCCTGGGCAGTTGGACCGGGCTGGCCGATGCCCAGGTTGACCGCGGCGACCAGCGCCAGGGCAGGGTTGCGCACCGCGTGGCGCAGCTGTACGCCGAGCGCCTGCAGGACGAACACTTCTGGCGGCTTGGCTATGTAATGCCAGAGGCGCAAGGGCTGGTGCGCCAGCCCACAATGCTCGGCAGCGCCCCACGTACCACCCTGGGGGTGATGTTTGGCAGCAGCGACAGCCTGTTGGTGGAAAACGGCCAGGCCAGTACCGTGCCTATTTATGTAACCCCCAACCGACCGGGCCTGGTGGAGATTTACCGCAACGGCTCGCTGATCAACAGCCAACAAGTGCAGCCTGGGTTGCAGACGCTGGATACCCGCGTGCTGCCGGGGGGGATCTACGAAGTGCAAGTGCGGTTGATCGAAGATGGCCGTGAAACTTCCCGCAGTGAAGCCTTCATCTACAAACCAACGCAATGGCAGAACCCTGACAGCCGGTGGCGCTACAACCTGTACCTGGGCCAGCAGGCCAGCGTGCTCAGTAACCTGGACGAACCCCAGGCCCATGGCTTGGCGGCCGGTATCATGAGCAACTACTTGCTGCACCCCAGCGCGGTGCTTGGGTTGTCCGCCCAGCAAGTGGATGGCGCCCGCCAATATGGCACGTCGCTGGACTGGGATGCAGCCGAGCAACTAAAGCTTTACGGCAACTTCAACCATACCGGCGGACGGGGCAGCGGCTACGACCTGCAGGTGACTCACACCTACGCAAATGGCTCGCTGTTGCTCAGCCATAACCAGCTGTGGCTCGAAAGCCGGTCGTATGCCAAGGGTGGGGCGTCGCGCCTGGAAATGAGCAGCCAGAGCAGCATCTCGCTCAACCACCGGGTTACCTCGCGCAGTTCCGCCACCTTGCGCTTGGAGCATGACAGCGGCGCGGCCAGTGGCCTGGGCGTCGACCTCGGCTGGGTGTTTCACGGCAAGCTGCTGGGCAGCGACAGCAATTTCCGGCTGTCGCTGTTCGACCGGCCCGCCGCCGGTCGCCATCAAGGGCGCCGCAACCGTGGGGTCAACCTGAGTGTAAGCATGAGCCTGGCCCTGACCGAGCGCCAGGCGGGTATGGATTTTGGCAGCCGCGCAGGCCGCGACGGCGAGGGCGCAGACCAGTACGCCTCGCTTTGGTACCAACAGGACGTCGAGCTTGGCCCCGTGCACAGCCTGGGGGGTGGGGCGGTGATCGACCGCTACGGGACCGGCTTGTCGGCCAACGGTCGCGTGCACGGGCAAACCTTCGAGGGTGACCTGTACGCCCAGACCTCCACTTACGACAACAAGGCCAGCGGCGGCCTGAACCTGCAGAGCACCCTCGCCATGGGCGGCGGCAAGCTGACCTTGAGCGGGCAAGGCATGGCTGAACAAGCCGGGTTGATCATCGATCTCGACACCGACCTTGAGGGCCTGGCCCTGGTCGCCAGTGACGAGCAAGGCAGCAGCAGCGAGCTGCATGCCGGGCGCAATGTCATTCCGGTGAACGCATACCAGCAAGGCCATGTGACGTTCGATTTTGCCGCCCGGCAAGCGCCGGCGGCGCAGATCCAGCCGGCGAGCATGGATTACCACCTTAACCGTGGCGGGGTCGAGTATCGCCAGTTGAAAGTGTTACGCACGGTCACCGTGCTTGGCCGCCTGGTCGATGGCCACGGCCAGGCGATACGGGGTGCCCGGGTCATCAATGATGCCGGCCGCTCGGTGAGTGAAGCCGACGGCTATTTCACCGTGGAAATGAGCGAGGCCCGGCCAACGCTGGAAATACAGCTGGCCGGTGTGCAGGCGTGCCTGTTGACCCTGCCCCCCGAACAGCAGGTGCGTGAAGACGACGTGTTGATGGTGGGCGACCAGCGTTGCGTGCCCCCGCCCAATCAGGCCGAACCGGTTTGAACCCATAAAATGAACGAGGTTGAGAATGCAGATATCACGGTTGTTGATCATGTTGGCGCTGTTGCCGCTGACGGCCCAGGCCGGGCCGCAGTTGAATGTGGGTGGGCTGTACGATTACCTCGAAGCGGGCAAGACCACGCTGGCCAAACGTATCTACAACAGCGGCGACAGCACAGCTTTCGTCAAGGTTAGTGTGCTGGAGCTGGTGTATGACGGCGAGGGCAAGCCAAAGGAGGTGGAAATCGAGCACCTTCCGCTCGAACAGCGCGGCGTGGTGGCCAGCCCGGCGCGGTTGATCATTCCGGCGCAGGGAATGCAGTCGGTGCGCTTGCTGTACCGCGGCGAGCGCGACACGGAGCGCTATTTCCGCCTGCGCTTCATGCCGGTGCTGCCGGACAAGGACGACCGCTTCGCGCTCAGTGAAACGCAAATCGAGCAGTACCGCGAAACACTCAGCGCGGGTGTGCAGTTCCTGGCAGGCTACGGCACGTTGCTGTTCACCCGACCGAACGATACCCGCTATCAGACATCCATGCGCCAGGCTGGCGGGCAATTGCGGGTGGGCAATGAAGGCAATGCGACCGTGTTACTCGACAACTTCCGCCATTGCCAGGCCGGGGGGCAGGCCTGTAGCGAGCCAGTCAAGCACCACCTGCGCCCTGGGGTAGCGCGTGAATTCGCTGAGCAGCCGGGGTGGGAGTACCGCTTTGAGTTGCATGAGGGGGCGACGCACGAAGCCCTGACGTTCAAGGCCCCCTGAGAGGCGCAGCCGATGAAGCGAACCCTTGTTACCTTGTGGGTCACCTTCGGCCTGCTCGTGGCGCAGGCCGCGCAGGCTGCCGATGTCACGCTTGCACTGCGCTACCGCGGTGAAACCCGGCAGTTCGAGAACCTTACGCCTCGGGCCGCCGCGGCCTGTGCCCAGCGTCCTGCATTGTGCGACAAACCCTTGCAAGGCGTGGTGCAATTGGAGGCCAGCTATGAAAAGCGGGTTGATGGTGAGCAGGCCGACGGCTTCTATCTCGCACGGCCGAGCCAGCCGGGCATTCTGTACCTGGCCCGCGAAGGGTCGGCTGAGCAAACCCGCGTGGAAATCGAGATCACCCACATGGGTGGCACGGTGACGCGGCTGGACGGTGGGCCAGAGCTGCCTGCGCAGCCAGGCCTGCAAAACAGTGGCTGCCAGGCGGTGCTAGCCGCTGGGGCAGGGCGCCCACTGCTTTGGGCGGTACCCGCCAATGGTTGCGGGTTAAGCTTGCCGCCAGGTGATATCGGTCGCTACCGCGTCAGTAACCTGCTACTTGGCTATCGCTTGAAAATGCCCGCCCCGGCGAGCCTGGCAGCTGGCAGGTATCGCGGGCGGATCCAGTATTCACTCGGCCCCGACAGAGCAATCGGCTTGGGTTCGAGCAGGTCGGTGACAGCCTTGGACAGCGACTCGGTGGTTTTTCATATCGAACTGGAGGTGCTGCATGACCTGGATGTGCGCTTTGGCGGTGGTGCAGAGCGCGTAGTGCTGCAGCCGAGGCCAGGCTGGGAGCGGTACGCCGGCCGCCACGGGCTGCCCGCCAAGCTGGAACAAGACCTGCCCTTCACCCTGGCTAGCACCGGGCCGTTCAAGGTCTGGGCCGCCTGTGCATCATCGACCGGTGCTGACTGCCCCCTGCATAGCGCCAATGGCGACCGAACCCCGCTGTACCTGGCGGTGAGCCTGTCGGGGGCTTTATACCGTGGCGGTGCGGTCAACCGGCAGGAACTTTCGCTGGGCGGGCAGCAGGATGCCCTGGTATTCGACTTGCCCGCTACTGGGCCTGTGGTAGGCCGCGGCCAGTTGCACTTCCATGTGCTTCCACAGGGTACTTCGGGTACCGGGCGCATGAAGCCTGGGCAGGTTTATGCAGGCGCGGTAACCGTGGTGTTCGATGCAAGCCTGTAGCCGGGCGGCTGGTCGTTCATATCATGCCCAATAACAACAGCACCAAGAGGATCACCAGCACCACGCCGATGATGCCGGATGGGCCATAGCCCCAGCTGCGCGAGTGCGGGAAGACCGGTAAGCCACCAATCAGCAGAAGGATCAGGATGATGATGAGAATCGTGGTCATGACGGAGTCCTTGCGTGGTTGAGGGTCAAGGGCCTCGGACTGCTGGCCTCTTGTAAAATGGGACCGGCGCCGCTTGTGAAAGATTCCATTTGAGTGTGGCCTGCACCGGCTAGCCGCCTACTCATGCCCGCCCATTCACTACCTTGATGAACCCTGCCAGGCGCCCTGGCCTTGATTAGACTCGCTGCACTACCTGTTAAAACAAGGCCAGCCACCATGCAAAACCGCATCATGATTACCGGCGCCGGGTCCGGCCTGGGTCGCGAGATCGCCCTGCGCTGGGCGCGCGAGGGCTGGCGCCTGGCGCTGGCCGATGTCAACGAAGCCGGCCTGCGCGAAACCTTGGAAAAGGTGCGTGAAGCTGGCGGCGAAGGCTTCGTGCAGCGCTGCGATGTGCGCGACTACAGCCAGCTCACCGCGCTGGCCCAGGCCTGCGCCGAGCAGTTTGGCGGCATCGACGTGATCGTCAACAATGCCGGCGTCGCGTCAGGCGGGTTTTTCGCCGAACTGTCACTGGAAGACTGGGACTGGCAGATCGCGGTCAACCTGATGGGCGTGGTCAAGGGCTGCAAGGCCTTCCTGCCGCTGCTGGAGCGCAGCAAGGGGCGCATCATCAACATTGCCTCGATGGCCGCGCTGATGCAGGGCCCGGGCATGAGCAACTACAACGTGGCCAAGGCCGGCGTACTGGCCCTGTCGGAAAGCCTGCTGGTGGAGCTGCGCCAGCTGGAGGTGGCCGTGCATGTGGTGTGCCCGTCGTTCTTCCAGACCAACCTGCTGGACTCGTTCCGCGGGCCCAACCCGGCGATGAAGACCCAGGTTGGCAAGCTGCTGGAAGGCTCGCCAATCAGTGCCGCGGAAATTGCCGAGTACATTCACCAGCAGGTCGCTGCCGGTGAATTCCTCATCCTGCCCCATGAGGCCGGGCGTCAGGCTTGGCAACTGAAGCGCCAGGCCCCCGAGCGGCTGTATGACGAGATGGCCGAAATGGCGGTGAAGATGCGTGGAAAAGCTCACGCTCGATGACAGGTCTGTAGGGGAAATTACCCTGTGTTGTAAGGAGTTTCTGATTCGTTCGAGCGCTCTTGAGTAGCCCAATGCCATCAAGGCACGCTCCGGTTTTCCCTTTCTGGAGGATCGGATCATGCTGGTAATCGGACGTGAAATAGGGGAGGTCATCATGATTGGTGATGACATTCGGCTCATGGTGGTGGAAACCCGCGACGGGGTGGTGCGCTTTGGCGTCGATGCCCCGCGCGAGGTGCCGGTGCATCGGGCCGAGGTGTACAAGCGCATCAAGGGCGGGGAGCCGAGCAACAAGCGCAAGCCCTGAGTGGCTAGTCGAGCAGCTCGCGCGGCACGTCGTGCTTGGCCAGCAACTGGCACTGCTGGCTTTCCAAGTCGAACAGGATGAATGCCTGGCCCTTGGCCAAGGCCTGGCGTACCCGTAGCACTCGGGTTTCCAATGGGGTGTCATCGCCGTTGTCGGTGCCGTCGCGGGTGACGAAGTCTTCGATCAGGCGGGTGAGGGTTTCGGCTTGCAGTTGGTCGTAGGGGATCAGCATGGTGGCGGTATCTGGGCAGAGGATGTGGGCATGCTACGCGAAACATTTGGCATTTTGGGGCCGCGTTGCGGCCCCCCTGGGCCCTCAACCTTTATTGCCGACCAGGCTATCCACCGCCGGCACCCGCGTGTCGCTTTCCATCTGCGCATCATGCTCCAGCTGGTGGCTGAAGCGCTCGAGCGACGCATTGGCCGGCTGCGAGTCGCTGGCGAACACCGGCGGGCTTAACAGGTACGCCGATAACAGCCGGCTCAACGCCGCCAGGCTATCGATATGGGTGCGCTCGTAACCATGGGTGGCATCGCAACCAAATGCCACCAGCGCCGTGCGAATATCGTGCCCCGCCGTCACCGCCGAATGGGCATCACTGAAGTAGTAGCGGAACAGGTCGCGGCGCACCGGCAGGTCGTGGTCGCCGGCCAGTTTCAACAAATGACGGGACAGGTGGTAGTCATAAGGCCCCGACGAATCCTGCATGGCCACGCTCACCGCATGCTCGCTAGAAGCCTGCCCGGGCGCTACCGGGGCAATGTCGATGCCGACGAACTCACTGACGTCCCAGGGCAGGGCGCCAGCAGCGCCAGAGCCGGTTTCTTCGGTAATGGTGAACAGCGGGTGGCAGTCGATCAGGGGCTGGTGGCCACTTTCCACCACGGCTTTGAGCGCCGCCAGCAGGGCCGCTACGCCAGCCTTGTCGTCCAGGTGGCGGGCGCTGATGTGGCCGCTTTCGGTGAATTCGGGCAGCGGGTCGAAAGCGACGAAGTCACCAATGCTCACGCCCAGCGCCTCGCAGTCGGCGCGGGTAGCGCAGTAGGCGTCCAGGCGCACCTCGACGTGTTCCCAGCTAACTGGCATCTGGTCGATGGCGGTGTTGAAAGCATGCCCGCTGGCCATCAGCGGCAGCACGCTACCGCGGAACACGCCAGTGTCGGTGAATACGCTGACCCGGCTGCCCTCGGCGAAGCGGCTGGACCAACAGCCGACCGGTGCCAGGGCCAGGCGGCCGTTGTCCTGCAACTGGCGCACGCTGGCGCCGATGGTATCGAGGTGGGCGGACACGGCGCGGTCGGGGGAGGTTTGCCGGCCTTTGAGGGTGGCGCGGATAGTGCCACGACGGGTCAGTTCGAAGGGGATGCCCAGCTCGTCCAGGCGTTCGGCCACGTAGCGCACGATGGTGTCGGTGAAACCGGTGGGGCTAGGGATGGCGAGCATCTCCAGCAGCACGCGTTTGAGGTAGTCGAGATCGGGTTCGGGATGTCGGTCGGGCATGGGTGGCTCCTCTATGCCTGTGCAGGCCTCTTCGCGGCTGCAGCGCTTCCCGCAGGAACCGTGAGGCCCCGGTAGGGGCGGGTTTACCCGCGAAGAGGCCGGTACTGGTTTACGCCAAAGGCCGGCTATGCGGAAACAGCAGGTCGATAAAGCGCTCGGCGGTCGGTTGCGGTTCATGGTTGGCCAACCCGGCGCGCTCGTTGGCCTCGATGATCACGTACTCCGGCTGCCCGGCATCAGCGACCATGAAGTCCAGCCCCACCACCGGAATCTCCAGTGCCCGCGCCGCACGCACAGCGGCGTCGGCCAGCACCGGGTGCAGGCGTTCGGTCACGTCTTCCAGGGTGCCGCCGGTGTGCAGGTTGGCGGTGCGCCGCACAGCCAGGCGCTGGCCGGCGGGCAACACGTCGTCATAGCCAAAGCCCGCCGCACGCAAGGTGCGCTCGGTTTCATCGTCCAGCGGTATACGGCTTTCGCCAGCGGTGGCGGCTTGGCGCCGGCGGCTCTGGGCGTCGATCAGCTGGCGAATGCTGTGCGTGCCGTCGCCCAGCACCTGCGCTGGGTGCCGGATGGCAGCGGCCACCACTTCGTAGCCGATGACCACGATGCGCAGGTCATGCCCGGCATGGAAGCTTTCCAGCAACACACGGCTGTCGAACTGGCGGGCGTGCGCCACGGCGCGGGTGATGTCGTCGATACACGTGAGGTTCACTACCACCCCCTGGCCTTGCTCGCCATCGACCGGCTTGACCACCACCGCGCCATGCTCGTCGAGAAACGCCAAGTTGTCGTCGGCATTGCCGGCCAACTGCTGCGCCGGCACCCGCAGCCCAGCATGGTGCAGGGCATGTTGAGTCAGGCGCTTGTCCTGGCACAGGGTCATGGTCACCGCACTGGTCAGGTCGCTGAGCGATTCACGGCAGCGGATGCGGCGCCCGCCCAGGCTAAGGGTGAACAGGCCGCCCATGGCATCGTCCACCTGCACCTCAATGCCGCGGCGCAGGGCTTCGTCGACGATGATGCGGGCGTACGGGTTGAGGTCGGCCTGCGGCCCAGGCCCCAGGAACAGCTGCTCGTTGATGCTGTTCTTGCGCTTGACCGCGAAGGTGGGCAGGTTGCGAAACCCCAGCTTCTGGTACAGGCGCTTGGCCTGGCGATTGTCGTGCAGCACCGACAGGTCGAGGTAGGCCAAACCGCGGCTCATGAAGTGCTCGATCAGGTGGCGCACCAGCACCTCACCGACACCGGGGCGAGTGCAATGCGGGTCCACCGCCAGGCACCACAGGCTGCTGCCGTGCTCCGGGTCGTCGAACGCCTTGGCGTGGTTCAGGCCCATGACGCTGCCGATCACCGCGCCGCTGTCTTCGTCTTCGGCCAGCCAGTACACCGGGCCACCCAGGTGCCGGGGGGTGAGCCGCTGCGCGTCGACCGGCAACATGCCGCGCGCTTGGTACAAGGTGTTGATCGCCTGCCAGTCGGCTGGGTTTTGCGCCCGGCGCACGCGGAAGCCGCGGAACACCCGCTGCGCCGGGCGGTAGTCGGTGAACCACAGGCGCAGGGTGTCGGACGGGTCGAGAAACAGTTGCTGCGGGGCCTGGGCCAGCAGCTGTTGCGGCGCCGCCACATACAGGGCGATGTCACGCTCGCCGTGGCATTCGTCCAGCAGGTCTGCGGCCAGGCCGCCCGGGTTGGGGTAGGTGTGGCCGATCAGCAGCCGGCCCCAGCCGCAGTGCACGGCACGCGGCTGGTCGTGCGGTTGGCTGCCATCGCCGGCCAGGCGCGCCTGCAGGCGCTCGTAGGACGGTGCCTGACCGCGCAGCAGGCGCTGACCGTAAGCAATTTCGTGGGCTTTCATGGGTCAGATTCCTTGTTCGCTCAGCCACAGGTTCAGCGCCGCCAACTGCCACAGCTTGGAGCCGCGCAGCGGCGTCAGCTGGCCGTGCGGGTTGCTTAGCAGGCGGTCGAGCATGGCTGGGTTGAACAGCCCGCGGTCCTGGCTAGGGTCGGTCAGCAGCTCGCGCACCCAGCCCAGCGTGGCACCTTCCAAGTGCTTCAGGCCCGGCACTGGGAAGTAGCCTTTCTTGCGGTCGATCACCTCATGCGGGATCACCCGCCGCGCCGCCTGCTTGAGCACCTGCTTGCCGCCGTCGGGCAGTTTGAAGCGCGCCGGAATGCGCGCCGACAGTTCCACCAGGCGGTAGTCGAGGAACGGCGTGCGCGCCTCCAGGCCCCAGGCCATGGTCATGTTGTCCACCCGTTTGACCGGGTCGTCCACCAGCATCACCGTGCTGTCCAGGCGCAGGGCTTTGTCCACCGCATCGGTGGCACCGGGGCGGGCGAAGTGCTCGCGCACGAAGTCGCCGGCCGCGTCGTTTTCCAGCAGCCAGGGCGCCTGCACGGTGTCGCGGTATTCGCCGTGGCTGCGGTCGAAGAACGCGTCACGGTAGGCGGCATAGGCATCGTCGGCGCCATTCACTTGCGGGTACCAGTGGTAGCCGGCGAACAGTTCATCGGCACCCTGGCCGCTCTGCACGCCTTTGCAGTGCTTGGCCACTTCCCGCGACAGCAGGTAGAAGGCAATGCAGTCATGGCTGACCATCGGCTCGCTCATGGCGCGGAAGGCGGCCGGCAGCTGGTCGATGATCTCGTGTTCGGCAATGCGCAGCTGATGGTGGCGGGTGCCGTAGTGCTTGGCGATCAGGTCGGAATACTGGAACTCGTCGCCGCGCTCGCCGCCGGCATCTTCAAAGCCGATGGAGAAGGTCGACAGGTCGTCCACGCCCACTTCGCGCAGCAGGCCGACCAGCAGGCTGGAATCGACCCCGCCGGACAGCAGCACACCGACGTCGACGGCAGCCCGTTGGCGGATGGCCACGGCGTCACGGGTGGCGTCGAGCACGCGGCTGGTCCAGCCTTCCAGGTCCAGCTCACGCTCATCGGCGTGGGCACCGTAGCGCAGCTGCCACCAGGTCTGGCGTTCCACTTCGCCGTGGCGGTCGATGCGCATCCAGGTGCCAGGCTCCAGCTTCTGCACGTTGGCCAACAGGGTGCGTGGCGCCGGCACCACAGCGTGGAAGTTCAAGTAGTGGTTGAGCGCTACCGGGTCGAGCATCGGGTCGATATCGCCGCCCTTGAGCAGCGCCGGCAAGGTCGAGGCAAAGCGCAGGCGCTCGCCGTTGCGCGATAGATAAAGGGGTTTGACGCCGAGGCGGTCGCGGGCCAGGAACAAGCGCTGGTTGTCGCGCTCCCAGATGGCCAGGGCGAACATGCCGTTGAGCTTGGGCAGCAAGGCCGCGCCCCAGGCGTGGTAGCCCTTGAGCAGCACTTCGGTATCGCCGTCGGACCAAAAGTTGTAGCCCAAGGCCTGCAACTCCTGGCGCAGTTCGGGGAAGTTGTAGACGGCGCCGTTGAACGCCAGCGACAGGCCCAGGGTGTTGTCGACCATCGGCTGTGCCGAGCCGTCGGACAGGTCCATGATTTTAAGGCGCCGGTGGCCGAGGGCAATCGGGCCTTGGCTATAGAAGCCCCAGGCATCTGGGCCGCGGGGCGCCAGGTGATGGGTGATGCGCTCTACCGCAGCCAGGTCGGCTGGGCGAGGGGCTTGGTCGACGGGGGTGAAACGTAACTCTCCTGCTAATCCGCACATAGGTCCTTACCGGTTTTTCCGTTGGGGAGGGAGTGCCCCGGATTAGGGCACCTTAAGGAACTGACCTAGGTGCTTTGTGAGAGTTTTAGAACATTCTGTTATATGGGGCTGCACAGCAGCCCCTGGCCCTATCACTTGCCGCGGATCAACTTGCGCAAGGCAAAGCGGTTGGGATGACAAGCCTCCGCCACCGCGCGCGGCAGTGGCAGGGGTTCCCCGCACACCCAGGCCGCCACCAGCTCGCCACTCAACGGCGCCGTAATCAACCCGCGCGAGCCATGCCCAGTGTTCACATACAACCCACCCAGCCAAGGGCAGGCCACCTCTGGCACCTGCCGGGCATCGCGGCCCAGCACGGCATAGGCCTCGGCGAACACCTGCGCATCCGCCAGCGGCCCGACAATCGGTAAGTAATCCGGGCTGGTGCAACGGAACGCGGCACGCCCTTGTAACTGCGCTGCATCCAGCTCGGCAGCGCCCAGGCGCTGGGCCAAATCAGCGGATATCTCATCCAGTAACGTCAGGTTGCCCTGGTGCTCGGCGGCTGTCGGCGCCAGGTCTTCGCTGTGGAAGTCGAAGCTCGCGCCCAGGGTATGTTCACCCTCGCGCGGCGGTGCCACATAGCCCTCGGCGCACACCACCGTGCGTAGCGCGCGGCTGCTGGCAGTGGCTGGCAGGCGGGTAATCTGCCCGCGAATACGTTTGAGCGGCAACGGCGCACAAGGCGCGAAGCGTCGCACCTCGGCGGCGCCGGCCAGGATCACCACTGGCGCACTGGCCAGCAGGCGCTCGCCAGCCCAGGCCTGCCACTGGTCATCTAGCTTGCGCAGTTCCAGCACTTCCTGGTGGGTCACCAAGCGAATGCCCGGGTGCTGCAGCTGCTGCTGGCACAGCGCTGGCGGGTGTACCCAACCGCCTTCAGGGTAAAACAGCCCGCCGGCCGGCAACGCCACCCCAGCCATGGCTTCAGCCTCGGCGCGTTCCAGCCAATGCAAGAGGTTGCGGTCGAAGGCGGCGGCCAGCTTGCCCTGGCGCTCGGCCTCCTTGCTGTCGAAGGCCAGCTGCAACACGCCGCAGGCATCCCAGTCACGACCACGCTGCAGGCGTTCGAGCTGGCGCCGGGTATAGCCGAAGCCGGACAGGATCATTTGCGACAGCGCTGTACCATGAGCGGACAACTTGAGGTACAGCACGCCTTGCGGGTTACCCGAAGCTTCACGGGCCGGGGCATCGTGGCGTTCCAGCACGGTCACCTGCCAGCCACGCCGGGCCAGGCTGGCGGCGCTGCAGCTGCCGGCGAGCCCCGCACCTATCACCAACGCCGCACGCGGCCCTGGCGCGGCAGCTGGGCGCGCGTACCAAGGCGTATTGGGGCTGGGCACGGGGCCGACGTAGGGGCCGCTCATCACTTCCCACTTTTTGCCGATGCCCGGCACCTTTTTCATGGCGAAGCCGGCGTCGACCAAGCTGCGGCGTACCCAGCCGGTGGTGGTGAAAGTGCCCAGGACCGTGGCGTGCTCGCCAGCGGCAGGGTGCGACAACCGCGCCAGCTGCGCGAACAGCTCCGGGGTCCACATGTCGGGGTTCTTGGCCGGGGCGAAGCCGTCGAGGAACCACACATCGATCTGCGCATCCAGCTGCGGCAGCTGTTCCAGTGCATCACCGATCAACAGGGTGAGGGTGACCCGGCCATTGGCGAAGGTGAACTGCTGAAAGCCGGGGTGCACGGCTACGTACTGCTCCAGCAGGGGCTCGGTATAGGCAGCCAGTTCAGGCCACAGGCGCACGGCGCGGGCCATGTCATCGTGGCTGAGTGGGTACTTTTCGACACTGATGAAGTGCAGGCGCGCGTCGCTGTGCGCGTGCTGGTCAAACAGCTGCCAGGCGCAGAAAAAGTTCATCCCCGTGCCAAAGCCGGTTTCGCCGATCACCAGGCAGCCGTGCGGCACCAGGTTGGCAAAGCGCTCGGCCAGGCGGGTTTGGCCGAGGAACACGTGTTTGGTTTCTTCGATACCTTCGTTGACGGCGAAATAGACGTCGTCGTACTGCCGCGAATGGGGGCGGCCGTGGTCGTCCCAGTCGATCTGGGCATGCTGGAGAAGGGTGGACATGGTGGGCTCGGTTGCAGCGGATTGGCCGATTTTATGCCATCCGCAAGGTTTGCGCAGGTTGTGCGGCACGCTTCGCGGGTAATACGCAAATCCGCTAGTCTTGGTTATCCATTGAAGGAGCCAATGCATGTTCGAATCCGCCGAAATCGGCCACAGCATCGACAAGGAGGCTTACGACGCCGAGGTACCCGCTTTACGCGAGGCCCTGCTCGAAGCCCAGTACGAACTCAAGCAGCAGGCGCGCTTCCCGGTGATCGTGTTGATCAACGGCATCGAGGGCGCCGGCAAGGGTGAGACGGTAAAACTGCTCAACGAGTGGATGGACCCGCGCATGATCGACGTGCTCACGTTCGACCAGCAGACCGACGAAGAGCTGGCCCGCCCGCCCGCCTGGCGCTACTGGCGGGCCCTGCCACCCAAGGGGCGCATGGGCGTGTTCTTCGGCAACTGGTACAGCCAGATGCTGCAGGGGCGGGTGCATGGGGTGTTCAAGGATGCGGTGCTCGACCAAGCCATCACTGGCGCCGAACGCCTGGAGCAGATGCTGTGCGACGAAGGCGCGCTGATCATCAAATTTTGGTTTCACCTGTCCAAGAAGCAGATGAAGGCGCGGCTGAAGTCGCTCAAGGACGACCCGCTGCACAGCTGGAAGATCAGCCCACTGGACTGGCAGCAATCGCAAACCTACGACCGTTTCGTGCGCTTTGGCGAGCGCGTGTTACGCCGCACCAGCCGCGACTATGCGCCGTGGCATGTCATCGAGGGCGTCGACCCCAACTACCGCAGCCTGGCGGTGGGGCGCATTTTGCTCGAAAGCCTGCAGGCAGCGCTGGCCAACAACCCCAAGGGCAAGCACCAGGGCAACGTCGCCCCGTTGGGCCGCAGCATCGACCAGCGCAGCCTGATCGGCGCCCTGGATATGACCCTGCGCCTGGACAAGGCCGACTACCAGGAACAACTGGTCACCGAACAGGCCCGCCTGGCCGGCCTGTTGCGCGACAAGCGCATGCGTCGGCATGCGCTGGTGGCGGTGTTCGAAGGCAACGACGCTGCCGGCAAAGGCGGTGCCATCCGCCGCGTGGCGGCGGCGTTGGACCCGCGCCAGTACCGCATCGTGCCGATTGCCGCGCCCACTGAAGAAGAGCGCGCTCAGCCTTACCTGTGGCGGTTCTGGCGGCACATTCCAGCGCGCGGCAAGTTCACCATCTTCGACCGCTCCTGGTATGGCCGGGTACTGGTGGAGCGGGTGGAAGGCTTCTGCAGCCCGGCCGACTGGATGCGTGCCTACAGCGAAATCAACGACTTCGAAGAGCAACTGGTGAACGCCGGTGTGGTGGTGGTCAAGTTCTGGTTGGCGATTGACCAACAGACCCAGCTGGAGCGCTTCGAAGAGCGCGAGCAGATCCCGTTCAAGCGCTACAAGATCACCGAGGATGATTGGCGCAACCGCGACAAATGGGATGACTATACCCAAGCGGTGGGCGACATGGTCGACCGCACCAGCAGCGAAATTGCGCCGTGGACGCTGGTTGAGGCCAACGACAAGCGCTGGGCGCGGGTGAAGGTGTTGCGCACCATCAACCAGGCGCTTGAGGCGGCGTTTGCCAAGGACAAGCGGTAAACCTTTGCAGCCCTATCGCCGGCAAGCCAACTCCCACAGAAATATCACTGCCTCGAGACCTGTGCAGTACCTGTAGGAGCGGGCTTGCCGGCGATAGGGCCAGTACAGGCAGTACACCTGCCAAGCCATGCCACGGAAGAATGACCTGATGAATTCTTTTCGCGGCACTCGCCGCCGTCCCCGCCCTCCAAGCCCGTAGAATTCAACCACCCCACCACGGGCTCGAGCGAGGATTTTATGCACACCACTACTGGCCGTTGGGGCTATGGCCTGTTACTGGCACTGCTGACTGCGCTGCTTTGGGGCATCTTGCCGATCAAGCTCAAGCAGGTGCTGCAAGTGGTCGACCCGGTCACGGTCACGTGGTACCGCCTGCTGGTTTCCGGGGGGCTGCTGTTCGCCTGGCTGGCGGCCCAGCGGCGCTTGCCGTCGTTCGGCAAGCTGACGACCAAGGGCAAGGGCCTGGTGGTGGTAGCCGTGCTTGGCCTGATGGGCAACTACGTGCTGTACCTGATCGGCCTCAACCTACTTAGCCCGGGCACCGCGCAACTGGTGGTGCAGATTGGCCCGGTACTGTTGCTGGTGGCCAGCGTGTTCGTATTCCGCGAGCGTTTCAGCCTGGGGCAGGGCCTGGGCCTGTTGATCCTGTTGGCGGGGTTTGGCCTGTTCTTCAACCAACGTCTGGAAGAATTGCTGACCTCGCTCGGCACTTACACCACCGGCGTGTTGACCATTTTGCTGGCCACTAGCATCTGGGTGTTCTACGCCCTGAGCCAGAAGCAACTGCTGACGGCGTGGCACTCGCAACAGGTAATGGTGGTGATCTACCTCAGTTGCGCCGCACTGCTCACGCCTTGGGCACACCCCTTGGAGGCGTTGCAACTGAGCCCGGTGCAAGGCTGGCTGTTGCTGGCCTGTTGCCTGAATACCCTGGTGGCTTATGGCGCCTTTGCCGAGGCGCTGGCGCACTGGGAAGCGTCGCGGGTGAGTGCCACGCTGGCGCTGACCCCGCTGGTCACCTTCGTCGCGGTGGCGTTGGCGGCGGTGGTGTGGCCGGAGTATGTGCAGGCCGAGGACATCAATGGCCTGGGCTATGTGGGGGCGGTGACGGTAGTGCTGGGCTCGGCGCTGGTGGCGTTGGGGCCATCGCTGGTGGCCGGTTGGCGCGCCCGCAGGGCGCGGTTGGCGCAGGTTCATTGATCGCCTGTACCGGCCTCTTCGCGGGTCAACCCACTCCCACAGGATTACCCCAAGGCCGAATAGTGTGGGTTCCCTGTGGGAGCGGGTTTACCCGCGAAGAGGCCGGTGCAGGCAACTGATTGTTTAGCCTTTACCTCCGGGCGCGAGCATGTTCTCCGGCCTTACCCACTGGTCGAACTGCTCATTGGTCAGGTACTTCAACTCCAATGCCGCCTCGCGCAGGGTCTTGCCCTCGCTATAAGCCTTCTTGGCAATTTCCGCCGCCTTGTCATAGCCAATGTGCGGGTTCAACGCCGTCACCAGCATCAACCCGCGCTCCAGGTGCGCGGCCATCTGTTCGGCATCCGGCTCGATCCCTGCCACGCAGTGCTGTTGGAAGTTGCGGCAACCATCAGCCAGCAATTCGATCGACTGCAGCAGGTTGTGAATGATCACCGGCTTGAACACGTTCAGCTGCAAATGCCCCTGGCTGGCAGCAAAGCCGATGGCCGCGTCGTTGCCCAGCACTTGGCAGGCCAGCATCGACAGCGCCTCGCACTGGGTCGGGTTGACCTTGCCCGGCATGATCGAGCTGCCCGGCTCGTTGGCCGGCAGGCGCACCTCGGCCAACCCGGCACGCGGGCCGGAGCCCAGCAGGCGCAGGTCGTTGGCGATTTTCATCAGGGCCACGGCCAGGGTCTTCAGGGCACCGGCCAGGCTGGTCAGCGGCTCGTGGCCGGCGAGGGCAGCAAACTTGTTCGGCGCGGTGACGAACGGCAGGCCGGACAACGCCGCCAGCTCGGCGGCGATGGCTTCGGCAAAACCATGCGGGGCGTTAAGCCCGGTACCCACTGCCGTACCGCCCTGGGCCAGTTCGCACACCGCCGGCAGGGTGGCGCGGATGGCGCGCTGGGCGTAGTCGAGCTGGGCAACGAAGGCGGACACCTCCTGGCCGAAGGTGATCGGCGTGGCGTCCATCATGTGCGTGCGGCCGGTCTTTACCAGCTTGTGGTGGCGTGCCGACAGCTCGGCCAGCCCGGAGGACAGTTCGGCGATGGCCGGCAGCAGCTTGTCGTGTACCGCCTGCGCTGCGGCAATGTGCATGGCGGTGGGGAAGCAGTCGTTGGAGCTCTGCGAGCGGTTGACGTGGTCGTTGGGGTGCACCGGCGCCTTGCCGCCACGGCCCTTGCCGGCCAGTTCGTTGGCCCGCCCGGCAATCACCTCGTTGACGTTCATGTTGCTCTGGGTACCGCTGCCGGTCTGCCACACGACCAACGGGAACTGGTCATCGTGCTGCCCCTCCAGCACTTCGTTGGCGGCCTGTTCGATCAGCCGGGCGATGTCGGCCGGCAGGTCGCCATTGCGGTCGTTGACGCGCGCTGCGGCCTTCTTGATCAGTGCCAGGGCGTGCAGTACCGCGAGGGGCATGCGTTCCTTGCCAATGGCGAAGTTGATCAGCGAACGCTGGGTTTGCGCACCCCAATAGGCGTCCTCCGGAACTTCGACCGGGCCCAGGCTGTCTGTCTCGATACGGCTCATTCTGTACGCACTCCTGTGTAGTTCGAAATCGCAGTTTAGGCCCTGTTTCGACCGAGCGGTTCCGTCGCTCGTCGTGCCACTTGAGCACATCGCCACCACGGCGCAGAATGCTCTACTCTGAGGTACCCGCCTCCCTCTCTTCTGAAGGAAATGCAATGACCCGTCTCCGTGTCCTTTGTGCCGCCGTTGCCCTGGTTTGCGCCAGCGGCCAGGTGCTCGCTGCCACTGCCAGCCACAACGCTGCTGCCGAGAAGTTCCTGACCCTGGCCAACGCCGACAAGCTGGGCACCCCGGTGTACATGCAGGTTCAGCAGATGTTCGCCCAGCGTTTCGCCCAGACCAAGGCCCCGGCCGCCAAGCAGCCAGTGCTGGAAAGCTACCAGGCCAAGGCCAACGCCGCCCTGGACAACGCCATTGGCTGGAACAAGCTGAAGCCGAAGATGGTCGACCTGTACACCCAGACCTTCACCGAGCAAGAGCTCAAGGACCTGGTCAAGTTCTACGAATCGCCGCTGGGCAAGAAAGTGCTGCGCGAAATGCCCAAGGTTACCCAGCAGTCGGCCCAGCTGACCCAGCAGAGCCTGGAGCCAGCGGTACCGGTGGTGAACAAGCTGCTGGAAGACATGACCAAGGAGCTGGACCCTAACGCTGGCAAGGCCGCCGCCCCAGCGAAGAAGTGAGTACGCCGCGATGACCATGCAACAGCGTATCGAACAGCAGTTGGCCGCCCTGGCGCCGCAACACCTGCAAGTGCTCGACGAAAGCCACATGCACAGTCGTGGTCAGGAGACCCACTACAAGGCAGTGATCGTCAGCGAGCAGTTTGCTGGGTTGAACAGCGTCAAGCGCCACCAGAAGGTGTACGCCACCATGGCCGAGCTGATGGGCCAGATCCACGCCCTGGCTATCCACACCTACACCGCCGAAGAGTGGGCCAAGGTTGGCGTGGCGCCGGCCTCGCCGGTGTGCGCGGGCGGCGGGCACTGAAACCTTTTTGTTGTTCTGGTAGAATCCGCTTCATCCCAAAAGGGGGCTGCTGTGCAGCCCATCGCCGGCAAGCCGGCTCCCACACCTGTGGGAGCCGGCTTGCCGGCGATGGGCGCGCAGCGGCCCCTTGTTTATTGTGTAACCCGGTCCGCCCCTTACGAGGGCAACCACCTGGAGAACCTGCTTCATGTCCCAACCCATCGTCGTCGCGGCGCTGTACAAATTCGTCACCCTGCAAGACTACGTCGAGCTGCGTGAGCCACTGCTCAAGGCCATGCTCGACAACGACGTCAAAGGCACCCTGCTGCTGGCCCACGAAGGCATCAACGGCACCGTGTCGGCCACCCGCGAAGGCATCGACGGCCTGCTGGCCTGGCTGCGCAACGACCCGCGCCTGGTCGATGTCGACCACAAGGAATCGTACTGCGACGAACAGCCGTTCTACCGCACCAAGGTCAAGCTCAAGAAAGAGATCGTCACCCTCGGCGTACCGGGCGTGGACCCGAACCAGGCAGTGGGCACCTACGTTGAACCCAAGGACTGGAACGCGCTGATCAGCGACCCGGAAGTACTGCTGATCGACACCCGCAACGACTACGAAGTGGCCATTGGCACCTTCAAGGGCGCCATCGACCCGAAGACTGAAACCTTCCGCGAGTTCCCCGACTACATCAAGGCCAACTTCGACCCCAGCAAGCACAAGAAGGTTGCCATGTTCTGCACCGGTGGCATTCGTTGCGAAAAAGCTTCCAGCTACATGCTCGGTGAAGGCTTCGAGGCGGTCTATCATCTTAAGGGCGGCATCCTGAAATACTTCGAGGAAGTGCCTCAGGAACAAAGCCTGTGGGACGGCGACTGCTTCGTCTTCGACAACCGCGTCACGGTGCGCCATGACCTGAGCGAAGGCGAGTACGACCAGTGCCATGCCTGCCGCCACCCAATCAATGCAGAGGAGCGCGCGTCCGAGCACTATTCGCCAGGGGTCAGCTGCCCGCATTGCTGGGACACCCTGAGCGAGAAAACCCGGCGTAGCGCCATCGACCGGCAAAAGCAGATCGAGCTGGCCAAGGCCCGCAACCTGCCGCACCCGATCGGTTACAACTACAAAGCCGAGGCTTGATGCATGCCTGCACGCCTGATCTATGTGATGGACCCGATGTGCTCTTGGTGCTGGGGTTTTGCCCCCGTGGCCGAGGCCTTGATCGCCCAGGCGCGTGAGGCAGGCGTGCCCACCCAGCTGGTGGTTGGCGGGTTGCGCAGCGGCGGCAGCGCCTTGGACAGCTCCACCCGCAAATACATCCTCGAACACTGGCAGGCGGTGGCCGAAGCCACTGCGCAGCCGTTCCGCTTCGAGGGGGCCATGCCCGATGGCTTCGTCTACGATACCGAGCCTGCGTGCCGGGCTCTGGTCACTGCCCGCGAGTTGGACGCCGAGCGCGTCTGGCCGCTGCTGGCGCTGATCCAGCGTTCGTTCTACCAACAGAGCGTGGATGTGACCATTGCCCCGCAGCTGGTCGAGTTGGCCGAACAGGCCGGTTTCGACCGCGCCGTGTTCGCCGAGGCCTTTGCCCGCGCCGCCACTCGCGCCGCCACCGTGGCCGATTTTGCCTGGGCCCAAGACCTCGGCATCGCCGGCTTCCCCACGCTGCTGGCCGAGCGTAAGGGCCAACTGGCCCTGCTGACCAACGGCTACCAGCCGTTGGAGCGCCTGCAGCCCTTGCTCGGCCGCTGGCTGCAGCAGGCCGCGTGTGCTTGATGTGCCTGGGTCACCCGACCCGGTGCCGGGCAAGCCTCACACTGTGGCCGATCGACTGAGCTGGGCGGAAATCCGCCGCCTGGCCCTGCATCACAAGAAAAACCTCTGGTCCGCCAACCTGATTGCCGTATTGGCGGCTTGCTGCAGCGTGCCTATCCCGTTGCTGCTGCCGCTGCTGGTGGACGAAGTGTTGCTCGGCCATGGCGATGCTGCGTTGAAGTGGATGAACCAGCTGCTGCCGTCCAACTGGCAAGTGGCCGCCGGTTATATCGGCCTGATGCTCGCACTTACTCTGTGCTTGCGCCTGGCCGCACTGGCGTTCAACGTACTCCAGGCCAAGCTGTTCGCCGGCTTGGCCAAAGACATCGTGTACCGCCTGCGCATTCGCCTGATCGAGCGGCTCAAGCGTATTTCGCTGAAGGAATACGAAAGCCTCGGCAGCGGCACGGTGACCACCCACCTGGTCACCGACCTGGACACCCTCGACAAGTTCGTTGGCGAAACCCTTAGCCGCTTCTTGGTTGCCATGCTGACCCTGACCGGTACGGCGGCCATCCTGATCTGGATGCATTGGCAGCTGGCCTTGCTGATCCTGCTGTTCAACCCGCTGGTGATCTACTTCACCGTGCAGTTGGGCAAGCGCGTCAAACACCTGAAAAAACTCGAAAACGACAGCACCGCGCGGTTTACCCAGGCGCTGGCGGAAACCCTCGACGCCATTCAGGAAATCCGCGCCGGCAACCGCCAGGGCTATTTCCTTGGCCGTTTGGGCCTGCGTGCCCGCGAAGTGCGCGACTATGCCGTGGACTCGCAATGGAAGAGCGATGCCAGCGGCCGCGCCAGTGGCCTGCTGTTCCAGTTCGGCATCGACATCTTTCGCGCGGCAGCGATGCTCACCGTGCTGTTCTCCGACCTGTCGATTGGCCAGATGCTGGCGGTGTTCAGCTACCTGTGGTTCATGATTGGCCCTGTGGAGCAGTTGCTCAACCTGCAATACGCCTATTATGCCGCCGGCGGAGCGCTAAGCCGCCTCAACGAGCTGCTGGCGCGTGCCGACGAGCCGCAATACCCGGCCGCCAGCGACCCGTTTGCCGGCCGCGAGACGGTGGGCATCGAAGTGCGCGACTTGCGTTTTGCCTATGCTGACGAGCCGGTGCTCGAGCACCTCGACCTGTCTATCGCCCCGGGCGAGAAGGTGGCAATCGTCGGTGCCAGCGGTGGCGGCAAGAGCACCCTGGTGCAACTGTTGCTGGGCCTGTACAGCGCCCAGGCTGGGACCATCCGCTTTGGCGGTGCCAGCTTGCAGGAGATCGGCCTGGAAACCCTGCGCGAAAACGTCGCGGTGGTGCTGCAGCACCCGTCGTTGTTCAACGACAGCGTGCGAGCCAACCTGACCATGGGCCGCGACTGCAGCGACGAGGCCTGCTGGCAGGCGCTGCGCATCGCCCAGCTGGATGCCACCATCGCCGCGTTGCCGCAAGGCCTGGACAGCGTGGTGGGGCGCTCCGGCGTGCGCTTGTCCGGTGGCCAGCGCCAGCGCCTGGCGATTGCCCGCATGGTACTGGCCGAGCCTAAGGTGGTGATCCTCGACGAAGCCACTTCGGCGCTGGATGCCGCCACCGAGTACAACCTGCACCAGGCCCTGGCGCGCTTCCTCAGCGGCCGCACCACACTGATCATCGCCCACCGCCTGTCGGCAGTGAAACAGGCCGACCGGGTGCTAGTGTTCGACGGCGGGCATGTGGCCGAAGATGGCGACCACCAGCAGCTGATTGCTGAGGGTGGGTTGTATGCCAAGCTGTATGGGCACCTGCAGCAGAGCTGAACCTGTCATAAAAAACCCAATCACGGCGATGGCAAATGGCCTACGCTGTGCTTGTCTGGGTTGATTTGCGCCTTATCTGCTCTGTGACAGGGACTCCATGAAGGGACATCGCACTCTAGAAGCGCCAAAGTTGCTCGGTATTACCTGGCCCTTCATCGCCGTTGTGGTCTTCCAGGTGGCGCTGGGTAGCCTCAGCCTTTATACGCTTTCGGCCGTGCGCGCCTATGTCGCCGGCGAAAGCCTGTGGTCGAAGGCGCAAAAAGACGCTATCTACTACCTCAACCTGTACGCCGAGACCCGTGACGACAGCGTCTATCAGCGCTATCGCCAGGCAATCACCGTGCCCCAGGGCGACCACCGCCTGCGCGAGGTGCTCGACCAGCCCAGGCCTGACCTGGATGCCGCGCGCCAGGCCGTGTTGCAGGGCGGTAACCACCCCGACGATGTCGAGCGGATCATTTGGTTCTACCGCAACTTCCGCAATGTCAGCTACATGCAGACGGCCATCGACTATTGGGACATCGGCGACGACTACCTGGCCAAGCTGGACATGCTGGCCATCGAGATGCGCGGCAGCTTCGCCGTTGGCCAGGTTGATGCCCGCACGGTAAGCGACTGGAAGGCCCGCATCGTGACCATCAACGAAGGGGTCACCCCGGCCGCCAAGGCGTTCAGCGATGCGCTGGGTGAAGGCTCGCGCATGTTGCTGCGGGTGCTGCTCATCACCAACCTGCTGACCGCGCTGTTCCTGATCACCATTGCCTGGCGCCGTTCCAGCAAGCTGCTGGCCCAGCGCCAGGCCTTTGCCAGTGCCCTGCAGGAGGAAAAGGAGCGGGCGCAGATTACCCTGCAGGCCATCGGCGATGCGGTGATTACCACCGATGTGGAAGGCGCTATCGGCTACATGAACCCGGCCGCCGAGCAATTGACCCATTGGCAGGCCGGCCAGGCCCTTGGCCTGCCGCTGTCGGCGTTGTTCAGCCTGGTGGATGAACAAGCCGAGGAAGATGGCCGCAGCTTGGTCGAGCAGGTGCTCAGCGGCAGCCTCCAGGGCGGTGCCGAGCATGCCCGGCTGATCCAGCGCCTGGACGGTAGCACCGTGTCGATCAACCTGGTCGGCTCGCCCATCGTCAATGACGGCCAGGTCAGCGGAATCGTGCTGGTGCTGCACGACATGACCCAGGAGCGCCAGTACATTGCCAACCTGTCCTGGCAGGCCACCCATGACGCCTTGACCGGGTTGGCCAACCGCCGCGAATTCGAATACCGCCTGGAGCAGGCCCTCAATGACCTGGCGCGCCAGGTTGGGCGGCATTCGCTGATGTTCCTCGACCTCGATCAGTTCAAGCTGGTCAACGACACCTGCGGGCATGCCGCCGGTGACGAGTTGCTGCGGCACATTTGTGCGGTGCTGCAATCCGGCCTGCGCGAAGGTGACACCCTGGCCCGCTTGGGCGGCGATGAATTCGGCGTATTGCTGGAAAACTGCCCGGGCGACCAAGCCGAGCGCATTGCCGAGCAGTTACGCCAGATGGTGCAGAGCCTGCACTTCGTGTGGAAGGGGCGGCCGTTCGTGACCACGGTCAGTATCGGCCTGGTGCACATGGCCCAGGCCCCCGGCACCCTGGAAGCCTCGCTGCGCGCCGCCGACATGGCCTGCTACATGGCCAAGGAAAAAGGCCGCAACCGCGTGCAGGTGTACCACGCCGATGACAGCGAGCTGTCCATGCGCTTTGGCGAAATGGCCTGGATCCAGCGCCTGCATGTGGCCCTGGAAGAAAACCGCTTCTGCCTGTACGCCCAGGAAATCGCTCCGCTGAAAACCTTCGAAGGCCCGGGCCATATCGAGATCCTGCTGCGCCTGCACGACGAAAGCGGCCGCACCATCCTGCCCAACAGCTTTATCCCGGCGGCTGAACGCTACGGCCTGATGACCGCGCTGGACCGCTGGGTGGTGCGCAATGTGTTTCTGGTGATCCGCCAGTGCCTTGATGAAGGGCGGGAAGGGCCGTTGTCGGTCTGCGCGATCAACCTGTCGGGGTCGAGCATTGGTGACGACAAGTTCCTTGAATACCTGCAGCGGCTGTTCGTCGAGTACGCCATTCCGCCGCGCATGATCTGTTTTGAAATCACCGAAACCAGCGCCATCGCCAACCTGGGCAGTGCCATTCGCTTTATCAACGAGTTGAAGGGGCTGGGTTGCCGCTTCTCGCTCGACGACTTCTGCGCTGGCATGTCCTCGTTTGCCTATCTCAAGCACTTGCCCGTGGATTACCTGAAGATCGACGGCAGTTTCGTCAAGGACATGCTCGACGACCCGGTCAACCGGGCCATGGTCGAGGTCATCAACCACATCGGCCACGTAATGGGTAAGCGCACCATTGCCGAATTCGTCGAAACACCCTTGATCGAGCAGGCCTTGCAGGAAATTGGCGTGGATTACGCCCAGGGCTACCTGATCGAACGCCCCCAGGTGTTCACCTGTGACAGTCTGCAGCGCCAACGGATCGCCACCCGGCCTCTGTTGCAGCGGGCGCCTGGCACGTTTCGCTAGCTACACATCACAAGGATCAAGGAGCTGAAAGTGATTGATGCATTCGTTCGTATCGGGCCTTTGATGGACCCCGCCAGCTACCCTCAATGGGCCCAGCAATTGATCGAAGACTGCCGCGAGAGCAAGCGCCGGGTGGTTGAACATGAGTTTTATGCGCGCCTGCGCGACGGCCAGCTGAAACAGTCGACCATTCGCCAGTACCTGATCGGTGGCTGGCCGGTGGTGGAGCAGTTCTCGCTGTACATGGCTCACAACCTGACCAAGACCCGCTATGGCCGCCACCAGGGCGAAGACATGGCACGGCGCTGGTTGATGCGCAACATCCGCGTCGAGCTCAACCATGCCGACTACTGGGTGAACTGGTGCCAGGCGCACGGTGTGCACCTGCATCAGTTGCAGGCCCAGGAGGTGCCGCCTGAGCTGAATGGCCTGAACGACTGGTGCTGGCGCGTGTGCGCCACCGAGAACCTGGCCATTTCCATGGCGGCGACCAACTACGCCATCGAAGGCGCGACTGGGGAATGGTCGGCGGTGGTGTGCTCGACCGACACCTATGCGCTGGGCTTCCCGGAGGACCAACGCAAACGGGCGATGAAGTGGTTGAAGATGCATGCCCAATATGATGACGCGCACCCGTGGGAGGCGTTGGAGATCATCTGCACCCTGGCCGGCGAGAACCCGACCCTGGGGCTGCGCAACGAACTGCGCAGGGCGATTTGCAAGAGTTATGACTGCATGTACCTGTTCCTGGAACGGTGCATGCAGCTGGAAGGGCGCCAGCAGGGGCGTATGCGCCCGGCGTTGGCGGCGGGCTGATACCTGCTTTAGCCTCTTCGCGGGCGTGCCCGCGAAGAGGCCAGGGCAGGCTTACTGGGCGTTGAACGCCTGCCCGTTCACCGCTTTGCTGTCCGGCCCCATCAAGTACAGGTACACCGGCATGATCTCTTCAGGCAGTGGGTTGCTCTGCGGGTTCTCGCTGGGGTACGCCTGGGCGCGCATTGCCGTGCGCGTGGCGCCCGGGTTGATGCTGTTGGAGCGCACCGGCGCTACGCCTTCCAGTTCGTCAGCCAAGGTTTGCATGAGGCCCTCGGTGGCGAACTTCGACACCCCGTAAGCGCCCCAGTAGGCCCGGCCCTTGCGCCCCACGCTACTGCTGGTGAACACCACCGACGCGTCTTCCGACAGCTTCAGCAGCGGCAACAAGGTGCTGGTGAGCATGAAGGTGGCATCGACGTTGATGTGCATCACCCGCATGAAGTTGTCGCCCGACAGCTGCTCCAGCGGCGTGCGCGGGCCAATGATCGAGGCGTTGTTGAGCAAGCCGTCGAGGCGGCCGAATTGGTCCTCGATCATCACCGCCAGTTCGTCGTACTGGTGGGGCAGGGCGGTTTCCAGGTTGAACGGAATTACCACTGGTTGCGGGTGCCCGGCAGCTTCGATCTGGTCGTAGACCTCGTTGAGGTTGGCCTCGGTCTTGCCCAGCAGCAGCACGGTAGCCCCTAGCGCGGCATAGGCCTTGGCGGCAGCGGCGCCGATGCCGCGGCCGGCACCGGTAACCAGGATGACCCGGCCTTGCAGCAGGCCGGGGCGGGCGGTGTAGTCGAACATATCTATTCCCTTTTTATGGCGCGACAGACCTTGTGGGAGCGGGCGTCAGCCGTGGCTACTCAGCAGCCGCACAGCGCGCTGTCGATCACTTTGCGCAGGTCCAACGGGTGGTCCACCACCACGTCGGCGCCCCAGTTGTTGGGGTTGTCCTCTGGATGAATATAGCCGTAGCGCACTGCCGCCGTGCGGGTGCCGGCATCGCGGCCTGACTCGATGTCGCGCAGGTCGTCGCCGACGAACAGCACGCTGGCCGGGTCCAGGTTCAGGGTTTTGCAGGCCAGGATCAGCGGCTCGGGGTCGGGCTTGCTGTTTTTCACGTGGTCCGGGCAAATCAGCAGCGCCGAACGCTCGGCCAGGCCCAGCTGCTGCATGATCGGCTCGGCGAAGCGCACCGGCTTGTTGGTGACCACGCCCCACAGCAGGTTGCCTTTCTCGATGTCGGCCAGCAGCTCGGCCATGCCATCGAACAGCTTGCTGTGCACGGCGCAGTCGCGCTGGTAGCGCTCCAGGAACTCCTGGCGCAGGGCCTCGAAACCCTCGGCCTCGGGGGCCATGGCAAAAGTGGCTGCAACCATGGCGCGGGCACCGCCCGAAATCACGCCGCGGATCAGGTTGTCGTCAACGGCCGGCAGGCCACGCTCGGTGAGCATGGCCTGGCAGATGGCGATGAAGTCCGGTGCCGTGTCGAGCAAGGTGCCGTCCATGTCGAAGAGTACTGCTTGCAAACGCATGCTCATGCCTCGCGCAGGGTCTGGATCATGTAGTTGACGTCGACGTCGCTGCTGAGCTTGTAGTGCTTGGTCAGCGGGTTGTAGGTCAGGCCGATGATGTCCTTCACCTGCAGGCCGGCATCGCGGCTCCAGGCGCCCAGTTCGGACGGGCGGATGAACTTCTTGAAGTCGTGGGTGCCACGCGGCAGCATCTTCAGGATGTACTCGGCGCCGACGATGGCCAGCAGGTAGGCCTTGGGGTTGCGGTTGATGGTGGAGAAGAACACCTGGCCGCCAGGCTTGACCATGCGGTAGCAGGCGCGAATGACCGAGGACGGGTCGGGCACGTGTTCGAGCATTTCCAGGCAGGTCACCACGTCGAACTGTTCAGGCATTTCTTCGGCCAAGGCTTCGGCGGTGATCTGCCGGTACTCCACCTGCACGCCCGACTCCAGCTGGTGCAACTGGGCCACGGCCAGCGGTGCCTCGCCCATGTCGATACCGGTGACCGTCGCGCCGCGCAGGGCCATGGCCTCGCTGAGGATGCCGCCGCCGCAGCCCACGTCCAGCACCTTCTTGCCGGCCAGGCTGGCGCGTTCGTCGATCCAGTTGACGCGCAGTGGGTTGATTTCGTGCAGCGGCTTGAACTCGCTTTCGCGGTCCCACCAGCGGTGGGCCAGCGCTTCGAACTTGGCGATTTCGGCGCGGTCGACGTTGCTCATTGAACAGTCCTCTGAAACTTCGCAAAATTGCGCCGGAGTATACCCGAGCGCTTGGCCCCGAGGGTCGCTATAATCGCCGGCTTTTGATATCCAAACGACGGGGAGAGGCGATGCGCGAGCGACTTTTGGCGGCGGAGAAGGTGACCGGGATCCGCTGGCAGGGCGGCATCTTGCACCTGCTCGACCAGCGCCTGCTGCCGTCGGAGGAACGCTGGCTGGCCTGCGACACTGTCACGCAGGTGGCGGCGGCGATCCGCGACATGGCCGTGCGTGGCGCGTCAGCCATTGGTATTGCCGCGGCTTATGGCTTGGTGCTGGCCCTGGAAGAGCGGCTGGCCGAGGGCGGCGACTGGGAGATGGACCTGGAAGAGGATTTTCTCATCCTGGCCGAGGCGCGCCCTACCGCTGCCAACCTGTTTTGGGCGCTGAACCGCATGCGTGAGCGCCTGCAGCGCCTGCGCCCGGACGAAAACGTGTTGGCGGCGCTGGAGGCCGAAGCGGTGGCTATCCACGAAAGCGACCGTGAAGCCAACCTGACCATGGCCCAGCAGGGCATCGAACTGATCCGGCGCCACCAGGGCAACGCCCAGGCTCTGCTCACCTACGGCAATGCCGGTGCCCTGGCCAGCGGTGGCTTCGGCACCGCGCTGGGGGTGATCCGCGCTGGCTACCTGGAGGGCATGGTGGAGCGGGTGTATGCCGGCGAAACCCGCCCTTGGCTGCAGGGCGCGCGTCTGACCGCCTGGGAGCTGGCCAACGAAGGCATCCCGGTGACCCTGTGCGCCGACTCGGCGCTGGCTCACCTGATGAAAACCAAGGGCATTACCTGGGTGGTGGTGGGCGCGGACTGCATTGCCGCCAACGGCGATGTGGCCAGCAAGATCGGCACCTACCAACTGGCGGTCAGCGCCATGCATCACGGTGTGCGCTTCATGGTGGTGGCGCCGAGTACCAGCATCGACCTCAACCTGGCCACGGGTGAGGACATCCCGCTCGAAGAGCGCGCCGCCGACGAGTTGCTGGACATTGGCGGTACCCGGGTGGCGCCGGATGTCGAGGTGTTCAACCCGGTGTTCGACGTGACCCCGGCTGATCTGATCGACGTGATCGTGACCGAGCGCGGTATCGTCGAGCGCCCGGACACCGCCAAGTTGGCGCAACTGATGTGCCGCAAGCGCCTGCACTGATTTTTGTATGCCTGTGCCGCCTCTTCGCGGGTAAACCCGCTCCTACATGAGCCTCGTGCCCCCAGGCCTTGTGATATCCCTGTAGGGGCGGGTTCACCCGCGAAGAGGCCGGTACAGGCAATAAAAAATCAAGATTCAAACCCGCTTCGGGCTACCCGGTACATCTCCCCACCGCCCCTGCCTTTGTGATAACATCCGGCAGTTTCCAAGACCGCCCATCACGGCGGCCTATATTGCGCAGATCCATGGCACAACTCATTGATTTGTCGTAAGTCGTCGCACCCTTATGCGCTGCGGCGGCGAGCTTCGTTCGGCCCTTGATGGAGCTGCGAAGTTTCACCAGAAAAAGGAATCAGGCTTCTCATGGGCGAACTGGCCAAAGAAATCCTCCCGGTCAATATCGAAGACGAACTGAGACAGTCTTACCTCGACTACGCGATGAGCGTGATTGTCGGGCGAGCGCTGCCCGATGCGCGTGACGGCTTGAAGCCCGTGCATCGTCGCGTTCTCTATGCGATGAGCGAACTGGGCAACGACTGGAACAAACCGTACAAGAAATCCGCCCGTGTGGTCGGTGACGTGATCGGTAAGTATCACCCGCACGGCGACACCGCGGTCTACGACACCATCGTGCGTATGGCCCAGCCGTTCTCGCTGCGCTACCTGCTGGTCGACGGCCAGGGCAACTTCGGTTCGGTGGACGGCGACAACGCCGCGGCCATGCGATACACCGAAGTGCGCATGACCAAGTTGGCCCACGAGCTGCTGGCCGATCTGCACAAAGAAACCGTCGACTGGGTGCCCAACTACGACGGTACCGAGCAAATCCCGGCGGTCATGCCGACGCGTATTCCCAACCTGCTGGTCAACGGCTCCAGCGGTATCGCCGTGGGCATGGCGACCAACATTCCGCCACACAACCTCGGTGAAGTCATCGATGGCTGCCTGGCACTGATCGAAAATCCGGAAGTCACCATCGATGAGCTGATGCAGTTCATTCCTGGCCCAGACTTCCCGACTGCCGGCATCATCAACGGCCGCCAGGGCATCATCGAGGCCTATCGTACCGGCCGTGGCCGCATCTACATGCGCGCCCGCTCCGAAATCGAAGACATCGACAAGGTCGGCGGCCGCCAGCAGATCGTCGTCACCGAGCTGCCATACCAGCTGAACAAAGCGCGCTTGATCGAAAAGATCGCCGAGCTGGTAAAAGAGAAGAAAATCGAAGGCATCACCGAGCTGCGCGACGAGTCCGACAAGGACGGCATGCGTATCGTGATCGAGCTGCGTCGCGGCGAGGTGCCGGAGGTGGTGCTGAACAACCTCTACCAGCAAACCCAGCTGCAGAGCGTGTTCGGCATCAACGTGGTTGCCCTTGTCGACGGCCGCCCGCGCCTGCTCAACCTCAAGGACCTGCTCGAAGCGTTCGTCCGTCACCGCCGTGAAGTGGTGACCCGCCGTACCGTGTTCGAACTGCGCAAGGCCCGTGAACGCGGGCACATCCTTGAAGGCCAGGCGGTCGCGCTGTCCAACATCGACCCGGTCATCGCCCTGATCAAGGCCTCGCCGACCCCGTCCGAAGCCAAGGAAGCCCTGGTGTCCACGCCGTGGGAATCCAGTGCCGTGCAGGTCATGGTCGAGCGCGCCGGCGCCGATTCCTGCCGCCCTGAGGACCTGCCAGAGCAGTATGGCCTGCATGACGGCAAGTACTTCCTGTCGCCAGAGCAGGCCCAGGCCATTCTCGACCTGCGCCTGCACCGCCTGACCGGCCTGGAGCACGAGAAGCTGCTGGCCGAGTACCAGGAAATCCTCGAGCAGATTGGCGAGCTGATCCGCATCCTCAGCAGCGCCGAGCGCCTGATGGAAGTGATCCGCGAAGAGCTGGAAGCCATTCGCGCCGAGTACGGCGATGCCCGCCGCACCGAAATCCTCAATGCCAGCCACGACCTCAACTACGGCGACATGATCCCGGAGGAAGAGCGCGTGGTCACCATCTCCCACGGTGGTTATGCCAAGACCCAGCCATTGTCCGCTTACCAGGCCCAGCGCCGCGGCGGCAAAGGCAAGTCGGCGACCGGCGTGAAGGACGAGGATTACATCGAACACCTGTTGGTCGCCAATAGCCACGCCACCCTGTTGCTGTTCTCCAGCAAGGGCAAGGTGTACTGGAAAAAGACCTACGAAATCCCCGAAGCGTCCCGTGCTGCTCGTGGGCGCCCGCTGGTCAACCTGTTGCCGCTGGAGGAGGGTGAGCGCATCACCGCCATGCTGCAGATTGACCTCGAAGCGCTGCAGCAAAACGCCGACCTCGACGAAGAGCTGGAAGAGGCTGATGACACCGTGCTCGAGGGTGAGCTGGTAGAAGCCGAAGAAGTCGACGAAGAAGACGGCGACACCCCGGAGTGGGTGGCCGAGCCGACCGGCGCGTACATCTTCATGGCCACTGCTTCCGGTACCGTCAAGAAGACCCCGCTGGTGCAGTTCGCCCGTCCGCGCTCCAACGGCCTGATTGCCTTGAAGCTGAAAGAAGGCGACACCTTGATTGCGGCGGCCATCACCGACGGCGCCAAAGAAGTCATGATGTTCTCTGACGCTGGCAAGGTCATCCGCTTCGCCGAGAGCGTGGTGCGGGAAATGGGCCGTACCGCCCGTGGCGTGCGCGGCATGAAGCTGGGCAAGGGGCAGCAGATCATTTCGATGCTGATCCCGGAGTCGGGCGCGCAAATTCTTACCGCCTCCGAGCGTGGCTTTGGCAAGCGCACCCCGCTGTCCAAGTTCCCGCGTCGCGGCCGTGGTGGCCAGGGCGTGATTGCCATGGGTACCAAAGGGCGCAACGGCCTGCTGATTGGTGCTATCCAGGTGCATGATGGGGAGGAGATCATGCTGATCTCCGACCAGGGCACGTTGGTGCGTACCCGCGTTGGCGAAGTGTCCAGCCTGAGCCGTAACACCCAGGGCGTTACCCTGATCAAGCTGGCCGCTGACGAGACGTTGGTGGGCCTGGAGCGGATCCAGGAGCCGTCCGAGGAAGACCTCGATGAGGTAATCGAGGTGGGCGAGGAAGGTGTCGAGGCGGAAGCGCCAGATAACGAAGATGCTGCCGGCGCCGAAGAGGCACCGCAAGAGTAAGCAAGCGTAGAACCCAAACGGGGCGACCAAGGTCGCCCCGTTTGACTGATTAGGCCGGGCAATGCCTGGCCCGCTGCCACAGGGTTCCTGCAGAACTAGCTGTTTAGATCTATTAGAGCGAGAGTGGATGTGAGCAAACGAGCCTTTAACTTCTGCGCAGGCCCTGCCGCGCTTCCTGACGCTGTGTTGCAGCGCGCCCAGGCCGAGATGCTGGACTGGCATGGCAAGGGCTTGTCGGTGATGGAGATGAGCCATCGCAGCGACGATTACGTGGCCATCGCCGAAAAGGCCGAGCAGGACCTGCGTGACCTGCTGGCCGTCCCCTCCAACTACAAGGTGCTGTTCCTGCAGGGCGGCGCCAGCCAGCAGTTCGCCGAAATTCCGCTCAACCTGCTGCCGGAAAACGGTACCGCCGACTACATCGAGACCGGTATCTGGTCGAAGAAGGCCATCGAGGAAGCGCGCCGCTTCGGCAACGTCAATGTCGCCGCCAGCGCCAAGCCCTACGACTACCTGGCTATCCCCGGCCAGAACGAGTGGAACCTGAGCAAAAACGCGGCGTACGTGCACTATGCGTCCAACGAGACCATCGGTGGCCTGCAGTTTGACTGGGTGCCCGAGACCGGTGACGTGCCGCTGGTGGTCGACATGTCGTCCGACATCCTCTCGCGCCCGATCGACGTGTCGCAGTACGGCCTGATCTACGCCGGTGCGCAGAAAAACATCGGCCCAAGCGGCCTGGTGGTGGTAATCGTCCGCGAAGACCTGCTGGGCCGCGCCCGTAGCCACTGCCCGACCATGCTCGACTACAAGGTCTCGGCCGACAACGGCTCGATGTACAACACCCCGGCCACCTACTCCTGGTACCTCTCGGGCCTGGTGTTCGAGTGGCTGAAAGAGCAGGGTGGCGTCGAGGCCATGGAGCAGCGCAACCGCGCCAAAAAAGAGCGCCTGTATGGCTTCATCGACAACAGCGCGTTTTACACCAACCCGATCAGCCACAACGCGCGTTCGTGGATGAACGTGCCGTTCCGCCTGGCTGACGAGCGCCTGGACAAGGCTTTCCTCGCCGGCGCCGACGCCCGTGGCCTGCTCAACCTCAAGGGGCACCGTTCGGTGGGTGGCATGCGCGCTTCCATCTACAACGCGCTGGGCCTGGAAGCGGTTGAAGCGCTGGTTGGCTACATGGCCGAATTCGAGAAGGAGCACGCTTGATGTCCGAACAGGAGCTCAAGGCGCTGCGCGTGCGTATCGACAGCCTCGACGAGAAAATCCTCGAGCTGATCAGCGACCGCGCCCGTTGCGCTGAAGAAGTCGCCCGGGTCAAGACCGCCTCGCTGAAAGAGGGCGAGAAGCCGGTGTTCTACCGCCCCGAGCGTGAAGCTGCCGTGCTCAAGCGGGTGATGGAGCGCAACAAGGGGCCACTGGGTAACGAAGAGATGGCGCGGCTGTTCCGCGAAATCATGTCGTCCTGCCTGGCCTTGGAAGAGCCGCTGAAAATCGCCTACCTCGGCCCTGAGGGTACCTTCACCCAGGCGGCGGCGATGAAGCACTTCGGCCACGCGGTGATCAGCCGGCCGATGGCGGCCATCGACGAAGTTTTCCGCGAAGTAGCGGCCGGTGCGGTCAACTTCGGCGTGGTGCCGGTGGAAAACTCCACTGAAGGCGCCGTCAGCCACACGCTGGACAGCTTCCTCGAGCACGACATGGTGATTTGCGGCGAAGTCGAGCTGCGTATCCACCACCACCTGCTGGTCGGCGAAAACACCAAGACCGACAGCATCACCCGCATCTACTCCCACGCCCAGTCGCTGGCCCAGTGCCGCAAGTGGCTGGACGCGCACTACCCGAACGTGGAGCGTGTGGCAGTGTCGAGCAATGCCGAGGCGGCCAAGCGGGTCAAGGGTGAGTGGAACTCGGCGGCGATCGCCGGCGATATGGCGGCCAACCTGTACGGGTTGACCCGCCTGGCCGAGAAGATCGAAGACCGCCCGGACAACTCCACGCGCTTCCTGATGATCGGCAGCCAAGAAGTGCCGCCGACCGGCGACGACAAGACTTCGATCATTGTTTCGATGAGCAACAAGCCGGGTGCCTTGCACGAACTGCTGGTACCGTTCCACCAGAACGGCATCGACCTGACCCGCATCGAGACCCGACCGTCGCGCAGTGGCAAGTGGACCTACGTGTTCTTCATCGACTTCGTCGGCCACCACCGCGACCCGCTGATCAAGGCGGTGCTCGAGCAGATCAGCCAGGAGGCTGTGGCGCTGAAGGTGCTGGGGTCGTATCCGAAGGCGGTGCTTTGATCGAAGATTGCCGGGGCCGCACCGCGGCCCCAATGGCCTTCACAGGCTGCCTAGATTTCTGAACAGGGTTCGCACCAGTGGTAAAAGCAGCAACAACCAAACCCGCGCCAATCATCAGTCGCCTGGTGGTGGTCGGCCTCGGCCTGATCGGTGGCTCGTTCGCCAAGGGGCTGCGTGAAAGCGGCCTGTGCCGCGAAGTGGTCGGTGTCGACCTGGACGCCCCCTCGCGCAAGCAGGCCGTGGCCCTGGGCGTGGTCGACCGCTGCGAAGAAGACCTCGCCGCCGCCTGTGTCGGGGCCGATGTCATCCAGCTGGCGGTGCCGATCCTGGCCATGGAAAAACTGCTGGCCCGCCTGGCCCAGCTCCAGCTCGGCGATGCCATCATCACCGACGTCGGCAGTGCCAAGGGCAACGTGGTGCGTGCCGCACGCGAAGTGTTTGGCGGGCGCCTGTCGCGCTTCGTCCCCGGGCACCCTATTGCCGGTTCCGAGCAAAGCGGGGTAGAGGCCTCCAACGCTACCCTGTTCCGTCGGCACAAGGTCATCCTCACGCCGCTGGCGGAAACCGACCCGGCTGCCTTGGCCCTGGTCGACCGCCTGTGGCGCGCGCTGGACGCCGACGTGGAGCACATGCCGGTCGAGCGCCACGACGAAGTGTTGGCCGCTACCAGTCACCTGCCGCACCTGTTGGCCTTCGGTCTGGTCGATTCACTGGCCAAGCGCAATGAAAACCTTGAGATCTTCCGGTACGCTGCGGGAGGTTTCCGCGATTTCACGAGAATCGCCGGCAGCGATCCGACCATGTGGCACGACATCTTCCTCGCCAACCGCGACGCTGTTCTGCGCACACTTGATACATATCGCAGCGATCTTGACGCCTTGCGCGACGCGATCGCTGAAGGGGACGGGCACCAGCTGCTGGGTGTATTCACCCGCGCTCGGGTGGCCCGCGAGCATTTCAGTAAAATCCTGGCCCGCCGGGCCTATGTGGACGCTATGAACGCCAACGATCTGATTTTCCTGGCCCAACCGGGTGGCCGCCTGTCCGGGCGGATCCGCGTACCGGGCGACAAGTCGATTTCCCACCGCTCGATCATGCTCGGCTCGCTGGCCGAAGGCACTACCGAGGTCGAAGGTTTCCTCGAGGGTGAGGACGCGCTGGCGACCCTGCAGGCATTCCGTGACATGGGTGTGGTCATCGAAGGCCCCAACCACGGTCGGGTGACCATTCACGGCGTTGGCCTGCACGGCCTCAAGCCGCCACCGGGGCCGCTGTACGTAGGCAACTCGGGTACTTCGATGCGCCTGTTGTCGGGCCTGCTGGCCGGCCAGTCGTTCGACGTGACCATGACCGGTGACGCCTCGCTGTCCAAGCGCCCGATGAACCGTGTGGCCAACCCGCTGCGCGAAATGGGTGCGGTGGTCGAAACCGGCCCTGAGGGCCGCCCGCCGCTGACTATCCGCGGTGGCCACAAGCTCAAGGGGCTGACCTACACGCTGCCGATGGCCAGTGCCCAGGTCAAATCCTGCCTGCTGCTGGCTGGCCTGTACGCCGAAGGCAAGACCACGGTCACCGAGCCGGCTCCTACCCGTGACCACACCGAGCGCATGCTGCGCGGCTTCGGCTACAGCGTCGAGTCCAACGGCCCGGTGGCTTCGCTGCAGTCTGGCGGCAAGCTCACAGCCACCCGCATCGAAGTGCCGGCCGACATTTCCTCGGCCGCGTTCTTCCTGGTGGCAGCGTCCATCGCCGAAGGCTCTGAGCTGGTGCTTGAGCATGTGGGTATCAACCCGACCCGTACCGGCGTGATCGACATTCTGCGCCTGATGGGCGGCGACATCACCCTGGAAAACCAGCGTGAAGTCGGTGGCGAGCCAGTGGCCGATCTGCGGGTGCGTGGTGCCAAGCTGAAAGGTATCGACATCCCTGAGCAACTGGTGCCGCTGGCTATCGACGAATTCCCGGTGTTGTTCGTTGCCGCTGCCTGCGCCGAAGGGCGTACCGTGCTGCGCGGTGCCGAAGAGCTGCGGGTGAAGGAGTCCGACCGCATCCAGGTCATGGCCGACGGCCTGATCACCCTGGGCATCAAGTGCGAGCCGACCCCGGACGGCATCATCATCGACGGTGGTCAGCTGGGTGGCGGTGAAGTGCATGGTCACGGTGACCACCGTATCGCCATGGCCTTCAGCGTTGCCTCGCTGCGCGCCAGCGCGCCGATCCGCATCCACGATTGCGCCAACGTCGCCACGTCGTTCCCTAATTTCCTGGCACTGTGTGCAGAAGTCGGCATCCGTGTGGCAGAAGAGGGCAAGTCGTGAGTTCGCAAGCACCCATCATCACCATCGATGGCCCAAGTGGCTCGGGCAAGGGCACGGTCGCGGGGCTGCTGGCCCGCGAGCTGGGCTGGCGCCTGCTGGATTCCGGTGCGCTGTACCGCCTGCTGGCGTTCAACGCCAGCAACCACGGCGTCGACCTGACCAACGAAGAGCTGCTGACCAAGCTTGCCGCCCATCTGGATGTACAATTCATTGCCGCCGAGCCCGGTAAGCTGCAACAAACCATCCTAGAGGGTGAGGATGTCAGCCAGGCCATTCGTACCGAAACCGTCGGTGCCGGTGCCTCGATGGTCGCCTCGCTGCCCGCCGTGCGCGAAGCATTGCTGCAGCGTCAACGTGCCTTCCGTGAAATGCCCGGGCTGATCGCCGACGGTCGCGACATGGGTACTGTGGTGTTCCCAGATGCGCCGTTGAAGGTCTTCCTCACCGCCAGTGCGGAGGAGCGCGCACGTCGGCGCTACCTGCAGTTGAAGGGCAAGGGTGAAGATGTTAGTCTGTCGAGTCTGCTGGATGAGATTCGTGTGCGTGATGAACGTGACACCCTACGTGCAGTGGCCCCGCTGAAACCAGCGGCCGATGCCATTCAGTTGGACTCTACCGAGTTGTCCATCGAGCAGGTGTTGCAACGTATCAGGAGTGAGATCGCCCTGCGCGACCTTCTCTGATAGCCAGGAGAGCAGGCAGGTGCACCAGTCAACGTCCTGCCGGCTTTCCTTTACTTAAAACAGACCCACATTGTCTGGAATGTGGCGAGGGGCGTTTGTTTCGCCCGAATCTACAGGAATTAAAATGAGCGAAAGCTTTGCAGAACTCTTTGAAGAAAGCCTGAAAACCCTCAATCTTCAGCCGGGTGCGATCATCACCGGTATCGTTGTCGACATCGACGGCGACTGGGTTACCGTACACGCTGGCCTGAAGTCCGAGGGCGTCATCCCGCTCGAGCAGTTCTACAACGAAGCTGGCGAGCTGACCATCAAGGTCGGTGACGAAGTTCACGTTGCGCTGGACGCGGTCGAAGACGGCTTTGGCGAAACCAAACTGTCCCGTGAAAAAGCCAAGCGCGCCGAGTGCTGGATTGTTCTGGAAGCAGCTTTCGCCGCCGAAGAAGTGGTCAAGGGCGTTATCAACGGTAAGGTTAAAGGCGGCTTCACTGTCGACGTTAACGGCATCCGTGCGTTCCTGCCGGGCTCCCTGGTTGATGTCCGCCCAGTGCGCGACACCACCCACCTGGAAGGCAAAGAGCTGGAATTCAAGGTCATCAAGCTGGACCAGAAGCGCAACAACGTTGTTGTTTCGCGTCGCAGCGTGCTGGAAGCCGAGAACTCCGCCGAGCGCGAAGCCCTGCTGGAAACCCTGCAGGAAGGCCAGCAAGTCAAAGGTATCGTCAAGAACCTCACCGACTACGGCGCATTCGTGGACCTGGGCGGTATCGACGGCCTGCTGCACATCACCGACATGGCTTGGAAGCGCATCAAGCACCCATCGGAAATCGTTAACGTTGGCGACGAAGTCGACGTACGCGTTCTGAAGTTCGACCGTGAGCGCAACCGCGTTTCGCTGGGTCTGAAGCAGATGGGCGAAGATCCGTGGGTAGCTATCACTGCCCGTTACCCAGAAGGTACTCGCGTACAAGCGCGCGTTACCAACCTGACCGACTACGGCTGCTTCGCTGAGCTGGAAGAAGGCGTTGAAGGTCTGGTACACGTTTCCGAAATGGACTGGACCAACAAGAACATCCACCCGTCGAAAGTCGTTCAGGTTGGCGACGAAGTGGAAGTCATGGTTCTGGACATCGACGAAGAGCGTCGTCGTATCTCCCTGGGCATCAAGCAGTGCAAGTCCAACCCATGGGAAGACTTCTCCGGCCAGTTCAACAAGGGTGACAAGATCACCGGTACCATCAAGTCGATCACCGACTTCGGTATCTTCATTGGTCTGGACGGCGGCATCGACGGCCTGGTTCACCTGTCCGACATCTCCTGGAACGAAACCGGCGAAGAAGCCGTACGTCGTTTCAAGAAGGGCGACGAGCTGGAAACCGTCATCCTGTCGGTCGACCCAGAGCGGGAGCGCATCTCCCTGGGCATCAAGCAGCTGGAAGACGATCCGTTCTCCAACTTCGTTGCTGTCAATGACAAGGGCGCTATCGTCAAGGGCATCGTGAAAGAAGTTGACGCCAAAGGCGCCATCGTCACTCTGGCCGACGACATCGAAGCTACTCTGAAAGCTTCCGAAATCAGCCGTGACCGCGTTGAAGACGCGCGTAACGTCCTGAAGGAAGGCGAAGAGATCGAAGCCAAGATCATCAGCGTTGACCGCAAGTCCCGCGTTATCAGCCTGTCGATCAAATCGAAAGACGACGCTGAAGAGCGCGAAGCTATCCAGAGCCTGAAAAACGCTCCGGAAGCTGCTGCCGACACCACCATGGCTGCGCTGCTGCGCGAAGCAATGGCCAAACAGAACTAAGTTTTGTTTGATCGGTAAAAAAAGGCGACCTTCGGGTCGCCTTTTTTTTATGCTGTAAGAAAGCCACAGCGGGGGATTGTGTGATGTTGATGTTTGCCGACGTCATGAAAGGTCGCGGGCGCGATAACAATTTCCTGATTATCAGGCTGTTGGCGGCCACCGCCGTGGTGGTGGGGCATTCCTTTGCGCTTTCCTACCTAGAGTGCCCGAGTTGCACTGACCCGGGGTTGCAGCTGGGTATGCCGGTGCCCGTCCATAGCCTGGGCGTGGAGGTTTTCTTCATGCTGAGCGGGCTCTTGATCGCTGCCAGTGGTGAAAAAAACAGCGCCCGGGATTTTTACCTGGCCCGTGCATTGCGAATTTTGCCTGGCTTGTTGGTGTGTTTGTTGCTCATGGCTTTTGTGCTCGGGCCTATCGTTACCTCGTTGCCGCTCACTGAGTACTTTTCCGAGCGCCAGGTTTATCGGTACGTCTATAGCCCGCTGTTGGTTTTCAAAGATGCCCAGTTCGTGTTGCCTGGGGTGAGCTTTACCCCACGCTTCTATGGGGATTCGATCAATGGCAGCTTGTGGACCATCCCGTTGGAAATGCGCATGTACGTGGTGCTGGGGGTGTTGGTGTGGGTGGCCAGGGTGACTCGGTTGCCGATGACGGGGTTAACGCTTGCGGCGCTGGTTGTTGCGCTGGGCTTGTATACCCTGCATCCCGCCTTTGCAGGGTACCCGTATAAGCTGGTGGTGTGCTTCCTGGCGGGGTCGGTGTTCTATTCGTACCGGGCAGTGATCCCGTATAGCGGCTGGTTGTTGCTGGCCTGTGTTGGGTTGTTTTGGGCGGCCAAGGGTGGCCGCTTTGAGGTTTTTGCGTTTGCCGTGTTGACGATATACGGCACGCTATACGCGGCTTATTGTTCGCCGTTGAGGCTGCCCGCGTACGTGCAGGACTACTCGTACGGTATCTACCTGTATGCATTCCCGATTCAGCAGGTATTGGCCGCAGCGATGCCCTCGGCAGGGCCTTACTGGTTGATGCTGGCTGCCGTGCCGGCGTCCTGGTTGGCGGGGTTTGTGTCGTGGGAGTTGGTCGAGAAGCCTGCATTGGCCATGAAAAAACGCTTTTTCCCGGGCGATTCCCAGCAACAGTTGGCTTAGGTTCGCGCTCATGGTCGGGGGTAGGGCTGCTTCAAGACAGTTGTGTGCCGGCGCGTTTGAGGCCTAGCCCAATGCCCTGTAGTAGCGGGCTTGCCCGCGAAGCAAGCGCCGCGGTGGATGGCACGGGCTTCGCCCGTGTTCGCGGATAAGCCCGGGCCTCCAAAGATGGGGTCGCCTTCGTGCCGGGTAACCGCGCCGGCTAGACCATTCCTATAGAACTTCAATCTTGAATTTTTTTATTAAGTCAAGAACCACCCTGTTCAAATCCTTCCCGGCGTGCTACAAACTGGTTAAGCAATGATCTAGCTGCTTGATAACGAAGGGAAAAATATGACGAAGTCGGAGCTGATCGAACGTATTGTCACCCATCAGGGGCTGCTCTCGTCCAAGGACGTGGAGCTGGCCATCAAGACCATGCTTGAGCAGATGTCGCAATGCCTAGCCACCGGTGATCGCATCGAAATCCGCGGTTTTGGCAGCTTCTCGCTGCACTATCGCGCACCGCGCGTCGGCCGTAACCCGAAGACCGGCCAGTCGGTCAGCCTCGAAGGCAAGTTCGTGCCGCACTTCAAACCCGGTAAAGAGTTGCGCGACCGGGTCAATGAAGAAGACGAGGCCCACACCTGATTTTCCCCAAGGAGCAATCTGATGCGTAACCTCAAGCGCGCCCTGGCGGCGGTGTTCGTGCTGCTGTTGGCGGCTGTGGTGCTGTTCTTTGTGCTGGAGAACCAGCAGGCCGTATCGCTCGTCCTGTTTGGCTGGGCAGCGCCGGAAGTGCCGGTGGCCGTGTTGGTACTGGCAGCCCTGGTCATTGGCCTCGCAGTTGGGCCATTGCTCGGTGCCTATGGCGTGCAGCGCAGCAAGCGCAAGATAAGGGCTTCTGCTCGTCAGGCAGCGTTGAGCGGTAACTAAAGAAAATTCTTACCGCACGTTAAGAAAGTCTCACCTATGCCTGCGCCGGCTGTCATGGAGTAATACCACACTTCATTTCGGCCTTGGCGAGCGTGCAGCAGCATGGAATTTCCAGTCCTTTCCCATCACGGTGGCACTCGGGGTGTAACCGGCTCTTGCCATCAATTGCACCTGAGCCCGACCACCAGCCTGTTGGTCGACTGTGGCCTGGAGCAGGGCGCCGACGCTTCGCCCGGTTCAGAATCCGCCCCGCTTGGTTTTGATGTGCAGGGCATTCAGGCCTTGGTCATCACCCATGTCCACCTTGACCATGTCGGCCGTATACCGGCATTGCTGGCGGCGGGCTTTCGAGGCCCCATCTACTGCAGTGAGCCCTCCGCCAGGCTGCTTCCGCTGGTGCTGGAGGATGCCTACAAGCTGGGCATCAGCAGTGAGCCTGCGCATGTAGCGCGGTATCTCGCGTTTCTCGAAGAGCGCATCGTCCCGCTGCCGTTCGAGCAATGGCACGAGGTTGTGAGTGCGCCGGAGCTCGGCTGTCGTATTCGCCTGCAGCGCGCAGGGCATCTGCTGGGGTCGGCGTATGTCGAGTGCGATGTGCTGATCGGGCAGGCCGATACCCGCTACGTGTTTTCCGGGGACCTGGGTAGCGCCGGCAACCCTTTGCTGCGCCCAGTGCAGCCACCGGAACGGGCGGATGTGCTGGTGCTGGAAAGCACCTACGGTGACCGCCTGCACGCCAAAGCCAGTGATCGCCTGCAACGGCTGGAAGCCGCCATCGATAGGGCGCTGGCTGACAAGGGCACTATCCTCATCCCGGCATTCAGCCTTGGCCGCACCCAAGAGCTGCTGTATGAGCTCGAAGACATTCTTTACCGCAAGGCATTGCTGGGCGGTACGGCCCAGGCGTCAGGTGATGATCCAATCGATTGGTCGCAGCTGCCCATCATTCTTGACTCGCCATTGGCTCAGCGCATCACGGGTGTCTACAGGGGGCTACATGATTTTTGGAATGCCGAAGCCAGGGCTCGGCTTGCCGAAGGGCGCGACCCGCTGGGGTTCAGTCAGCTTGTCAGCGTGGATACCCATGCCAAGCATCAGCAGGTGGTCAATTACCTGAAGAGCACCGGGCGACCGGCGATTGTGATTGCTGGCAATGGCATGTGCTCGGGTGGTCGGATAGTCAATTACCTCAAGGCCATGCTCGGCGATACGCGGCATGAGGTGATGTTTGTGGGGTATCAGGCTAAAGGTACGCCGGGGGCGGTGATCCAGGCGAGTGAGGGGGCGGAGGGGTTTGTGCAGATTGATTTGGATGGGCGGATGTATGAGGTGAGAGCGAAGGTTGTAACAGTGCCCGGATATTCTGGGCATGCAGATCAGCTAGGGCTGATCAGATTTGCAGCGGGATTGAACCACGCGAGCAGGCGCGTGATTCTGGTGCATGGCGAGCATCAGGTGAAGAGCCAGCTGGCGGCTGCATTGCACCGTCACGCTGCAGTGCATGGGGTTGAGCTCCAGGTGAGCATTGCAAAGGAGGCAAAGGGCTAGCACCTTTGGGCGCATTTGGAAGTGGATGGAGGATTTTTTGGGTTGCCCCTACTTTGCTGCAGGCTTTCGCTGTAGTGTATGCGTCGCAATGCTTGCAGCATAGTGCTCCTGTCTGTCATCAGCTGATGACGGTCGATGGGGGGCATCAGCAGCTTTACTGCAGGGCAGCCGCCAGCGCGTGCTTGTTCTGGAACTCAAAAAATAATGATTCAAGGGAACACTAGAGCCAATGCGCAATGTAGCTGAGCGCCCGAACGGTAATGAAGACATCGATTTTTCCCAGTTGGTCCGCCTGATAGGACAGCAGAAAGCCTTGGTGGCACTGGTGACGATTGCCGTCACATTGTGTGCAGTGGCTTATGCAATGCTATCGACGCCTTTCTATGAAGCGCGGGTAGCGGTACGGACGCCGACACAAGACGATATTTCGCAAGTAAATATTGGTCGGGGTGAAGGCACCGGGCTTCAGCTTCTGAGCGCTAAAGACGTCTATAGCGTCTACCTGAGTAATTTGCAGTCCCAGGCGCTGCGCCGAAAGTTCTTCCAAGAAGTGTACCTTCCTAGCTTGGCTGATAACGCCCGTCAAGGTTCGCAAGATCAACTCTATGCAGAGTTCAATAAAACGTTAGCGGTCACTGCTGTTGGGCCCGTTGCCCCAGATCGCTATAGCGTAGCCGTAACCCTGGCGGACCCTAAAGTGGCGGCTGACTGGGTTACGCAATATGTGCAAATGACCAGCGACTGGAGTAAGCAGGAGCTGGCAAAGGACTTGCGCGCGGACGCGCTGGGCAAGGCGGATAGGCTCAGCCGCCAGATCCAAGCTGCTCGGGATGCGGCCCGCAAGGTGCGAGAAGATCAGATTACTCGGTTAACAGAAGCCTTGAACATCGCCCGGTCGGTAGGTTTGGAGAAGCCGCCGCTGATTTCCAACACGCTTTCTCTTGAGGTTTCTGCCGGTATGGAAGGAACCCTCGCGTACATGCGCGGAAGTAAAGCGCTTGAAGCGGATATCGATAATTTACGTAAACGCACGTCAGACGATCCATTTGTCAGCGGGCTACGTGACAACCAGCTGACGATGCAGTTCTATCGCGATTTGCATCTAGATACCGATGCAGTACGCCTCTATCGTCAGGATGGCGCTATTGAAGTGCCCGATCGCCCAGTCAAGCCTAAGAAAACATTAATTGTTTTGCTGGGCGTCGTGGCTGGTCTGCTACTCGGCGTATGCCTTGCGCTGTACCGAGGGGGGCGTGCACGTTCGCTATAGGGGTATTAAGTTTCAGTGTTCGTGTAACTTGGGCAAGAGCAAGTCCAATGTTTGCAGAATGTAGATGTGTATTGCAGGGGCAATGAATGAGGCGTCACGTTTGTCAAGAATAAAAGCAGGCCTCTACTTTGGCTCCATGGTTCTGGTCAAGACACTTGCTGGCTTGTTGGTTATCAAGATGCTCGCCTGGAAGTTGGGGCCGGAGGGTTTTGGGCTACTGGGTCAGTTGATGACGGTGGTCGCCATCGTCGGCATGTTGGCGGGCGGTGGCATTAGCAACGGTCTTATCCGGGTGCTGGCCAAGACGCCGCTGGCTACGACTGAGGGGCAGGCCTGGTATGCCTCAGCCTATACCCTGACAACTATCCTCTGCTGCGCCTCGGCGGTTTTGATTGCTGCATTGTCCCCGGTACTCGCCAGTTACCTAGTGCCGGGCGTTGGTATGCTGCTTTTCATTGTGCTCGCTTTTAGTCAGGCGCTTATAGGCTACGGTAACCTTCCTTTGGCGGAGGCCAGCAGCCGTGGCAGCAGCCGTACATTCTCGGTTATCAACATAGCTGGCACGCTGGCAGGCGCGGCAATGGTAATCGCCGCCGTGCACTATGGCGCTTTTGAAGAAGCTGCATACTCGCTGGTGTTGATGCCGGCGATGGTTGGTGTGTTCGCGTTGTTGTATGCCGTTTTTCGTCGGCGTGAACTCCTCACCTCTTGCTCATGGTCTATAGCGCCTGAGCGCATGAAGCTGTTGCTGTCCTTCTCCATGGTCACATTGATCGGGGCAGTATCCGTCCCGCTGGCCCAGCTGTTCATACGCGATGTAATGGGGCGCGCTATGGGCTGGGAGCAGGTAGGGCAATGGCAAGGTGTGATCAAGCTTTCAGACGTCTACATGCAGTTCATGGGCGTGGTGTTGATCAATTTCGTGTTGCCGCGCATTGCAGCTGCCAGCGACATGCGGCATGTCCTGAAAGAGTGGTCGGGAAGTGTTTGCGCGCTTGTCGGGGTGCTGCTGGCAGGTTTTGCGGTGTTCTACTTGATGCGCGACTTTTTAATTACGTTGGTGTTTTCCAGTGATTTTCTGCCCATGAAAGCGCTGCTGGCGCCGCAGATGGCGGGTGATGTGTTTCGTACCATCGCGGCCTCCATTTCCTACGTGTTCATGGCACGTGGCCTGGTGCGTGTGTCGTTTGCATTCGAGCTGGCCCAGGGGGTACTCCTGGTCGGTGCATTCAGCTGGTTCTTCAGCACTGAAGGCACGATGGCTCCTGTGTATGCCCACATGGTCACCTATTGCTTCCTGTCAGTGGTAATGGCCTTTGGTTTGTTGTTTTGGATGAGAAGGAAAGCCCAGTGAATATCGTGATGCTCTGCACGAAATTTTCCTTGCAGGAGAACGATCCGTGGCTGACCAATGAAATGGCTGAAGCGTTGCAGGGGCAAGGGCATTCGGTCACGGTGATCAATCTTGATTGGGCTGCCGCGGCGGGTGAGCCGGATCATCGGCTGCGAACCTCCAAGGGAGTAGAGGTCATTTCGGTTGCACCTTTGCTTGTGCGTTCCCGGCTGCCAATGCTCTCGAAGGTGATGAAGTGGGCCGGGTCCTCGCTCAGGGTGGTGAAACTTCTGCGCGAAGTCAGCCGTACTCGCCCTATCGATCTGGTTGTCGGCTTTTCGCCTGCAGTCACCATGTCGTTGCCGTTGTTATGGCAGCGCTACAGGGGGCAGGCGAAAGCTTACATGGTGCTGTGGGACTTCTTTCCGCACCATCAACAGCAGATTGGCCTAATGCCTTCTGGGCTAGTCTTTGCCATTGCCAAATGGTTTGAGAGTACATTGATACGTACTTTCGATCATATAGGGTGCATGTCCCCCGCCAATATTGCCTACCTTAAGCGGCACTACCGTTTGCGCCCGTCTCAGCAAGTCCACACGCTGCCGATATGGGGGCGCAATACGGCTGTCATGCCTCTGGACCGTCAGCAAACCAGGGAAGAGATGGGCCTTCCGGTAGACCGCCCCATTGTGGTGTTTGGGGGGCAACTGGTGCACGGGCGGGGGGTAGAAGATTTGTTGCAAGTGGCACGGATCGCCGCACGTGAAGGCTCTCGAAGTTACTACCTCATCATGGGCAGTGGGACCTTGGAAGGCCAGGTAAAAGCCTATCTGGATGAAGGCCACGGTAACCTTTCGTGGATCGCTAGGGTGCCTCGTGAGCGCTATCTCGATGTCGCCCAGGCCTGCGATGTGGCATTGGTGTGTACCGTGCGTGATGTAGACGTGCCGAGTTTCCCTTCCAAAACCATCGACTACCTGCGTGTGGGTTTGCCGATTGTCGCTTCGGTAGAGCGCAGCACCGACTATGGCGATTTTATTGTCGAGCAGGACGTGGGCGTAAGGGTCGAGGCCGGGGAGCCTGTGCAGCTTCATGAATGCATTGAGCAGCTACTGGCAGACCCGCAGCGCCTGGCGCGTATGGCGCGTCGCGGCCCTGAATGCATGGCCGAGCACTTCGATGTCGAGCACGTTGCCCGACAGTTGATTAACCAGGTGGGACGACCGGAGCGCTAGGATGCCAATCCTCTTGACCAGTTTGAGGCTGCTTCCGCTTTGGCTAGGCCTCTTGTACCTGGGTGCAACCATTGCGCTGTTTTTCTTCGGCCCCTTTGATTGGCCGCTGAATAATGGCGGCGTGGTCCTTGGATTTCTCCTGGTGACACTGTTGGCCCTGGCGCTGGGTTATACGCTGAGTGGCCACGCCATCATCCCGGGGCGGCCATTGATCAGCTGGCGGAAATGCTACCGCGTGGGGGCAGTGGCCAGCATCATTTTGCTGTTTCCTTCGACGTATGTGTACACCGGTAAGTGGCCCTGGGAGGTGCTGAGCGTCTTGAGTGATCAGGGGGCCGCCTATCAGGAAATGCTCAAAGCGCTGGAGGCTAACGAATCCGGCATTCGTAGTTATGTTTCACTCGCACGAGCACTGGCCGCGCCATTCGTCTGCTGTGTGATCCCTTTCGCCATCCTTAACTGGCGCTCCTTGACGCTTTTGGATGTCCTGCTGCTGCTAGGCCACGTCGGCGCCGTCCTGGTGTTTTCGCTAATGCGCGGTACCGATCGCGAAACCGGCGAGCTGCTGGTTTTTGTGGGTGGTACCTTTATGGTGCTGGCAGGCCAGGCCATGATTCGACGGGGGCGGTTCCCTTTCAGTGCCGGCAAAGTAGGCGTGGCTGGTTTGCTGCTAGTGGTCCTGCTGTTCTCGACATTGTTCCTGTTCATTGAACGCAAGGAAGCCCGAATGGGCGGAAGCGGCATGTTCTGTATCGCTGAGGGGGTGGTGTGTTCGCACCGCTCGCCCAGTGATGAGCCTCTGGCAGATAAATTGAATTTTGCCATGGAGATGCTTTCTGCCTACATGGCCCAAGGATATTACGGGTTATCGCTGGCGTTGGAGGAGGATTTCACCTCGACGATGGGCCTCGGGCATTCATCGTTCTTGATGAGCAATTTTTCCAAGGTGGTGGACGATTCACTCTATCAGCGCAGCTACCTTAGCAAGGTGAACCTGGCGGGGTGGAGTGATACCGCCCAATGGTCGACAATGTTCACTTGGATCGCCAGCGATGTTGGCTTTCCGTTGGTGCCCTTGGTGATTCTGGTAATGGGGTTTCTTTGGGGGGGCGCTTGGAAAAGCGCGTTGTTCAATGGCAGTGAAGCAGGCACCCTCGTGTTCCTGTTTTTGACACTTTCGGTTTTGTACGCACCTGCTAACAATCAGTTGACGCAAACGCTGGATTCCTATTTTGCATTTGTATTCTGGCTGTTCATCTGGCTGGGCCAGCAACGCAAAGAACCGGCCTTGGTTAATGCCTAATTACAAATTTGTGAGGTTGTCATGTTCAAAGGTAAAACACTCTTAATCACCGGTGGCACCGGCTCGTTTGGTAACGCCGTCCTCAAGCGTTTTCTTGATAGCGACATCGCTGAAATTCGTGTTTTCAGTCGCGATGAAAAGAAACAGGATGACATGCGCAAGCGCTATGCCAGTAGCAAACTGAAGTTCTACATCGGTGATGTGCGTGACTACCAGAGCATCCTCAATGCCAGCCGAGGCGTGGATTTTATCTACCACGCGGCTGCGCTCAAACAAGTGCCTTCTTGCGAGTTCCACCCCCTGGAAGCCGTCAAGACCAATGTGCTGGGCACCGAGAACGTACTTGAGGCAGCGATCCAGAATGGGGTGAAGCGTGTCGTTTGCCTGAGTACCGACAAGGCGGTATACCCGATCAACGCCATGGGCATTTCCAAGGCGATGATGGAAAAGGTAATGGTTGCAAAGTCGCGTAATGTCGATAGCAACTGTACGGTTATCTGTGGTACTCGCTATGGCAACGTCATGGCGTCTCGGGGTTCTGTGATTCCGTTGTTCATCGAGCAGATACGTGCCGGCAAGGCGCTGACACTGACCGACCCCAACATGACCCGGTTCATGATGACCTTGTCGGATGCTGTTGACCTGGTGCTGTTTGCCTTCGAGCACGGCGAAAATGGCGATCTGTTCGTGCAGAAGGCACCGGCGGCGACCGTCCAGACACTGGCAGAGGCATTGACCCGGATGCTGGGCAAGCCAGAGCACCCAATTCAGGTGATTGGTACCCGTCACGGCGAAAAACTGTACGAGGCTCTGCTGAGCCGCGAGGAAATGGTGTGTGCCGAAGACATGGGCGACTATTATCGCGTCCCGCCAGATCTTCGCGACCTGAACTACGCAAAATTTGTCGAGCAGGGCGAAGTAGAGATTTCGCGCACCGAAGATTACAACTCGCATAACACCGAGCGTCTGGACGTTGAGGGCATGCAGCGCCTGCTGCTGAAGCTTGAGTTCATGCAGGCGATCCAGCGCGGCGAGCATGCCGTACCGGAGGAGTGATTGATGAACGTTCTGGTAACGGGAGCCGATGGTTTTATCGGCAAGAACCTGCTGGTGCACTTGCAAGAGCTTGAAGGCACCGTGGTGAGCACATTCACGCGCCACGATGATATCGCTGCTCTCCCGGCAAAGGTCGCTGAAGCAGACTTCGTGTTCCATCTGGCAGGTATCAACCGCCCGCAGGACCCGCAGGAATTCACGACCGGTAATGTCGACCTTACCCTTGCGCTGGCCGACGCCGTTCGCGCGAGCGGCAAAGCGATCCCTTTGCTGTACACGTCCTCCAGCCAGGCAACCTTGGACAATGCTTACGGTGTAAGCAAGCGTGGGGCCGAAGAGGCATTGGAGCAGTTGGCTGCGGCAACGGGGTCGCCTGTTTATCTGTTCCGTTTACCAAACGTATTTGGCAAATGGGCGCGGCCTAATTACAACTCCGCAGTGGCGACGTTCTGCCACAACATTGCCCGTGGTTTGCCTATTCAAATTAACGATCCGATGGCGGCGGTCAACCTGGTTTACATTGATGACGTCATCCGGTGCTTCCTGGAAGTGATGCGTGGTGAGCATGCCGGCAAGGCGTTTGTGAATGTTGAGCCGCAGTACACTGCGACGGTGGGTGAAATCGCCGACCATCTCAATGCCTTCCAGGCCAGCCGCAAAAACCTGATCACCGAGCCGGTGGGGACTGGTTTCGTACGCGCCTTGTATTCCACTTATGTCAGCTATCTGCCCGAGGACCGCTTCACGTACGAGGTGCCCAAGTACGGCGATGAGCGTGGTGTATTCGTGGAGATGCTCAAGACCCGTGACAGCGGCCAGTTCTCTTATTTCACCGCACACCCTGGGGTTACCCGGGGCGGCCATTACCATCACACCAAGACCGAAAAATTCCTGGTGATCAAGGGCACTGCCAGCTTCCGCTTCCGTCATATGGTGTCGGGAGAGTTTTATGAGCTACAGACGTCGGGTGACAAGCCCGTAGTCGTCGAGACCGTGCCAGGTTGGACCCATGACATCACCAACATCGGTGATGAAGAAATGGTCGTCATGCTGTGGGCCAACGAGATATTTGATCGCGAGCTTCCCGACACCTATGCGAAGCCATTGAACGCTTGAGCGCCAGCATCAGCAAGGAATAGATATGAAAAAGTTGAAGGTTGTCACCGTTGTCGGCACCCGACCAGAAATCATCCGCCTGTCGCGTGTCATGGCCGCACTGGACCAGCATTGCGAACAGGTGCTGGTGCACACCGGGCAGAACTATGATTACGAACTGAACGAGATCTTCTTCAACGATCTCGGGATTCGTAAGCCGGATCACTTCCTTAATGCTGCTGGTGCCTCGGGGGCCGAGACCATCGGTAATGTCATCATTGCGGTGGACAAGGTACTGGCCGAAATCGAACCTGAAGCGCTTCTGGTGCTGGGCGATACCAACAGCTGCATGGCTGTGATCCCCGCCAAGCGCCGCAAGATCCCGACCTTCCACATGGAGGCCGGTAACCGCTGCTTCGATATGCGCGTGCCAGAGGAAATCAACCGGCGGATTGTGGACCACACGGCGGATATCAACCTGACCTACAGCACGATCGCCCGTGACTACCTGCTGCGCGAGGGGTTGCCGCCAGACATGGTTATTAAGACCGGCAGCCCGATGTTCGAAGTCCTTAACTATTATCGCCCGTCGATCGAAGCGTCGGATGTCCTGCAACGTCTGGGGCTGGAAGAGGGGCAGTTCTTCGTGGTCAGCGCGCACCGCGAAGAAAACATTGAGGCCGACAAGAACTTCCTCAAACTGGTGGACGTGCTCAATACCGTGGCAGCCGAGTTTGACCTGCCAGTGATTGTGTCGACCCATCCTCGCACGCAGAAACGTGTCGATGCGCTGGGCGTCAAGTTTCACGCCAACGTACGCCTGCTTAAACCGCTGGGTTTCACCGATTACAACAAGCTGCAGTTGGCCTCCAAGGCTGTTCTGTCAGACAGCGGGACAATCAACGAAGAGTCGTCGATCCTCAATTTCCCAGCATTGAATTTGCGCGAAGCACATGAGCGCCCCGAGGGAATGGAAGAGGCTGCAGTGATGATGACTGGCTTGGAGGTGGCCCGCGTGCTGCAGGGGTTGGCCGTACTGGAAAGCCAACCACGTGGCGAGGTCCGTGGCTTGCGTCTGGTCGAAGACTACAGCATGCCAAACGTGTCCGAAAAAGTGGTGCGGATTATTCACAGCTATCGTGACTATGTAATGCGTACCGTCTGGAGAAGGTACTGATCCGCCATGGCCACGCGCATTCTACTGCTGACGCAATGGTTTGACCCGGAGCCCACCTTCAAAGGGCTGGTGTTTGCCCGTGAGCTTGTCGCTCAGGGGTTTGAGGTGGAAGTTTTAACCGGTTTCCCCAATTACCCTGGCGGTAAGTTGTACTCGGGATACAAGGTCAAGCTCATACAGCGTGAAGTGATCGATGGCGTTAAGGTGACGCGCGTTCCGCTCTATCCCAGCCATGGGCAGAGCGGTATCGGGCGTGTGCTCAATTATGCAAGTTTTGCTGCAACTAGCCTATTTTATGGGTTGTTTGGCGTGCGTAAACCGCACGTCATCTATGCCTACCACCCGCCGTTGACAGTGGGTATGTCTGCAGCACTGATACGGATGCTCCGCCGCGTACCGGTGGTGTATGACATTCAGGACATGTGGCCGGATACCTTGAAGGCTACTGGCATGTTCTCGAACGAGAAGGCACTGAAACTGGTCAGCCGGGTATGCGACTGGGTGTACCGCCGTGTGGATCAGATCGTGGTACTTTCGCCTGGTTTCAAGCGGTTGCTCATTGAGCGGGGTGTGCCGGCAGCAAAGATCGATGTGATTTATAACTGGTGTGCCGAGGACATGGTGTGTGCCGCGGATGCAGGTAAGCCCTTGAACTTCACGCCTGACGACACCTTCCGGGTGTTGTTCGCCGGCAATATGGGCAAGGCGCAAGCGCTGGATGCGGTCATCGAAGCGGCAGCGATCCTGAAGCAAAGGGCTGCCAATGTCTCGCTGACCTTCCTGGGCGGGGGCGTTGAGGTCTCGCGCCTGCAGGCTGTTGCCCGGGAACGGCAACTCGACAACGTGACCTTTTTGCCGGGAGTGCCCATGGCGGAGGTGGGGGCATACCTGGCGAGTGCTGATGCGTTGATGGTACACCTGAAGAAGGACCCGCTTTTTACCATTACCATTCCGTCCAAGACCCAAGCTTACATGGCAGCCGGGAAGCCGCTGATCATGGCAGTGGAAGGCGATGCAGCACAGTTGGTACGCGATGCCGACTGCGGAGTGATAGCCGAGCCGCAGAACCCTCAAGCCCTAGCAGATGCCTGCATCGAGCTCAGCTTGCTGAGTGAGCAGCAGCGGATTCAGATGGGCCAGCGAGGCGCGGAGTTCTATCGGCAGAAGCTGTCCTTGAAAGTGGGTGTACAACGCTTTGGCGAGCATTTCCGGCGCTTGGGCAATTAATTGGGCAATTCCATGGGCGCGCCGTTGAATCTGGTTGGGTATTGAGATGTTGAAACGATTGTTCGATGTGGTAGCAGCGATGGCAGGCCTGATAATCCTGTCGCCAGTCATCGTCGTCGTGGCGATGATGATCCGGCGCAAGCTTGGCTCACCGGTGTTGTTCCGTCAGGTACGCCCCGGTATGGGCGGCAAGCCTTTCGAGATGGTCAAATTCCGTACCATGCGCGACGCGCTCGATAGCCAAGGGAACCCGCTACCAGACGCCCAGCGCATGACTCGGTTCGGCAGTTTCTTGCGCTCAAGCAGCCTGGATGAGTTGCCCGAACTGTGGAACGTCGTAAAAGGCGATATGAGCCTGGTCGGCCCTCGACCGCTGTTGATGGAGTATCTGCCGTTGTACGACGCTGAGCAGCGACGTCGCCATGATGTGCGGCCAGGTGTTACCGGCTGGGCTCAAATCAACGGTCGCAATGCACTGAGCTGGGAGGAAAAGTTTCAGCTCGACGTCTGGTATGTAGACAACCGCTCATTCTGGCTTGACCTCAAAGTCATCCTTCTTACGGTGAAAAAAGTCCTTATACGTGACGGTATTAGTGCGCAGGGCGAGGTCACCATGTCCAAATTTACCGGTTCGCGCAAATGAACCGGCTGGCGATTCTGGGTGCCAGCGGCCACGGTAAGGTAGTGGCCGATGCCGCAGCGTTGTGCGGCTGGACACACATCGACTTCTTTGACGATGCCTGGCCTGAGCGCAGTGTATGTGGCGCGTGGTCAATTGTCGGGGGCAGTACCCAGCTGCTTGCTGCGGTTGATGCCTATGAGGGCGTAGTCGTGGCGATCGGCAACAACGCCATCCGCCGCGCCAAACAGCAGTTGCTTGAGCAGGCTGGGGCTGTCATGGCGACCATCATCCATCCTGCCGCGGTGGTCAGTAAACATGCGCGTTTGGGTGCCGGCAGCGTAGTGTTTGCCACAGCTGTGATTAACCCGTTTTGCGAGGTCGGTGACGGTGCCATTCTTAACACCGGTTGTAGTGTCGATCACGATTGCAGCCTAGGGGCATTTGTTCATGTCAGCCCTGGGGCGCGTCTGGCAGGCCAGGTGCAGGTCGGCGACGAGAGCTGGGTAGGCATTGGCGCCTGCGTGCGGCAACTGACCAGCATCGGCGCGCATGTCACAGTGGGCGCCGGAGCGGTGGTAGTTTCGACGGTTGCCGATCACCTGACTGTCGTTGGGGTTCCCGCACGGGCCGTTGGCAAATGATCACGCTTAACGTGACCGAACCAAGCATTTATTGCTGGCGCAGCTTGTCGCCAGTATCGACGAACATTTTGGATAGCGAGTAGATCACTGTGTTGAATACTTCTTTTGCCCCTTGGCCATCATTCACCGAAGAAGAGGCCAATGCAGTTCGCGATGTCGTTCTGTCCAACAAGGTCAATTACTGGACTGGCCAAGAGTGCCGCCAGTTTGAGCAAGAGTTTGCTGCCTGGGCGGGGACAGCCCATGCGGTAGCGCTTGCCAACGGTACCGTTGCGCTGGATTTGGCATTGAATGCACTGGGCATTGGCGAGGGTGATGAAGTCGTCGTCACCCCGCGCACCTTCCTCGCGTCGGTGTCCAGTATCGTCAATGCCGGGGCGGTGCCGGTTTTTGCTGAAGTCGACAGGGATACGCAAAATATCACTGCCGAAACCATCCGCGCAGTGCTCACGCCGCGTACCCGGGCCGTAATCTGTGTTCACCTCGCCGGGTGGCCGTGCGACATGGACCCCATCATGGCATTGGCCACCCAGCATGACCTGAAAGTGATTGAAGACTGTGCACAGGCGCACGGTGCAACCTACAAGGGGCGTTCGGTGGGCTCCATTGGTCACGTCGGCGCTTGGTCATTCTGCCAGGACAAGATCATGACCACTGGTGGCGAGGGCGGCATGGTCACCACAAATGACCGTGAGCTTTGGGCAAAGATGTGGGCGTACAAGGACCACGGCAAAAGTTGGGAAGCGGTTTATCAGCGCGAGCATGCCCCCGGTTTCCGCTGGTTGCACGAGAGCTTCGGCACCAACTGGCGCATGATGGAAATGCAAGGCGTTATCGGCCGTATACAGTTGCGTCGCATGCCTGATTGGGCCAAAGCGCGAATCGGCAATGCCACTGCGATCTGGGAGTGTGCCAAAGGGCTCAAGGGCTTGCGGGTGCCTGTCCTCCCGCAGGACATCGGCCATGCAGCCTACAAATGTTACGTTTTCGTCGAGCCGGGAGCATTGCGCCCGGATTGGTCGCGTGACCGTATTTTGGGGGCGATTGCTGAGCGCGGGGTGCCCTGTTTCTCAGGCTCCTGCTCCGAGGTCTATCTTGAAAAAGCATTTGACGGCACCAACTGGCGCCCAGACCCGCATCTGAGTGTTGCCCGGGAACTTGGCGAAAACAGCCTGATGTTCATGGTCCACCCAACCTTGAGCGCCGCGGAAATCGAGAAAACCTGCCAGGTACTGAAAGACGTCATGGCGTTGGCAGCGGCGTAATGCTCCGCAACTGTACGGGACCTAGGTGGAACATGGCATGGAAGTGGAAGCATGATTAACAGACTGCGCGCCTGGTTGCTGGCCTTGCCCAGGCGCCACAAGCGCCTTGTTCAGGTAATCGCAGATATCTTACTGGTGTGGGTGGCGCTGTGGCTGGCGTTTCTGGTCAGGCTGGGTATCGATGAACTGGCCAACCCGGTGCTGGAGCATGCATGGCTGTTTATCGCCGCTCCTGCCGTTTCTATCCCACTGTTCGTGCGATTTGGCATGTACCGAGCGGTCATGCGTTATTTTGGCAACGAGGCCCTGATCACCATTATCAAGGCGGTTAGCTTGTCTGCCTTGATTCTGGGGCTTGTGGTGTATTGGTACAGCAACCATGAGCACTTGGTGCCAAGATCGGTCATCTTCAACTACTGGTGGCTGAGCCTGATCATGGTAGGCGGGCTACGCCTCGCGATGCGGCAGTACTTCCTTGGCGACTGGTTCACGGCAGCACAACATGTGCCGTTCGCCAGCCGGCAGGACGGGTTGCCACGGGTGGCAATCTACGGGGCCGGTGCCGCCGGCAACCAGCTCGTGGCGGCGCTGCGCATTGGCAAGATGATGCGCCCGGTGGCATTCATCGACGATGACGACAGTATTGCTGACAGGGTGATCTCGGGTTTGCAGGTCTACAAACCTGAGCATATCGAGAAGATGCTGGATATTACGGGGGCGCAGGAGATCCTGCTGGCTATCCCTTCCGCCACCAGGGTGCGGCGCCGGGAAATCCTGACCTGCCTTGAACGCTTTCCGCTGCACGTGCGCAGTATCCCAGGGTTCATGGACCTGGCCAGTGGCCGGGTCAAGGTGGATGACATCCAAGAGGTTGATGTTGCCGATCTGCTTGGCCGTGATGCAGTACCTGCGCAAGAGGATTTGCTGGAGCGCTGCATCACGGGGCAAACGGTGCTGGTCACCGGGGCCGGCGGCTCGATAGGGTCTGAGCTGTGCAGGCAGATTCTAAGCCTGTCGCCCACCATCTTGCTGATGTTCGAGCACAGTGAGTTCAACCTCTACAACATCCAGTCGGAGTTGGAGCAGCGTATTAATCGCGAAGGGTTGGCCACGCGGTTATTACCCATACTCGGTTCGGTGCGTAATCCCCGCTTGTTGCTGGATGTGCTGCAAAGTTGGAAGGTGGATACGGTGTACCACGCCGCGGCTTACAAGCATGTGCCGATGGTCGAGCACAATGTCGCCGAAGGTGTGCTGAATAATGCCATCGGCACCCTTTATACCGCGCAGGCGGCATTGCAGGCAGGCGTTGCCAATTTTGTGCTTATTTCAACAGACAAGGCGGTACGCCCCACCAATGTCATGGGCAGCACCAAGCGCCTGGCCGAACTTGCATTGCAGGCTTTGAGCCACGAAGCGGCTCCTGTGCTTTTTGGCGAGGAGGGCAATGTGTCTCAGGTCAACCGCACGCGTTTCACCATGGTGCGGTTCGGCAACGTGTTGGGCTCGTCGGGCTCTGTAATCCCGCTATTCCATAAGCAGATTCAGGCCGGTGGCCCCGTTACGGTCACTCACCCGAAGATCACACGTTACTTCATGACCATTCCGGAGGCCGCTCAACTGGTTATCCAGGCCGGTTCCATGGGGCAGGGTGGCGACGTATTCGTATTGGACATGGGCGAGCCGGTGAAAATTGTCGAGCTCGCTGAAAGGATGGTTCATTTGTCGGGCCTGAGTGTGCGCTCCGAACGTAACCCGCATGGCGATATTACCATTGAGTTCAGCGGCCTGCGGCCGGGGGAGAAACTGTATGAGGAGTTGCTGATTGGTGACAATGTCATCGCCACGCGTCATCCGATGATCATGAGCGCGCAAGAAGATTATTTACCTTGGGACACCATGAAGCAAAGGCTGACGGCGCTCCTCGCAGCGATTGAATCGGATGACTACGTGACTATTCGGCAGATTCTGCGCGAAACAGTGGCTGGCTACACCCCTCAGGGCGAAATTGTTGACTTCCTGCATCTTCAACGTCGCCTGGAACCCTGACAGCATGCGCTCCGTGGTTGGGCTACGGAGCGCGGATTGCAACGCTACGGGGGCGTTGCACAGGCTTCCTGCAAAGGCTGACAGGTAGCTGGTTAGTTGTTCTGCGCCTTGGAAGCTTCGAACATACGGTAGTATTCAAGTGTACGTTCACGGCCGTCGCTTGCAGTGTTCGACCACTCTTTGGAAACATACGACTGGTACGGCACAAACAGAAGGGCGGCCGGGGAGCGCAGGAACAATCCAATTGCCGCGATGCTGAGCGCCATTACCAGCACAAACGCGGGTACCCGGATTGGCATGGTTTGCGTTGCCAGAATGTCATAGATCAATATCGCCTGTACGAAAGCGGCCAAATAGTGCACCCGGTTCCAAATAAGCGCGAAGTCGAACAGTAGCGCTTGCGCGAAGATCAGGCACAGCAGCAGGCTCACCAGAAGCACGTAGCGTGGCGCCTGATAATCGAGGGTGTAGCGGGTAGCCACCAGCAGCGCGCAGTTAAACAGGATAAAACCGTAGCCTGCAACAGACCGGGGGGACCCACCAAAGTCTGCGTACACCGCTAGCTTCTCTGAAATAAATGGAATATCAAGGCCGCTGCCCAAGGCGAGTGTCGCCTGGCCAATCCCCGCCGGTGCAATACAGTAGAAGACGAAACATACGACTGCAACGGCTGCCGCATGATGCATAAGCGGGCGCAATGCTTTACGCACGTAAACGATACCGTAGATCAGCGCGGAATATTGAAACCCCACGGCGGCGATGAACCAGAGTACGGACCATTTGCCCTTGCCATCTGCCAATAGGGTCAAACATACCAGCAGCGCCGACACGGCAAGCGACTGGCGGATTGTGCCCAGTTCTAGCGGCAGGAACACCCAGCAAAACACATAGGCCAGGCCAAATACCACGCGGATATCAAAGCGCTGAAGGAAGTACACAGCGCTTAGAATGTTGATGGTACCCACCACCAGCAAAAACAGTTGAAAGTTTCCAATCTGCGCGATCAGGTAGTTGAGTAAATAGAAAAGTGGCTCCATCGCCACCACGTCCTGTGGCTGGGCGAGGAAAGGGCTTTGCGCGATGGCATTGAAGTAGCTTTCATACACCATCCAGTCAAAGCCAGTCTCGAAACGCAAAGCGCACACGGACCAGACCAGTACCGTCCCTAGCACCAGGCTAATCCCAGTGCTACGCAGCGAGAATATGCTAGGGGCCGACATCAGCCAGAGCGCCATGGCCACACACAGGTAAAAAATCATCTTGGCCTCTCTGGTCTGGCTGCCAGACGGTAGGGACAACTGGGCATCGAGCGCGGCCGTCATGGCCATTCAGGGGCTGGTCGCAGTCAATAAATGAAAGGGCCACCGATTCGGCTAATGTGGACATTGCCCGGCGGCAGAGGGTTCCCTGCGAAGCACGTGTGAAATGCTGGATGTTCTGGGTGGCCGTGCACCGCCGTAATGCAGCGATGGACGCGGGAAAGCTTGATAAAGTGATGCCCGGAGAATCGTCCTGTGTGACCGATAAATGGCACTGCAACATCGCTAGACACTCAATGCGCCTAGGTAAGCCTTGCCTAAAGTGATAACAATAAACTGAAAGATGGGGGCGCTATCGCTATGGGGAAGTGGGCCGACAACAGCATTCGAGAACGCTTGCAAAGGCTGCCGCGCGAGCACAAGCGCTTAATACAGGTGGTGAGTGACGTCGTTCTGGTTTGGTGCGCTTTGTGGTTGGCATTCGTGGTCAGGCTGGGGGTAGAGGACCTGTTCAGTCCGTTGTTTAAGCATGCATGGTTGTTTTTGTGTGCCCCGTTTGTGGCCATCCCGTTGTTTGTCCGTTTTGGGCTTTACCGCGCCGTAATGAGGTACTTTGGCAGTGACGCCATGATTGCAATCATCAAGGCGGTTACGCTCTCGGCACTGATTCTTGGCGTCATCATCTATTGGGTGGGCGACCGTCAGGCCGTGGTCCCCCGCTCGATCACGTTCAACTACTGGTGGCTGAGCCTGATCATGGTTGGCGGGCTGCGCTTGGCCATGCGGCAGTACTTCCTGGGTGACTGGTTTTCCGCCGCTGTCCAGCATGTGCCATTCGCCAGCCGCGACGATGGGTTGCCGAAAGTGGCCATTTACGGCGCAGGCGCCGCAGGCAACCAGTTGGTGGCTGCACTGCGCATGGACAAGGCCATGCGCCCTGTGGCCTTCATCGATGACGATGCCAGCATCACCGACCGGGTGATTGCCGGTTTGCAGGTGTACCACCCCGACCAACTGCAGCGGCTGATCGACGTGACCGGCGCCCAGGAGATTCTGCTGGCGGTCCCGTCTACGACCCGCACCCGTCGCCGGGAGATTCTGACCTACCTCGAAAGCTTCCCACTGCACGTACGCAGTGTGCCTGGCTTCATGGACCTGGCCAGTGGCAAGGTCAAGGTGGATGACATTCAGGAAGTCGACATTGCCGATTTGCTGGGCCGTGATGCCGTGCCTGCGCAAGGCGACCTGCTGGAGCGTTGCATTGTCGGCCAGGCGGTGCTGGTCACCGGGGCAGGTGGCTCAATCGGCTCCGAGCTGTGCCGTCAGATCCTTGGGCAAGCTCCCAAGACACTGCTGCTGGTCGATCACAGCGAATTCAACCTCTACAGTATCCTCACGGAGCTGGAGCAGCGTGTTGCCCGTGAGTCGTTGTCAGTCAGCCTGATCCCGATCCTGGGCTCGGTGCGCAACCAGTCGCAAATGCTCGACATCATGAAAACCTGGCGGGTTGATACCGTGTATCACGCCGCGGCCTACAAGCATGTGCCAATGGTCGAGCACAATATTAGCGAAGGCCTGATCAACAACGTCATCGGCACCTTGCACACCGCCCAGGCTGCCCTGCAGGCCGGTGTCGCCAACTTTGTGCTGATCTCCACCGACAAGGCAGTGCGCCCGACCAACGTCATGGGTAGCACCAAGCGCCTGGCCGAAATGACCCTGCAAGCCCTCAGCCGCGAAGTGGCCCCGGTGCTGTTCGGCGATGCGGGTAACGTTTCGCAGGTCAACAAAACCCGCTTTACCATGGTTCGCTTCGGCAACGTGCTGGGCTCTTCGGGGTCGGTGATTCCGCTGTTCCACAAGCAGATCCAGGCCGGTGGCCCGCTGACGGTCACGCACCCGAAGATCACCCGTTACTTCATGACCATTCCAGAAGCCGCGCAGTTAGTCATCCAGGCCGGGTCCATGGGCAAGGGCGGCGATGTATTCGTGCTCGACATGGGCGAGCCGGTACGCATTGTCGAACTGGCGGAAAAGATGATTCACCTGTCGGGCTTCAGCGTGCGTTCCGAGCGTAACCCGAAAGGCGACATTGCCATCGAGTTCACCGGCTTGCGGCCGGGTGAGAAGCTCTATGAGGAACTGCTGATCGGTGACAATGTGATCGCCACCCGCCACCCGATGATCATGAGTGCCGATGAAGATTTCCTGGCATGGGATGCGTTGAAAGACGCGTTGAGCCAGTTGTTGGCTGCCGCTGCAGCCGACGACTTCGTGCGGGTGCGGCAGTTGCTGCGTGAAACGGTCATCGGTTATGCGCCGGAAGGGGAGATCGTCGACTGGATCTACCAGCAGCGGCGCCTGGAGCATTGAGCGTCAGGCGATCACCGTTTTAAATGTGCGGGCGGGCAGGCGGCGCGTTAGATGCCACCGGTGTCGCCGCTGCTAGCGGACAAGCCCCCCAAATGAGTGCGCAGGGTGTGGAAGGTGGCGATATGCTACCGCTGCACCCAGGCAATTTCATAACTTCAGCGCCATCCTGCCTTCATCCCAGGGTTTTCCCTCCCCCCCATCCCGCGTATCATCCGCTCAGACAAATCTGAAAAATCCCACGCCAGCCCCAGACCAAAAGTCTTGCGCCCTTGCGTGCACAGCAGCTTCAGATACCCAGACAATCATCAACAACGTACAACGACCGGCCAGATACAGGGCCAGGCCAGGCAAGCCGGCTGTCCGACGGATGGGATGGTGCCAGATGAGATTTGAAGGAATAGGTTTTGATCAAGCGTAGAAAGGTTGCAATCGTTGGTTGTGCTTACCGTTTCCCGGGTTCTTCCAATGCCGGGTTCTGGCAAAACCTGATGGAAGGGCGCGACCTGGTGACCCAGGTCGACCCGTCGCGTTGGGACAAAAGCGAATTCCTGCACCCGGACAAGGCCAGCCCTGCAACCAGCTACACCTTCGCCTCCGGCACCCTCGGTGATATCAGTGCCTTTGACGCGGGGTTCTTCAGCATCTCGCCACGCGAAGCGGCGATGATGGACCCGCAACAGCGCATTCTGCTTGAAATGTGCTGGGAAACCTTCGAGAACGCCGGGGTTAAACCGTCCACCCTGCGTGGCAGCAACTGCGGGGTGTACCTGGGTATCGCCGGTGTCGAGCAGTCTTACCGGGTGATCGAGGACCTGGCGAGCATCGATGCCGCCACCGCCACCGGCAACACCATGAGCATCGCGGCCAACCGCTTGTCGTTCTTCTACGACCTGCGCGGGCCGAGCATGGCCATCGACACCGCCTGTTCGTCGTCGCTGGTGGCCTTCCACCAGGCCTGCCAGGCCATTCTCAGCGGGGATGTCGACCAGGCCGTGACCGGCGGCATCAGCCTGCACATGCACCCGTTCGGTTTCATGATTTTCGCCAAGGCGACCATGCTGTCGCGCACCGGGCGCTGCCAGTCGTTCGACGAGAACGGCGACGGTTATGCCCGCTCCGAAGGCGGCGGCCTGTTCCTGCTCAAGGACTATGACCAGGCGCTGGCCGATGGCAACACCATTTTGGCGGTGGTCGCCGCCAGTGCGGTGAACACCGATGGGCGCAAGTCCAGCCTTACCCTGCCCAACGCCGAGGCCCAGGCGGCGCTGCTCAAGCGGGCCTACGCCCAGGCCGGCATCGCCCCCGAGCAGCTGGATTACCTGGAGGCCCATGGCACCGGTACCGCCGTGGGTGACCCGATAGAAACGCGCGCTATCGGCGAAGCGCTGGGCCAGGCGCGTGGCGCCGGCAACCCGCTGCCGATCGGCTCGGTCAAGAGCAACCTCGGCCACCTGGAGGCGGCCTCCGGTGCGGCGGGCCTGATGAAGGCCTTGAGCTGCCTGGCCGAGCGCACTGTGCCCGCCACCATTGGCGTCCAGGCGCTTAACCCGAACATCGCCTTTGCCGACCTCAACCTGCAGGTGGTTACCGAACCCTTGCCGCTGAAGGCGCAAGGGCAACTGACCGTGGGCGTGAACTCGTTCGGCTTCGGTGGGGCCAACGCCCACGTCATCCTGCAGAGCCCCGAGCCGCAAGCAGCGCCGCCTGCCGCTGTAGGCGCGCAGCGGGTGCCGCTGCTGCTCAGCGCCAAGACCGAGCAGGGCCTGCGCGCCATGGCCGAACGCTTTGCCGCCTACCTGGCCGAACACCCCCAGGCCGATTATTACGATGTCGCCTACCAGGCGATGTTCCGCCGCGATGCGCACAACCATCGCCTGCTGCTGGTCAGTGACAACGCTGCCGAAGCCGCGCAGGCGCTGGATGACTATGCCCAGGACCCGACGCTCAGCGAATTGAGCGCAGTACTGGAAGCAGGCCAGGCACTGGAGGGCGCTTCGGCGCCGGTGTTCGTCTATTCCGGCAACGGTTCGCAGTGGCAGGGCATGGGCCAGGCGATGCTCGGCCAGCCGCTGTTCGCGGCGGCTGTGGATGAAGTGGACGCGCTGTTCCAGCCCCTGGCGGGCTATTCGCTGCGCGCCGAGCTGCTGGGCGACAACGGCGAAGGCCGCTATGCCCGTACCGAAATCGCCCAGCCGGCCTTGTTCGCCCTGCAAGTGGCGGTTACCCGGGTACTGGCTAGCGAAGGCATTCACCCGGTCGCGGTCATCGGCCACAGCGTCGGTGAAGTGGCCGCTGCCTGGGCCAGCGGGGCGCTGAGCCTGGAGGACGCCACCCAAGTCATCTACCACCGTAGCCGCCTGCAGGGCCTGACCCGCGGCAGCGGGCAGATGACCGCAGTAGGCTTGTCGGGCGAGGCCACTGCGCAGCTGATTGGCGAACTGAAACTGGACGGCCGCCTGGTGGTGGCCGGCGAAAACAGCGCCCGTGGCGCCACCGTTGCCGGTGAAGTCGACGCCCTGGCGCTGCTTGAAGAGGCCCTGGGCGAGCGCCAGGTGTTCGCCCGTCGCCTGGACCTGGACTACGCCTTCCACTCGCCGGCCATGAACCCTATCGAGCAAGCGGTAATCGCCGACCTCGCGCACATCCGCCCGCGCGCTACGCACATTCCGTTCTACTCCACCGTGGTTGGCGGCCAGCTGGACGGCGAGCGGCTCGACAGCCACTACTGGTGGCAGAACATTCGCTTCCCGGTACTGTTCCAGGGGGCGCTGAATGCCTTGGTGCGCAGCGGCTTGAACCTGTTCGTCGAAGTGGGCCCGCATGCGATCCTGCGCAGCTACGTCACCGATGTACTGGCCGAGTGCGAGCAAGCGGGGCAGGTGGTTGCCACCCTCAAGCGCAACGACCACAGCCCGCAGCTGCTGGAGCGCACGGTGACGCGCCTGCTGATTGCTGGCGTCGAGCCGCAGTGGCAGGCCCGCTTCCCGGTTGCCGGGCGGCCGGTGCGCCTGCCGAACTATGCCTGGCAGCGTGACCACTTCACCCTCCCAGTCAGTGCCGAAACCCTCAGCCCACTGGGCCGCCAGCGGGTGCACCCATTGCTCGGTTACCCGGTGCCCGACCTGGCGCTGACCTGGGAAAACCGCCTGGACACGCAACTGTTCCCGACCCTGGGCGACCACAAGGTCGGCGAGTCGGTGCTGTTCCCGGGCGCGGGCTTCACCGAACTGGCGTTGGCCGTGGCGCAACTGCACCAGCCGGGTGAGTTCGTCGACATCGAAGAGCTGGAAATCCACAACCCGCTGCTGCTGAGCAGCGACGCCAGCAAGAAGGTGCGCGTGCAGGTCGAAGAGGCCGACGGCACCCTGCGCATCACTTCACGCACCCTGGCGCAGCGCGAAGACTGGGTACAGCACGTGGTCGCACGGCTGCCGGGCGAAGCCCGTGGCGTGCTGCTGGGCGCCCGTGCACCGGCGCTGCCGGCACGCCCAGCCGACTTTACCGGCGAACAGCACCTGGCCTTGACCTGCGCCGTTGGCCTGAACTACGGCCCGGCCTACCAGACCGTGGCAGCCGCCTGGGTCGAAGCCGAGCGCGTGCTGGCCCAGCTGGCTGTGCCGGCTGCCATCGAGCACGAACTGGCCGGCCTGCACCTGCACCCAGCCCTGCTGGACGGTGCTTTCCAGCTGATCACCGAACTGCTGGCCAGCCGCCCGGGCCGTAACGACGGCCTGGCGTTCATCCCGGTCAAATTGGGGCGCATTGCCTTCACCAACGCCGGCGGCCTGCCGGTGCTGGCCGAAGTGCGCCAGCGCAAGCGCACCGCGCACTCGCTGCTGGTCGACTTCACCCTGTTCGATGCCAGCGGCGCTGCCGTGTTGGCGATCAAGGACGCGCGCATGCGTGCCGTGCGCCTGCAGTACGACCGCAGTGGCGATATCAAGCGCATGGGCCATGTGGGCCTGGCCGCACCGGGCAAAGTGCTGCCGCTGCAGCGCCATGCCGTGGCCCGCACGCCGCTGGCCGATGCCTTGCAGCGCCTGGCCGACGAGCCGGCGCAGGTGCGTTACCTGAATGAAGTGGAGCCGCTGCTGGACGTGCTGTGCGTCAGCTTTGTGCTCGATGCCGTCGAGCAGGCCGGTGGCCGCTTGAGTGCCGAGCAAGTCGCGCTGTGGTCGCAGGCCCAAGGCGACTTCCTAATGGCGCTGTTGCGCCACGCCGAGCAGGACGGCAGCTTGCTGCGCAGCGCCGACGGTGGTTGGCAGCTGGCCGACCTGGGCGAGCGCCCCGCGTCGGAGGCCATCTGGCAAGAGCTGTTCCAGAGCTACCCCGAGTATTTCCAGATTATCCATTCGGTGGGCCGCATTGGCCGTCACCTGCTGGCGCTGCTAGCGGGCGACCAGGCCTTCGACACCCTGCAACCACGGGAAACCAGCGGTGCCAGCCTGGCGCGCCTGGTGCTGGGTGCGGCAGGGCAGCAGCAGGTGCTGGCCGGCATTGGCCAAACCCTGGCCGAGCGCCTGGCGCAACTGCCTGCCGGGCAGCGCCTGCGCGTGCTGGAAATCGGCTTTGGCGGTGCCTCGTTTGCCGAGCTGCTGTATGCCAGCCTGGATTTCGACCGCATCGACTACGCCTACTGCGTCGCCGAGCCAGAGCTGGAGCAACGCCTGCGCGACGATTGCCCAGCCTTGAACGTGCTTGGCCTGGAGCAACTGGCCGAAGCGGGTAGCTTCGATTGGGTACTGCTGCCCACCGACTTTGCCGCGCTTGGCGCTGTGGGCGATGCCCTGCGCCAGGCCAGCGCCCAGCTCAACCCGCATGGCCAACTGGCGCTGCTGGGGCAATACCCGGCGCGTTGGGTAGACTTTGTCTTCGGCAGCCAGCCTGGCTGGTGGCTGGCCGGCCCGCAGCAGGCGTTGTCGCGCCAGCAGGGCCCGGCGTTTTGGCAACATGAACTGCAACGCCACGGCCTGACTGGGTTGCGCACCGTCGATGCCTTGCCGGGTAGCGCCTGTGGCAGCTACTTGTTGCTGGCCGACAAGCCCGCAGCAGCCGGTGCTGGCGCCGGCGAAGTGGCGGTACAGCGCTGGGCCGTGCTGGCCGAAGCCGGGCAGGGCGCGGCCCTGGGCCTGGCCGAGCAACTGCGTGCACACGGCCAGCAGGTGGACCTGTTGCAGCCTGGCGATGCCCAGGCATTGGCGGCGCAATTGGGCGCCCTTGGCCAGGCACCCCAGCATGTACTGCACCTGGCCGGTTTCGACAGCCCCGCTGGCCTGGATGGCCAGGCTGAGCGCTGCCTGCAGGCTGCCGCGCTGGTGCAGGCGTGCGAGTCGCTGGCTATCGCCCCGCAGTGCTGGCTGTTCAGCCGTGGCGCTGCCGAACACCTGTATGGCGCTGACAGCGCTGCCGATGTCGCCGCCATTGCCGATGCGGCGTTCTGGGGCTTCGGCCGCACCTTGGCCAACGAGTCGGCCAGCTGCCGTATCCGCCAGCTCGACCTGGCCTACGCAGCGCCCGTCGAGCTGGCAGTGCCGGCATTGCTGCACGCCGACAGCGAAACCGAACTGGCCCTGGATGCCGAAGGCCGCCGTTATGTACCGCGCCTGCGGGTGCTGGCCGAGCAACCCCGCCGGGTTGACGGCGCCGCGCAGTGGCTATGCCTGGGCTTTGACCTGCCAGGGCAGTTGCGCAACCTGCGCTGGGAAGTGCGCGAGCCGCGTCAACCGGCGCCGGACGAGCTGGACATCGCCGTGCGTGCCACCGGCCTGAACTTCCGTGACGTGATGTTCGCCCTGGGCCTGTTGTCGGACGAAGCGATCGAAAACGGCTTCTCCGGCCCCACCCTGGGCTTCGAGTTCGCCGGTGTGGTGCAAGGCAAAGGGGCCGACGTGCTGGGCGATTTCGCCCCGGGTGACCGTGTGGTCGGCTTTGGCCCGTGCAGCTTCGCCAACCGCCTGGTGACCAACGCCAACGCCGTGGCACACATCCCCGAGGGCATGTCGTTCGAGGCGGCAGCGACCATTCCGAGTACCTTCTTCACCGTGTACTACGCGTTGCACCATCTGGCGCGCCTGGAACCTGGCGAGAAGGTGCTGATCCACGGTGCCGCTGGCGGCGTGGGCATTGCTGCAATCCAGATCGCCAAGTGGTTGGGCGCTGAAATTCACGCTACCGCAGGCAGCGACGAGAAGCGCGACTTCCTGCGCCTGCTGGGCGTAGAGCACGTGTACGACTCGCGTTCGCTGGCCTATGCCGACCAGGTGCTGGCGGCTACAGGCGGGCGTGGCGTGGACGTGGTGCTCAACTCGCTGGCTGGGGAAGCGATCAACCGTAACTTCCAGGTATTGAAGCCATTTGGCCGCTTCCTGGAGCTGGGCAAGCGCGATTTCTACCAGAACACGCGTATTGGCCTGCGCCCGTTCCGCAACAACATCAGCTACTTCGGTATCGATGCCGACCAGCTGATGAGCGAGCGCCCGCAACTTACCCGCCGCCTGTTCGCCGAAATGATGGCGCTGTTCGCCCAGGGCATCCTGCACCCGCTGCCGTTCCGCGAATTCGACGCCAACCAGGTGGTCGAAGCCTACCGCTACATGCAGCAGGCGCGGCAGATTGGCAAGGTGGTGGTGACCTACGCCAACCCCATCGAGAATACCGTCGACACCCGCCTACAGCCGGCGCGGGCGCTGCAGCTTGCCGCCGACGCCAGCTACCTGGTCACCGGTGGCCTGGGTGGCTTTGGCCTGCGCACGGCGCAATGGCTGATCGACAAGGGCGCCCGCCACCTGGTGCTGCTGGGCCGCCGCGGCCCGGCCAGTGCCGAAGCCCAGCCGCAGCTGGCGCTGTGGCAGGCGCAGGGCATCGATGTACAGGCCGTGGCCTGCGACATTACCGACCGTGAGCAATTGCGCGCGGTCTTCGAGCGCATTGCCGCCAGCCCTTGGCCGCTGCGTGGCCTGGTGCATGCGGCGACGGTGATTGACGACGGGCTGATCCGCAACCTCGAAGCCGACCAGTTGCGCCGCGTGCTCGAACCCAAGGCCAAAGGTGCGCAATACCTGCATGAACTGGCCCAGGGCCTGGCGCTGGACTTCTTCGTGATGTTCTCCTCGGCGACCACCTTGTTCGGCAACCCCGGCCAGGCCAACTACGTAGCGGCCAACCACTGGCTGGAAGCCCTTGCGCGGCACCGTCGTGCCCAAGGGCAGGCGGCCACGGCGGTGCTGTGGGGGGCGATCGACGATGTCGGCTTCCTGGCGCGCAATAGCCAGATCAAGGACGCCCTGCAAAGCCGCATGGGCGGCGCCGCGCTGCGGGCCGAGGCGGCCCTGGCGCAGCTCGAAGCCATGCTGCTGGACGGCGACAACGGCCACGGCGTGTTGGAGCTGGACTTCAAGGCGCTGTCGCGCTTCCTGCCAAGCGCCAGCACGCCGCGTTTCGCCGAACTGGCCCGCGCCCATGGCGGCGACCAGGAAGACGAAGGCAACAGCGAGGATATCCAGCGCATGCTGGCGGAAATGGACGACGCCGAGTTGCTGCAGCGCTTTGCCGAAATGCTCAAGCACGAGGTGTGCGAGATTCTGCGCCTGCCGCCGGCACGCCTGGATGCCCAGCGCCCGCTGCAGGAACTGGGGCTCGACTCGTTGATGAGCGTGGAATTGGTGGTGGCCCTGGAAGAGCGTTTCGGCATCCGCCTACCGGTGATGGAGCTGAGCGACAGTTCCAGCATCGACAAGCTTGCCGCGCGGTTGTTGGAACTGCTGCGCGGTGAAGGGGGCAGCCATGAAGACCAGCTGGCGCAGAATGTGCTTGCCCGTCATGGCAGCGAACACAGCGCCGAAGACTTGGCGCAGTTGAACGCTGCCCTGGCCGACACCAGCACGGCCCCCAACCGATTGATTGACTAAGAGCGCTAGATGACAGCCAGAACCCCGACCGGCCTTGGTGGCGATACCAAGCAACGCCTCATCCAGCAAGCCTTGGCACGTCGCCGCCATGTTGCTGCCGAGGGCGTCGAGGGCGCCACCCTGGAGCAGGTGCAGCAGGCTGCCCTGAAGGTGCCCGAGGCGTTTTATCGGTTTGACCAGCACCCGGGTTACCAGCAACTGCGGGTTATCCAGCAGGGTGCGCAGCGGTTGGGGCTGAGCAACCCGTTCTTCCGCCTGCACCAAGGCACTGCGGGTGCACAGACGCAGATTGGTGAGCGCGAATACCTTAACTTTGCCAGTTACAACTACCTGGGTTACTCCGGCCACCCGCGTGTGGCCGAAGCGGCCAAGGCGGCGATTGACCGGTACGGCACATCGGTGTCGGCCAGCCGCCCGGTTTCTGGCGACCGCCCGCTGCACCGTGAGCTGGAGCGTGAACTGGCCAGCCTGTATGACGTGGACGATGCGGTGGTGATGGTGAGTGGTCACGCTACCAATGTCACGACCATCGGCTACCTGTTCGGGCCGCGCGACTTGGTGGTGCATGACGAACTGATCCATAACAGCGTACTGCAGGGTATTCAGCTGTCGGGTGCCCGGCGTTTGAGTTTCGCCCACAACGACTGGCAGGCGCTGGACCGTTTGCTGGGCGAGCAGCGCCAGCACTTCGAGCGGGTGCTGGTGGTGGTGGAAGGCATCTACAGCATGGACGGCGACTACCCCGAGCTGCCCCGGTTCGTTGAGCTTAGAAACAAGTACAAAGTGTTTTTGATGGTGGATGAAGCGCATTCGCTGGGCGTGATGGGGGCGACGGGTAAAGGTATCCGTGAGCACTTTGGCCTGGCGGGTAATGATGTTGATATCTGGATGGGGACGTTGAGCAAGACCCTGGCCAGTTGCGGCGGTTACATCGCGGGCAGCACGGCGCTGATCGAGCATTTGAAGTTTTTGGCGCCCGGTTTTCTGTACAGCGTCGGCATGCCGCCGGCGGTTACGGCTGCTGCGTTGGCGGCGGTGAAATTGTTGGCCAACGACAGCGAGCGAGTGGCCCAGGTGCAGGCGCGGGGTGAGTTGTTCCTGCGCCTTGCCCGCGAGGCGGGCTTGGACACGGCGACCAGTACCGGGTTGGCGGTGATACCGGTGATTACTGGCAGCTCGTTCAAGGCCGGGCGGTTGTCCAGTGCGCTGTTCGAGCGTGGCATCAATGCCCAGCCGATTTTGTACCCAGCGGTGCCGGAGCAGTCTGCGCGGGTGCGGTTTTTTGTGTCTTGCGAGCATACCGAAGAGCAGATTCGGCATACCGTGGCGGTGGTGGCGGAGGAAGTGGCGCGGTTGGGGTGAGGGTTGGGTTTAGGTGAACTTGGCTCTACTTTTTTAGGGGCCGGGTGGGTCTGACTTGAGTGTTGTGTGGTTGCTAGGTGTGTCTGGCTTGAGTGTTGTGTGGTTGCTAGGTGTGTCTGGCTTGGGTTATGTGGGGCTGCTGACATCGGGCGCCGCCCGCGCGGCGCTTCGCGGGGCAAGCCCGCTCCCACATCTGTTTCGGGCCAGTTATTCCTGTGCCCAATGGGTTGCAGCCTGGGTGCATGGCTGAAGATTGATGAAGAGCAGTCGCGCAACCTTCGACATCGCGCGCAACCTTCGACATCGAATGGAACAAACAAGGCGGACAGAGGTGAATCCACAGGAGTAACTGGCCCGAAACAGATGTGGGAGCGGGCTTGCCCCGCGAAGCGCCGCGCGGGCGGCGCCGATGTCAGCAGCCCCACAACACCCAAGCCCACATCTGTTTCCGGCCAGTTATTCCTGTGCCCAATGGGTTGCAGCCTGAGTGCATGGCTGAAGATTGATGAAGAGCAGTCGCGCAACCTTCGACATCGAATGGAACAAACAAGGCGGACAGAGGTGAATCCACAGGAGTAACTGGCCCGAAACAGATGTGGGAGCGGGCTTGCCCCGCGAAGCGCCGCGCGGGCGGCGCCCGATGTCAGCAGCCCCACAACACCCAAGCCAGGCACACCAGAGCCCCACAAAACCAATGCCTTTAAAAAACCGCAGGGCCAAGCTCATCAGATTCGAGGGCCTTGTTTAGCAATACACTCCCTCACACCCAAATCGCGTCCCAATGTGGGTAATCACCCACCCGCGTCACCAGACCTGCCCGTATCGGATTGCAGATTACATATCTGGCCACCCTGCGCATGTCTTCATCTCGGCGCAGTGCTCGATCCTGATAACCGGACTGCCATACCCTCTCCCGGCGAAATCCCCTTTGATAAAGAGCATGGCTGCTGCGTGATTTGAACCTACGCATCAAGCTGCAGAGCGTGGTGTCCTTCAGCTCAATAAGCCAGTGAACATGGTCTGGCATGGCAACCCAGGTTAAAGACCGGCATGCACCATCGTCTTCCGCCTGACGCAATTGTTGGATTACCGCGCGGGCGAACCACAGATTGGTGAATAACCGCTTTCGGTTATGAGTGACGGTTGTCAGTAGATAAAGCCTACCGGGTTCAGAGACGCGGCCACGACGTAGAAGATGGGATTGCGCACGTTCCATATGAATTTCTCCAACTAAAGGGTGAAGAAAACATAGGTGAGCGTGAGGCTGTGAGGGGGCTAGAGATATTGCTGGATGTTGGGTTTGCCTGGCTTGGGTTATGTGGGGCTGCTGACATCGGGCGCCGCCCGCGCGGCGCTTCGCGGGGCAAGCCCGCTCCCACATCTGTTTCGGGCCAGTTATTCCTGTGCCAAATGGTTTGCAGCCTGGGTGCATGGCTGAAGATTGATGAAGAGCAGTCGCGCAACCTTCGACATCACGCGCAACCTTCGACATCAAATGGAACAAACAAGGCGGACAGAGGTGAATCCACAGGAGTAACTGGCCCGAAACAGATGTGGGAGCGGGCTTGCCCCGCGAAGCGCCGCGCGGGCGGCGCCGATGTCAGCAGCCCCACAACACCCAAGCCCACATCTGTTTCCGGCCAGTTATTCCTGTGCCCAATGGGTTGCAGCCTGAGTGCATGGCTGAAGATTGATGAAGAGCAATCGCGCAACCTTCGACATCAAATGGAACAAACAAAGCGGACAGAGGTGAATCCACAGGAGTAACTGGCCCGAAACAGATGTGGGAGCGGGCTTGCCCCGCGAAGCGCCGCGCGGGCGGCGCCGATGTCAGCAGCCCCACAACACCCAAGCCCACATCTGTTTCCGGCCAGTTATTCCTGTGCCCAATGGGTTGCAGCCTGAGTGCATGGCTGAAGATTGATGAAGAGCAGTCGCGCAACCTTCGACATCGAATGGAACAAACAAGGCGGACAGAGGTGAATCCACAGGAGTAACTGGCCCGAAACAGATGTGGGAGCGGGCTTGCCCCGCGAAGCGCCGCGCGGGCGGCGCCGATGTCAGCAGCCCCACAACACCCAAGCCCACATCTGTTTCGGGCCAGTTATTCCTGTGCCAAATGGTTTGCAGCCTGGGTGCATGGCTGAAGATTGATGAAGAGCAGTCGCGCAACCTTCGACATCAAATGGAACAAACAAAGCGGACAGAGGTGAATCCACAGGAGTAACTGGCCCGAAACAGATGTGGGAGCGGGCTTGCCCCGCGAAGCGCCGCGCGGGCGGCGCCCGATGTCAGCAGCCCCACATAACCCAAGCCAGGCACTACCTCAACCCACATCAAAACCCTCAGATATACGGCGCCTCATACGCATTCAACTGCTCAACAAACTTCCAATGGCTCTTCTTGCCAAACCCCATCCACCGCTTCAGCCGTATATCCCAGCGCATGTGATGATTAGCGATCCACGGCAGCGCAAACAGGTGCGCCCCGCGCCACGGAATGAACGGGTTACGCCGCAGGCTGGCGTAAATTTCCACGCGATGGCTAGCCTTGTGGCTGGCGCAACGGGCATGGAAACCAGAGGTGTCTGCCACCACCAAGGTGTTGGCCGGTACCGCAAAGCGGCGGGGCGGGGGCAGGCCGAGGGCGGCCAGCTCGGGCTCGTCAATGCGGAACGAACCCTCACGGTGCATCTGTTCGCTAGAACGCGCCGCCCCCAGACTTTGCCGATACTCCCACGCCAGCCGTTCCGGGGTCAGACGATGCGAGCCCGGCACATAACTGAATGGCCCCTGGTCATCCTCAACGTCATCCAGAAACAACCACGCCTTGGCCGTGGGGTGGAACGTGTCGGCATGCAAACGCGTCTGCGGGTCTTGGTCGGCATTGGCCGCATCGATCACAATCGACTGCAACTGGTAAGTAATGCCACCGGTATTGGACGACGCGTAGGCAATCAGGTCGCGCACCCCACGGTCTACCACGAACGCCGCGCTGGCCGGGTTGTGGGCCAACACATCCTGGTCAAGGCTGACCCGGCGGGTGACCGCCCGGCCCTGGCGCATTTCCCAACCAGTACTGCGCAATGCCCCCAGCTCGGCGCGCAAAGCCGCAAACTGCTCGGCAGGCAGGGCGTTTTCACGGATGAAAAAACCATTCTGCTCAAAATGCTCGCGCTCAGGGGCAGCCAACCGCGACGCCAACGCCTGGCGGCGGTAACCGGCCATCGCCATGGCCAGCTGGCGACGCTGTACATGCAGGCCCAAGGCATTGAGCCGGGCACTGCCAAGCACCGGGTTGTTCTCGAACGATTTCGCATGCGTGGCCAGCTGCAAGCAATGCCAGGGAAGTGCCGCGTAACGGCCGATGTCCTTGATCGAAACAGGCATGTTCTAGTCCTTTGATGGGGCCAGGGGCCGGCCGCAGCCGAGCATGGTCCGGGTGTAGTTGAGCAACGGCGCCACCCGCCGGTGTGCCGACCAACGCGCAGGGTGAGGCGCATTGAGGCAGGCGAGGGCGTGCCAGGCATCGCAGGGCAAGTCGTGCTGGGCGTCGGCATAGCTCGCATAGCGCAGCAAGGCGCCGGCTACCAACTGGTCCAGGGTTAGGCGCCGGGTGCGGCGCGGCAGCGACTGGTGGTCCTGGGTAAGGCCCCAGCCGGCATAGAACGGCGTGCCATAGGTCACCACCGGCACACCGCGCAGCAACGCTTCAAAACCAGCAGTGGAACTTAACGTGTGCAGCGCGTCGACCTGGCCATACAGGCTGGCAATATCCACACCCGCCAGCACTTGATCGGCCAGCCCGGCCAACTGCGCAGGGGCAACCACGCCGCGCCGTTTGCCCGCCTCTACGTCAGGATGTGGCTTATACACCACCCAGGCCTCCGGCAACTGCGCGCGCACCTGTTGCAGCAAACGCAGGTTGCACCCCGGGCCGCCACCGCTGCACAGCGCCGAGGCATCGTCTTCAACTTGCCCCACCACCAGCACGCGCAGTTGGCCCGGGCGGCCCAACAGGTTGGGCTGGGCAGCGCTGCGCAAATTGAACTTGCTGGTGCCGCTGGCCACGATCTGCGCCCGCAACTGCGCGGCTTCAGCCAGGCAGGTGGCATCGAAGGCAGCGTGTTGCAACAGCTGCTCCAGGTCACTGTGCGATTGGGCGTCGTAATGGATGCCTGTGCGGTCCAGCACCAGCGACAGCGCCGGGCTGTTGCTGGCGCCCAGCCCCGTAGAACGCAGGAAGCCATCTTCGACCCGCCACAATGGCACACCCGCCTGGCGCGCACGCTCGGCCAGGCCGGCGGGCTCGCGCGCGGCCCACACCAGCAGGCGACCGTTCTCGGCCGCCACCTGGCGCAGCAACTGCGGCCCGTCCACGCTAAAACGCAACTGCCCCCAGCGGCTGGCAAAAAAGCGCCGAATGTTGTGCTGCTTGTGCCGCTTCACACCCAGCACCGTGGTCGGCCCGGCGAACGTGGTGTCGCGGGCCTTCTTGTTGGCGAGCTGGCGGGCCACGGTGAGGGCATCGGTCAGCTGCCCGGTCAACGGGTCGACATAGCGGCAGTAGCGCACATAGGCCGCCGCCACCAGTTGCACCAGGTCTGGGCGGGCCTGGCGCCGGGGGATGGCCATGCGGTCATCGGTCAGCCCCCAGCCGGCATAAAACGGCAACCCAAAGCAGGTTACCGGCACCCCCTGAATCAGCGCCTCCAGCCCAGCCTGGCTAGTGCCCACGTACACCCGCTGGGCACGCCGGGCCAGCGAGGCCCAGGCCACCGGCCGCGCCTCCAGCGTTACGCCACGGGCCTGCGCCGCCGCCAGCAGGCAGCTAGGCTTGTGACCGCCCAGGCAGTCTGGGTGAATGCGCACGCGCACGTCGGCGCCTGGGTTTTCTGCCAGCGCCACATCCAGCATGCGCACATAGTCGGCCTCGCACAGCCCGCCGCCCGGGATCGAATAGTCACCGGCAGTTTGGTCAACCACCAGCACCAACGGCCGCTCGCGGCCCAGCGGGTCATCCGCGGGCAGGTCCTGGGCGTTGTTGTACTTGCCAATGCCACTGCTGCGCATCAGCGCAATCAGCTGGCGGGCGCAGCCCAGCTCGTCTTCGCTGAGGGCTTCGGGCTGCTGCAGAATGTTTTCCAGCAGCGATGGCCGGTCGGCCAGGTAGTGAATACCGACCGGGTCAACCACCATGGACATCGGCGTATCGCCCTCGATGCCCAGCGACGACGAACGCAGAAAACCGTCTTCCAGGGCAATGTACGGCAGCCCCCAGCGCTGGCACAGTACCCGGGCATGGGCCGACGACTGCTTGTAGCCAATGCCGGCAATGGCCTTGAGCCCCTTGGGCGCCTTGCGGCCGCGCCGCCACAGCCAAAACGGCGGGCCCTCGGGGCCGAGGAACTGCGGCAGGTGCTGCACCTTCCAGGCCACCCATTGGGACATGATGCCCACCCAGCCCACGCCGCCCACCAGGGTTTGCGGGGGGACGAACGCCTGGGGCAGGGCGGGCAGGGCACCGGCTTTACCGGTGTTCGCAGGCAAGCCCGCGGCTACAGGGGGCATCACACCGCCCGCCACATGTTGCGCACCGGCGGGAACGGCACCCAGCGCTTGCGGCGCGGGGCAAAGCCATTGTGCAAATACAACTGCTGGGCCCGCTGATTACGCAGCGGCACTTCCAGTTCGACCTGGGTAAAACCCTGGCCCGCCGCATGCGCGCAGCACGCCTGTACCAGCGCCGAGCCCACGCCCTGCTGGCGCGCAGCCTTGCTTACCCGCAACCCATACAGCAAAAACGGGTAGCGCCATTCGCGCAGCTCGCTGAGGCAAAAGCCAGCAAACCGCAGCCAGCCGCACAGCAGGCCAAACTCACGAATGAACGGCTGCCAGCGCAAGGCGAATGGCCCGCGCCGGCCATGCTTGAACGCAGCAAAGCCCAGCGCCTGCTCACCGTCGAAGGCCAGCAGCACACGGTCCCAGTGAATGCCTGCACCCAGCAGGCGCTGGCGGCAGGCAGTATTGCCAATCAAAAAAGCCAACGACCCCCGCCCCTCGGCCAGTAAGCGGGCCAGGGCAGGGTCTGCGGCGCGCTCTGGCGCCAGGTCCGATCCCAGCACGATACGTACCACGGTGTCAGGCTACCCCGGCAGCAGCACTGGGCGCATGCTGGCCCGTGGCGGGCGCCTGGGCATGGGCCAGCAACGTGCTGGACAAATGCTGCACGGCCAACGCGCTGGCCCGGCTGCCGGGCTGGCGGCGGTTGGACCAGATCAAGTAATCGGTGTCCCCCGCTGGCGCGCCAATGGCCTGGTACACCTCGGGCAAAATCGGCACATGGTCGCCAAAGAAGCACAGCAGCGCCTCGTGCGGCTGGGCCATCAGCGTTTCGCGCAGCATACCCAGCATGCGGTCGGCATTGCCGATGTGGCGCAGGTAAGGCGCCAAGTCTTGCATGCCCGGTTGCAAAGGGCGGTTGAACCAGGCAGGCAGCTCGTGATCGGCCACGCTTTCCAGGTGCAGCGGGCCGTGGTTTTCCATGGTGACCGCGTGGATGAACAGCGGCTGGGTACGGCCCGGTGCCTGCAGCAGGGCGCGGATTTTTTCGGCGACGGCGCAGTCACCAATGAACGGCCCGGCCTTTTGCGAAGCGTTGAACGCGCGCACGTCGATGAACTCATCGAAGCCCAGTGCCGGCAGCACCTTGTTGCGCCCATAAAAACTGCCGTCGTACGGGTGAATGCAAATGGTGCGGTAACCCTGCGCCTTCAGCCGCGCGGCGATGCTCGGCAGGCCTTGGCGGGCCAGTACCCGATACGGGTTGAAACGGTGCACGCCAAGCCGGTCAGCCGGGATGCCAGTGAGGTAGGCAAACTCGGTACGCACCGTGTTTGCCCCCCACGCCGCGACCTGCAGCTTGCCGCGGGCCAGGGCCTGGCTGGCCAGCAGGTCGTACTGGTCGAGCACCTGCGGGCGCACGCCGGGCCACAAGCCGCGCACATCGAAAAACGATTCGCTCTGGATAGACACCAGGTCCGGCTGCGGCCCGGTCGGGTTCGCGGTGCAAGCCCGCTCCCACAGGTTTGCCTCGGTGCCTGCAGAGGCCTGTGTGGGAGCGGGCTTGTCCCGCGAAGAGGCCGGCACAGGCACGCCAGCAAACGGCGAGCCCAACCCCGCCCGGTCCACCGGCGCCCGCGCCGCCCAGAAGTACCGCCACAGGCTGGCCGCCAACCCCCAGCCACGCACATCCTGTTCGGCATCAAAGCTCGGCTGCACCCGGCGATGCCCCACACGCAACAGCACCAAGCCCAGCGCCAACGGCAGCAGCGCCGCAAAGCGGGGGCCCGGCACCTCGAAGCTCAGCCCCGCCCACAGGTAAACCAGAAACGCCACCGCCAGCAGGGCCGCCTTGCCAAAGCCGAAAAACGGCAGGTACAAGCGCGGAAACTTCACCGCATCGCTGAAATACTCGAAGTCTGCGCACACGAACGGCTCACGCAGCGAGTGGTACTTGGCGTTGCTGACCAGCACGATCAGCAGCCACAGCAACAGCAGGTTGACACCACTGAACAACGGCCGCGCCGTCAGCGCATACAACAGCCCAAGGCCCACACACCACAGCCCCGCATGCAGCAGCCAGCAGTCGGCCGGGCGGCGCAGGGCAGGGCGAGGGATCAGCAGGCGCTCAACGCCTACGGTCAGCGCCAGGCCGATCAGTGCAACCGGCAATAAAGAAACATCAATCACTGTACTTCAACCCACGCAGGATCATCGAAGAAAGCCACTGCGGGATAAGCCCCAGCAGCCAAGTGCCCAGGTTGAGCGGGAACGGAAAACTAATACGCGCCTGGTTCGCTGCCAGCCCGCGTTTAATACGCCTAGCCGCTTTTTCGGCGGTCCACAGAAAAGGTTTAGGCCCAGGCATTTCGAAACACATCTTCGACTCCACATACCCCGGCACAATCACATTCACCTTCACCCCTTCTGGCGCCAGCCAGTCGCGGATCGCCTCACCATACACGCGGATCGCCGCCTTGCTGGCGCTGTAGGTAGGCGTGACCGGCAAACCGCGCCAGCCCGCCAGCGAGCTGAACAGCGCGATTTGCCCATGGCCACGGCTGCGCATGGCCGGCAGTGCGGCCTCGACGGTGGCCAGCGCGGCCATCACGTTCACTTCCAGCAGTGCGCGGCTGTCGTCCCAGTTTTCTGCCTCGCCATTGGCGCCCACGGCCGTATTCAGCCCGGCCCCCACCAGCACCAAGTCGGGCTGATGCGCCTCGCTGACGCGCCGCACCATGGCCCGCAGGGCGTCCAGGTCGCGTACATCGAGGGCTTCCAGCAGCACTTGGGCCCCCAGGGCGCGGCACTGCTCGGCCATTTCGTCCAGGCGGTCTTGGCGCCGGCCTTGCAGGATCAGCGTGACACCCGGCGCGGCGTAGACAGGCGCCAGGGCGCCGCCGATACCGCCGGTGGCGCCGGTGATGAGGATGCAGCGGGGGGAAGCGAGCGAGCTCATAGGTACTTTTCGATTCTTGAGGTTTTCGCCATCAGTACTTCCAGGCAGTTGGCCACGGCCATGTCCATGCCGCAGGCCGTATAGAAGCCGCCATTCACTTGCGTGGTGTGGATAACCGTATTGCGAAAACGTTGGAACAAGGTGTTGTCGGGTGCCTCGGGCTGCTGCCAGAAGTCGTTCAGCCCGCCCTGGTGCGTAAGCCCCGGCATGGCATAGATCGGCTCGGCCAGTGTGCAGGTTGGGCGGTGGTGCAGCAATGCCGAAGCGCCGGCGGTGCTGTTGACGGTGATCATGCCAGTGATATGCGACAGCAAGGTGGGCATGTGCCCGCTTTCCATGAAATCGACGCGCTCGGCCACATCGTACTTTTGCGCCAATTGCTCGGTCACCTTGCGGTAGTTGACCAGCCCCGGCGTCAGCGGGTGGTTTTTCACCAGCAGCCGCGCATCGAACGGCGCATTGAGCGAGAACGAGTCGATGACATGCTCGATCACCTGGGTCATGTTCTGGAACGGCGAGTGGTCGCGGATTTGCGCGTCGCTGTCCAGCTGCAGTGGCAGCAGGAACGTGGGGTGGCGCTCGCGGGCGACTTCTGCTACCAGCGCGTCGTCATGCACCCGCGCGCGCAACAAGCGCATGCCCTGGCGGATGAACCCGGCGTACTCCTTGGCCGCATTGAACGGCGCATGGGTGCGGTACCGCGGAAAGCACAGCCGGTTAAGCGCGCCACCGGCGTGGTACAGCACGTCGTGGGTGGCGCGGGCCATGAACGACAGCTTGAACGGGTTGCCATTTTGGTAGCGCGGTATGTGTTTGCCCACGTCGCGGTACCACTGCGGGTCACGCGGCAGGCGCGAGTTGTTGTTCACCCCATCGCGCTCCAGCGTGACCCAGTACGGCCGGAAATAACCTTCCTCAAACACATGCACGCGAATACCCGACAGCCGCGCCAAGGCCACCGCTGGGCGGTGCACCGGGCGGCAGTCACCAAACAGCACCAGGTCGGTGATGTTCAGCTGGCCGAACACCTGGGCATACCAGGCGTCCAGGTCTTCTGGGCGGTGCGGGCAGGTCAGCCGTGCGCCAGCAGGGCCATACAGTGCGTCACCGACGTTGAAGCGCACGCTGTGCACCTGCTGGCCGATATCACGCAAGCCCTTGGCCAGGCGGCTGAAGAAGGGCGAGCTAACGCCCTGCAGAAACAAAAAATGGTGGGTGGGGATACGCAGCAGTGGACCACGCGTCGCCCTCGCATTCAGTTGGTCGGGCGCTTCATGCCCAACAAACTGCTCAAGCGTCGTTTCAAGTCCTGCCATCGGGAGGGGGCTCCAGGCTGCGGTAAGGCGTGCCAATTTTGTAGTTCGTATAAGGTTTGTTCTGCGGTGGTAAACCGGTTGGTCACCAGGCTTACGTAGGTGGGGTACAGCAGCAGCGTCCCCGCCACCAGCTGGTCCAGCGTCAGGTGCCGGCTGCGCCGCGCCTGCACATGCGGTTGCAGGTCCAGGTCGCGTGTCAGCCCCCAGCCGGCGTAGAACGGCTGGCCATAGGTGGTCACCGGTACCCCGCGCAGTAAGGCTTCGAAGCCCGACTGCGAAGTCAGCACATGCAATTCGTCGACCACTTCCAGCAACTGCTGCAGTGGCGTATCGCCAATCACTTCGTCGCACCAGTGCACGGTTTGCGCTTCGTCATCACCGCGGGCACGGGTGCCGGCCAGCACCTCGGGGTGCGGCTTGTACAAAATCCACGCACCGGGGTTTTGCTCACGCACGGCGCGCAGCAGTTGCAGGTTGCTGCGGATACGGTTGCCGCCAAAGCGGATTGACGCGTCGCCCTCGACCTGGCCGGGCACCAGAATTACCCGCTGCACGTGCGCCGGGCGGTGCCAACTGGCCCCAGGCAAGTTGTATTTGGTTAGCCCCGCCGCGCAAATGGCCAGGCGCAAGGCGTGCGCGCGGGCCAGCAGCTGCGGGTCGAACGCTTCGTCGGCCAGAATGCGTTCTAGGCGCGAAGGGCGGGTGGCGTCGTAGTAGATGCCCAGGTCATCGACCACCCACGACAACGGGCGCGCCTTGCCCGCACCCAGGCCCACGGAACGTAAAAAGCCGTCTTCTACCCGGTTGACCGGCAAGGGGTGGGTGCTGAGGTCGGTGTCGTGTTTGCAGCCCCAGGACACCACTGGCAGGTCTTGCTTGAGTGGTTGTTCTGGCTTGACGAAGCGGATGGAGGCGCCATCGAAAAACATCTCAACCAAGGGTTCTTTCCAGCGGCTGAAACCTAGCATCTGCACCGCGTTGGGCAGAGCGCTGCGGTGCCGCCGTTGCAGGCCCAGCCATTTGATCAGCACTTCCGGGGTGCACGGCTCGCTGCGCTCGGGGCAAACATAGCGCGGGTAACCCACCAGGCAGGCATGGATTAGTTGCGTCAATGGCACCGGTTTACGGCGCGAAGGTGCCGGCAAGCGGTCCTCGGTGAGGCCCCAGCCTGCGTAGAACGGCATGCCCCAGGTGTGCACCGGCACGCCCCACAGCAAGGCATCGAAGCCCAGCTGCGATGTCATTACGAACACAGCACGCATGCGCGGTAGCAGATCGGCTGGGTGGATGTTGCGTGCCAGCACCCGTACCCGAGGGTTGCTAGCTAATGCCGCCAGATCGAAATGCCCAGTCTTATGCCCAGCAACTACATCCGGGTGTACCTTCAGTACGATGGAGCTGTGCGGATAGCGAGCCAATGCAGCATCAAGCATCGCCTGGAAGCCATCTGCACTCGCCCCCTGTAGCGAGGCATCGCCACATGTTTGGTCGGCTACAAGCACGCAGTCCTCCGGTAGGGCTGGCACTTCAATCCGGGCGTTGTTGTATTTGGAAACCCGCTGCTGCTGCCACAGAATGCGTAAAGCCAGTGCGCGCTTGGTCTGTTTGGCGTCGAGGGGGGTGGCGATGAGCTGTTCTAGCCGTGACGGCCCTGTGGCATCGTAATAGACACCAACGTCGTCGACGACCAATGACAGGGGAGGGTCATCTGCTCCCAAGCCTACCGAACGAACAAAGCCATCCTCAAGTGTAACCACGCGTTTACCCGCCTTGGCTGCTTTAGCAATAGCTTTGAGGGCACTTGGCTTTCGCCCCCAGGCCATCACGCAATCCGCATTGGCTAAATGACGTGCAGCACCATTTTGCAGCGCGTAGTCAGGCAGCAGCGCAGGGAGTGTGCTTAGACGCTGGGCGCCTTTGGATAGGACCAATAGACGAGGGCGAGGCGGAACGTCATCCATAAACGTGGAGCGGCATCCATTCAGCAAGCGGGCTGCAATAACCAGGGGTCTTGCGAGTCCGGGTGGAAATAAAGGGGGAACCAATCTTAATACAAATTCAGTTTTCTAGGCGTGCCGTTAGGTAAAAAAACGCAAAAAGAAATTAGACAATCTGCGCATTTGCTGACGTATGGCATCAAAATGCCATCCATTCCAAGCAAACTCCTCCGAGGCCCCGTTCCACGCTTGCGTGTTAGAAGCTGACTTCTACCCATCTGTGCCCGCAACCGAGGTCTCCTATCTACGGCTCCTCCACCAGCCCCAACAAATATGAGTATTTCTCGTGCAAGACCCCCATGCGATCCCGCTCCCGGTACTCCATGACGGTTTCTGGGCGCAAGCAATGGAACAGTGCTGTGATCAGGAACACATAACGGAGGTTCTCGATCGCTTGCTCGACATCGAATTTCTTAGCAAGCGCTGTACGGTAAGCTTCGATGAACTCAGCTTGCGCTGCCAAGAAAACCCTCATGTCTTTTCGTCGGAAGAGGCTGCCCAAGTAGGCTCCGCCGTCGAATCCAATCCGGCCAATCTTTACCTCGCTCCAGTCGATCAAGTGCAACTGGCCCTTTTCGACGAAAAGGTTTTTGCGCAGGTAATCCATGTGGCTGATGCAGTGGGGGCTTCGCCGGGCTTCGGCTGCCATCTTTTTCGTCAATGGCAGAAAGGCCTTGAAGCGCTCCGCCAGGCCAGCAAACCTTTCGTCTTCGAGGCCAAGCTTTTCCAATGATGGAAGGCAGCGAGCAAAATTAAAGCGGGGGCGCAGCAGAAACCAAGGTCTATAGAAGTCCATACTCCATAGCAGAGGCGCCTTCCCCAAGGGTTGTGATTGGAGATAGCTATGGCTCAGACTTTCTAGCTCGGCAATGCCAGATGCCAGCTCCCTAGCAATGGCATGCATGTGGGGTGGTTTGCCACGCACGAACTCGGTGAAGATCAAGCTCTCCCAGGGGGTCTCGATCACCCCTAGGCAAGAGGGGTAGTTGAAGTGGGCACTACCTGCCAGCATACCTTCGGCACGATGAAAGCGCGCCTCTTGGCTGCCGATGAACGCCACTTTGCGAATGGATTTTTCCACCACCTCTACTGGGAGCCCAGTGCAGGGGTCCAGCAGACGATGGTGACGTACGTAGTTTACGAACGACGCGTTCGCTCCGAGGACCTCACTACTAATCTCTAGTGCTTTCCCATGCCATTGGGGCTTGAGCGCGCGCAGGTTGTCTTCGAGAGAGGCGGGGCGCCAGCGGTAGAGCGTTTTGCTGACGATGCGCTGGCTTGTGGGGGGGTCCGTTACATCCATGTTGGCAGTGCCATGCGTCCGATTCAGTGCTTCAAAAGGTGGATATGCTGCTGTATGAGAGGCCTGTGCACAACGAAAAGTTACAACAAGGCATTGATTTGGTAGGTCGACCTGGTCGAACTCCCTGTGGTCAAAGGGCTGCCCGGCGGCAGATTTTTGAAAAGCCTAGTGTGACAAAAGCAAGGCAGGCCATTTACCCACTCCCGCCTGCCCTGTAGCGCAGCAATATCCTCGGCTGGGCGATATGAAGAGGAGGTCCGACCTGCTATTGGTCACAAGGCACCCTTTGTTCGTGGTCCTCGGAGGCAGGTCAGACGTTCAATGCTGCCGATCCTCCCGTCCCGAACCAGGTGCCTGGTGCCTTTCCCTCTCAAGCGACGCCTCCGCCAGTCTGATTGACTACAAGACTGAGGTCCTTGCACTTTGCTTCCCGGTGCAAAAACCTTAACATTCCCCGCTTCGTAAATATTTAGCTGTCGTCAGGGACGAAAATGAATCACCTTAACATTGCCAAAGAAGCTCTAATCGCCCAGGCTCAAGCAGTTACTCAACTAGCTGACCGCCTTGATGGCGAGTTTCAGAGTGCCGTCGAACTGATCCTCGGTTGCAAGGGCCGCACCGTGGTGTGTGGTATGGGCAAATCTGGCCTCATCGGCCAGAAGATTGTCGCCACTTTTGCTTCCACGGGTACCCCTAGCTTCTTCCTACACCCAGCCGAAGCTTTCCACGGCGATCTGGGCATGCTGAAGCCGATTGATGTTCTAATCCTCATTAGCTACAGCGGTGAGACCGAAGAGCTGATCAAGCTGATCCCGAGCCTGAAGTCGTTTGGCAACAAGATCGTCGCTATGACCGGCAATGGCAAATCTACCCTAGCCAAGCACGCTGACATCTGGCTAGACATTTCGGTTGAGCGGGAGGTTTGTCCGAACAACCTAGCACCGACCACTTCCACCTTGGCCACGATGGCGATGGGTGATGCGTTAGCGGTGGCATTGATCGAAGCTATCCAGTTCAAGCCGATGGACTTCGCCCGCTACCACCCCGGTGGTAGCCTGGGTCGCAAGTTGCTGACTCGTGTTTGCGATGTAATGCACTCGCCGGCTCCTGTGGTTGCCCCGTCTACGAGCTTCCATGATTGCCTGCTGGTCATGACTCGTAGCCGCCTGGGCATGACAGTTGTGATGGAGGGCGACAAGCTTGTCGGTATCGTTACTGACGGGGATCTACGCCGCGCATTGCTGGAGGATGAGAGCATTATTCAGGCCACGGTTGAACAGTTCATGACTGCTAGCCCGCACACCATTCGAGAGGATTCACAACTTTCGGAAGCTGAAGCCTATATGCTCGACAACAAAATCCGAGCGTTAGCTGTGACCGATGCTGAAGGAGCTGTTGTTGGTGTGGTAGAAATCTTCGACTAGATCAGTGAAAAAGCCGGGTTTTTCACCCGGCTTTTTTGATGACAGCTCTCGATAGTCTGAAATCACCTAGTGCTGGTGGAGGAGTTTTGTCTGGGCTAGTGCCTGTCATATTTATCCTGGTGTACTAAATCGCTTTAATTCTCAGGGGGAAGGTGTTCGATCAGTCATCTATTTAGTTTAATTTAAATGAGCAGTAATAAAAAGCGTTCCCTTCTCTTCGCTTAGCACTGTCCCCGTAAGTGAAATAAAATTTTGGGATATTTGTTGGATGCCGATATTGAAAATTGGATATCCATCACCCTTCCAGTGGGATGAGATCTGGATATCTTTCACTGTTGGTATGCGCCAAAGTTTGTGCTCAAGTTTCGCTTCGTCTATTTTTCCAGACTTCGCTACATCTATAGAAATTGATGCTTTGGTTCTATTATAAAGCCTCTTCTTTTCGGATAGGATTTCTATTGCCCACGAGCTGATATTGTCTAGTGCAATAAAATTTTTGTTAGTGATGACGGCGCTCGACGAGCTGGCCTTTGCTATGCCCTCCAAAGCTATTTGATTTTTCTTTACCTCAATGAGGCCGCTGAGAACATTGCCGCGCATGTTCTTTCCGAGATTTATAATTCCGCGAGCACAATTATTTAAATAGATCCTATCTATTTGCCAATCCCTGGCCCCCGCTTCGATGATCACCGCTGCGCTTGTGGTGTTGTCGCTGTCTTGTAAATTCCGTAAATCTACGCTGCTGTAGTGGCCGCCAATGTTATTTTTACCGATTCTCAAGCCGTTACCGATTACAAATTTGTTGTCGACACAGTCGATTCTAGCAATAAATATACCGGCGTCATCATAAATAAAGTCACCCGTTCCTTTTGGCGTGTTACTGGTTCTTCGGGTGGAGACGTGAAGGATGGAAATTTTTGATTTGTTTCGATCGGATTTAGGGTCAAGCCGAACTTCGAGGTATGGCTTTGTTTGGTTGTTATGGGCGAAGTTGTTTTGCTGTAGTAGCAGGCTAGAAATCGTGCCATACGCAGAGCCCTCTATTAATACGCCTCCCCATGAGGATGACGTGATTATGCAGTCAGCATGGAATCTAGTATTTTTTGCGATGTATAAAGATCTTCCGTATATGGCTCCATTTAAATTGGCATAAGATATTTTGCATGGAGAGTGAATGCGGACAGAATGTATTTCTTCGTTTGGAAATAAAAGTGAAGTGCGATTGGGTGGTGGTGGGGTTGCGCGTGAAGTCCAGCCGCAATAGTTCGTAGTTAGATTCCATATCGGAATATCCGCTGGGCCATCAAAGACAAAAGATTCATATAAAGTGTCTGAAATATTTATGTTTTTTATGTCGTAAGGTGCAGCGAGAGATAAGGGGCTGCCTTGGAGTGGGGCGCTGGTGTCTTGTGTGTTTCGGAATGACCTAACAAGGTTTTTATTAAACGCTATTCTGATGCCAACACCATTAATGTTGTGCACCTGTAGCCAGCCAATTTGAAATCTGTGTGAATGTATCTTGAGGCCGTAGGCTAGATCTTTTTCAGATGATGGTAGCGTACTTTGATTTTTGGCATTGCCGTCAATGATAATGCCATCGATTCCGCCGTCAAGCGTATAGTTACTGTCAGTCCCAGCTTTCCATTGGTCCCAATCTTCAAAGGAGTCACTCTCTATGACGCTGCAGTTAGCATTGTCCATTAGGCTGATAGTGCACTGACCTTGGAGGCCTTTGAGAAAGGCGCCGCCTTTCCATACAAGCGGCTCAGACAGAACTATATGTAAATCCTGTAAGTCAATTACGCTAGGCCGCTGTTTGGCTTTATTTAACTCATCTTGCAGTGTCGCCCAATCAATAGAGTGTTCTAATGATTCTATAAATGGGAAATATTTTTTTGCTTCCTGTAAGCTTGAGTATCTCTCGGAAAGAGCATGATATCGGCCGTCGCCTATTATGCCAATGTCGCTGGCTGTCTTGGTCTGGCCTCCTACCCAGGTAGGAAAGGTGTTTGGCGGGTTTTTTTTTGTGTCCGCAAGCAAGGTTGACGCACTTACTAGCCCGCTGCTAGTGGCCGCAACCCCTAAAATTGTAGAGCCGAGGAATTTTCTACGTTCAAAAAATAAAGGCATACTCACATATCTCTGAAAAGGTCTAAGTGAGTATGTTGGATTTTCTAAAATGAAAATAGTTCAGGGCTGCAAGAAAGGTGGCAGCTTGTATTCGCTGCCACACTACGTTTATTGCGCCATCTTGTTCATTAGGCTCATATATCCCTCCGCAGTGGTGACTTTGGACATTTTGTTTTGGGCAAACAAAATGGCGTCAGCTACTTCCCGAAAAGCTCCCGTGCCACCAGCGCTCGTCAATGTGTGCGTTGCAGCAGCTTTCACATAATGGGGAGCATCCGCGACCGCAAATGACAGTCGACACGCCGCGAAAGCTGGTAAATCGATGCAGTCATCCCCGATGCAGGCGGTTTGCTCAGATGTCACGCCGGCCTCAGCGATCAATTGATTGCAGGCCGCCAGCTTATCTTTCACACCTAATTGAAAGAGCGAAATACCAAGATCAGAAATCCGCTTACGTAAAGTTGCAGAATCTCGTCCAGACAAGACCGCAACTCTTACGCCGTTTTCCTCGAGGAGACGCATACCCATACCATCTCGGACATGAAAGCGCTTCAGGCATTCTCCGGTAGAATCGTAGTAAATTCCGCCATCTGTTAACACGCCATCTACATCGGTGATCACGAGTCGGATATCTGCCAGAGCAGGTTTTACTGCAGGGGATTTGCCTTGGATTAGAGCACGCACCTGCTCTAGGCATTCAGGCGTATCCACTCCTGGGCCGGTTGGCTCGACTCGATAAGCGCGAATACAGTATCCCGCAGAAAGCAAGCGCAATTGCTCCAGCTTCTCCGCGTGCTCCATCATTGGCTGTTGCAGAGTTGCGTACTCAGCCAATACTTCGCGACGGTACGCATAAACGCCAACATGCTTCAGGAAAGTCGCTGCATTACTGTCACGAGGGTAGGGCACTGGCGAGCGACTGAAGTATAACGCATTGCCATTATTGCCTAGAACTACCTTGACAGTATTGGGGTTCATCGCTTCGCTCGCGTCAATAGAATGGCAGAGTGTGCCAATGCTGACGCTAGTATCGATGAGCATCCCTGCAGCCAGTGCTTCGATATCAGCTGGTCGGACAAGTGGCTCATCACCTTGAACATTGATGTAGATATCTGCATCAATTTGAGTCATGACTTCTGCAAGACGGTCAGTACCAGATGGATGATCTGGTGAAGTAATTATGCACTCACCGCCAAAACTATGAACGGCATCAGCAACGCGTTGATCGTCAGTAGCAACGACGACGATATGCGTATTGGCCACCTGCCGTGCACGCTCATAGACATGCTGAACCATTGGTTTGCCAGCGATATCCGCCAAAGGTTTTCCCGGTAGGCGGGTAGAGTTGTAGCGTGCTGGAATAACAATTGCAACCCGTTGCGAAGAACTTGCCATGTTCACAATCCTTGCGTTCAGACCTTTCTTACGAAATTTTCAAAGCAGGAAAGGACTTAACCAGATCGTCTAGAGATTTGATCTGAGTCAAAAATGGTTCAAGTTTGTCGAGTGGGAGTGCACTGGGTCCATCACATTTAGCTTCATTCGGATTAGGGTGGGCTTCGAGGAAAAGACCTGCAAGGCCGACAGCCATACCTGCGCGTGCAAGGTCAACAACTTGCTCACGACGGCCGCCCGACGCGGCACCGGAGGGGTCACGATTCTGAAGTGCATGGGTAACATCGAAGATGATCGGTAAATCTTCGCAGGTACGCTTCATAACCCCGAAGCCAAGCATATCCACAACCAAGTTGTCGTAGCCCATGCAGGAGCCACGATCACACAGAATCAGCTGGTCATTCCCTGCTTCTTTGAACTTGTGAACAATATTTTGCATTTGTGAAGGGCTCAGGAACTGAGGCTTCTTAATGTTCACAGGCTTGTTAGTTTTAGCAAGCGCTACTACAAGATCAGTCTGTCGCGCGAGGAAGGCTGGAAGTTGCAATACATCTACAACCTCTGCGACGGGCGCAGCTTGGTAGATTTCATGAACATCAGTAATGATAGGAACGCCGAACTCAGCTTTTACTTTTTCAAATATACGCAGCCCTTCCTCCATGCCTGGCCCTCGATAGGAATGGATAGAGGAGCGATTTGCCTTGTCAAAGCTGGCTTTGAAAACGTATGGTATACCAAGTTTATTTGTGACTCGCACGTATTCAGCACATGCTTTAAGCGCCAAGTCTTCAGACTCTAGTACGTTAACCCCGCCGAACAATACAAACGGCGCATCATTGGAGACAGAGATGGAGTTGCTGATCTTGATCATGTATTTATTCACTTGTGGCAAACAATTTCTGGGTGTATGAGAGGTGATTTTGGAATGCATTTACGTCGGGAGAAAGCTGTGCGGCTACTTGCGCGTGCTTAATCGCTCTTCGAGGATCGTTCAGATCAGTCCATAGGCGGCTGGCCTGAACATGCGTCCACGGTGAGTCTGGTTCAATGCTAAAAGTCTCTTCGAGATTTGCAATCGCCCCGTCATAATCTTGAGTATTTCGCAAGATGTTAGTGTAGTTGTTCCTGAAACTGACGTTGCTTGGGTCGCCAAGTACTGAAGATTTGGCGTGGTCAAGTGCGGCATCAAAATCTTTCAATACACTGTAGGTTGCACTAATTTGAAAATTCAAATTTGGGTGGTCAGGTTGAATTTCGTGCGCCAGTAGCAGTGTTTCAAGGGCCGCTTCAGTTTTGCCGATTTTTCGTTGAATATCACCGAGATTAACCAAGTAGGTTATGTTCGACGGATTCAATGATACCGCCTTTCTCGCTAGGTCCAACGCGTCGTCTAGCTTGCTCGCACGAGCTAACTTTTTGCTAGTGATGAAATTGTCTTTTGCCCTGCCCGGTTCTGGGGTGCAGCTTTCACTTCTATCTTTAAGCAAGTCTTGAAGATGGAAGCTTGAGTGCCAAAGCGTATTTACCACCTTGTATAGCTCAGATGTTTTGTCTGAGATAGTAAAGTTTTCACTATTGAAAAAGCTCAACGCTAAATCAAGGATAAAATACAGTACGGCTTTATTGTCGGTGCTGTTGTGTCCGCCTGGCGTCGAGTAGAGCCAAGTTAAAATGTTGGCGCTGGTAGATAGGCCGTAATTGGCGTCATGGCCCACTTGTGTGCAAAAAGGTAAGAAATGATCAGAGCAGTCATCATGAGATAAGGCATTCTGAATTACAAAGTACTTAGAAGTATTGTTATTCATCACGGCTTCACCTGCAAAGTTCCGCAGGAATTTATCGTGGCCTGTCAGGTCAATCTCAGTATGCTCTGTGAAGCTTGGCGCTGAACCCCATTTACATAGCTGTGTTTGGGGGTTAATTGAAATGGCAAAGCTGTTCGGGAGCCGAGCTGCCAACTGTAGAGCAGCATAACCGCCTCCGGAGCTGCCATAGAAAACAACCTTGGCGGCAGAAATCTTTTTCTGAACAGATTTTACAATATTTAATGTGGACTCAAGGTAGTCTTCATCAGTGGTGCCATAGTACCAGCCAAGGTTCAATGTATCATATTTATAAAGCATTGGGTCTTCAATGAAAAGCGTACTTCCATTGAATAGTTGATGCCAGGACCATCTGCCAAATCGAGGGATAGCTGCAAAGCTATTCAAGTCTTCGCCGCGGGAACCGTTGAGGAAGACATACAGGTATTCAGTATCGGATTTCTCATGGAAGAGGCAATCGAATCGAGCCTCATTCTGCCAGATTCTGAACCTCCCGTTGTTGAGATTCGACTTATCAAACTCCTTGAGCGTGTCATATATCAGCTCTTCGGATTTAATAATTTTTTTGTCTGCAGGTTTGAATATTTCGTTTCTCTCGAGGTGAGAAAAAATATTCGCAAGATTGTTCGCGCTACATTCGCCGATGTCTGTGAATCGCAGCTTGTTATCTTTCAGCATTGATGAGTCTCGCCTTTCATAAGCAGGGATACAGACGCAAGATCATTTGTAAATAGATAGGTAGGGCTGGTTTTTATTGCATTCGGGCTAATCGGCTCGTCCGCAGGCTGTAGTTTGAGCTCGTATGTGTTAGAGTCCAGATAGACTCTGTAACGTAACGGAAATCGATCGCCCAGTACCTTTTCAATTTCTTGGGTGCCGGTATACGACTCTAACACAATGGTTCGCAGGCTCCGTCGGCTCAGAAGTTTTTGCGCGCCTACCAAAACCGCTGTTTCGAGACCCTCAACGTCAATTTTTATAAAATTAACGTCGCGGTCCGAGAAGAAGTAATCAAGAGGTAGTACCTTGCTTCTTTGTTTGCTTGGCTGATCGCCGAAAACCTGAGGAAAAAGCTCGAGCATTTCGGTTGAATATGTCGAGCCTTGGTTGTGGCTCGAAGAGATAATTATCTCCGCGTGAGCGCGTGCCGAAGAAAGACCAAAGTTGTGAGCAATAATTTTCTCTGTCTGTAGTTGAGAAAGTCGGGTAAATAGCTCTTTCACTGGTTCAAAGCAGTGGACTTTAGTCGCCCCCGCAGCAAGCATTTGAAGTGCGGAAAAGCCTATGTTTGCACCCGCGTCGACGATGAAGTCTCCGGGTTTTACGAAATGCTGGAAAAGAAGTTTATCAATGTCGGCTTGCGGGTATCTGATGCCAGCAGCACAGTTGGCGGCGTATTGCCGCTCGTGCTTGTTGGTTAGATGAAGTATTAGTTGAACTTCGCCGATTGTTATTGTGTATTCACCCTCGGTTTTGATCAGGGGTAGTAGTTGTTCTGTTTGATCATTTGGCATCTATCTAGGCCTTGTTTAATTGACGTCCTCCTTCGCAAGGAAGGAGGGGTCTATCAAGAAACTTGACCGTTTATATGCTGAGCGAGGCGGTCGAAGTGAGATTTCCACTGCCACGGAGCGTAGCGTGTCACATCATCAAGCGCAACCTCATAGTGTTGCTTGATGTAGTACGCATCCAGGTGGGCGTGAAACTCATCCACATTATTGAACTCGAAGAAGCGAGCGGTGTTCCTCGTTACTTCCCGGTGTGCAGCCACATCAGTAGCTATCACGGGAGTTCCATAGCTGAGGCTCTCCGCGAGTGGCATTCCCCAGCCCTCTACCTCCGCTGCGGTGACATAAGCCTTTGCGTGGGAGAGGGTGGTCTGGATTAGCTCGTCGCTGGCGCCACTAATAATCTCAATATTATTCTTTTTTGCGAGCTTTTGAAGCTCATTGAGCTCCTTGTCTTTAAGCCAGCCAACTTTACCGAAGATAATAAGCTTGTCGTCTTTAACCCTTCCTGGGTTCTTTTGACAATAATTATCCCACGCGCGAACAAGCCAAAGGTAGTTTTTTCGTGGCTCGATTGTTCCAATCGAGACAAAGTTTTTTCGTTGGCTTGCAGGGACTGATGACTTCTTAGTTAGCTCTTGAGATCCGATTTCAAGCACGCCAGCAACTGAAGATTTGCCATAGAGTTCTTCAAATTTCTCTTTGGTGTAAAAAGAGTTGGCGAAAATTAAATCTGAAAATGCTGCCATGTTGTCCATGCGAACTTTATGGGTCTTGTCTGTGCCCTCCACAAACAAGTGCGGGTGCGTCATTGGCAACAAATCATGAAGATAGAGGGCAACTTGGATGCCGTTGGCCTTCACGTGCTCAAAGAGTGCCCGCTTCTCTAAGCCGGTATGTCCGACATTAAGATAGCATGACTTGTGAAATACCTTGTTCCAGTGAATGCCCGTTGGGGCATCAACGGCATTCGCCGCCTCAAATTTCTTAAGGATTTTATCATGGAACAAGGCAACGAAGATGGTCGCCATGCTGCTAGGAACCTGAGGGGCCTTCGCTTTGATGAACTCAGCTTCGGATCTCACCGCTGCAAGTCGTTCCTTGAATTTCTTGCCTTTAAGTTCTCGAAGGAATTTAACAGTGCCTGTGGGTTTTGGCATCGGCTTAAGACGCAGAGATTTTGCCCACTCTTTTATAGAGTGTTCAATTGTCGGGTCTTCTTCACGGCCTTTTTCCCAGCGCTCAGCCAGGTATGCGACCACCTTTTCTACAAGATAGCGGGGGGCGCTAAAGAGCTCACTTCTTTTTTGGTAGGCAAAAAAGTGACCTTTTTCAAGCGAGTTCTTCGCATACTCAAACTCTACACGGTCAATGCCTGTTGGAGAGGATGCATTGACCCGATTAAAAATCCGAGTGATATCTAAATAAATCATGGTCAGCCCCATGACAGTCCAGATGCTGTACGGTACGGAGTGTTAGGCAATGGGTATACTGGAGTTGGGCCTTCAGCTCCTTTCAGTACATAGTCCCAGAAGCGTTTGTCGATAATGTTGCTTGGGAGAATATTATATTGGCCAAGCGCAATCTCCTCGCCGACGATTGGGAAAAGCTCAGGGTTTGGCAAGAACTTTGTTGGTTGGCAACCAAAGTACGCGGCTTCATGACAAATGCCAGAAGAGAGTGCGCAGAGGCGCAGCCCAGCGATGCTTAGCAAGTCATATGTTTCGGTAGGAATGACTTTGCCTTTCATTTTCTCCAAGGCGCTGGTGAGAGCAGGAGACATCTTTTCGTGGGGGTGATGCTTCAAGTAAAGGTTCTTAGGCTTCACTTCATCCAGCATTCTTTCGAGCGATTGAATGATGTAGGAATCGTCAATGATCTCGCCGTTCTTGATTCGAGATGAATCCACGGCGATTTGTGCGAAAAATACAAGGCCGTGCTCCGGATTCATGCGTCGGTGATAGCGACGTGCAGCCCGAGCCTTCATCAGACCGACATTTTGATCAATGTAGTCGCGGGTAGGGGCGACTGATTTCAGTCGGTTGTGAATCTGTGGATCGTTTGTCGCGGCTGCGAGGAAATAATCTGGAGCGAATCGAAGGGGATGCGTACAAAGGTTGATGTACCTTTTGCCTGCCTTATCAATGGCTTGCAATTGAGCTCGCGACAGTTCGTAGCCTATCACCAGTTCCGAGGAGCAGGACTCTAGGAAGAAGTCATGAGCAATCGAAATGCGCTCAAGATTGTCGTACAGGTAAGCCCAGCTATGTTGGTTCATAGCCATGCCAGATGCTTTGTAAACCGACTCCACACGGCGAATGTTTTCAGACGGTTCTACAGACGAGTTGTCTATCAAGCCTGTGGCGTACAGAAAATTCTGCAGCCAGCCCGCATTGCGAAGAAGAACGCCGTTGTCGCCATCTTTATTACGGAACCAGTCGAGCACTAATTTATTCAAGATCTTTCCCTGCTGCGGATCTAAGGCGTTAAATGTAGGTTGTGTTAAGCAGTGGTGCGGCCGTACCGATCTTCAAATCGCACGATATCGTCTTCGCCGAGATATGTGCCTGATTGAACTTCGATCATCTCAAGCGGAATTTTGCCCGGATTTTCCAGGGCGTGGATGACACCCACTGGAATGTAGGTTGATTGGTTCTCAGTCAAAAGAACGTCCTCTCCCCCAATAGTAACCTTTGCTGTGCCAGTTACTACAATCCAGTGTTCTGCGCGATGATGATGCATCTGTACTGATAGTTTCTGGCCTGGTGCGACGGTGATCCGTTTGACTTGATAGCGATTGCCATTATCAATCGAATCGTAGGCGCCCCATGGCCGGTAAACTTTCCGGTGATTGGTTGCTTCCGTGCGTTTGCTCTTCTTGATCCGGTCTACAATAAGCTTAACGTCTTGTGCCTTATCTTTTGAAGTTACCATCACGGCATCAGCTGTTTCGACAACTACTACATCATCGAGACCTAGGACACTAACCATGCGGTGTTCAGCATGAACATACGCATTGCGGGTCGCTTCCAGGATCACATCACCTTGAAACGCGTTGCCTTCTGCGTCCTTTTCCGTGATTTCCCAAACGGCCGACCAAGAACCCACATCGTTCCAACCGGCATCTAACGGTAATACTGCAACCTTGTCCGAACGCTCCATGACGGCATAGTCAATGGAGATGTTTTCTGCACACCCGAAGGCTTCAGCATTGAGTCGAGTGAAGTCAAGATCGCTCGTCGCAGTTTCAAGAGCGGCCTCTACAGCTTGAAGCACCTGTGGCGCATGAGCGCGCAACTCCTCGAGCATGACTGATGCCTTGAAAAGGAACATGCCACTATTCCAATAGTAGCGTCCATCCTCCAGGTATCCTTGTGCTGTTTCGAAGTCAGGCTTCTCGACAAATGCTTCCACGGGTTGTGCGGTTTGACATTTTTCTACGACGCGAATGTAACCATAGCCGGTTTCAGGTTTATTGGGGACGATCCCAAACGTCACAATGTTTCCGTTATTAGCGGCTACCGCACCAGCTTCAAATGCAGATTGTAGTGCTTCGATGTTGTCGATGGCGTGATCAGCCGGCAGCACCAAAAGTAGATCGTCTTTACCTGTGCTGAGCGCTTTGACTACAGCAGCCGCAATGGCTGGGGCGGTATTTCGACCACAGGGCTCGAGCAGGATAGCACTTGGTGAAACTCCAAGCTCCCGGCACTGTTCGGCGACTAGGAAGCGATGATCCTCGTTGCTTACAACAATCGGGGTCAGCGAAACGCTTTCAATTTTAGCCAAACGCAGCAGCGTTGACTGGAATAGTGAGTGCTCGCCACCAATGCTCAGGAACTGCTTTGGATGCATAGCGCGTGAGAGTGGCCAGAGGCGCGAACCAGAGCCGCCAGAAAGTACGACGGGGATCATCTTAATTTCCCTATTGCCGATGAAAAAGGTTAGTTGTAAGCGCCAGTGGCGCGGCCGAGCAGCATAGTTTGTACAATTGGAGAAATGACCTTCTGCCATTCGTATACAGCTGCATTTGTTACATAAATAGTGTCATCAGGTTTGATGGCAATCTGTCGTGCATAAAAGACCGCCGCCGGATCGCGCATGTTGAGGCGGAGCACGGTTGGCTTCGCATTTGTACCGCTCGCCATCCGGAACACGAACACGCCTTCTGGGTTGGCGTTTGCCTCACGCAGGCCGCCTACGCTGCCCAGCGCATCCAACAAGCTTGTGTTCTGGCTTGGTAGGTCTTTTAGGCCTGGTTCTGCCACTGCACCCATTGCTACAAAGCGTTGGCGTGCACGATCAAGTACTACTTCAGAATTGGGGCGCAGCACCATGTTGTTGCCGGCCAGCACATCTTCATAGTTGAACTGTTGTACTTGGGTACCTGTTCGCACGGTCACATTGACCAAGTGGGGTTCCAATACCGGGCCGCCTGCTTGGTTCACGGCATCCAGCAAGGTCAGTGGGCCCTGTAGAGTGCTGAAGCGCCCAGGAGTCTTCACGGCGCCAGCAACCAGTACGGAGCCAGAAAGGTCGCCGACCAGCTCAACATGGGTCTGAACGTCCGTGGTAATACCTTTGAGTTCGCGGCGAATCATGGTCTCAACTTGGTTGAGGGTCATGCCTGCAACAAACTGCCGGCCTACATATGGCAGCGAAAGCATGCCCTGCGCATCAATGCGTGACTTCAATTGGGTGCCGCCAGTTGCCAGAGGCGCAAACAGGGCGGACTCGGCTGGCGCTGTATCGGCAATCAGCACATTCAATGTGTCGCCTGCGGCCAAGCGCACTTCTGGTGGCTGTGGCTTGCTAACGGTGGCTAGCGAGGCGCGCGGGGCGCCTGCCAGATACGGGGCGATTGTGCTCGCATTGATATCCACGAGGTTGTACGCCTCGTTTTTGGTCTCAATCGTGCCCTTGTATGGCCCAGCACCAGAAATGGTGCCGCTGCAACCAGCCAGGCCCCACGTCGCCAGCGCCAAAGCTGCCACTTTCAAATTGAACGTCTTGGAGACAGCCAGGGATTTAATCACGATGATCCTCAATCGAAGCCAGAATGAAGCGAGTGATGCCGTACAGCATCAAAAGGCCAAGCAAGATAGTTGCCAGGTTGTACCAGCGCTCAGGATACAGAGCGAGCTGTGGGGTGTTGGGGCTGACCACTGTTACCAAGGTGCGAATCTTCTTGCTCGCTTCTACGCGGGCATTGTCGAGTGCAGCAACGGCAGTCTTGTAGGTTTCTTCGGCAATGCCGGCGTCAAGTGTCAGTTGCTGGAAGCGCGAAGCCACCACGTTCAGCTGAGAGCCCTGAGGCGAGGAAACCAGCAAGCGCTTTTCTTTGGCTAGCTGATGAGTAATGGCGTCTACTTTCTGCTTTTGCTGGCGAACTTGCGGGGCATCACTACGTAGCTTGAACGACATCTCGGTGAGAACGGCCTGCTCCTTGGTGTACTGGCTTTCAAGGTCGGCAATGATGGTGGCGCGGTTTTGCGCGGTGTTGCCGCCGTCCAGTACCTTGTTTTCGTTCTGGAAGTTCAATAGCTGGGTCTTGCGCTTGGAGTAGTTTACGCGCGCAGTCTCCAGCTCGCCTTGGGCGAACTTCATTTGCTCGCGGGCAATATTGTGGCTGACTTCGTTGACGAAGTGCTCGCTGGCTTGAAGAATCACACGCAGCATTTTCTCGGACAGCTCAGGGGTGAATGCCTGAACCTCAACGCGCAACAGGCCGGTGGTTTCGTCGTAGTGGGCCGATACCATCCGCTGGTAGTACTTAAGCAGTTCTTCGCGTGGGGCGTCTTTGTTGAGCCAGAAGAACGCGTCACTGCGCTGGGCGGCGTATTGTTCAATCCACTGGACGCGGTCTTCGAGCAGCAACATCATGTCCATCGACGTGATGTACTCGCGCAGGTAAAGGGTTTCTTCCCGCGAAGCCGGGTTGGTGCCAGTGAGGAGGGTGGCCAATCCAGGCATCTGGGCGCCCTGATTGCTGCCGTCCTGGCGTACCACTACCTGGGCGGAGCTGACGAAGCGGTCAGCAGCGAATACGCCGTAATACACGGCCGCCAGGATCATTGGTAAAACCACCATGGCGATCGCTAGGCGCCAGCCCTTCTTTTTACCCGTACTGCTCATAGTTGGATGCATCCTTGAAGTCGAACGGTGCTGCTTTGAATTGGGAATGGGTTGATCAGCTGCTGTAAGCCTTGACGCCTTCGGACACGTCTTCGAACACCTGGATTTCGCCGTTACGTACCAGCAGGACTACGTCGCAGAGTTTTTCGACTTCGGGCATGGTGTGGGTTACCAGCACGACGTTGGACTTCTGCAGTTTTTCCTGGAAAACCTCGTTGCACTTGCGTTTGAACTGCGCATCGCCTACCGACATTACTTCGTCGATCAGGTAGTAATCGAAGTCGAATGCCATGCTCAAGCCGAATGCCACCCGTGAGCGCATGCCTGAGGAGTAGGTCTTGATCGGTTCGTCTATCCAGTCACCGATTTCGGCAAACTCCTGTACGTAGCGAATCTTCTCGCGCATCGCTTCGCCAGTTGCACCATAAATGCGGCAGACGAATTTAATGTTATCGCGACCAGTCATGCTGCCCTGGAAACCACCCGTTAGACCGACCGGCCAAGAAATGCTGCGGTCAGTAATGATGGTGCCGGAGTCTGGCACGTCTGCGCCTCCGAGCAGGCGCATGAGCGTGGACTTGCCGGCACCGTTGCGACCGATAAGCCCAATATTCTTCCCTGGCGGGATGGCCAGCGACAGGTTGCGGAAGACATACCGCCGGCCGTTGGGCGTGAGGTACGACTTGGTTACGTTTCTGAGCTCGAACACGTTTGGCCTGTACTTAACCGTTCTTGGTGGAAATCAGGTGCATCCTGCGGGCGCGGTAGGCGCCCAGAGATAGGAACAGCAATACCACTGTGAAGCTGATGACGTAGGTCTCGGATACACCGTCGACCGGCGTGTAATGCGGCAGTACCTCGGCACGGATCAATTCGAGGATGTGCAGGAACGGGTTGAGCAGCAACACCGGCATCATGGCCTGGGGCAGATAGGAAGCGGGAATCAGCACGCCAGAGATGAAGTACAGTGGGAAGAAGGCCATGCGAATGACGATTTTCACGCTAGGAAGGGCGTGTGTGATCAGGGCTAGGAGCATTCCCAAGCCAAATGCGAAGAACAGGCCAAGCAGCAGAGTGGCAACCCATTGCAGTGGGCTGTGAATCGACATGTCGAAACCGACCCAGGCAAAACCGAACACCAAGATGGCGTATACCGTAACCGCAATGCAGGTTTCGACGATGACGCGGGCGATGTAGGTGTCTAGCGGTTTGATCTGTTTGTAACCAAACAGCGAGCGGTTTTCGCGAAGGCTGTCCATAAGGCGCAGGGCGGTATTGCGGTACAGCAGGAAGGGTGCCATGCCCACCAGGATGAACACCGGGTATTCAACGCCGGAAACGGTGCGGCCGCGCAACATCGCGAACAGCAGGGAAAAAAGAAGGAGGTGAACCAGCGGCTCCAGCAACATCCACAAGGCGCCCAAGCGGGTGTCGCCAACACGTGCACGTGCTTCGCGCAGGACTAAGGCGAAGATAACCGATTTCTGGATCTGTAGAGACGAACGAGCTTTCAAGATGGCGACCGCAAAGCAATGCAGCGCGCCTAAGCACGCCGGAATTCATCTTCAGGAAAGCCTCGCCCGTGGGCGATATAAGACGGATCTTCCGGAAACTTCCCTGTTCTAAGGGGCGGAAGGGTAAGCGTGAGAGGGCATAAGCGTCAAGGGACGGGCTGCAAATGCGACCGAAAGTTCTAATCCATTAGCGATATTCGAGACGAATGGCAGTGGAATGGATGATGGCATATTGCCTTATAAAAGGGAAGGGGTAGGTCTTCAAGGGGTTCGAGGTTCCCGTATGACGCAGCTTACCCACGTTTCTAACACTTTGAGGTGAACGGGTTCACATTGCGCCGCGTTGAAATAAGGGGGGCTCGCCGCCCGCACGGGAGCAGTGAGGTGGAGCGACGCCAGTTACAAGGGGGCCTGACAGGGGCTGCTTTACAGCCCCGTTTTCGGTTTTTTGTGAGGCACGCTAACGCTAGACAGCTCCAAAGCGCCCCGGAGGATGTCAGCAGAGTTAACCGTGAATCAGCCCGGCAATTTCAGCGACACGCTGGGCAACCAACGCTTCATCACCCCGGCTCTCAACGTTCAACCGCAGCAGCGGTTCGGTATTGGACCCACGCAAGCTAAACCGCCAGTCAGCAAATTCCACGCTGATCCCGTCGGTGCGATCAACGCTTGGGTCCTGCGGCAGGTAGAACGCCAGAATTTTCTCGATAGTGCTCTTCACATCGGCGACTTCATAGTTGATCTCGCCACTGCACGGGAACGCTGCGATTCGCTCGTCCACCAGTTGGGCCAAGCTCTTGCCAGTGCGGCTCATCAGCGCAGCAACCAGCAGCCATGGGATGTTGCCGCTGTCGCAGTAGGCAAAATCGCGGAAGTAGTGGTGGGCGCTCATTTCGCCGCCGTACACCGCGTCTTCAGCGCGCATGCGCTCTTTAATGAAAGCGTGGCCGGTCTTGCTCTGTATGGCCTGGCCGCCCGCGGCGCCCACTTGCTCGATAGTGTTCCAGGTCAGGCGCGGGTCGTGAATGATCTTGCTGCCAGGGTGCTTGGCCAGCAACATTTCGGCTAGCAACCCAACCACGTAGTAGCCTTCGATGAAGCGGCCTTGGTTATCGAAGAAGAAGCAGCGGTCGAAGTCGCCGTCGAACGCGATACCCATGGCGGCACCAGTTTCGAGCACGGCTCGGCGGGTAAGGTCGCGGTTTTCTGGCAACAGCGGGTTTGGAATGCCGTTGGGGAAGTTGCCGTCCGGCTCGCCGTTGATGATGGTGATGTCCAGCGGCAGGCGGGCTTTGAGCAATTCCAGCACCGGGCCAACAGCGCCGTTGCCAGGGTCAGCGAGTACCTTTAGCGGTGTGAGCGCGGCCACATCGATGTAGGTCAGCAGGTGGTCGATATAGGCGGTTTTGTCGAATGCCTCGCGCACGGTGCCCGGGGTAGCTGCTTGGGTGCCGAGTTCGCCCGCTTCGACGCGCTGGCGGATGTCGTTGAGGCCGGTGTCACCGCTGATCGGGCGCGACTGCTCACGTACCAGCTTCATGCCGTTGTAACCCTTGGGGTTGTGGCTGGCGGTGACCATGATGCCGCCGGCCGCCTGGTAATGGCTGGTGGCGAAGTAAACTTCTTCGGTGCCACACAGGCCGATGTCGATCACGTCGGCACCGCCTTCAGTCAGGCCTTTGATCAAGGCGCGGGACAGCCCAGGGCTTTCCAAGCGCATGTCGCGGCCGACCACGTAGCTGCGCCCGCCCAGCTGGGCCACCAGAGCGCGGCCAATGCGATAGGCGATGTCGTCGTTAAGGTCGGTCGGCACTTGGCCGCGGATGTCATAGGCTTTAAAGCAACGGGTCTGGATAGGTGCGTACATACATCTCTCAATGCGGCGCCTTCTGGAGGCACCGTCTAAAAGGGGATGGTGGGCAAAATGATTACCCGCATGAATTTTGGCACTGTACTTCGCTGAGGTAACCGTGGGCCGACGGTAAAGGCCTGGGTCAGGCACATAACCACTGTACTGGCCATTTGAAGAGGGCGATGCCGTCTTCGCCGAAACAGTCGCCGCTCTGCACTTCGAGCGGGACCGCGACATGATAACTGGAGTTTCCAAAGGATGCTTGGCGCTGGCACGGATGAAGTTATTTAGTTAGTTGCAGGTCTCTCGCTGTGCGCACTGTTTTGAAGGCAAGTCAGTACTCACTCCGGCGCGCGGCGTTATGCCTGGCGCCTTACGCGTTTGAATCGCTTGTCATCGGGACCTGTAGGCAAATCGGTGGACTTTGGTAGGCACCCACCTTCATGCAGTCGGGTATGTAGCTACAAGCGACGGACCCTGTCGCGGATACCGTTGGGTTGGCGTGGCGGAAAGAGAGGTCGGCCGTTTTTCTGGGTCAGCAAAGCTCAGCATTTTGTAGACCAATTCAGTAACCATTCGCCGCTGATGCTTGCTGTTTCATTACGGCTTTGAGCGCTAGGGTTGTCTGCGCAGCCGAGGGAAACCGGCTGCTTCAAACGACTAAACCCAAGGAGTGTTCACCATGCGTAATACCGTACTGTCCTACCTGCTGTTGCCGCTGTTTGCTGGTTTGTCCTTCTCTGTCAACGCAGCACCTGCAGGTGCCACGGCGGTGCCAGAGCCGGTGCCGGTGGTGCGGCAGGTAGCGCCTGAACAGGCACGGCTGGATTTGAACAAGGCCGATGCGTTGACGTTGCAGAAGGAGCTGAACGGGATCGGCAAGGCCAAGGCCGAGGCAATTGTGGCGTATCGCGAGGCCAATGGGCCGTTTGCTTCCGTGGATGAGTTGCTGGAGATCAAGGGGATTGGCAATGCGTTGCTGGAGCGTAACCGGGATAAGGTGATGGTGGAGTAAGGGAGGCGCTTGATGGATTGTGGGGGCGGGGTGAGTCCTTGAAAACGGCTGCGTGGTGGCTGGCACCGGCTTTGCCGGTGTTCGCGGGCAAGCCCGCTCCTACAGGTAGGGCGCCAGCCTTTTGGGTGGGCGATACGGGGCGATAGCGGCAGCAGAGTGGGCTACCTGTCCTGCGCATCCTTGGCATCGGCCTCGGCATTGCGCTCATGCACCTTGCGCAGTTGCTCGTCGGTCAGGGGCAGCTTTTTTGCGGTATCGCGCAGCAGCATCAGCCCGCCGACAATCGAACCGAGGGCTACGATAAGGATTAGCCAGGCATACCAGGGCATTGTCGTTCTCCTTGCTGGGGGGGTAATGGGCAGTGCTGTATAAATGTTGAACAGCTGCCCGGTCCGTTGGTTCAATTATAGAACTTGGCCATTGTCGGGCCAATTCCATGACCCGCGGCCCCCAAAGCCTGCGCCACTTCGTTTACAATGCGCGCCGTTTTCGACTTGCCAAGAGACCCTGCCCATGTCCGCCTGCCAGACGCCCCTGATCGTCGCCCTGGATTTCCCTACCCGTGAGGCCGCCCTGAAGCTGGCTGACCAGCTCGACCCTGCGCTGTGCCGGGTGAAGGTTGGCAAGGAGCTGTTCACCAGCAGCGCTTCGGGCATCGTCGAAACCCTGTGCGACAAGGGCTTCGAAGTGTTCCTGGACCTCAAGTTCCACGACATCCCCAACACCACGGCCATGGCGGTGAAGGCCGCTGCCGAGATGGGCGTGTGGATGGTCAACGTGCATTGCTCCGGCGGCCTGCGCATGATGGCGGCCTGCCGTGAAGAGCTGGCCAAGCGCAGCGGCCCGCAGCCGTTGCTGATTGGCGTGACTGTACTAACCAGCATGGAGCGTGAAGACCTGGCCGGTATCGGCCTGGATGTCGACCCGCAAGTGCAGGTGTTGCGCCTGGCCGCGTTGGCCGAGAAGGCGGGCATGGACGGTTTGGTGTGCTCGGCGCTGGAGGCCCCGGCGCTGAAGGCGGCGCACCCGTCGTTGCAACTGGTAACCCCAGGCATTCGCCCAGCGGGCAGTGCGCAGGATGACCAGCGCCGTATCCTCACCCCGCGCCAAGCGTTGGATGCCGGCTCGGATTACTTGGTGATCGGCCGGCCGATCAGCCAAGCCGCCGACCCGGCGCAGGCGCTGGCTGCGGTAGTGGCGGAGATTCGTGGGTAACTAGCCCGCGGTGTAGAGAAAGGCCAGCATGCGAGTGCTGGCCTTTTTTATTGGCAGTTGGTCGGTAGGCATACCCCTCGCGGCCTCACTCAATCTCCTCCTGCAGGCATGGCTAGCGGGCTGCCAGCCTGCATCATCGGCTCATGCCTTGGTGCCATCATTTTGATATCCTGCTGCCAGATTTTCTGCAGTTGGCTAGCTGTGGGAGCACATAGGGACAGCCTGGGGCCTCGAGGCTTCATGCAAGGAGATTTTTGATGCAGGAACAATCGATTGATCTGCTCCGTGATGAAGCCCGCAGGCTTCTCAGTTTGGGGTTGGGCTTGCTGCACCACTTGCAGGAAAGCGGGGGTGTCCTGGCTGATGATCAGGGTGATGAGCATCAGACGTTCAGCAAAACCAGTGTCTTCAAAGAGATCGATTATCTCGAAGGGGAACTGGCCAAGGTCGGCGAACTGAAGATGGTGCTGGCGGTTGTAGGGACCATGAAAGCCGGCAAATCGACCACCATCAATGCCATTGTTGGGCATGAAGTACTGCCCAACCGAAACCGGCCGATGACCGCCCTGCCGACGTTGATCGAACACACCCCGGGCCAGACCCAACCGGTGTTGGAACTGAAAAACTGCAAGCCCATCAATGACCTTATGGTGCAGTTGGGCAAGGTGATCTCGTCCGAGCGCGGTGACGCAGCGTTGCAGAACCTGGAACGCACCGATGACATGCTTGACCTGTTGCGGTTGATCGACCAGCGCGGCAGTTTCAACGCCTTATATGAAGGGTCAGAAAACATCTTCTGGTTCCTCAAAAGCCTTAACGACTTGGTACGGCTTGCTGCATGGCTGGGCGTCGAGTTCCCGTTTGGCAGCTATTCCAGCATCGAAGATTACCCGGTCATCCGCATCGAGTTCGCGCATATCGGGCAGGCGGCGGGCCAGGGCAAGTTGGCCCTGCTCGACACACCCGGCCCCAATGAAGCTGGCCAGCAGCACCTGCGCAAAATGCTCAAGGAGCAGTTGAAGAAGGCCTCGGCGGTACTGGCTGTAATGGACTTCACGCAGCTTAAGTCTGACGCCGATGAGCAGGTGCGAAAGGAGTTGGAGGAAATTGCCGACATCGCCGAAGGGCGCATGTTTGCCTTGGTGAACAAATTCGACCAACGCGACCGCAACGGCGACACTGCCGAGCAAACCCGTGCCTTCGTGGCCGAGTCGTTGATGAATGGCAGGCTCGATGCCGCAGACGTGTACCCCGTTTCTTCGCGGCTGGGGTACTTGGCCAGCCGTGCCCAGCAAGAAATTGCCAACCATGGCAAATTGCCTGAGCTTACGGAGGCGGGCAATACGTGGGTCGAAGACTTCGGCCAGCTGGTACTGGGCATGGACTGGGAAGACGCATTGCACAACCCGGATGCTGTACAGCGCGGCGCGAATATACTGTGGAAGAAATCCAATTTCGCCGAACCCTTGGAAAAAGTCATCTTCAAAGCCCACAAGCAGGCAGCGGTGATGGCGTTGTCTTCTGCGGCGTCGAAGCTGGTTGACACGTCGAGCCGCCTGGCGCGCTTTTTGGAAGTGCGTGATACCGCGCTGGCCAAGAGTGCCGAAGAGTTGCGAGAGCAGATTGGATCGCTGCGCGACGACATTGGCCGGATCGATCGCCTGGAAAAGGACAGCGAAGCGTCTTCAAAGGACGCGCTGGCGGAAATCAAGGGCGAGATGAGCCTGGCCTTCAACGACCTGGCAGTGGCCATCAAGGATGAGGTCGGCAAAGGGTTCAAGGCGGGAAAGCAACAAGAGCAAAAACAGGCCGCCGCGCGAATGCAGGAGCAGCCGTGGCAGAGCAAGGGCGGGCTCCTCAAGGGCGCGCTTAACGTCTGGTTTGGTGGCGAGCGGGCACGTGCCGCGCGCACAGGTTTCGACTTTGAATTTGATGAAGCCAGCCCTGTTATCAATTTTGATAAGCAGTCTCAGGCTGAAGCATTGCTGAAAAAAATTGAAAGCGCTGTGCAAAGCATCATCAGTGAAGGTGAAGTGGAACTGGTGAAGCGCATGGGCGAAATCCTCAAGGATTTCCGCAAGTCATTCGCCGAAAACATCGAAGCCAAAGCCAACCAGCTGATTGCGGACCTGAATGCACGGCTTAATCGCGGTGGGTTCGCCATCGATGTAAAAATCCCCGACACCAGCCCGCTGACACTTAAGTATGCCGCCAGTGAAATCCTGCGTGATTCGGTGGCCAGCAAGCAACGCAAAGTCACCCGTAGTCGCCGCAGCAAAGGTGCATGGGGCACCCTGTGCAGCTGGTTTGGTACGTCTGATTGGGGGTGGGAAGAGTACACCGTCAAGCAGGGCTATTACGCAGTCGATATCAACAAGGTTCGCACAGCCATCGACGCGTCAATCGAGCAACTGTTCAAAGACCTGGAAGCCTCTGCCGCTGACACTATCGCCCAGCCGCTCCAAGAGGGGCTTAATACCTTCTTCGTGCAACTTAAAGGCGGCATCGAGAGTATTCGAAGCGACCTGCAGCAAAGTATTCGCGATCAGCAACGCGGCCAGGACGAGCAAAGCGCGCTGGCGGGTTTGCTTACCCATTGCAAAGGCGTTGTCGCGCCCATCAAGCGCGACAGTGAAGAACTGCTGCGCGATGTAAGCCATGCGGGGGTGTCGGTATGAGCGATGCGCACAACCAAGACCTGCTTGGCGAAATGAGCGGGCTGTTTACCTGCCTGCCAGAAAAGTTCGTGGTGGACTTCGCCAACGGCATTGATGTGCTGCGCGAGCGCCAGCGGCACATGTCGACACGCACCGCCTTGTTCGACCGCCTTTACGATGGGTTTACCGGCAAAGCCGCCCAACACCAGGCTGAAATCAATGCAAGCCTCACCGATAGCGTCGAGGGGGCGTTGGATTGGCTGGTCGATTTGACTCAATCGTTGGCCAAGAGTAACCGCGCGATTTATCAGGTGCAGCTGCGGGTCAATGGGTTGAAGCACGACTTGGCTACGGTCGCCAACTACTCCGCCGATACCCGCTACGCGCTGGAACGGCTTGCGCAACACCTGGGCGATCGCTGCAACGCGTTAGAGCTGAAGGTTGCGCAGATTGACAGCACACAACGTGCGCAATTGCACCTTGACAGCATGATGGGCAAGTGGGGCGCCGGGCGGTTTGCAGGCCTTAGCCTCACCGGCCGTTGCTATGCGGTGCTGGAAGAACTGCGCTGGGGGGCATTCGGTGATCATTGCCTGGCCATTTCAGGGGCCGAACGCCAGCAATTGCTGGAAGACCTGGCTAACCGGGCAATCATCCAGTTGAGCCAGGATGCTCAGGTGGGGCAGGGCGAGCGTATTGCTACGCGCAGCCGCTGGCTAGCACGGCCAGCATTTGCCGAACCGTGGAGCGCTGGCGAAGACACCCTGGCTTACCTGGGGGACTGGTCGTGCCCTGATCGCTCGCCAATGACCTACGCCATTTCGCAGTCGCCTGAACAGCTACCGCTGCAGGTGCCGTTGCTGGGGTCTGCACGGCGCATGACGGAAGGCTTGGTCAGTGAAGTGTTCCTGGAGGCTTGCGTATGAGCGCAGCCATGAAGGTGGGCTTGGTGCTCTCGGGCGGGGGCGCCAAAGGCGCCTATCAGGTCGGTGTGTTGAAAGCCTTGCGTGAGCTAGGTGTTCGCATCGACGCCGTTTCGGGGGCCAGTATCGGCGCGCTGAACGGCGGCATTCTTGCCTCGGCGCCCTCATTGGATGTTGCCATTGAGCGCCTGGAGCAGTTGTGGGGGCGTTTGGCCGAACGCTCGCCGTTGAGCGTGAAAATGCCTGGCTATGTGTCATTGCTGGTGGCTGCAGGCCTACGCATCAATGGTGCCAGTGCAATTTTTGCGGCAGCTCAGGGTGCCAAGCAGTTGGCCAGCCGCTTTGATGTCGAACTGCCCGAGTGGCTGGACGGTTGGGAAGACGGCGTGCTGGATGACAAGCCGCTGCAGCAATTGATGGATGAATTTTTGGTCAGCAAAGACCTGGCAACGGGCCTGCCGTTATACGTTTCGCTGTACGAAAGCTTGGGCGGGTTCACCGATATTGCCCGTGCCGTATGCGCGGAGCTTGGGCTGGGCGATACGCCACAGTCGCAGTTTTTTCATATCCAGTCGATTGCTGATGTGGCCGAGCAGAAGCGGGTTCTGCTGGCCTCCGCGGCACTACCAGTCCTGTTCAAAACACGTCGGCATGCCGGGCAAAGCTGGTCAGACGGCGGGCAGGGCGGCTGGCAAACCATGCAGGGCAATACGCCGATTACCCCTTTGCTGGACGCGGGCTGTAATTTGCTTATCGTCACACACCTCAGTGACGGCTCTGTCTGGAGCCGGCAGCGCTTTCCGAACGCTACCGTCCTGGAGATTCGCCCCACCCGAAGCCTGGCACGTGCAACCGGGGCTGTGGCGGGTGTTCGCGATATGCTCGGTTTCGATGGCGAGAAGATCCCGTCGTGGATTGAGCAGGGTTACCAGGACACGCTCCACTGCGTAGGGCGCGTGATGAAAGCCCAGGGGGCGCGCAATGAGCTGCGGGCTTCAGAAGTGGCCTTGGCCGGCACTGATGGGGAATCCGCCCGTGCTGACCAGGTACTGGCCGACGCGATGTCTCGATTGAGGTAAGTGCTGTGTCTGGCGCGGGCAAGCCCGCGCCTACAACGACCGTGCCAGCGCCTGTTGAGCCTGTTTGAACGAAACACCAGCACCTGATGCACACACCACACACACGATAGGAATCAAGCCTTGTTTATTATCACCGCAATAATCCGGCTCATTTGGTCTCTCACCGTCGGATTGTTTTTTTTCGCGCTCGGGCTCATCTTGTTTTTGCTCTTTGACATTTTCAAGCCATCGTCCGACGTGGGCTACCGGATTCTAAATTCCATGTACAAATTCGGCAGCCTCGGCGTATTTAAAGGGCTTAGAATGGTGCAAGACCAATTCGATATCCGGGTCGAGAAGCGCCGCAGTCAAGCGGTCGAACAAAGCAATAAGGAGGGTGTGAATTAACACCGCGCGCGCTCGATCTGTGCACCCCCTCAAATCTCAAGGCGTGCACTTTGCGGGCGCGGCAGCCTGTCGGTTTTAATGCAGCTTGTTCTTGGCCAGCTCGATGTCGTTCATCAGGGCCTTGGCCATGGCCAGCAGGTAGTCGGCTGAGCCCAGTAACTTGTGGTCATCTTCCATGTCGCCTTCACGCACAAGGTGCTTGATGTAGCCCAGCAGCACTGACACGTGCTCGTAGGCATCATCGATCGGCACGCCGGGTTGTACGCGGAGCAGGTCCACGGTGGGGTTGCCGGCTTCCAGGAAGGTCTCAATGCCTGCGGTGAGGACGGGGGAGGGGGCGTTGTTTTTCATGGTGACACTCCAGTGCGTGATAGGAGCAACCACCTCGATCTTTCTCACGGATAAAGGTGGCAGCCATTGCGCGGGGTGAGAAACCGGTGCACTGAAGCCGGCCAGGCCGAAGCCTGCCCGCGAATGGCTGCCATTGAACAGTAGAGCAGCAGTGCACAACAGGTTCTCACACCCGGTCACCAACATGGCGACCCGGTGAAGTTAGACCTGGGGGATTTCCCCGGCAATTCAGCTGCGTCCGACCGCTGCGTAGGATAGTTCGCTTGATGCGTCGAGTTGAAGCGGTGGGGGCAAGGTTCAGGAAAGTCTGACGTTTTCTGAAGGGGCTGGTTCAGCCATTTGGAAAATGGCTGGGGCTGACAGGTGCATGCCTTGAGGTTTGTGGTGCCTGTGAGATCGAGCGCCGCCCGCGCGGCGCTTCGCGGCACAAGGCCGCTCCTACATCTGTTTCGGGCCAGTCACTCCTGTGAGGTCGCCTCTGTCCGCCATTTGGAAAATGGCTGGGGCTGGCAGGTGCATGCCTTGAGGTTTGTGGTGCCTGTGAGATCGAGCGCCGCCCGCGCGGCGCTTCGCGGCACAAGGCCGCTCCCACATCTGTTTCGGGCCAGTCACTGCTGTGAGGTCGCCTCTGTCCGCCATTTGGAAAATGGCTGGGGCTGGCAGGTGCATGCCTTGAGGTTTGTGGTGCCTGTGAGATCGAGCGCCGCCCGCGCGGCGCTTCGCGGCACAAGGCCGCTCCCACATCTGTTTCGGGCCAGTCACTCCTGTGAGGTCGCCTCTGTCCGCCATTTGGAAAATGGCTGGGGCTGACAGGTGCATGCCTTGAGGTTTGTGGTGCCTGTGAGATCGAGCGCCGCCCGCGCGGCGCTTCGCGGCACAAGGCCGCTCCCACATCTGTTTCGGGCCAGTCACTGCTGTGAGGTCGCCTCTGTCCGCCATTTGGAAAATGGCTGGGGCTGACAGGTGTATGCCTTGAGGTTTGTGGTGCCTGTGAGATCGAGCGCCGCCCGCGCGGCGCTTCGCGGCACAAGGCCGCTCCTACATCTGTTTCGGGCCAGTCACTGCTGTGAGGTCGCCTCTGTCCGCCATTTGGAAAATGGCTGGGGCTGACAGGTGCATGCCTTGAGGTTTGTGGTGCCTGTGAGATCGAGCGCCGCCCGCGCGGCGCTTCGCGGCACAAGGCCGCTCCCACATCTGTTTCGGGCCAGTCACTCCTGTTAGGTCGCCTCTGTCCGCCTTGTTTGTTCCATTCGATATCGAGAGGGGGGCGCTGCTCTTCATCAATCTTCAGTCATGCACCAAGGCTGCAACCCACCTGGCACAGGAATAATTGGCCCGAAACAGATGTGGGAGCGGGCTTGCCCCGCGAAGCGCCGCGCGGGCGGCGCTCGATCTCACAGGCACCACAAACTCAAGGCATGCACCACAAACCTCAAGGCATGCACCACAAACCTCAAGGCATGCACCCCAAACCTCAAGGCATGCACCCCAAACCTCAAGGCATGCACCTAAAAGCCCAAATACACCCCTCTCCAATCAAACCTTCAGCACCAACTTGCCAAAGTTCTCCCCACTGAACAGCTTCAGCAAAGTTTCGGGGAAGGTTTCCAGCCCCTCCACCACATCTTCTTTGCTCTTCACCTGCCCACTGGCCAGCCAGCCGGCCATTTCCTGCGCGGCCTTGCCGTACTCCTTGACGTAATCCATCACCACAAAGCCTTCCATGCGTGCGCGGTTCACCAGCAGCGACAGGTAGTTGGCCGGGCCTTTCACCGCTTCTTTGTTGTTGTACTGGCTGATCGCACCGCAAATCACGATGCGCGCCTTGAAGTTGATGCGGGTTAGCACGGCATCCAGAATGTCACCGCCAACGTTGTCGAAGTAAACGTCCACGCCTTTGGGGCATTCGCGCTTCAGCCCGGCCAATAGGTCTTCGGCTTTGTAGTCGATTACCCCGTCAAAACCCAGCTCATCTTTCAGGTACTGGCACTTCTCGGCGCCGCCGGCAATGCCGACCACGCGGCAGCCTTTGATTTTGGCAATTTGCCCCACAATGCTACCCACCGCGCCAGCCGCGCCAGACACCACTACGGTGTCGCCAGCCTTGGGCTGGCCCACGTCCAGCAGGGCAAAGTAGGCAGTCATGCCGGTCATGCCCAGCGCCGACAGGTAACGCGGCAGGGGCGCCAGGCTCGGGTCGATCTTGTGCAGGCCCTGTGGCTCACCGGTGAAGTAGTCCTGCACGCCGAGGGCACCGCTTACATGGTCGCCTGGCTGGTAGCCGGGGTGGTTGGAAGCGATTACCTCGCCCACGCCCAACGCCCGCATCACTTGGCCAAGGGCCACGGGCGGGATGTACGACTTGCCTTCGTTCATCCAGCCGCGCATGGCTGGGTCTAGCGACAGGTACAGGTTGCGCACCAGCACCTGGCCTTCGCCGGGTTGTTCGGCAGGCACGCTCTCGAAGCTGAAGTCGTCACGGCGCACGCTGCCGACCGGGCGCTTGGCAAGCAGGAAACGGCGGTTGGTCTGGGTCATGGCGGGTCCTTGGGGGCAATGGAGGGCTAAGCGTGTAAATCTAACCTGTTGATGAAGGCAGGTCCTTAACATCACTGACAGGCATGGTAGCCCAACCGGTGGGGTGATGATGCGGACCACCTTAAACCCACACGCTTTGGTGTCTCTAAGACCGAGCGCCGCCCGCGCGGCGCTTCGCGGGGCAAGCCCGCTCCCACATTTGTTTCGGGCAAATGATTCCTGTGTCAGGTGGGTGGCAGCCTTATTTGTTCCATTCGATATCGAGTGGGCGCCGCTGCTCTTCATCAATTTTCAGCCATGCACCAAAGCTGCAACCCACCTGCCCCAGGAGTAACTCGCCTGAAACAGATGTGGGAGCGGGCTTGCCCCGCGAAGCGCCGCGCGGGCGGCGCTCGACCTCACAGGCGCTGAATACCCTGCGGCGAGCCCCTGCCAGCCCTACCGCGGCCGTCGCTTATGGGCAGGGCACGCCTGAAGCCGTTGCGCTAAAAGCTGACACCCAGTTTTACCCCGTACTCATCGCGGGTCTGTTTGTCTGAGTCGGTCCTCAGAAACTGCCCGTCCAGCTCATAGTCGTATCGGCTGTAATACAGCGAAGCGAGTATAGGCACGCTGCCGTCTTGGTTGAACAGCACGCTAAGTTCGGCAAAGGGGTTGCTGGTATCTTTCAAATCCATGTCTTCACTGCTGATGCCATGTATTTCCAGTTGCGAATCGCCATTGATAACTTGGCGTATACCGGCTTCGAAACGCAGCGTGGCATTATTGAAGCGGTAGTTGTAACCGGCGGCAATCTTGGCGAACGGGGTGCGGTTGGTAAGGTCGACGTCATAGCGGCTGGTATTGGGTTGCAGCCGGTTCCATTTGTAGCCGGCGCCCAGCAGTACATCCAGCGAATGGCGCTCGCTCAGTGCTACCCGCCAGCCCAGGTCTAGCTCGGCCTGGCCGTCCTTGAGCCGCTGGTTCTGTTTTTTCGAGTACATACCGCTGGCTTCCGCGTGGTACACCAGGCCCGCCCTGGCCGTCATCTTGTTGCCGTAATTGATGAACAACCCGCCTTCGGGCATATGTTCGGTGTCATCACCACGGCCATTAAGTTCCAACAAGGTATAACTGCCTTGCACACCAACGGTTAGCAGCGGTGCTGTGGAAGTTGCTGCATGGCCAGTACTGGGGGCAATGACGAGCAGCAAGGGGGCGACCGCAGCAGTAAGGGCGGCTCTTTTCATAAAGAACTCCAGGGGCACACTACGGGTCCGGAGGGCGGGCCAGTTACGCATCACGATAGCGGTGTTTTTAAATTCGATAGTGGCTATTTAATAATTTTTAATGCCCCGTTATTGGCGCAAATTTAATGGCGTCAATGTCACTTTATAAATATAGGATTGGAATAAATTACGGCTGTGCTTGCTTCGATTTGATTAGCCCTTAGCTAATACGCCCGCTACTGCTCAACTAAAATTAATGGCTTGCCACGGGCAGTGGCGGCGAACATCAAAACCGACCTCTATCCAGCCAAAAGCGACAGCCCATAGCTATTTGACACTATTCTGGCGCCAGCCCCTTGTTCAGCGGCTGGCAACGTTGCCACCCTTGGCGCTTGAGGTAACCTCACAGGCTGAAAGGGGATCGGCAATGGTCGCGAGCAAACATGGTGTGCTGGCCAACCTGGGCATGGCTCGCAAACTCGGCCTGGGCTTTGCCCTGGTGCTGGCGCTAACCCTGGCGGTGGCAGCCATCGGCGTTGCGGCGCTGCACAGCGTGGGCCAGCGGTTCGACAGCTTGCGCCAGCTGGCGCAGTTCAATACCGACCTGTTGCGCTTGCGCCAGCACGAGCAGGCCTTTGCCCTGCGCTCCGACATGCAGCAGGCCGCCGCCTTGCGCAGTGGCCTGCAGGGCTTGGCCGAACGCGCCCGCGGGCTGCCGGCGTTAGCGGCGGCCGAAACCGACCTGGCGGCTTATGGCCAGGCGTTCGAAGCCTTCGTCGAGACGGTGCAGGCCAAGGAGCTGGCGCTGGACATGGCCAGCTGGTCGGTGTCCAGCGTGGCCAACAACCTCGATGTGTTGCAGGCCGGCCTGGCCGACGATGGTGTGTATACCCTCAAGCAGTCCCAGGGCCAGCAGGGCGGTGCGTTTCTGGAGCAGGCCGCGCAGGTGGCGCAGGTGTCGCGCTTGATGCTGCAAGCCATGGACGAAGCGCGCGTACGCCTAGAAAAAAGCCGCAAGGGCGAAGAGGGCGTAAGCCAGGAGCGCATCGCCCAAACCGTCGAGGCGGCCAGCCTGGTCAGCCAGTTGCAGGGCGCCGTTAGCGATGCCGGCTACCAGAGCGTGCTGGGCGAAGTGGCGACGCACATTGGCAGCTTTTCGGAAAAGCTCAACGAATACACCGACCAGCTGGCCCGCGAGCAAGGGCTGAAGGCCCAGCTGCAGGCAAGCGCCGAGCAGGTCACCGGGCGGGTCGAGCAGGCTTACCAGGGGCAGGAGCAAGCCTTGCAGGGCGACCTGCAACGCAATGCCGTGGCCATTGGCCTGGCCACGGCCTTGGCGCTGCTGGTGGGCGTACTGGCGGCCTGGTTGATTACCCGTGCCGTGGTCGGGCCGCTCAAGCAGGTGATTGGCCGTGCCCAGCGTATTGCTGCCGGTGAGCTGGGCTTTGACGCCCAGGCACCACGGCGTGACGAAGTTGGGCAACTGATGCAGGCCATGCAGCAGATGGCGGCGGGCCTGTCGGGCATTGTCAGTGGTTTGCAGCAGGGCATCGAGCAACTGGCCGGTAATGCGCAGGCGTTGTCGGCGGTGACCGAGCAGACCAACCGCGAGGTGGGCAGCCAGAAGGAAGAGACCGAACAGGTGGCCACCGCCATGCAGCAGATGACCGCCACCGTGCACGATGTGGCGCGCAATGCCGAAGAGGCAGCGCAGGCCGCCCAGGTGGCCGACGAAAAGGTTGACTCTGGGCAGCAGGTGGTGCGCCAGAGCATGCAGCGCATTGAACAACTGGCGGTGGCGGCGGAGGCTGCCAGCGCGGGTATCGACAGCCTCAGTGCCGAAATCCACACCATCGGCGACGTGCTGGAGGTGATCAAGAGCGTGGCCGAGCAGACCAACCTGCTGGCGCTGAACGCCGCCATCGAAGCGGCCCGGGCTGGCGAGCAGGGGCGTGGCTTTGCCGTGGTGGCCGATGAGGTACGCGCCCTGGCGCGGCGTACCCGGCAGTCGACCGAGCAGATCGAGACCCTGGTTGCCAGCTTGCGCGGCAATGCCCAACAGTCGGTGACGCAGATTCGCGGCAGTACCGAGTTGGTGCGCCTGGCGGTGGCCGATGCGCTGCAAACTGAAAGCGCGCTGGGCAGCATTGCTGCGGCGGTGTCATTGATTCAGCAAATGAACCAGCAAATTGCCGCGGCGGCCGAGCAGCAAAGCTCGGTGGCGGAAGAAATTAGCCGCAGTGTCACGCAGATTCGTGGCAGTGCCGACCAGGCGGCGTTGGCGATGCAGGACAATGCCCGGTCGAGTGTCGAGCTGGCGCAGCTGGGTACCGACCTGAAGGGGATGGTCGGGCATTTCAGGTTGTGAGCCTGGCCCGCGCGTGTTGTCGCCTGTACGGGCCTCTTCGCGGGTAAACCCGCTCCTACGAGGGATGTGCTACCTGTGTAGGGGCGGGTTTACCCGCGAGGAGGCCGGTTCAGGCTATGAAAAACTTCAGAGCTTGCGCGGGTTGAGGATCAGCAAGGTCAACACCCCCGCCACAATCCCCCAAAACGCCGAGCCGATCGAGAACAAGGTCAGCCCCGAAGCGGTGACCATGAAGGTAATCAACGCCGCCTCGCGCTCGCGCGCTTCGCTCATGGCCACCGTCAGCCCGTTCATGATCGAGCCGAACAACGCCAGCGCTGCAATCGACAACACCAGCTCTTTCGGCAACGCCGCAAACAGCGCCGCCAAGGTGGCGCCGAACACCCCGGCTATACCGTAGAAAACCCCACACCACACCGCCGCGGTATAACGCTTGGCTGGGTCTTCATGGGCATGCGGCCCGGTGCAAATCGCTGCGCTGATCGCCGCCAGGTTGACCCCGTGCGAGCCGAACGGCGCCAGCAGCAGCGAGGCAAAGCCGGTGGCCGAAATCAGCGGTGAGGCCGGCACCTGGTAGCCATCGGCACGCAGCACGGCCACGCCGGGCATGTTCTGCGAGGTCATGGCCACCACAAACAGCGGAATGCCAATGCTGATGGTCGCCGCCAGCGAGAAGCTCGGGGTAGTCCACACCGGCGTGGCAACTTCCAGGCGGAAACTGCTGAAGTCCAGCAGGCCCAGGGCGCCGGACAACGCCGTGCCCACCAGCAGCGCGGCCAGCACGCAGTACCGCGGCGACAGGCGCTTGACCAGCAGGTAGCTGAAGAACATGCCCAGTACCAACAAGGTGCGGTGCTGGGCCGCGACAAAAATTTCGCTGCCGATTTTGAACAGGATGCCCGCCAGCAGCGCCGAGGCCAGCGAACCCGGGATGCGTTTGACCAGGCGCTCGAAGCTGCCGGTAAGGCCACAAATTAGCACCAGCACGGCGCAGGTGATGTAGGCACCAATCGCCTCGCCATAGCTCACCCCGCCCAGGCTGGTGATCAACAAGGCGGCGCCGGGGGTGGACCAGGCCACGGTGATCGGGGTGCGGTAGCGCAACGACAGGCCGATGCTGCACACCGCCATGCCAATCGACAGCGCCCAGATCCACGAAGAAATTTGCGCGGTGGTTAGCCCGGCCGCCTGGCCTGCCTGAAACATCAGCACCAGCGAACTGGTGTAGCCGGTAAGCATGGCAATGAAGCCGGCGACGACCGCTGACGGGGAGGTATCTGCCAGGGGCCGCAGGCGTGCGGATGTGGCGTCGGTCATGAACAAAATCCTTGTAAAGGTGTAAGCAGTTTTTTCAGACTAACGTGAGCAAGGTTGATCCTTGCCATACAGCGGCCATTGCTTTTAGCCGTACAGTCGCCAACTATTGGGCGTAAACGCAGAACTGCACGGGAGTGAAGGGGCGATGTACAAGGTTTATGGCGACTACCAGTCGGGCAACTGCTACAAGGTCAAGCTGATGTTGAGCCTGCTGGGCCGGCCGTATGAATGGCACCCGGTGGACATCCTCAAGGGCGAGACTGAAACGCCCGAGTTCCTGGCGATGAACCCCAACGGCAAGGTGCCAGTGCTGGAGCTGGAAGACGGCAGCTACTTGTGGGAGTCCAACGCCATTCTCAACTTCCTGGCCGAGGGCAGCGAGTTTCTGCCCAGCGAACCGCGCCTGCGCACCCAGGTGTTGCAGTGGCAGTTCTTCGAGCAGTACAGCCATGAGCCGTACATTGCCGTGGCGCGCTTCATCCAGTTTTACCTGGGGCTGCCGGAGGACCGCCTGGAGGAGTACCGCAAGCTGCACAAGGGCGGCTACAAGGCGCTGCGGGTGATGGAGCGGCAGTTGCAGATGACGCCGTACCTGGTCGGTGACCAGTATTCGATTGCCGATGTGGCGTTGTATGCCTACACCCATGTGGCGCAGCAGGGCGGCTTCGACCTGGCCGAGTACCCGGCGGTAAGGGCCTGGCTGGAGCGGGTCAGCAGCCACCCGCGGCATGTGCCGATGGTGGGTTGATCGTTACCGGTACCGGCCCTTTCGCGGGCAAGCCCGCGCCTACAGCGAAAGGGCCAGTACCGGCTGCCTAAAGCGCTCAGGCCGACGCGAACCGCTCATCCAGGTAAGCAATGATGGCCTTGGACTCATACATCCAGGTCACCTTGCCCGCCTCTTCAATGCGCAGGCACGGCACTTTCACCCGGCCGCCACCGTCCTGCAGGGCCTGGCGGTGCTGCGGGTCGTTCTTGGCATCGCGCAGTGCCACCGGCACGTTCAGGCGGTGCAGGGTGCGGCGGGTTTTTACACAAAACGGGCAGGCATGGAACTGGTACAGCGCCAGGCCCTTGGCCGCTTGCTCGACGCGGGCCTGGGCTGCGGCGTCGCGCTTGCGCTTGGCCGGGCGGCTGATCCAATCGCCGAACACGATGAGCTGGCCGAGGCCAACCCGCAGGGCTTTGACGAACATGGGCAACTCCTGAAATGAAAAAGCCGACCCGGCAGGGTCGGCTTGGGGGCTGCAGCCAATCACTTGATCAGGCTGAGGAACTCGCTGCGGGTGGCGGCGTTTTCGCGGAACTCACCCAGCATCACCGAGGTGATCATGGTCGAGTTCTGCTTCTCGACACCGCGCATCATCATGCACATGTGCTTGGCTTCGATCACCACGGCCACACCGGCGGCGCCGGTTACCTGCTGCACGGCCTCGGCAACCTGGCGGCTGAGGTTTTCCTGGATTTGCAGGCGGCGGGCGTACATGTCGACGATGCGCGCCACCTTCGACAGGCCCAGTACCTTGCCCTTGGGCAGGTAGGCAACGTGCGCCTTGCCGATGAACGGCAGCATGTGGTGTTCGCACATCGAATACAGCTCGATGTCCCGGACCAGCACCATTTCGCTGTTGTCAGAGCTGAACAACGCGTTGTTGGTGACTTCTTCCAGGGTTTGCTCATAACCGCGGCAAAGGTACTTCATGGCCTTTGCAGCCCGCTTGGGCGTGTCGAGCAGGCCCTCACGGGAGACGTCCTCGCCAATTTGGCTGAGGATCTCGGTGTAGTTCTGTTCCAGGGACATGGATCTACCTGTGGGAAAAAATCGCAAAAACGAAGGTTACGGCGGTGAGGGCGGCGCTGCAAGCGCGGCGTTACTCGTCGCGGCCTTCGAGCATGGTTCGCTTGAGCATCACATACACTGCGCCAGTGCCGCCGTGGCGGGCGCTGCACGAGGCAAAACCAAGCACTTGCGGGTGCTGGCGCAGCCAAGTGTTGACGTGGCTCTTGATCATCGGGCGCTTGCCGTCCAGGCGTGCCGCCTTGCCGTGGGTAACCCGCACGCAGCGTACTTCCAGCTTGGTGGCTTCGGCAATGAAGTCCCACAGGGTTTCGCGGGCCTTTTCCACGGTCATGCCATGCAGGTCGAGGCTGCCCTCGAACGGGATTTGCCCCAGCTTCAGCTTGCGCAGTTGGCCTTCCTGCACGCCATCGCGGCGCCACATCAGTTCGTCTTCGGCACCTACGTCGATAACGAACTGGTCGGACATGCCGTCGATCACCAGGGCCTTGTCACTGCGCACGGTCGCCGATTGGCGCAAACCGGCCAGTTGCTGGCGGTCGGCCTTGGGTTTGCCGACTTCGGCGCGGTCGTGCTTGATCGGTTTGACACCGCGCACTTCGGCCTTGAACAGGGAAAAATCGTCGTCTTGCATGATGCCTCCACGTGGGCGGCGTAGTTTACGCGACTGTGGGGCCTTGTGCAGCCTGTGCCAGTACAGGGATTCCCCGGCAGGGGCGGGTTTACCCGCGAAGGGGCCCGCACAGGCGACACACACGATCAATCATGCTTTTTCATCAGGTGCGGTGCCAGGTTCAGCTCGCGCCCCCGGCGCAGGCGAATGCGGCTACGCCGCCAGAAGCGCACGCCCAACCACAGCAGCAGCAAGCCCGCCACGGTCAAAACGCTGGAAAGCGGTTTGTTGGCATTGAGCTCCTGCAGGGCAGGGTAGTTGCCCAGCAGGCCCGCGACGCCAGCCATCGCCAGCAGTACGCCGAGGGTTGCCAGCAGGGCCGACAGGCCGGCCGCCAGGCGGGCGCCCCAGTTACGCGGTTGGCGCGGGCGCAAGCGCTTGGCGTCGAAACTGCCTTTGAGCTTCATTCCGCTCTCCTCTGTGGATATCCGGAATTCGACCTGCTGCCACCTTTCGGGTTCCGCCCGGCTGCCGGGCGGTCACCTAGCTGCTTAAATCAGGCTGGCGGTGGGGGCCACGCAAGCGAAGTTGTCAGCCATCACGGCCATTTCACACTGGTGAATCTGCGCGGCCGGGATCACCCCATCCTTGAATGCCAGGTCGCGGGTGGCCGACGCGTCTTCCACCAGGGTACAGCGATAACCATAGTCCTTGGCGCGGCGTACGGTAGTGCTGACGCTGGAGTGGCTCATGAAACCGCAGACGATCAGGTCGAGGTGGCCCAGCGCCTGCAGCGTCTCATGCAGCTGGGTGTTCTTGAAGGCGTTGGGCATGCGTTTTTCGATGACGATTTCGCCTTCCAGTGGCTCCAGCCCCGGAATGAACTGGCCGGCCGGCCCTTGTGGGTCGAAGCGGCCACCGACAGTGCCCAGGTGGCGAACATGGATGATCGGACGGCCGCTCTTGCGCGCGGCGTCGAGCAACCTGGCGATGTTGGCCACGGCCTCGTCCATGCCCGACAGCTGCAGGGGCCCACTGAGGTACTCCTTTTGCGCATCGATGATGATCAGGCTGGCGTGGCTCAGCTTGGCCGGCGGGTAGTCGCGGCCAGTGAGGCGGAACATCGTGGTTGGAACGGACATCAAGGGCTCCTTGGATAGGGCTTTTGTATACCTATTCTCCCCTGCCTTGACGCCAATGGGAATGGTTGACATCGCAAGCGGCATGGTTACTGGCCTGTGGCTAGCCGTTGGGTAAGGCAAAGGAACAAATGTGCGGGTGGGGCTGTTAGACTTTTGTCCGGTCTGAATTAGGAGTACCCCGTGATCACATCCCGTCTGCGCACGCTGCGCGACTACATCCGCTGGGCGGTCAGCCGCTTCCACGAGCATGACCTGTTCTTCGGCCACGGTGCCGACAACGCCTGGGACGAGGCCCGGTTGTTGGTGCTGGGCGCGGTGCACCTGCCGTGGGAGGTGGCCGACAGCTACCTGGACTGCATGCTCGAGGACGACGAGCGGGTACGTTTGCAGCACTTGCTCAAGCGCCGTATCGAAGAGCGCGTGCCGGCCGCCTACTTGCTGGGTGAGGCTTGGTTCTGCGGCATGTCGTTCATCGTCGACCCGCGCGTGCTGGTACCGCGCTCGCCCATTGGCGAGCTGATCGAAAAGCGCTTCGAACCGTGGCTGGCGAGCGAGCCGGCGCGCATCCTCGACCTGTGCACCGGCTCGGGCTGCATCGGTATCGTTGCTGCCGACGTGTTCCCGCAGGCCGAAGTGGTGCTGGCCGACCTGTCGTTCGAGGCGCTTGAGGTGGCCAACCAGAACATCGAGCGCCACGGCCTGGATACCCGCGTGTATACCGTGCAGGGCGATGGTTTTGCCGGTTTGCCGGGGCAGCGTTTTGACCTGATCCTGTCCAACCCGCCGTATGTCGATGCCGAAGATTTCGACGACATGCCGGCCGAGTACCACCACGAGCCCGAGCTGGGCCTGGCCTGTGGCAACGATGGCCTGGACCTGGTGCGGCGCATGTTGGCCGAGGCGGCGGACCACCTGACCGACAAGGGCTTGCTGATAGTCGAAGTGGGCAACAGCCAGGTGCATGTCGAGGCGCTGTACCCCGAGGTGGACTTTACCTGGCTGGAATTCGAGCGCGGCGGGCATGGGGTGTTCATGCTCACCGCCGAGCAGTGCCGCCAGCATCAGGAGCTGTTCAAAGCCCGGGTCTGACCTTGATGGGGGCTGCTTTGCAGCCCTTCGCGGGCAAGCCCGCTCCTACAGGTACCCCACAATGCTCAGCCCTGTGGTGTTCCCGTAGACGCGGGCTAGCCCGCGAAGCAGGCGACGCGGTCTAGCGGGTAGCGATCCAGATCAACAACCCAGCCTGAAACACCGCAAACGCCACCAGGCAGGTAATGGTAAAGCGCAAACCGCTGTCTTCCCGCCGGTACTTGGCCACGCGCTCGTCGCGCTCGCGCAGTTGCCCTTCTTTCTCCTGTAACTGCTGGTCAGCCTGCTGCAGCAGGTCGGCAGCGTCGAGAATCTCTACCCGCTGCAAGCGCTCGCTGTTCCAGGCCCCCTTGAGCTGGCCCACCGCCATTTCCACGGTACGGCCCTTCAGGTGCTGGCTGTCTTCGTACTCCACCTCGATACCCGCCCCGCGCAGGCAGTGGTCGCGGCGCAGGCGTGAGTCCTCGTTCAGCGCATCCTTGCTTGGCAAGGGCATGCCCTCGACCCGGTAATGCGACCACTTGCGCTGCAGCCATTGCGCGGCCTGGGCCAGCAGGAAGCGGCCGATGCCACGGTTCAGCGGCTCCAGTTGCAGGCCATGTTCATTGCCAATGCGCACCAGGCGCTCGGTGTGGTCGACGCGAATGTCCAGGCGGTTTTGCTCTTTGTGCACCTTCTGCCCGGGCAGCTGGATTTCCATGCGCAGCAGGCTGTGGGCCTTGTCGTGGCGTTCGGCATAGCCGAACTGCACGAAGCGCAGCGGCCGCGCGCCGCTGTTGCGGTCGGTGGGCAGGGCGGCCAGGCGCAACAACTGGAAATGTTCGACGGCCAGCTCGGCCCACGGCAGGGCGGTGCTTTCCTGGGGGGCTTCAGCCGGCTCTGCGGCGGCGGGGGCGGTTGTCATCGGGGCTTGTCCTCAGCTATGCCTGCTGTATCGGCAGGCTGTTCAAGGACCTGAGCCGATTTCCCTCACGCCGAAGGCAAATGTTGAATAAACGTCACAATCCGCTCGCCCAGCTCCCGCGCCAGTGGCAACTCGGGGTTGAGGTAGCTGTCGCGTTGCTGGCTCATGGCCTTGGGGCTAATGCGCAGCATGTGGTTCATGCCATCGATTAGCACCAGCTGTGCGTCCGGCTTGGCCGCCTTCAGCCGCTCGGCGTCGACCACCGCCACCTGCACGTCGTTGCGCCCCTGCACGATCAGCGCGGGCATGGGCAGGCGGGCGAAGGCCGCCGCCGGGTTTTGCTGGAACAGCGAAATCAGGTACGGCTGCACGCTGGGGCGGAACACCTGGCGCAGCGGTGCCGGCACCTCCAGGCTGGTTTGCCCGGCTTGCAGGCGGTCGAGCAGGGCACTGCCGCTGGCCAGTTGCGCGGGGGGCAGGCGCTGGGCCAGTTGCTCGCGCAGCACCTCGGCCAGCGGCCGGCCACTGCCGGCCAGGGTGATCACGGCGCTTGCGCCAGCCTGTTCGGCGGCCAGGCTGGCGATCAGTGCGCCTTCGCTGTGGCCGATCAGAATCAGCGGGCCAAAGCGCGGGTCGGCCTTGAGCTTCTGGCTCCAGGCGACCACGTCGGCCACGTAGCGCTCCACGCTGAGGTTGCGTTCGTCGGGCGTGGCCGGCTGGCTGGCCGCCACCCCGCGCTTGTCGTAGCGCACGCTGGCAATGTGCTGGTTGGCCAGCAGCAGGGCCAGGCGCTTGAGGTTGTCGACCCGGCCTGCGGACGGGTTGTTGCCGTCGCGGTCGGTGGGGCCGGAGCCCGCGATGATCAACACCACCGGCGGCGGGCTGGCCTGTTGCGGCAACAGCAGGCTGCCGTGCAGCACGCCCTGGCCCGTGTCCAGGTCGATGGGGCGTTGCAGCACGGTGGGGGCGGCCTGGGCCAGGCCGCTGCACAGCAGGAGGAAGAGGGCGACGATGCGCGACATCATGCGGTACTACCTGGGGAGATGACGGTTTGACCCAATGTTTGCGGGAAGGTTCGTGGGCGGCTCGATGTAGCAGCGGGCTTGCCCGCGAAGAGGCAGCACAGGCAACCGATCCATCTGTATACTGCCGCTTTCGTCCACCTCAGGCAGAACTCGCGGAGCGTCCATGTCCGGCAATACCTACGGCAAGCTGTTCACTGTCACCACCGCTGGCGAAAGCCATGGCCCGGCGTTGGTCGCCATTGTCGATGGATGCCCACCGGGCCTGGAAATTTCCCTCGCCGACCTGCAGCACGACCTCGACCGGCGCAAGCCCGGCACCAGCCGGCACACCACCCAGCGCCAGGAAGCCGACGAGGTAGAAATCCTCTCCGGCGTGTTCGAGGGCCGTACCACCGGCTGCTCGATTGGCCTGCTAATCCGCAACACCGACCAGAAGTCCAAGGACTACTCGGCGATCAAGGACCTGTTCCGCCCGGCCCACGCTGACTACACCTACCACCACAAATACGGCACCCGCGACTACCGCGGCGGTGGCCGCAGCTCGGCCCGCGAAACCGCCATGCGCGTGGCCGCCGGTGCCATCGCCAAAAAGTACCTGGCCACCCAGGGCATCACCGTGCGCGGCTACATGAGCCAGCTGGGCCCGATCGAAATCCCGTTCAAGACTTGGGAGTCGGTGGAGCACAACGCCTTCTTCAGCCCCGACCCAAGCAAGGTGCCAGAGCTGGAGGCCTACATGGACCAGCTGCGCCGTGACCAGGACTCGGTCGGTGCCAAGATCACCGTGGTCGCCGAAGGCGTGATGCCGGGCTTGGGCGAGCCGATCTTCGACCGCCTGGACGCAGAACTGGCCCACGCGCTGATGAGCATCAACGCGGTCAAGGGTGTGGAAATTGGCGCCGGTTTCGCCAGCGTGGCCCAGCGCGGCACCGAGCACCGTGACGAGCTGACCCCGGAAGGTTTCCTCAGTAACAACGCAGGCGGCATTCTTGGCGGTATCTCTTCGGGCCAGCCGATCGTTGCTCACCTGGCTCTCAAGCCAACCTCCAGCATCACCACCCCGGGCCGCTCGATCGACGTTGATGGCAACCCGGTGGACGTCATCACCAAAGGCCGCCACGACCCGTGCGTGGGCATCCGCGCCACGCCGATCGCTGAGGCGATGATGGCCATTGCGCTGATGGATCACCTGTTGCGCCACCGTGCGCAGAATGCCGATGTGAAGGTGAACACCCCGGTGCTGGGCCAGCGCTGATCCGCCTGCACCGGCCCTTTCGCGGGTGAACCCGCTCCCACAGGTACAGCGCTGCCCTCAAGCTTTGCGCGATCCCTGTGGGAGCGGGTTCACCTGCGAAGAGGCCGGCCCAGGTCCCCACAAGGCCACTCCATGCAGCCCATCCCTTACTGGCGCCTGTCCAGCTTCTACCTGTTCTACTTCGCCCTGCTCGGTTCCACCGCCCCCTTCCTGGCGCTGTACTTCGACCACCTGGGCTTCTCCCCGGCGCGCATCGGCGAGCTGGTGGCCATCCCCATGCTCATGCGTTGCGTGGCCCCCAACCTGTGGGGCTGGCTGGGCGACCGCACCGGCCAGCGCCTGCTGATCGTGCGCCTGGGTGCGCTGTGTACCCTGGCCACCTTCGCCCTGATCTTCTTTGGCAAAAGCTACGCCTGGCTGGCGCTGGTCATGGCCCTGCACGCGTTCTTCTGGCATGCAGTGCTGCCGCAGTTCGAAGTGATTACCCTGGCCCACCTGCACGGGCAAACCGCGCGCTACAGTCAGGTGCGCCTGTGGGGCTCGATCGGTTTCATCTTGACCGTGGTTGGCTTGGGGCGGCTGTTCGAGTGGCTAAGCCTGGATATCTACCCGGTGGCGCTGGTCACGATCATGGCCGGCATCGTCGCCGCCAGCCTGTGGGTGCCCAATGCCCAGCCGGTGGAGCAGGGCGAGCGCAGCGGCGCGGGCGGTTTTCTGCAGCAGTTGCGGGCGCCCGGGGTGGTCGCGTTCTATGCCTGCGTGGCGCTGATGCAGCTCAGCCACGGGCCTTACTACACCTTCCTTACCTTGCACCTGGAACACCTTGGCTACACCCGCGGTGCCATCGGCCTGCTGTGGGCGCTGGGGGTGGTGGCCGAGGTGCTGATGTTCATGGGCATGAGCCGGCTGTTCGCCCGCTTCAGTGTGCAGCGCGTGTTGCTGGTCAGCTTCCTGTTGGCGGCGTTGCGCTGGCTGCTGTTGGGCAACCTGGCCCAGCAGCCGGTTGTGCTGGTCTTCGCCCAGCTGCTGCACGCGGCCACCTTCGGTTGCTTCCACGCTGCCTGCATCGCCTTTGTCCAGCGCAGCTTCGGCGCCCGCCAGCAGGGCCAGGGCCAGGCGCTGTATGCGGCGCTGTCGGGCACCGGTGGTGCCTTGGGGGCGCTGTATTCGGGCTACAGCTGGAAATTGCTGGGGCCCACCTTCACCTTTGGTATGGCCAGTGCCGCAGCCTTGGCGGCAGCCGTTATCATTGCCCTTTGTTCGCCACCAACCAGGACCCGCCCCTGATGAGCATTCTCAGCGTTTTCCACCCCTCCAGCCCGGACCTGCCGAACAAGGTGTTGACCCACCCTGACGACATCGCCGCCACCCTGGCCGCGCAGGGGGTGCGCTTTGCCCATGCCGAGCATGGCCTGCACGTGCGCCCGGGCACGCCCGAGGACGAGGTGCTGGGCGCTTGCCGCGGGTACTTGGACCAGTTGATGACGGCGCATGGCAGCAAGGCCTTCGTGATGCTTAACCGTCACGGTGAGGCCCCGGCACAGGTGGATGTGCGCGATGAGCATGAGCATGCCGCCGAAGAGGTGTTTGCCGTGGTTAGCGGGCGGGCTCAGGTTGGCTTGCGTTTGGGGGGCTGGGTGTATTCGGTGTTGTGCGAGAAGGGCGACCAGCTGGTTATCCCGGCTGGCGCGCGGCGCTGGGTGGAACTGGGCGAGGCACCGTTTTGCCTGGCGTTGCGGCTGTATGCCAGCGAGCAGGGTGTGCAGGCGCGGTTTACCGGGGATGTGACGGCGCGGGCGTTTTTGGGAATTGACGAGTTGTAATGGTGTTGCCGGCCTCTTCGCGGGGTCACCCGCGAAGAGGCCAAATCGCTCATTCAAAAAATCAGCGATAGGTCGGCAAGGCAAACCGCTGCTGGCTTTGCAGCATGGTGATGACCGGCAGTTCACTGGCTTGCTCGGCCAAATCTCGGCGAATGGCACTGATCGCCCACGATAGCTGCTCGGCACTGTGCAATTGTGCGTAGGTCAACACCCGGCGGGTGACTTTGCCATCAGCGGCGCGCAGGGTCAGCAGCACACCGCCGTCGGGCCGCGGTTGGGTATTCACCTGGTAGGCCGAAAATACCGAAACGAACTTGTCCTGGATGAGGTCCATATCAACTCCTGGCTGTTGGGTGGCAGTCGTGAGTTGATGTTTGCAGTGACCGTGCCAAAACTTGTTTTGCAAGAAACACCAGTAAATACAAGGTGTTATGGAGTTTTAGTAGAGGCGGCATCGTGCAGGCTGCATGGTCGTGCATTTTGCACAGTGCATTTTGCACGGACCGTTCGTTGGCTATCGGGCCAATAGAATCTGAACCTTTGACGGTAATGGCTTGCCTGACAAAAACTTGGGCAATCATTTATGCCAGGAGGTTCCCGATGTCCAGCCACACCGCGCCCGTCACCATGACCGATGAAGAAACCGCTGCCTTCGCCGAGCAAGTGTTCGAATGTGCCCGCCAGGGCGATGCCACGATGCTCGGGCGCTTGCTTGCCAGCGGCTTGCCGGCCAACCTGCGCAACCACAAGGGCGATACCCTGCTGATGCTGGCCAGCTACCACGGCCACCACGATGCTGTGCGCGTGCTGCTGGCACACGGCGCCGACCCGCTGCTTGCCAATGACAACGGCCAACTGCCAATCGCCGGGGCTGCATTCAAGGGTGACCTGGATATGGTCCGCTTGCTGCTGGAGCACGGCGTGCCGGTGGACGCTGCCGCGCAGGACGGGCGCACGGCATTGATGTTGGCAGCCATGTTCAACCGCAGCGCAATCCTCGACTACCTGCTGGCCCAGGGCGCCGACCCGGCCCGCCAGGATGCGCGTGGCGCCACCGCCCTGATGGCGGCGCAAACCATGGGGGCAGTGGACGCCGCGGCGCGCCTGCAAGCGCTGGCCGGCTAACAGCAAGGGGGCATTTGCGGCTATCCTTGGCGACTTTTCACCCGTCGCAGGCCCCTTTCATGAAAACTCAGTTGCTCGAATTCATCAGCCTCATTGGCGCTGGCTGCATGCGCGAGGAAGATATCGAGCGCATCGCCGACGAGGCCGCCCAGGCCTACGCCGACCCGGCCGCCTTCCTGGCAGCCAACCCCGATATCAACTACGACGACAGCTTCCCCATCCCGCTGGGCGAATGGGTAGTGCTGGGCAGCCTGCCGGACACCGTGGTGTTTCAGGCCGACAGCTACCAGCAGCTGTTCCAGCAAATCAGCGACTCGTTCGACAACAGCGTGCCGTTCACCCTCAAGCCCAAGCAACTGGCCCGTACCGAGCCGCTGACAGCGCTCAACCGCATCCAGGTGCAGATGGGCGCGCTGAACAAAGAGGCGGGTGGTTATGTGCTGCTCAACTTCAGCCAGCTGCTGGATGACGAGTTGCAGGTGGTGATGGTCGGGCAGCACGACCTGGCGCGGGTGCTGGCGCTGGGGGCAGAGCTGGGCATCAAGGTCGAGCCGGCCCTTGAAGCCTTGAAAGTAGCTGTACACATCTGACTGTATCGTTTGCTGCTTCGCGGGCAAGCCCGCGAAGAGGCCGCCACAGGCAGCTTGAGCCTCAGCCGAGCGCGGTATCCAGGAACATCATCACCGCAAACCCACCCATCAACCCCAGGGTCGCCGCCGTCTGATGCCCGTTGCGGTGGGTTTCGGGGATCACTTCGTGGCTCACCACAAAAATCATCGCCCCCGCCGCCAACCCCATGCTGATGGGGTAGGCGAGGGCGAAGCCGGTGGAAATCCCCAGGCCGATCACCGCCCCCAGGGGCTCCATCAGCCCCGACCCAATCGCCACCAGTGCGGCCTTCAGGCTCGACAACCCGGTGGCGCGCAAGGCCAGGGCCACGGCCAGCCCCTCGGGGATGTCCTGAATGGCAATGGCGCTGGTCAGCGGCAGGCCGATGCTCATGTCGCCATTGGCGAAGCTCACGCCAATGGCCATGCCTTCAGGCAGGTTGTGCAGGGTAATCGCCAGTACGAACAACCACACCCGGCTGATGCGCTCAGCCTCGGGGCCGCACGGGCCGGTGCTTTCGTGCTCGTGTGGGGTGAAGCGGTCCAGGCCCAGCATCAGCAACACGCCCAGGCCCATGCCCAGCACCACGGTAAAAGCTGCCGCCGGGCCATTGCCGGTGATCGCCCGGGCGGCATCCAGGCCCGGCAAAATCAGCGAAAACGAACTGGCGGCCAGCATCATGCCGGCGGCAAAGCCCAGCATCACGTCCTGGGTGCGCGCCTTGACATCGCGCAGTACCACCGCCAGCACCGCGCCCAGCGCGGTGGCGCCAAAGCCAGACAGCCCACCCAGGGTGGCCAGGTGCAGGTGGTCGGCGTGGTCGCCGTTCACCGCGTTCCACAGGCTGGCCGCCAGCAGTAGCAGCACCGCCAGCAAGCTCAGGCCCAGGCCGGCGCTGAGCCAGGGGGTGTTCACGAGCTGCTGGCGCCAGGCATTCAGCAGCGAGGGTGGGGCGGCGCTTTGGCTGTGGGCGGGGGGCATGTGAACCTCGAATCAATGGGTACCGGCAGTCTACTCAGGGACCTGCGGCAACTGCCAAGGATTCCCTTCTATCGACGTGATAGCTGGCTATGCTGTGCAGCAAAAGCCTTTGACAGGAGTTTTGCCATGGGGTCGACATTCAACAGCCTGGTTGGGCTGATTATTCTGGCGCTGGATATCTGGGCCATCCTCAATGTGATCAAAAGTGGCAGCGAAGTGGGCATCAAGGTGTTGTGGATACTGCTGATCGCCTTGCTGCCGGTGGTGGGGCTGGTGATCTGGGCGATTGCTGGGCCGCGGGGGAATGTGCGCATTTGAACCCTGCGCAGCGCCTACCTACCCTGGCAGTACTGACATAGTCAGAAATGGGGCCGTGACAAAATTTTCACATTGGTTTAAACAGAATCCGCACCCGCACAATGCTGCGTTGGTCTAGCGCCAGCGCCACCCCGCAAACCCGCAATCCTAGGACTTTCCCATTCATGGCTAACACGGACGCCCTGAAGCAACGGGGCGCGCGAGCGTCGTTCTCGCCGACCCTGAAATCCCACCTGGCCTATACGCTGCTCAGCGGCCTGGTGATCATGCTGATGCTCAGCCTCGTGCGCCTGGCGCTGTTGGTCTACAACAGCGACATGATCGGCGATACCCCTTATGCGACCGTGGCCGAAGGCTTCCTTAACGGCTTGCGCTTCGACCTGCGGGTGGTGGTATACCTCAGCATTCCGCTACTGCTGGCCATCCTTAGCCCGTGGGCCATGGCCCGGCGGGGCGTGTTCCGCTTCTGGCTGACCCTCGCCTCCAGCGTGGTGATGTTCCTTGGCCTGATGGAAATGGACTTCTACCGCGAGTTCCACCAGCGCCTCAACGGCCTGGTGTTCCAGTACATCAAGGAAGACCCGAAAACCGTGCTGAGCATGCTCTGGTACGGCTTCCCGGTAGTTCGCTACCTGTTGGCCTGGGCGTTCGGCACCTGGCTGCTAAGCCTGTTGTTCAAGGGCATCGACCGCATGACCCGCGGCGAGGGTGTGCAGCGTGTGGCACCGTGGTACAACCGCCTGGCGGTGTTCATGGTGATTCTGCTGGTGGCCGTGGTGGCCGCGCGTGGCACCCTGCGCCAGGGCCCGCCCATGCGCTGGGGTGATGCCTTTACCACCGATTCCAACTTCGTCAACCAGCTGGGCCTGAACGGCACCCTGACCCTGATCGACGCCGCCAAGAGCCGCTTCGGCGAGGACCGCGCCAACATCTGGAAGCCGGTGCTGAAGCAGGACGTGGCCACGCAAAGCGTGCGTGAACAGCTGCTCACCGCCAACGACACCTTGGTCGATGCCGACGAGGCTGCCATCCGCCGCGACTTCGTGCCGCCGGCCGAGCGCACCCTGCCAATCAAGAACGTGGTGGTGATCCTGATGGAAAGCTTCGCCGGCCACTCGGTGGGCGCGCTGGGCAGCCCCAACAACATCACCCCGTACTTCGACAAGCTGGCCAAAGAAGGCCTGCTGTTCGACCGCTTCTTCTCCAACGGCACCCATACCCACCAGGGCATGTTCGCCACCATGGCCTGCTTCCCCAACCTGCCAGGCTTCGAATACCTGATGCAAACCCCGGAAGGCGGCCACAAGCTGTCTGGCTTGCCGGCCTTGCTCAGCGCCCGCGACTATGACGACGTGTACGTCTACAACGGCGACTTTGCCTGGGACAACCAGTCCGGGTTCTTTGGCAACCAGGGCATGACCACCTTCATTGGCCGTAACGACTTCGTCAACCCGGTGTTCTCCGACCCGACCTGGGGCGTGTCCGACCAGGACATGTTCGACCGTGGCAACCAGGAACTGGCCAAGCACGATGGCAAGAAGCCGATCTACGCGCTGCTGCAGACCCTGTCCAACCACACCCCGTACGCCCTGCCCAAGGACCTGCCGGTCCAGCCAGTAACAGGCCAGGGCCGCCTGGACGAGCACTTGACCGCCATGCGCTATTCGGACTGGGCGCTGGGCCAGTTCTTCGAGAAGGCGCGTAAAGAGCCGTACTTCAAGGACACCCTGTTCGTCATTGTCGGCGACCATGGTTTTGGCAACCAACAGCAGGTCACCGAGCTGGACCTGGGGCGCTTCAACGTACCGCTGCTGCTGATTGCCCCAGGCATTCAGGAGAAGTTCGGTGCGGTAAACCACACCGTGGGCACCCAGGTCGACATCGTGCCGACCATCATGGGCCGCCTGGGGGGGCAGACCCGTCACCAGTGCTGGGGCCGCGACTTGCTCAACCTGCCTGAGGGCGACCAGGGCGTGGGCATGATCAAGCCATCGGGCAGCGAGCAGATCGTCGGCCTGGTGCAGGGCGACCGCATCCTGATCGAGTCCAAGGACATGACCCCGCGCATGTACCGCTACCAGCTGGGCAGCGAATTCAAGGCCGAGCTGATCGAAAGCCCAGACCAGCCAGAAATGCTGAAAAAGCTGGAAGCGTACATCCAGACCGCGACCAAGAGCCTGTTGGACAACACCGCGGGTGTCGTGCACGGTACGCCGAAGTAAATTTGGGCCGCTTTGCGGCCCATTCGCGGGCACGCCCGCTCCCACAGGTAGCTGCACAAGGTTCGACGCTTGTGCGGTACCTGTGGGAGCGGGCGTGCCCGCGAATGGACCCACCACAAACGCCCCCTGACTGAACATTCCCACCGCCTCAAGGTCAGTTATTCAGGCAACGCACACCTGGTTTCCTTGATTGGGAGGGCTCGTTCAATGAAAGAGTGGGAAGTCATCTTTGCCGATCAGAAAGGCGAACCGTCCTCGCTGCTGCTGCATGCCGAGCACCGTCCCAGTGAAGAGGACGCCGCGCGGGCCATCCGTTCACACCTGTTCCCGGTGATGGACGAGCTGGACCTTAACGACTTCCAGGACCGCACCATTTCCCCCACGGCGCGCTGGCTCAAGGAGCAGAGCGGCGTCACCATCACCAGCATCCACGAAGCGCCCTGAACCACACGTTTGCGTGGTGCCCTGGCAGGCGCTACGCTGCATGAAGGTGCCTGTTTTTTCTGCTTGTTGGCAGCGCATTCATTCGCGTCTTGCATCAGCTCGAACTGCCCGGCCGCTGCCGGCAGGTGCGTAGTGCACGGAAAGTCTATCCATCGCATTATTCAGGAGGACGTTTCATGAGCAGCCAAAACGACGATATCAGCAGCAACGTCCTGCGCCAGATGAAAGCAGGCGGTTTTGACTTCACCCAAATTCATCCCATCGAGTTTTACGCCATATTCCCCGACGAAGCAGCGGCCCGCCGCGCGGCTGGGCAGTTTCGCGGTGAATCCCTCAATGCCCAGGTGAAGGAGCTGGGCGACGGTGCCTGGCACCTGGAACTGAGCAAAGTCATGTATGCCACCTATGGCGGCATTGGCGACTTCGAAGAGGCCTTCGAGCAGCTGGTGTCACCTTATGGTGGTGAGGTGGAAGGGTGGGGGGTCAAGCACGAGCGGCCCATCGCCTGAGCGTTTTGTGTTGCCATCTTCGCGGGCCTGTGGGACAGGGCAAGCCCGCGAAGAAGCACACACTGCCCTCAAGGCCTGCGCCCAGCCATATGCCCCAGATAAGCCAACAATGCATCCAGCTCCCGCTCGCTCAATACACTTTCGGCAAACCCTGGCATTTTCGCCTGCGGCCAGCGCCGTAGGCTTTGCGGGTCTCGTATCAGCTGGCGCAGATATTCAGGCCGGAAGTACTCGGTGGGGTTGTGCGGCACATTCAAATCCGGCCCCAATTGCGCATCCCCCGCGCCATTGAGCCGGTGACACGCCAGGCAGTTTTGCTGGAACAGGGCAAAGCCTTGGCGCACCGGGCTGTCAGCCGGTAGTTGCGGGTCGGGCAGCAGTGTCGGAAAGCGCGCCTCGACAGCGGCCAGCTTACGGATAGTGGAAATTTGGAACGGCCACTGCTCCGGGCGAATGCCGCTGGCCTGCGGCGCGGTCCACACCAGGTAGAACGGCCCCGCACTCGGTTGGCCCTGGCCCAATGCCGGCCACGGCTTGGCCGGGTCTTCCACGGCTAGCCAGGCCTGTGCAGGCCCTTGCTGCAACAGTGGGGCAGCAGGCATTTCGGCGGCAAAACCGTCCAAGGCCACGGCTTGCAGGTGCTCGCTGGCGCTCACACCCTCCAGTAGCGCGGCCAGCGGCACCGCCCGATAGTGCATGGGGCGCTTATAAGACACGTCCTGTTCGATGCTGATGTCCCGGGCCTGCGGGTGCTCGAGCAATTGGGCACTGCTCCACTGGCGCGACGTGGCACCCAGTTCAAGGTGCAGTTGCGCCGCCGACAGCGGCAGGCTCAGGAACAACGCTAACAGGGCAAGGCAGTGGCGCATGGGTAATCTCCGACCATCAAGGCCAGCAGGTTACCTGCGCGTTGCCAGTTTGCGCCACAGCGCACATCAGCCGAATAAACGTGTCAGGTTCGGCAGTATCAGCAGCAAAGTCGTGGCGAAGAGAATGAGCCCAGCTTGGCGAATTTTCGATTGTCTGAACATGGCGGACCGCCTTCTTGTTGTTATTCCTGAATACCCGTTGGCTTCCTTGTCGCGCTTCGGGTCGATCGCAGTGGCGTTATGGCGCCAACACTGCCTGCCTCTTGAATGTGGATATACAACCAACAGTAGGGTGTGTGTTATCCATATTTGAGAACTGTTTGTTCTAAGTAACTAAAAAATGGGTGCTTAGTGGCTATGAGGCCATGTGCCATCCCGCTGGCATGCTCTGGCTAGAGGGCGGCGCAAGTGCCAGCCGAGCGGCGATGAAATATGACCGTTCGTCAGTGCAGCCTACTTGCTTGTACGTGCCTTTCGCGTCAGTCTCTACAGCAGTTTCCCACCCATGTCGTTCAGGACTATCCCTATGTCGTTACGCATCTGCATCCTTGAAACCGATGTCCTGCGACCGGAGTTGACCGCGCAGTACCAGGGCTACGGAAGGATGTTCGAGCAACTGTTCTCGCGTCAGCCGATCGCGGCAGAATTTCGTGTGTACAACGTGATGAACGGCGACTATCCCGCCGATGACGCAGTGTTCGATGCCTACCTGGTAACGGGTAGCAAGGCCGATTCGTTCGGTACCGATCCATGGATCCAAACCCTCAAGGCCTACCTGCTGAAACTGTACGAGCGTGGCGAGAAGCTGTTGGGTGTGTGTTTCGGCCACCAACTGCTGGCGTTGACCCTGGGTGGCAAGGCCGAGCGGGCCGAGCAGGGCTGGGGGGTGGGCATCCACCGCTATTCGCTGGCGGCCCATGCCCCGTGGATGGACCCGGAGGTGTCGGAACTAACCTTGCTGATCAGCCACCAGGACCAGGTGACCGAGTTGCCGGAAGGTGCCACGGTGATTGCCTCCAGCGATTTCTGCCCGAACGCGGCGTACCACATTCGTGACCAAGTGCTGTGCTTCCAGGGGCACCCGGAATTCGTCCATGACTACTCCCGCGCGCTGCTGGATGCACGCCAGGAGCACCTGGGCGATGAGGTGTACCACAAGGCCGTGGCCAGCCTGGCCAGCGAGCACCAGGGCGACTTGGTAGGGGAGTGGATGTTGCGGTTTATCCAGCGGCACGACGCGGCGTAATGGCCGGGGGCCGCAACGCGGCCCCCACAAGCTCAAAGCCAGCCAGACTTCTTGAAGCTGGCATACAACCCCGCACACCCCGCCGTAATCAACCCCAGTACCCCGAAATACCCGTAATGCCACCCCAGTTCCGGCATGTTCTGGAAGTTCATCCCGTATATCCCGGCAATCGCCGTGGGGAACGCCAAAATAGCTGCCCAGGCGGCGAACTTGCGTTGCACGATGCTTTGCCGTGACGACTCCAGCAACATGCCGATCTCGATGGTTTGGCTGGCGATGTCGCGGATGCCGGCCAGGTCTTCCATCTGCCGCGTCACGTGGATTTGCACATCACGGAAGTACGGGCGCATGTTTTTGTCGATGAACGGAAAGTTCAGGCGCTGCAGTTCTTCGCTCACCTCGACCATCGGTGCTACATAGCGGCGCAGGCGCAGGATGTCGCGGCGCAGGCTGTGCAGGCGGCGGATGTCGTCCTCTTGCAGGGACCCGCCAAGCACGCTTTGCTCCAGCTCTTCGATTTCGCCATGAATGGCCTCGCTGACCGGCTGGTAGTTCTCGGTGACGAAGTCGAGCAGGGCGTACAGCACGAAGTCTTCGCCGTGCTCCAGCAGCAACGGCCGTGCCTCGCAACGCTGGCGCACCAGGGCGTAGGATTTGGAGTGGCCATTGCGGCAGGTGATGATGTAGCCGTTGCCGGCAAAAATGTGGGTTTCGATGAACTCCAGCTTGCCTTCGTGGCGCACCGGCGAATAAGTGACGATGAACAGTGCGTCGCCGAAGGTTTCCAGCTTGGGCCGGCTGTGCTTTTCCAGGGCGTCTTCGATGGCCAGTTCGTGCAGGTTGAACTGGCGCTGCAGGTTGGCCAGTTCTTCGGCGTTGGGCTCTTCCAGGCCGATCCACACAAAATGCCCCGGCTTGCGCGCCCACTCGCTGCCTTCGTCGATGCTGATGTTGGTGACTTTTCTGCCGGCGCTGTACACCGCCGATGCCACGACTCGACCCATGGTTGTCCGCTTATTCCGGTTGAACACGGGTTACAGCTTGGGCTGTAGTGGGCGCAAGAGCAACCTGGGCTGGCCTAGCCGTTGGCCAGTTCCGCTTCCATGCGGTCGATGCACTGCTGCATCTGCCCGCGGCATTGTTCGACCAGTGCGGGCACGTCCTGCTGGCTCAAGCCTGCCGTGGCAATCGGTGGCAGCGAGCGCACGATCACCGTGCGCTGGCCCCAGCTGTTCAGGCCCAGGCGCCCGGCATAGCGGCTGACGCACACCGGTACGATCGGTACACCGGCCTCGACGGCCATGTGAAACGCGCCTTTCTTGAAGGCCAACAGGTGCTCGCCGGCATTGCGTGTGCCTTCGGGGAAAATCCAGATCGAGGTGGCGTCCTGCAGCACCTGGGTGGTCTTTTGCATGGCCTTACGCGCCTGGTAGGCGTTGTTGCGGTCGATCAACACGTTGCCGCCCAGCCAGAACAGCTGGCCGAACAGCGGGAGCCAGCGCAGGCTCTTCTTGCCGATGGCCACGGTGCGTTGTGGCACCACCTGGCCCAGCACGAACAGGTCGAAGTTGGACTGGTGGTTGGCAATGATCACGCAGCCAGGCGGCTGGTCCCATAACGGGCCGACCTCGGCCTTGACCTTGATGCGCATCAGCCAGGTGGCCGGCAGGCTATACAGGCGGGCGAACAGGCGGCTGTTGTCGGGGTTGAAGGGGCGGCACAGGCCAATCACCAGGCCCAGGGCGCCGGCGACCAGAAAATGCAGCGACAGCAGGAACATGCGCAATGAATAAAGCACGGTACGGCTCACACCAAAAGTCGCCGGGCAGTGTACGGATGTGCACTGGTTGGGGCAAACCTTGGTGCCAGCCTGTGCCGGCCTCTTCGCGGGCAAGCCCGCGCCTACACGTCTACCCCGTTGTAGGAGCGGGCTTGCCCGCGAAGAGGCCAGTGCATTCAACCCATATGCTGCTGGTCCAGCGCGATCGCCTGGTCCAACGCCTCCAGCAGCCCCTTGCGCACTTTCAGCTTGGTGTTCTTGTGCGCCAGCATGTTCAGCTTCTTCAGCTCCCGCGCTGCGGCCAGTGCCGCGTCTTGTAGCTGTTCAGCCGGCACCACCTTGTCGAGGAAGCCGGCGTCCACTGCACCCTGCGGGTCGAACACCTCGGCGTTGATCACCGAGCGGTGGAAGGCCGAGCGGCGCAGGCGGTCGCGGGCCAGCTCGATGCCGGCATGGTGCATGGTCATGCCGATTTGCACTTCGTTCAGGCACACCTTGTACGGCCCTTCGACGCCAATGCGGTAGTCAGCCGACAGCAGCAGGAACGCGCCCTTGGCCACGGCGTTGCCTGGGCAGGCGACAATGACCGGAAACGGGTGCGACAGCAGGCGGCGGGCGAGGGTGGAACCGGCGGTGACCAGGCTGATTGCCTGCTGAGGGCCGCTGGTCATCACCTTGAGGTCGTAACCACCAGACAAAATGCCGGGCTGCCCGGTAATGATCACCACCGCACGCTCTTGCGTGGCGCGGTCGAGTGCGGCGTTGAAGGCGGTGATGACCTCGGGCGAGATGGCATTGACCTTGCCATTGTTCAGGGTCAGGGTGGCGATGCCGTCTTCGGCGTGGTAGGTAATCAGCTCGCTCATGGCAGAGTCCTTTTGTTGGCGTGGCGACGACGTTACCCAGCGCCACGGGCGAGGTAAAGCAGTAAGGCTGACTGGTCGGTCAGGGTGCCGCGCAGCGCAAATGCAAATACATGAAAAATTTGAAAAAAATGCTTGCCAAAGGGAAGGTCTTTCACTAAATTAGCGCACCTCGACAGGCTGCAAGGCTTGAAGAGAAACGGTGAAGTGTCCGAGTGGTCGAAGGAGCACGCCTGGAAAGTGTGTATACGAGAAATCGTATCAAGGGTTCAAATCCCTTCTTCACCGCCACATTCTATGAAGAGCCCCCGCGCTGAAAAGCCGGGGGCTTTTTGTTGTGCGCGCGTAAAAAGGCCGCTGCTGTGCGGGGGCCTCGTGTCGCAGAAGGGGCGCAACGCGCCCCCCGCAATCTAGAAGTTCACCGAAGCCGACAACCTGGCGGTACGCGGCGCCCCCTGGAACAGGTAGTTGTCCCCCAGGTAATCCCCCACATCGCGCCAATAACGCTTGTCGAACAGGTTATCCACCGTCAGCCGCAGCACCGTGTCATATCCGCCGATACGCGTGCGGTAGCGGCTGCCCACATCGAACACCGAATACCCCCCAACCGCCACATTCCCCGCCTGGCTCGCGTACTTGCTGGCGCTATACCGCGCGCCGCCCAGCAGTGCCAGCCCGGGCACCGGCAGGGTGTATTCCGCCTGCAGCGCCGCGCGGAACTTGGGCACATTGATCGCCTGGTGGCCTTCATAAGCCTCGGTACCGCTGTTCTGCACCCGGGCCCGTATGGCCGCAGCGCTGGCCTGCAGTTGCAGGTTCGAGGTCACCCAGCCACTGGCGCCTAGCTCCAGGCCGGTGTTTTTCTGTTGGCCTTGCTGCACGTAGGTGAAGTTACCGGCGCCGTCCGGGCGCGCGTACTGGTACGCCTGGCGGATCTGGAACAACGCGGCGCTGAAGCTCAGGCCTTGCCAGTCGTGCTTCAGGCCCAGTTCCAGTTGGTGTGAGGTGGTGGGGGCGAGGATTTCAGCCGCGTTAGTGGCAAACCACGGTGCCGTACCGCCGGCAGACAGGCCTTTGGAATAGCTGGCGTATAACGAGGTGTTTGGCTGTGGCTTATAGATAAGCGCAGCATTGGGCAACAGTTGGTACTGGCGGGTATGGCGGCCGGCTAGCCCTTGTTCGTCCCAGGTCTTTTCATCCAGGCGCACTTCACGAGCACCCAGCACGGTCTGCCATTGTTCGTTGAAGCTGATGCGGTCGCTGACGAACAGGCCGTACTGGCGGCTGTCCAGGCGGCGTTCGCTGGCGCCAACGGGTTTGTCTGACGGGTCGAGGGCCGGGGCGCCCGTGTAGATGTTGCCGGTACCGAGCCACTCGTTGTAGTACGGGCGCTGGTCCAGCGTACGCCGCTGCGCACTGGCGCCCACCGTCAGCTCATGGCCCACGCCCAGCGCATCGAAGCGCCCGTTGAGCATGGCCTGTGCCTCATCGGTGCGGCGGGTATCGTCGGGGCTGCGGAAGTCGTAGATGTCATAGTCGCCATTGCTGGCAAAGAACGCGCCTTCGCTCGACCCCCAGGCAAACGCGCTGTAGTCATCGATCACCACCTTGCTGCGCGAGGCGCTCAAGGTACCGGTCCACGCTTCGTTGAAGCGGTAGTCGAAGCGCCCGCCCAGGTTCAGCGAGTCGTTCTGCACCGGCTTGGCCCAATGCTGGTAGGCCAGGCGGTCGTCCGGGTCGATGCCGTGGGGTACTGCGCTGCCACCGAGCAGCTGGTAACCGGGCACCGAGGGCTGTTCTCGGTGCTGGTATTCAGCATCCAGTTGCAGGGTGGCATCCGGGTTGATTTGCCAGTCGAACGCCAGCGCGGCGAAGTCGCGCTTGCCGTCGGCGTGGTCGACGTACGAGCGGATGTCTTCGTGGGCCAGGTTGGCCCGCAGGCCAAATTGCCGCTCGCTGCCGAACCAGCCGCCCAAGTCGGTGGCCAGGTAGCGCTCGCCTTGTTCGTTGCTCGATAGCGTGACGCTGCGTACGTCTTCGGCGCGCTTGGTCACGTAGTTGACCAGGCCGCCCGGCTCCGACACGCCGCTCTGCAGCCCGGACAGGCCCTTGAGCAACTCCACCTGTTGCTTGTTCTCCAGCGCCACGTTCTGCTCGCCGGCGATGGTCTGGCCGTTGATGCGGTAGCTGCTGGCGGCATTCAGCTCGAAGCCGCGGACGTTGAAGTTTTCGTAGTAACCGATGGGGGCATAGCTTTCGCCCACCGAGGCGTCGCTTTGCAGCACCTCGCTGAGCTTGCGCACCTGGCGGTCTTCCAGCAGCTGCTGGCTGAACACGCTGATAGCGGCAGGGGTGTCGAGCACGGGCGCTGGCTGGAAGCCACCTACCGCGGCCTGGCGTGCCTGGTAGCCATCGTTGGTGAAAGTGTCGGACACCTGCAGCGGGGCCAGTAACACGCTGTCTTCGGCCAGCACTTGCGGGCACTGCAGGGCCAGGCCCAGGCTGAGCAGGCTCAGGGGCAGGCGGGGGTGACGCGGGGGCATGCGGGGGCTCCTGAGGGCACAGGCCATGAAAAAGGCGGCATCTTACCAGCCGTCTTCACCCTGAAACGATCAGGGCCCCGCAATATTCAGTCTTGGTTGGCCGGGCGCTTGTGCTGCCGCCAGTTGTCATCGATTTTCGACCAGGTCTTGCCATCGGTAATGGCCATCAGCTTGCGCCCGTCCTTGAAAGTAGCAAGGAAGGTGGCTTGTTCTTCCTTGCCACCCAGCCACAGCCCGGCCAGCAACCCCACTGGCCCGGCTACCAAGGCCCCGGCCACACCCCAGCCCAGGGCGCTGCCCAGGCTACGGCTGGGCTCCAGGCTGGCCAGCCGCAGGTCGCTGATGCGCGCCAGGGAAATCCGCTCGCCCGGGGCGGGGCTGCGCGGGGTCTTGAGTGTGAGCGATCCGTTGCGATACTCGCCTTCACCTTGCAAGAAATCGCCGGATTGCACCGTGAGCCTTGTCATAAAGTCGTCCTGTCAGGGAAAGGGCTTTGACCAGCAGCGCCTACTCAGCGCTGCCCCGGCAGGCAAGTCAACGGCAATTCGACGGAGGGTAGTGCGGTGCAATGTCGCCCCGCACGGATTACGCCGCGGCTTTGCGGGCGGCAACCAGCCACGCCAGCAACGCCAGCCCGCCAATCAGCAGCCCGGCCACCACGATCCCCATCCAGCCTTGGTGCTGGAACAACTGCGTGCCCAGCAACGACCCCAGCGCCCCGCCAATGAAGTAACAGGTGATATACCCGGCATTCAGCCGCGTACGTGCCTCGGGCCGTAAGGCAATTACCGCATTCTGGTTGCTGACGTGCACCAATTGCACCGCCAGGTCGAGCATTAACACGCCCAGCAGCAAGGCCAGCAACGATTGCTCGGCAAAACCCAGCGGTACCCATGACAGCAGCAACACCACCAAGCCCACGGTGGTGCCCAGCGCGCCCTTGCCACGGTCGGCCAAACGCCCGGCCCAGTTGGCCGACAGGGCACCCGCTGCACCGGCCAGGCCGAACAGGCCAATCACGGCGTCCGAATAGTGGTACGGGCCTTGCGCCAGCAGAAACGCCAATGGCGTCCAGAACAGGGCGAACAGGCTAAACGCCAGCAGGCCGAGCAGCGAGCGCAGGCGCAGCACCGGCTCTTCGCGGAACAGGCGGAACACCGAACCGATCAGCGCCGGGTATTTCAGCCCGGCGTGGCTGTGGTGCTGTGGCAGGTTGCGGTACAGCGCCACAGCGGTGATGGCCATGAGCAACGCGGCCAGCACGTAAATGCTGCGCCAGCCGCCCAACTCGGCCATGAAACCGGCCGCGGTGCGCGCCAGCAGAATGCCCAGCAACAGGCCACTCATCAATGTGCCTACAGCGCGCCCGCGCAGGTGTGGCTCGCTGAGGCTGGCGGCCATGGGCACCAGAATTTGCGCCACCACCGAGAACAGCCCGGTCAGCGCCGTACCGAGGATCAGCCAGGGCAGGCTGGGGGCGCAGGCGCTGATGACCAGGCCGAGGGTGGCAACGGCAGTCATGACGGTGATCAACCGCCGCTGTTCGAACAGGTCGCCCAGCGGCGCCAGCAGCAGCAAGCCGGCGCCATAACTGAGCTGCGCGGCAATGACGATGCTGCCGGCACTGGCGGTGCTCAGGCCGAACTGCTGCGCGATGCTGTGCAGTAGCGGTTGTGCGTAGTAGTTGCTGGCCACGGCCAGGCCGGTGGCGGTGGCCTTCAGCAGGATGAGTGCGCGACTCAAGGTGGGGGTATACATGCGGTTCTCGTAACGGGCAGGTAAAGGAGAATTATCCACGGAGCAAGCCGATTGAGGGAATTGCGTCAATCCGTGCGAGCCCCTTCGCGGGTAAACCCGCGAAGGGGCCGGTGCAGGCCATCCTTCAATCAGGCTGCAAACCCACCATCCACCGTCAGGCTGGCCCCGGTGATATACCCCGCCTCAGGCCCCGCCAGGTAAGCGACGAAGCTGGCAATCTCATCCGCCTCGCCATACCGCCCGATGGCCATCAGCGGGATCAGGCTTTCAGCGAACTCGCCGCTGGCCGGGTTCATGTCGGTGTCCACCGGCCCCGGCTGCACGTTGTTCACGGTAATACCTTGTGGCCCCAGGTCGCGGGCCATGCCGCGGGTCAGGCCGACCAGCGCCGCCTTGCTCATGGCATAGGGCGCGCCGCCCGCAAACGGCATGCGCTCGGCGTTGGTGCTGCCAATGTTGATGATGCGCCCGCCCTGGCCCATGTAGCGCGCCGCGGCCTGGCTGGCGACAAACACGCTGCGCACGTTCACGGCAAGCATGTGGTCGAAGTCGGCCAGGTCGAATTCGGTCACCGCGGCTACCGTCAGCACGCCGGCGTTGTTGACCAGAATATCCAGCCGGCCGAAGGCTTTTACGGCGTCGTCCACGGCCAGCTGCACGGCTGCTGCGTCGGCGCTGTCGGCCCGCAGGGCCAGGGCATGGCCGCCGTTTTCGGTAATTTCCCGGGCCAGTGCTTCTGCCGGGCCGGCGGAGCTTACATAGGTGAACGCCACCTGCGCGCCTTCGCGGGCCAGGCGCCGCACGATGGCCGCGCCAATGCCGCGGGAACCGCCCTGTACCAGGGCCACTTTGCCTTCGAGAGTGTATTGCTTGGACATGCTGATCTCCTGCTGCAAGCCAGGCCGAAATGCCTTGGATGGGCACAGTATCGGCGCTCGATTACCTGCTGATAAGATGGCAATCACTATCAGCAGAGTAAACCTTTGGTTGGCAATCATGGCCGTGGAATCGTTCAACGCCTTGGAGTGTTTCATTCGCAGCGCCGAGGTTGGCAGCTTTGCCGAGGCGGCCAGGCGCCTTAGCCTGACCCCGGCCGCCGTGGGCAAGCATGTTGCCCAGCTGGAAGCGCGCCTCGGGGTGCGGTTGTTCCAGCGTAGTACCCGTAAGCTGACCCTGACCGAAGCGGGGCAGCGATTTCTCGGCGAAGTCAGTGACAGCTTTCGCACCATCCAGTACGCCGTGGCCAACCTGGCCAGTGCCGAGGGGCAGCCGGCTGGGTTGTTGCGGGTGAGTATGGGCACCGTGTTTGGGCGCTTGTATGTGCTGCCCTTGCTAGCTGAGTTTCTGCGTCGCTACCCAGCCATTACCCCGGACTGGCATTTCGACAACCGCCAAGTCGACCTGATCGGCCAGGGCTTTGATGCGGCGCTTGGCGGTGGCTTTGAACTGCCACCGGGGGTGGTGGCACGCAAGTTGACCCCCGCGCACCGGGTGCTGGTGGCGGCGCCAGCGTACTTGGCCCGCCATGCGCCCATCGACGATCCACAGGCCCTGCAGCGGCATGACGGTATCTTGATTCGCTCGCCGCAGACCGGGCGGGTGCGCTCATGGCCGCTGACCAGCCGCTGGCAGGTGCAGCAGCCCATGCAGTTGCGCCAGGCCATGACCATGAGCGATTCCGATGCAGCTTGCGCGGTGGCCGAGCAGGGCTTGGGGGTTGCTCTGGTAAGCCTGCCGTTTGCCGTGCCATACCTGGAGGGCGGGCGGCTGCAGCGGGTGCTGCCGGACTGGTATGTGGACGATGGGTATATCAGCCTGTATTTCGCCGAGCACAAGTTACTGCCGGGCAAGACCCGGGCGTTTATCGATTTTGTGGTGGAGCAGTTTGCCGAGCAGGGGCTGGCGGGGCGGTTCGATGCCTTGCAAACGCTTTAGCTGGGTATCGCCTGTACCGGCCTCTTCGCGGGTAAACCCGCTCCTACAGGGGTCGCACCAGCCTGAGGGGGGCAGTACTTGTAGGAGCGGGTTTACCCGCGAAGAGGCCGGCACAGGCAACCTTCAAAAACCCGCTCAGACGACATCGACAATCAACGATGCCTGGGCTCCCAGGTTCACCTCGTCATCAACCTTCTTGCCGAGCAACTGCTGCCCCAGCGGCGAACGCGGGGTAATCACCGTCACCAGCCCATCCCCCTCGCCAATCTTCAACCCCGCCGCCTCGGGCCCGAGGAACAGCCGGCGCTGGCCGCCATCGGCATCCTCCAGGGTTACCAGGTTGCTCACCTGCACCCCACGTGCCGGGTCATAATTACGCAGCAGTAATTGCTGGTAAATCAGCAAGCTCTGGCGGATCTCCGCGCTGCGCCGGGCCTGGCCGGTGGCCAGGTATGAGGCCTCCAGGCCCAGGGTGTCGTACTTGTTTTCGGCGACGTTCTCTTCGGCAGTGGCGGCCTCATAAGCCGTTTGTGCTGCGCGGGTCAGCACGTCCAGGTCATGTTCGAGGGTGGCGACGATCTGCGCCAGCAAGCGGGGCTTGTCCATGGTTAGTAACAGAACTCCAGCACATTGGCCTGGCTTTTATCGGTGGGCGCGGTGCGGTTCTGCTGCAGCCAGAACTGGCACTTGGGGCTGTTGAGGTTGCGCGGGTTGCCTTGGGCGGCCTCGGCGGCCTGTTGCAGTTCCTGCGTGTGCAAAATGCCCTTGTAACGCTCGAACATTTGCGCCTGAGCATCCTCGGCAGCGGCGGGCGCTGCGGCGGGCCGGTAAGCGCTTGGGGCAACGGCCTGGGCCAGCGGCTGCACCTGCTGCGGCCACAGCTGCAGGGCCAGCCACAGGCTGGCGGCAATGGCCACGGCGCCCAGCCACAGGCCAAAGGCGACGCACACGATCAGCGGCAACGGCTTGAGGGTGATCTTCAGTTCGCGGGGGCGGGGCATGGCTGCCTCCTGGCAGGGTGGGTCGGGGTGCATTGTCGCATGCGTGTGGGCATTTTTCCGTGCGGGTGCTTTTGTTGGCGACAATTAAACCGCAGAATTCGCGGTTTTCGTACCCGAACGGGAGGGGCGCATGAACGCCACCTGGGACATCTTCTGCAGCGTCGTCGACAACTACGGGGATATCGGCGTGACTTGGCGCCTGGCCCGGCAGTTGGTAGCCGAGCACGGGCTGGCGGTGCGCCTGTGGGTAGATGACCTCAACGCGTTCACGCCCATGTGCCCTGGGGCCGATGCCAACGCCGTGCAGCAGTGGCAGCAGGGGGTGGATGTGCGCCAGTGGCCACGCGCCTGGGTGCCGGTGGCGCCAGCCGACGTGGTGATCGGTGCGTTCGCCTGCCAGTTGCCGGCGGCCTATGTCGAGGCCATGCGTACCCGCGCAACACCTGCGCTCTGGCTGAACCTCGAATACCTCAGTGCTGAGGATTGGGTTGAGGGCTGCCATGGTTTGCCTTCGCCGCAGCCCAATGGCCTGCGCAAGGTGTTTTTCTTCCCTGGCTTTACCGACAAAACCGGCGGCTTGCTGCGCGAAGGTTCGCTGCTGGCGCGGCGTGACACGTTCCAGCAGTCGGCCGAGGCTCGCCAAGCCTTTTTGCATGGGCTTGGCGTCGCCCCTCAGGCGGGGGCGTTGCTGATTTCGCTGTTCGCCTACGAAAACCCACAATTGGCCGATTGGCTCGATGCCCTGGCCGCAGGCGCGCAACCTTGCCACCTGCTGGTGCCGCAAGGGCGCATCGTCGCTGGGCTAAGCCAGTGGCTTGGCGCGGCACCGCTGCACGTGGGGAGCGTGTGCAAGCGTGGCGCCCTGACCGTGCAGGTGCTGCCCTTTGTCAGCCAGGACGACTTCGACCGGCTGCTGTGGAGTTGCGATTTCAACGCCGTGCGCGGCGAAGACTCGTTCGTGCGTGCGCAATGGGCCGGGCAGCCGATGCTGTGGCACATCTATGTGCAAGATGAAAATGCCCACTGGGAAAAGCTCGAAGCGTTTCTAGCGCATTATCGACGCGGCCTGTCAGGCAAAGCTGATGCCGCCTTGCTTGGCCTGTGGCGTGCCTGGAACATGGGTGGCGACATGGGCCAGGCCTGGCAGGCGGCCCGCCAGCATTGGCCAGAACTGCAGCAGCATGCCCGGCTTTGGGCGGCGCGACAGGCCACTCAGCCGGACCTTGCCATGACGCTGGTACAGTTTTACCGAAATTGGCTATGATATGCGGCCTCGATTTTTATAAATCCATCCAGATTCGGATACTTCGTAATGAAAACTGGTAAAGAACTGAAACCCGGTACCGTACTGCGGATCGACAACGACCCGTGGCTGGTTCAAAAAGCTGAGTTCACCAAGTCGGGCCGTAACAGCGCGATCATGAAGACCAAGCTGAAGAACCTGCTGACCGGCTACAAGACCGAAACCGTATACGGTGCGGACGACAAGCTGGACGACGTGATCCTGGATCGCAAAGAAGCGACCCTGTCGTTCATCAGCGGTGACTCGTACACCTTCATGGACACCACCGACTACACCATGTACGAACTGAACGCCGAAGACATCGACGCCGTTCTGCCGTACATCGAAGAAGGCATGGAAGACATCTGCGAAGCGGTGTTCTTCGAAGGCCGCCTGGTATCGGTTGAACTGCCGACCACCATCAGCCGTCAGGTTGTCTACACCGAGAACGCCGCACGTGGCGATACCTCGGGCAAGGTCATGAAGCCTGCCAAGCTGAAGAACGGTACCGAGATTCAGGTTGCCGACTTCATCCAGATCGATGAATTTATCGACATCGACACTCGCGACAACAGCTTCAAAGGCCGTTCCAAGAAGTAATCCTTCTTGTGAAACGCAAAAAACCCGGCCTTGGCCGGGTTTTTTTATGCCGGGTAAAGCTTAAACGGTCACGTGCAGGCGCACATCCACATTACCGCGGGTGGCGTTGGAGTACGGGCACACCTGGTGCGCCTTTTCCACCAGCCCTTCGGCATCGGCCTGGGCCAAGCCCGGCAGGTGGATGTGCAGGTCGATGTCCAGGCCAAAACCACCTGGAATTTGGCCGATGCCCACTTTCGCGGTGATCGAGGTATCTGCGGGCAGGGCTTTCTTCTCTTGCCCGGCCACGAATTTCAAGGCGCCAATGAAGCAGGCCGAGTAACCGGCGGCGAACATCTGCTCGGGGTTGGTGCCGTCACCACCCGCACCGCCCAGTTCCTTGGGGGTGCTCAGGCTAACCACCAGCTTGCCGTCGCTGGAACGGGATTTGCCGTCGCGCCCACCGGTAGAGGTAGCTTCTGCGATGTACAGCGGAGTGACCTTTTGCATCTTGAGCCTCGCTAATGTGCTGTGCGCTTACGGTTTGGCGGTAGGCGCGGGTGGGTGTGGATTTAAATTAGCGCGCAATTAGTTAGCGCGCAAGATAAATCGTCACCGCTCATCTGAACGGCCATTGCACAGCATAGCCGTCAGAGGCTTTTCTGCAGGCTCTCACGCAGCGCCAGCAGGTCGGCTTGCAGCTGTTGCAACTGTTCCAGGCTGCGGCCACTGGCCTTGAGGATACACTGCGGCACGTCCCTGGCTTGCTGTTGCAGGGCGCGGCCTTGCTCGGTCAGTTGCACCAGCACCACCCGTTCGTCCTCGCGGCTGCGGTTGCGCTGTAGCAGGCCTTCGCTTTCCAGGCGTTTGAGCAGCGGGGTCAGCGAGCCGGGGTCGGTGAGCAGGTGCTGGCTGATTTCACCCACGGTCAGGCCGTCATGCTCCCACAGCACGAGCATTGCCAGGTACTGCGGGTAGGTCAGGCCCAGGGCCTGCAGCAGCGGTTTGTAAACCTTGGTCATCAGCAACGAGGTGGAGTGCAGGGCGAAACAGACCTGGTTGTCCAGCAGCAGCTCGTCACAGGAGGCTTGGGTGTCGGCGTTCATGCAGGTCCTTGAAGGTAATCAATGGGAAAATCTGGCACGCTGATCATTAGTGCGCGCATTACTCGCGCAGTTCACTGCGTAAGGCCAGGTCCCAGGGTGGAATCGGGCTGAAGCGGCTCTTGAGGAATTCGAGCAGCAAACGGCTGCGAGAGTTCGTTTCATGTGCCAGGCGTAACGCATAGATGCCGCTGGTCTCGGCTGCCGGCAAGCCGCCATCGCAAAACAACGGTATCAGTTCGCCCCGCAGCAGGTATTCGCTGATCAGCCAAGTAGGCAGGTGGGCTACCCCTAAACCGGCCAGGGCGCCGAACAGCAAGGTTTCGGCGTTGTTGGCGGCCATGCGCATGCGCGAAGGGCGGTACAGGCGGGTTTGCCCGGCCACGTTGAAGCGCCAGGCGAATGGCGGTGCCAGGCCGTCCCAGTCCAGGCCATCGTGCCCAGGCAGTTCGCTGGGGCAGGTGGGGACGCCGCGGCTTGCCAGGTAGGCGGGGCTGGCGCAGGCGATGCGCACCATGTAGGCCAGTGGCGTGGCGACCAGCCGGGTGTCGGCCAGCGGGCCGGCGCGCAATACCAGGTCGACCTCGCCCAGGTGGCTGCCATGCAGGTCGACGAAGCTGTCGATCAGGCGCAGTTGGACGTCCAGGCCCGGGTAAGCCACCAGGAAGTCGGCGATGGCCGGGGCCAGGTGGCGGCGGCCAAATGCGGCGGGGGCGTCGATGCGGATCAGCCCTTCGGGGGCATTGCTTAGCGACACGGCTTCGGCGCGGGCCAGGCGCAGCTCCTCGATGATGCGCTTGGCCCGTTCGGCAAACGCATTGCCCGCCGGTGTGGCGCGCACGGCGTGGGTGCTGCGGGTGAACAGGCGGCTGCCCACGGCGTTTTCCAGGCTGTCGATGCGTCGGGCTACGGCGGACGGGGTCAGCGGGTGCCGGCGGGCGGCGGCAGAAAAACTACCGGTTTCCAGCACGTCGAGGAACAGGCTCAGCTGATCGGTCAGGGTATCGGGGCTCATGGCTACCTTGCTTTTGCGAAAAACGCACAGCCATTGTGCGCTGCTGTGCGTTTCCCTGCCAGCGCGCAATCGTTAGCATGCTCGCATTATGACTACAGGCGGATGAGGCCCTGATGATCGAGTGGTTGTTGTATATCGTGCTGGGCGCGGCCTTGGGCACCATGGGTGGCCTGTTTGGCATAGGCGGCGGGCTGATCGCTATCCCAGCGTTGGGCGTGCTGTTTGGCCTGGACCAACAACTGGCGCAGGGCACGGCGTTGGTGATGGTGGTGCCGAACGTGCTGCTGGCGCTGTGGCGTTATCACCAGCGCAACCGCATCGAACTGCGCCACGCCGTGCCGCTGTCGCTGTGCAGCTTCGTGTTTGCCTGGCTAGGGTCGATCTGGGCGGTGGGGCTGGATGCGCACTCCATGCGCCTGGGTTTTGTCGGCTTTTTGGTGGCGCTGGCGGTGTGGAACGTGGCCCGCATGTTCATGAAGGTTGCGCCGGCCAGCGCCGAGTTGCGTCATGCCTGGCCGTGGCTGGGGGTGCTGGGCAGCTTCGCCGGTACCATGGGCGGCTTGTTCGGGGTGGGCGGGGCGGTGGTGGCCACGCCGATTTTGACCAGTGTGTTCGGCACCACCCAGGTGGTGGCGCAAGGGCTGTCGCTGGCGTTGGCGGCGCCGAGTACCTTGGTCACCTTGGTGACCTACGGGGTGCACCACAGCGTTGCCTGGGGGGTGGGGGTTCCGTTGGCGGTCGGTGGGTTGCTGAGCATCAGCTGGGGGGTGAAGTTGGCCCATGCGTTGCCGGAGAAGGTGTGGCGGGCGATGTTCTGCGTGTTTTTGGTGGTGTGTGCGGTGATGCTTGGCTTTGAGCTTTGAAGCCTTGGGGCCGCTTTGCGGCAGCTCCCACCCCGCCCGCATGGCCCGCAAGGCATGTGCTACCCCGGTGGGCGCTGGCTTGCCGGCGATGGGCTGCGCAGCAGCCGCAAATCACTTGAACCCTTCGACAATGTAATCGGCCATGCAGTCGGTAATTGGTGATGGGTGTTGGGTACTGCGCACCAGCATCACATTGGCCAGTGGCAACTGCGGCAACCCTTCACGCTCACCCAGTATGCGGATGTTCCCGCCAATCAGGCTTTGCAACTGCGCCGTCACTGCCAGCCCCGCGGTGACGATGGCAAAGATCGCTGCCAGGCTCGGGCTGGTATAGGCGATGCGGTAGTCGATGCCTTGGGCCTCCAGGGCGTTGCAGGTCCAGGCGCGGCAGAAGCAGTCGGTATTGAACAATGCCACGGGCATGGGCCGTTGCTCCTGCGGGCAGAAGCCTTCGGCGGCGGCCCACACCAAGCGGTCTTGGCGCAGCAGCTGGCCAATTTCGTTGCCCGGTTCGCGGGTGACGATGGTCAGGTCCAGGTCCTGGCGCAGCATCAGTTGCTTGGACGAGTCGCAATGCACCTCCACCTGCACCAGCGGGTAGGCCTGGGCAAAGCTCGACAGGATGGTTGGCAGAAAGCGCATGGCGTAGTCGTCCGGCGTGCCAATGCGCACCACCCCGACCATGTGCGGCATGCGCAGGGTGTTGAACACCTCGCCGTGCAACTTGAGGATACGCCGGGCATAGCCCAGCAGCACTTGGCCTTCTGCCGTCAGGCGTACTTGGCGGCCGTCGCGCTCGAACAGCTGGCGCTGCAAAATGTCTTCTTCCAGGCGCTTCATTTGCATACTGACCGCCGACTGGGTGCGGTTGACCACCTCGCCGGCGCGGGTGAAGCCACCTTGCTCGGCGATGGCGACGAAGGTGCGCAGCACGTCCGCATCGAGGCTCTGGTACTGGGACATTGCATCAATCTCCTAGATGCAGTGGATCAGAAACATTCGTTGGATTGATCTTATGCCCAGGGTGAAACTGAAGCCATCAACACGGAGGGCTTCACGATGAAAGGTTATGTCAGCAGCAGCCAGCAACCTGCTTTTTCCCTGAACCACCTGTGGCATGCGGCCCTGCAGCGGCCTATTCGCTGGCTGCAGCTGCACCGTCAGCGCCAGCAGTTGGCCAGCCTCAGCGATGCGGCCTTGCATGATCTGGGGTTGAGCCGGGCTGATATCCAGCAAGAGGCCGAGCGGCATTTCTGGGATGACCCGCTGGAAAAGTGAGTGAGTGCTCGGTGGCTGGCTGGAGTTTTTCAGCGCCTGTGAGATCGAGCGCCGCCCGCGCGGCGCTTCGCGGGGCAAGCCCGCTCCCACATCTGTTTCGGGCCAATTATTCCTGTGCCAGGTGGGTTGCAGCCTTGGTGTATGCCTGGAAATGGATGAAGAGCAGCTTTGCCGCTCGATATCGAATGGAACAAACATGGCGGACAGAGGTGAGCTCACAGGAGAGTGAGTGCTTGGTGCCTGGCTGGAGTTTTTTTAGCGCCTGTGAGATCGAGCGCCGCCCGCGCGGCGCTTCGCGGGGCAAGCCCGCTCCCACATCTGTTTCGGGCCAATTATTCCTGTGCCAGGTGGGTTGCAGCCTTGGTGTATGCCTGGAAATGGATGAAGAGCAGCTTTGCCGCTCGATATCGAATGGAGCAAACATGGCGGACAGAGGTGAGCTCACAGGAGAGTGAGTGAGTGCTCGGTGCCTGGCTGGAGTTTTTCAGCGCCTGTGAGATCGAGCGCCGCCCGCGCGGCGCTTCGCGGGGCAAGCCCGCTCCCACATCTGTTTCGGGCCAATTATTCCTGTGCCAGGTGGGTTGCAGCCTTGGTGTACGCCTGGAAATGGATGAAGAGCAGCTTTGCCGCTCGATATCGAATGGAACAAACATGGCGGACAGAGGTGAGCTCACAGGAGAGTGAGTGCTTGGTGCCTGGCTGGAGTTTTTTTAGCGCCTGTGAGATCGAGCGCCGCCCGCGCGGCGCTTCGCGGGGCAAGCCCGCTCCCACATCTGTTTCGGGCCAATTATTCCTGTGCCAGGTGGGTTGCAGCCTTGGTGTACGCCTGGAAATGGATGAAGAGCAGCTTTGCCGCTCGATATCGAATGGAACAAACATGGCGGACAGAGGTGAGCTCACAGGAGAGTGAGTGAGTGCTCGGTGCCTGGCTGGAGTTTTTCAGCGCCTGTGAGATCGAGCGCCGCCCGCGCGGCGCTTCGCGGGGCAAGCCCGCTCCCACATCTGTTTCGGGCCAATTATTCCTGTGCCAGGTGGGTTGCAGCCTTGGTGTATGCCTGGAAATGGATGAAGAGCAGCTTTGCCGCTCGATATCGAATGGAACAAACATGGCGGACAGAGGTGAGCTCACAGGAGAGTGAGTGCTCGGTGCCTGGCTGGAGTTTTTCAGCGCCTGTGAGATCGAGCGCCGCCCGCGCGGCGCTTCGCGGGGCAAGCCCGCTCCCACATCTGTTTCGGGCCAATTATTCCTGTGCCAGGTGGGTTGCAGCCTTGGTGTATGCCTGGAAATGGATGAAGAGCAGCTTTGCCGCTCGATATCGAATGGAACAAACATGGCGGACAGAGGTGAGCTCACAGGAGTGATTGGCCCGAAACAGATGTGGGAGCGGGCTTGCCCCGCGAAGCGCCGCGCGGGCGGCGCTCGATCTCACAGGCGCCCTAAACCCCAAGGCATGCCCCCACCAGCCTCAACGCCGTACTTGCTTCAGCGTCTCAGCAATCAAAAACGCCAGCTCCAGCGACTGATCGGCGTTCATCCGTGGGTCACAGTGGGTGTGATACCGGTCGGACAACGCATCCTCGGTAATCGGCCGCGCGCCGCCAATGCATTCGGTGACGTTCTGCCCCGTCATCTCGATATGGATACCACCGGCATGGCTGCCCTCGGCCTGGTGCACCTGGAAGAACTGCTTCACTTCATCCAGAATCTGCGCAAAGTCACGGGTCTTGTAGCCGCTGCTGGCCTTGATGGTGTTGCCGTGCATCGGGTCGGAGCTCCACAGCACCTTGCGCCCTTCGCGCTCGACCGTGCGGATCAGCCCCGGCAGGTGGTCGCCGACCTTGCTGGCGCCCATGCGCACGATCAGGTTCAGGCGGCCCGGGTCGTTGGCCGGGTTCAGCGTGTCAATCAGGCGGAGCAGCTCTTCGGGGTTCATGCTGGGGCCAACCTTGACCCCAATCGGGTTGTGCACGCCGCGCAGGAACTCCACATGGGCGCCGTCGAGCTGGCGGGTGCGGTCGCCGATCCACAACATGTGCGCCGAGCAGTCGTAGTAGTCGCCGGTCAGGCTGTCCTGGCGCACAAAGGCTTCTTCATAGTTCAGCAGCAGCGCCTCGTGGGCGGTAAAGAAGCTGGTTTCGCGCAGTTGCGGCGCGCTGTCCAGGCCGCAGGCGCGCATGAACGCCAGGGTTTCGTCGATACGGTTGGCCAGTTGGTGGTACTTGTCGGCCAGCGCCGAGTTGGCGATGAAGTCCAGGTTCCACTTGTGCACCTGGTGCAGGTCGGCAAACCCGCCCTGGGCGAACGCGCGCAGCAAGTTAAGGCTAGCGGTGGCCTGGTGGTAGGCCTGCAGCAGGCGCTCGGGGTCGGGGATGCGGCTTTTGGCGTCGAAGCCGATGCCGTTGACGATGTCGCCACGGTAGGCGGGCAGGGTGATGTCGCCGATGGTTTCATCGCCCGCAGAGCGCGGTTTGGCGAACTGCCCGGCCATGCGCCCAACCTTCACCACCGGGCAGCCGGCGGCGAAGGTCATGACGATGGCCATTTGCAGCAGCACCTTGAAGGTGTCGCGGATTTTCGCCGCCGAGAACTCGGCGAAGCTCTCGGCGCAGTCGCCGCCCTGCAGCAGGAAGGCGCGGCCTTCGGTGACCTCGGCAAACTGCCGGCGCAGCTCACGCGCCTCGCCCGCGAACACCAGCGGCGGGTAGCTGGCCAGGGTCTGTTCAACCTTCAGCAGGTGCGCGGCATCGGGGTAGGTCGGTTGCTGCTGGATCGGCAGGGCGCGCCAGCTGTCAGGGCTCCACGGTTGGTTCATCTCGGGCTCGGTTTTGTCGGTTGTAGGCTTGCGGCCATGGTAACAGTTGGCGCTGCGCTTGTTGCATCAAGGGTGTTGACGGACAATGCGCGTTTTTGCGCGGGTAGGGTGGTTAGCATGGCGGCGGAACGGCAAGAGCGGCTACTGGCACGGGTGGAGGATGCCTTTGGCGTCATCAGCGTGTATGAAGTCGACGACTACCGCTTTCTGGAATTTGGCGATGCCATCGAGCAGAGCTGCGTGTTCACGGCCGACCCCAGCTGGCTGGAGTACGACTACACCCGTGCCATGCTGGTGGGGGCGCTGTGCCACGCGCAGCCAGAGAGCGCGCTGTTTCTCGGCCTGGGGGCCGGCACGCTGACCCAGGCCTGCATGAAGTTTTTGCCGTTGGACGACATCGAGGCCATCGAACTGCGCCCTGACGTGCCGCGCCTGGCCATGGAATACCTGGGCCTGGACGACGACCCGCGGCTGTATGTGCGTATCGGCGATGCGCTGGAATTGCTGCCCACCGCGGAGAAGGCCGACCTGCTGTTCGTCGACCTGTACACCGACCACGGGCCGGGCGTGGGGCACCTGGCGTGGAACTTCCTGGAAAACTGCCAGCAGCAGTTGAACCCGCAGGGTTGGCTGGTGATCAACCAGTGGGCCACCGACGACGGCAGGCCATTGGGCGCGGCCTTGCTGCGCGGGTTGTACCACCGGCACTACTGGGAGTTGCCGGTGAAGGAGGGCAATGTGATCTTGCTGGTGCCGGCGGACCTTGAGCAGAACCTGGACCTGGACGGGCTGCGGGCTCGGGCCGAAGCCTTGGCGCCGCGCTTGGGCTACAGCCTCGAGGGGTTGATCCGCGAAATTCGCCCGGCTACCTGAGTTGGCTTGTTCGCGGGCGCGCCCGCTCCCACAGGGATCTCACAGCACTTAAGGGCGGTGAATATCCTGGGCGCGCGGGCGCAGTGCTATCGCAGACAGGAATCGTTTCAGCCGCTCATGGCTGATGGCTCGATGCTGGCCCGGCGCCGTGAAAATTTTCCTCACGTATGTGCACTATTTCGGGTATAGTACGCGCCGGTCTTTTAGCGGACCTCAAAATCAGGTGGTGCAAATCCTCCGAGTCCAGCTTCGGCTGCACGTCCGCTAGGCGGACCTTCCCAAGTTTTCTTTTTCAATCGTTTTCGCAAATCCCCGCCGACAAAGCTGCCTGGGTGACCTTCTGGTCTTTCAAGGCATGTGCAGCTTTGCAGCATGGGTCTTTGCGGATGCACTTAGAGGCAGACCCATGACCCAGGAAACCGGCGGCTTCGCCGCTCTCGATCTTAATCCGAACATTGTTGCTGCTGTTGTGGCTACCGGCTACGAAGAGCCGTCCGCCATTCAGCAACAATCGATCCCGATCATCCTCGCCGGTCACGACATGATCGGCCAGGCGCAGACTGGCACCGGTAAAACCGCTGCCTTCGCCCTGCCGATCCTGAACAAGATCGATGTGAGCAAGCGCGAACCGCAAGCCCTGATCCTGGCGCCAACCCGTGAGTTGGCGCTGCAAGTTGCTACCGCTTTCGAAACCTACGCCAAGCAGATGCCAGGCGTTAACGTTGTTGCTGTCTACGGTGGTGCCCCGATGGGCCCGCAGCTGCGTGCTATCCGTAACGGCGCGCAAATCGTCGTCGCTACCCCAGGCCGCCTGTGCGATCACCTGCGTCGCGACGAAAAAGTCTTGTCGACTGTTCAGTACCTGGTACTGGACGAAGCCGACGAGATGCTGAAGCTGGGCTTCATGGACGACCTCGAAGTGATCTTCGACGCAATCCCAGCTACCCGTCAGACCGTGCTGTTCTCCGCTACCCTGCCGTCGTCGATCCGCTCGATTGCCGAACGCCACCTGCGTGAGCCCAAGCACGTCAAGATCCAGACCAAGACCCAGACCGTTACCGCGATCGACCAGGCCCACCTGATGGTCCATGCCGACCAGAAGATCCCGGCTGTGCTGCGTCTGCTGGAAGTGGAAGAGTTCGACGCGCTGATCGCCTTCGTGCGTACCAAGCAAGCCACCCTGGACCTGGCCGCCGCGCTGGAAGCCAAGGGTTACAAGGCTGCCGCGCTGAACGGCGACATCGCCCAGAACCAGCGTGAGCGCGTCATCGACTCGCTGAAAGATGGCCGCCTGGACATCGTCGTCGCCACCGACGTCGCCGCCCGTGGCCTGGACGTACCGCGCATCACTCACGTGTTCAACGTTGACATGCCGTACGACCCAGAGTCCTACGTACACCGTATCGGCCGTACTGGCCGTGCCGGTCGCGAAGGCCGTGCACTGCTGCTGGTCACCCCACGTGAGCGCCGCATGCTGCAGGTGATCGAGCGTGTTACCGGGCAGAAAGTGGCCGAAGCGCGCCTGCCGAATGGCCAGGCTGTGCTGGATGCTCGCATCAAGAAGTTGACCAATAGCCTGGCACCGCTGGTTGCCGAAGCAGAAGCCACCCATGGTGAACTGTTCGACCGCCTGACTGCCGACCTGGGCTGCAGCGCCCGTGCCCTGGCCTCGGCCCTGCTGCGCAAGGCCACCAATGGCCAAGCGTTGGACCTGGCTGCGGTAGAGCGTGAGCAGCCGCTGGTGCCGAGCTTTGCCCCGCGTGGCGAGCGCACCGAGCGTGCTGACCGTGGCGAGCGCCCAGACCGTGGTGACCGCGAGCGCCGTGCGCCAATGCCGCTGGCCGAAGGCCGCGTGCGTTGCCGTACTGCCCTGGGTGCCCGTGACGGCATCGCTGCCAAGAACCTGCTGGGCGCGATCCTCAACGAAGGTGGCCTGGCGCGTGACGCTATCGGCCGCATCCAGGTGCGCGACAGCTTCAGCTTGGTCGAGCTGCCAGAAGACGGCCTGGAGAAGTTGCTGTCCAAGCTCAAGGACACCCGCGTGGCTGGCAAGCAGCTGAAGCTGCGTCGCTATCGCGAGGATTGATCCTGGCGCAATGAAAAAATCCCCGGCCTAGGCTGGGGATTTTTTTTGCCTGTGCCGGCCTCTTCGCGGGCTTGCCCGTGACGAGGCCCGTCAGTCGAACCGATAAATGTCCATGCCCAGCGCCCCCAAGGTGAACCCCTGGTGCACCACCCCAAACTTGCCCCCAGCCCCCAGGGCAAAGAACAGCGGCAGCAGGTGCTCATCACTAGGATGGTTGCGCACCGCAAACGGCGCCTGCTGCCGGTAACCCAGCAACGCTTCCTGGTCATCCGCCCGCAGCTTTTCCACTACCCAGTCCCTGAACGCCAGCGCCCAAGGCTCGATCACTTCCGGCCCGGCATGCCAGTCCAGCTCACCCAGGTTATGGGTGATGCTGCCCGAACCCATCAGCAGCACGCCCGCGCCACGCAACCCCGCCAACGCCTGGCCCACCTTGACCTGCAGCGCCGGCCCCAGGTGGCTGGGCAGGGAAACCTGCACCACCGGGATGCTTGCATCCGGGTACATCAGCGACAGTGGCACCCAGGCGCCGTGGTCGAACGGCCGCTGCGCGTCCAGCCGGGCGGCTAGCCCCGCAGCGCTCAACAGCTCACTGACCTGGCTGGCAAGCTTGGGTGCACCCGGTGCCGGGTACTGCAGCGCATACAAGGCTGGCGGGAAGCCATAGAAGTCATGCCAGGTTTCTGGCTGTGCGCCACTGGTGACCAGCAGCTCACGGCTTTCCCAGTGCGCTGACACCACCACGATTGCCGTTGGCCGTGGCAGCTGGTTGGCCAACCCGGCCAAGGCCGGCCCGCTGGCGCCAGGCTGCAGGGCAAGCATGGGGGAGCCGTGGGAAATGAACAGGCTGGGCAGCATGGCAAGGTCCTGAAGGTTAAGATGCACTCATCTTCGATCAACTACAGATCGAAATCCAAACCAAGTTTTACCGACAAATCATCGAAAAATCGGGAGTGATCATGGAGCGTGCGTTCTGGCAGCAGCGGTGGGCCGACAACCAGATCGGCTTTCACCAGGCGCAGGTGAACCCCTATCTGCAGAAGTATTGGCCAAAGCTTGGCCTGGCGCCGGGCAGTCGTGTGCTGGTGCCGCTGTGCGGCAAAAGCCTGGACCTGGCATGGCTGGCGGGGCAGGGCTATCAGGTGGTGGGGGTGGAGCTGTCGCGGCGGGCGGTGGAGGACTTCTTCGGTGAGCATGGGCTTGAAGCTGAAGTGCAGCAACGCGGGGCTTTCGAGGTGTGGCGCAGCGGTGATGTGCAGCTGTGGTGTGGCGATTTCTTTGCCTTGCGCGCAGAGGATGTTGGCGACTGTGCGGGGCTGTATGACCGGGCAGCGGTGATTGCCTTGCCGGTGCCGATGCGTGCGGCGTACATGCAGGCGCTATCGGCATTGCTGCCGGCCAGTTGCCGTGGGCTGGTGGTGACCTTGGATTATGACCAGTCGTTGCTGCCCGGGCCGCCGTTCTCGGTAGGGGATGAAGAGTTGCGGCAGGGGTTTGCCGGGTGGCAGGTGGATGAGTTGGAGGTGGTGCAGGTAATTGGCGAGAGCCCGAAGTTTCTGCAGGCAGGGGCCTCCAGCCTGTTGGAGCGGGTGTACCGGGTTAGCCGCTGACAGCTGGGGGCCGGTACGGGCCCTTTCGCGGGACAGGTACCCCGCAGCCTTCAGGCCTGTGGAGGACCTGTAGGGGCGGGTTTACCCGCGAAGAGGCCAGTGCAGGCGTGCACAAAAAAGGGCGACCGAAGTCGCCCTTTTTTTGTTACCAGGTGGCTTAACCGCGACGGCGCAGGGCCTCGATACGGTCTTCCAGTGGCGGGTGGCTCATCAGCAGCCCGGCCAGGCCGTGCTTCAAACCGCCATTGATGCCAAAGGCCTTCATGGTGTCAGGCATGTGCACTGGCAGGCCTTGTTCCACACGCAGGCGCTGCAGCGCGCCGATCATTGCCGAGGTACCGGCCAGTTGCGCACCGGCTTCGTCGGCGCGGTATTCGCGGCGGCGCGAGAACCACATCACGATCATGCTGGCCAGGATACCCAGGATCAGCTCGGCAACGATGGTCGCCACGTAGTAGGCAATGCCTTGGCCTTCTTCGTTTTTGAAGATGACCTTGTCGACGAAGTTGCCGATGATGCGCGCGAAGAACATCACGAAGGTGTTCACCACGCCCTGCACCAGCGCCAGGGTGACCATGTCGCCGTTGGCCACGTGGCCGATCTCGTGGGCCAGTACGGCGCGCACTTCATCGGGCGAAAAACGCTCCAGCAGGCCTTGGGACACGGCCACCAGCGCGTCGTTGCGGTTCCAGCCGGTGGCGAAGGCGTTGGCCTCGTACGCCGGGAAGATACCGACCTCGGGCATTTTGATGCCCGCTTCACGGGACAGCTCTTCGACCGTTTGCAGCAGCCACTGCTCATGGCGGGTGCGCGGCTGGCTGATGATCTGGGTGCCGGTGGTCATCTTCGCCATCCACTTGGAGATGAACAGCGAGATAAGCGAGCCGGCAAAGCCGAACACGGCGCAGAACACCAGTAGGCTGCTGAGGTTCAGGTCGACCCCGTTGGCCGCCATGAACCCATTGAAACCGAACAGGCTCAGGGTAATGCTTGCAACCAGCACCACCGCGAGGTTGGTGGCTACAAACAACAGAATGCGCATCATGGTTGTTACGTTCTCCTGACGGATGAGTTGTCGCTTACTGCGGGGTATATAAGGGGCCGGACGTGCCGATTCAATCGGGCGACTATTTCAAACTGTGTACGGCGGAGTATGGCAGAGGATGGCGTGGGGGCTGTGGGATAGAGCGTTGCAGGATGTAAGAAATGGTGTATGCCTTGAGGCTTGTGGCGTCGGTGAGATCGAGCGCCGCCCGCGCGGCGCTTCGCGGGGCAAGCCCGCTCCCACATCTGTTTCAGGCCAGTCACTCCTGTGAGTTCACCTCTGTCCGCCTTGTTTGTTCCATTCGATATCGAGGGGGCGCCGCGGCTCTTCATCAATCTCCAGCCATGCACCAAGGCTGCAACCCACCTGGCACAGGACTCATTGGCCTGAAACAGATGTGGGAGCGGGCTTGCCCGCGAAGCGCCGCGCGGGCGGCGCTCGATCTACGCGCCAACCCGGAAACCCCGTCGAACCCTACTGCGAATAACCCTTCAGGAAATTGCCAATGCGCCCAATCGCCGCTTCCAGGTCATCCACCCGCGGCAAGGTCACCACGCGGAAGTGGTCCGGCCATGGCCAGTTGAACGCCGTGCCCTGAACGATCAGCAGTTTCTCCGACAGCAGCAGGTCGAGGGCGAACTTTTCGTCGTTGAGGATTGGGCAAACCTTCGGGTCGATCCGCGGGAACGCATACAGCGCGCCCATCGGCTTCACGCAGCTAACCCCGGGGATATCGTTGAGCAGCTCGTAAGTGCGGTTGCGCTGCTCCAACAGGCGCCCCGGTGGCAGCACCAGGTCGTTGATACTCTGGTAGCCGCCCAGCGCAGTTTGGATGGCATGCTGCGCCGGCACGTTGGCGCACAGGCGCATGTTGGCCAGCATGTCGATGCCTTCGATGTAGCTCAGGGCGTGGTGCTTAGGCCCGGAGATGATCAGCCAGCCAGAACGGAAGCCCGCCACTCGGTACGACTTGGACAAGCCGTTGAAGGTGAGGCACAGCAGGTCGGGGGCCAGCGAGGCGGTGCTGATGTGCACGGCTTCGTCGTACAGGATCTTGTCGTAGATCTCGTCGGAAAACACCACCAGGTTGTGCTGGCGGGCCAGCTCCAGCATGCCCAGCAGCAGCTCTTTGGAGTAAACCGCGCCGGTTGGGTTGTTGGGGTTGATGATCACCAGGGCCTTGGTGTTGGGGGTGATCTTGGCCTTGATGTCTTCCAGGTCGGGGAACCAGTCGGCCTGCTCGTCGCACAGGTAATGCACCGGCTTGCCGCCGGCCAGGCTCACGGCGGCGGTCCACAGCGGGTAATCCGGGGCCGGGATCAGCACTTCGTCGCCGTTGTTCAGCAGCGCCTGCATCGACATCACGATCAGTTCGGACACGCCGTTACCGAGGTAGATGTCCTCGATGGTGACGCCTTCGATTTCCTTCTGCTGGCAGTATTGCATTACCGCCTTGCGGGCGCTGAACAGGCCCTTGGAATCGCTGTAGCCCTGCGCGGTGGGCAGGTTGCGGATCACATCCTGGAGGATTTCGTCAGGTGCCTCGAAGCCAAACGGCGCCGGGTTGCCGATGTTCAGCTTGAGGATGCGGTGGCCTTCCTCTTCCAGGCGCTTGGCGTGCTTGAGCACTGGGCCGCGAATGTCGTAGCAGACATTGGCGAGCTTGTTCGATTTGCTGAACTGCATGATGGGATCCCGATTGAGAAAACGCGCTACGCCCCGCCGAAACGTTTGAAAGGGCAGGAAGCGGGTGCCAGACTGAACGCCTGGCACACGAAGCCAACTAATATACGTGCCACCCGCGCCCCGGAAAAGACGGTGCGGGGTGAAATTAAGCCTGCCGAGGTTCCCACATGCAAAAGATCGAAAAAACCCTGGAACAATGGCGGTCGATGCTCGACCCCGAGCAGTACCAGGTATGCCGCCTCAAGGGCACCGAGCGGCCGTTCAGCGGCAAGTACAACAGCGAGCGCCGCGACGGCATCTACCACTGCATTTGCTGCGGCCTGCCACTGTTCGATGCGCAAACCAAGTTCGATTCCGGCTGCGGCTGGCCGAGCTTCTATGCGCCGATCGCGGACAGCGCGATGATCGAAATTCGCGACACCTCCCACGGCATGATCCGCACCGAAGTCACTTGCGCGCGCTGCGACGCCCACTTGGGCCACGTGTTCCCCGATGGCCCGGCGCCGACTGGCCTGCGCTACTGCATCAACTCGGTGTGCATCGACCTGCGCCCGCGCGACTGACCGGAGCCCGAAACATGGCCGAATCGATGCTGGACATCAAATGCGTGACCCTGGGTGGCGAGCACAAAGTGCTGGCTGACTTCCCGGGCAAGGCTTTGCTGGTGGTCAACACCGCCAGCCAGTGCGGCTTTACCCCGCAATACAAGGGCCTGGAGCAGCTGTGGCAGGCCTACCGCGAACGCGGCCTGGTGGTGCTGGGCTTCCCTTGCAACCAGTTCGGCAAGCAGGAACCGGGCGAGGCGCGGGACATCGCGCAGTTTTGCGAGCGCAATTTTGGCGTGAGCTTCCCGCTGTTTCGCAAGGTCGAGGTCAACGGCCCCGGCGCCCACCCGCTGTTCGTCGAGCTCAAGCAGCGCGCCCCGGGCCTGCTTGGCTCGCAGAAGATCAAGTGGAACTTCACCAAGTTCCTGGTCGACCCAGCCAGTGGCCAGGTCAAGCGTTACGCCCCGACTACCAAGCCGCAGGCCCTGGAAGCGGACATCGAGCGCCTGCTCAGCCGATGACGGGTACCCAGTGGTCGACCAACGCCAACAGCTCTTCGCGGCGGAACGGTTTGGCCAGGTAGTCGTTCATGCCCGCTGCCCGGCAGCGCTCGCGTTCTTCGGGCATGGCGTTGGCGGTGAGGGCGACGATCGGCAGGTGTGGCCACCGGCCGCTCTGGCGGATGCGCCGGCTGGCCTCGTAGCCATCCATCACCGGCATGTTGCAGTCCATCAGCACCAGGTCGAATTCATCCTGTTCGAGCAGGTCCAGGGCCTCGGCGCCCTGGGTGGCCAGCTGCACCTGGCAGCCGAGCTTGGCCAGCATGCCCTTGGCCACCAGTTGGTTCACTGGGTTGTCTTCTACCAGCAGGATGCGCGCGCGGCCTTGTTCCAGGGTAAAGGCCGGGGTGGCCAGCGGGTGTTCCGGCTCATGGCCTTGCAAGGTGCGGCGCAGGGTCTGGTACAAGGCGTTGCGCGCCAACGGCCGCGCCAGCTGATGCAGGGGGGCGAGGGCCACTGACTGTTCGCTGGGCAGGAAGTTGCCATAGGCGGTCACCAGCAGGATCGGGGTTTTCAGCGCCGGGCGCAGGGCGAACAGGTGGTCGAGGTCATCGGTGATCAGCAAGTCGATGGCGGCGGCATCCAGCGTGGCGCCGCTGTCCTGGCGCTGGTAGGCCAGGCCCCAGGCGGGCAGCAGGTCTTGTAACAGTTCGTCTAGCCCGCTACCGGCGGCGCTCAGTGCCACTACCCGCCCGTGCAGCGGCACCGGCGCAATGGCCTCGGTGTGTACGGCCAGTGGCAGCTCGGCGCAGAAGCGGCTACCAAAGCCTGGCTCGGACTGAATAAGCAGGTGGCCCTGCATGGCCTTGCACAGGTTGCGCGTCAGCGTCAGGCCCAGGCCGGTGCCGCCGTACTGGCGGGTGATGCCAGCACCGGCCTGGGTGAACGGCTGAAAGATCCGCGCCTGGGCTTCTGCGGGGATGCCGATGCCGGTGTCGCGCACCTCCAGGCGCACACCGCCGACGATGGTCACCAGGCGCACATCCACGCGGCCGAAGCGGGTGAACTTGAGGGCGTTGGACAGCAAATTGCTGACCACCTGGCGCACCCGCGTGGGGTCGCCGAGCACGCTGCTGGGGAAGTCGCGGGCAATCAAGCAGGTCAGCTCGACGCCTTGCGCGGTGTTCTGCGACAGCAGGTTGGCGGTGTCTTCGACCATCGAGCCCAGGTCGAACGGAATGCGCTCCAGCTCCAGCTGGCCGGCATCGAACTTGGACAAGTCGAGAATATCGTTAAGCAACTCCACCAGCACCTTGCCCGAGTCATGGGCAATCGCCAGTTGCTGGCGTTGCTCGCTGGGCAGCGGGCTGTCCAGGGCCAGGGCGATCATGCCGAGCATGCCGTTGAGCGGGGTACGGATCTCGTGGCTCATGTTGGCGAGGAAGGCGGCGCGTGCCTGGGCCATGTCCAGCGCACGCCGGCGCGCTTCTTCCAGCTCCTGGTTGGACAGGCTGAGGCTGTTGTTGCTGGCTTTCAGCTCAGTGGTGCGCGCCGAGACGATGTCTTCCAGCTCGTTGAGGTACTGGGTAAGGCGGTTTTCTGCGGTGCGCCGCTGCTCGATCTCGGTGGCCATGCTGACGAACTGCTGGTTGGCGACCTTCACCAGTACGCCGATCTCATCGTGTTCGTGGCCGTGCGGGCAGGCCAGGCGGGTTTGCAGGGGCTTGCGCGGGTCGCGAACGCTGAGGGCGCCGATCACCGTCACCAGCGGCTTGGTCAGCATCATGTAGAACAGCGCCAGCAGGATGCCGGTCAGCACCAGGCTACGGGCGAAGCCGTTGAGCAGGGTGACCCCGGCGCGGTCGAGGAAGCGGCTGCCGAAGGCGTAAGTGTCGACTTCCAGGTACAGGGTGCCGAGGTATTCCTTGGGCATGTGGGTGAGGTACAGGCGCTCCTTGAACTGGCGCTGCTCGCCGAACAGAAAGTCGCTGAGTGGCCGGTAGCGGTTTTGCAGGCGCGGCCGCTCGACGTCGGCCAGCACCGTTTCGTTATTGTCGATCAGCCGCGCACGGATGACCGCTGGCGATTGCAGCAGGCCGCGGGTGAGCTCCAGGGCCAGCTCCGCGTCGATGTTGTAGGCAATGCGCGAGGCCGGGTTGTGGCTGATTTGCAGCAACGCGCGCACTTCGCGGTTGATGGACGCGTCTTCGCTGGCATAATCGATGCCGATCTGGATGAGACTGAGCAATGTTCCCAGGATGAAGCCGACCAGGACTGTCAACCGGGCTTGCTTGTATGACAGGCGATTGGTGAACTTGATATCCATGAGTCCCGAGCCGGTTTCACGTCCCTTGCGCTGCGCAAGCATAGCCGATCAACCCCGGCTGCTGGTGGGGCTGTCACACATTCAGCCTTGAATCTGAGTTTGTAGGAGTTGTCATGGACGCCCGCTTGATCGCTTTCCTCGACCGCGCCGAATCGGTACTGGCGCGCCTCGAACCGCTGTTGCCGGCACAACGCCCGGACATCGACTGGGCCACCACCCTGGCCGCCCGTTGGCAGCGCGATGGCCGCAGCGGCTACCTGCTGCCGCTGGACGTCAGCCTGGACATCCGCCTCAGCGACCTGATCGGTGTCGACCAGCAGCGTGACCAGCTGGGCCGCAACACCCATCAATTCATCAACGGCATGCCCGCCAACCACGCGCTGCTGTGGGGTTCGCGCGGTACCGGCAAGTCGTCGCTGGTGCGTGCGCTGCTGGCCGAACACGCCGGCGCTGGCCTGCGCTTGATCGAAATCGAGCGTGACCACCTGGCCGACCTGCCGCGCGTGGTCGAGCAGCTGCACAAGCTGCCGCAGCGCTTCATCCTGTTCTGCGACGACCTGTCGTTCGAAGCCGGGGAGGGCGACTACCGGGTGCTCAAGAGCGTGCTCGATGGCTCGCTGGAACAAGCCCCGGACAACGTGCTGCTGTACGCCACCTCCAACCGCCGCCACCTGGTGCCGGAAAAACAGAGCGACAACGAAAACTGGAAGATGGTCGACGGCGAGCTGCACCCCAACGAAGCGGTGGAGGACAAGATTGCCCTGTCCGACCGTTTTGGCCTGTGGCTGTCGTTCTACCCCTTCAGCCAGGAACACTTCCTCAACGTGGTCGAGCACTGGGTCGGCCAGCTGGCGCGCCAGGCCGGCCTGCGCTGGCAGCGTGACGAAGCCCTGGACATCCTTGCCGTGCGCTGGGCCACCGGCCGCGGTAACCGTAATGGCCGTTGTGCCTATCAGTTCGCCCGCTACTGGGTCGGGCTGCAATTGCTGGAGCAAAAGTAAATGATCGACCTCAATGCCAGTGGCGCCGGCCTCGACGGCTACCACCTGCTGGCGGCGCAAGTGCAGGCGCTGTTTGCCGACGAGCGTGACTTCATCGCCAATGCCGCGCAGTTTTCGGCGTTTCTCTATAGCCAGCTGGACGACCTGAATTGGGCGGGGTTCTACCTCAACCGCAACGAACAGCTGGTGCTGGGCCCGTTCCAGGGCCAGGTGGCGTGCGTGCGTATCCCATTTGGCAAGGGTGTGTGCGGGGCAGCGGCGGCGACGCGGCAAACCCAGCGGGTGGAGGACGTGCATGCGTTCCCGGGGCACATTGCCTGTGACAGCGCGTCCAACAGCGAACTGGTAATCCCGCTGGTGAAGGAGGGCAGGTTGATTGGCGTGCTGGACCTGGACAGCCCGAAGCTTGGGCGCTTCAGTGAGGCGGACCAGGCGGGGCTGGAGCGCTTGGCGGCGATTTTCCTGGAATTGACCGACTGCTGACGGGTGGGTTGCCTGTGCCGGCCTCTTCGCGGGTAAACCCGCTCCTACAATGATTGCACCAGGCCTGAAGGCGATGCGGCCCCTGTAGGAGCGGCTTTAGCCGCGAAGAGGCCGGTACTGGTTAAAGCATCAGTCGTACATCGCCTTCTTCTTCCAGGTCTCTTCCTCATCGGTCTTGAGCCCTTCGGTCAGTTCGTTGTGCTCGTCTTCTGCCGGGGCCATGCGGTCCAGCACCTGGGCGTTGGCCCGGGCCAGCAATTTTTCCAAGTACCGCAACTGCTCTTCATAAACCTTGGGCTCTGGCTGCTTGCGCAGGTACTGCACGCCGCGCTCGAACGCCAGGCGCGCCTGGCCGGGCATGTTTTTCTGCAGGGCCTGCTGGCCGAGGTTGTTGAAGAACTCAATATGCAGCAGCACCAGGATATGGCGAACTTCCTTTATCCAGCGCTTGGCCTCGGGGGTAGGCAGGAAGCCCTCCTGGGCGGCGCGGGTCACCTGGTTGTGCAGCGCCTCCAGCAAGAAGCGCACGTCCTTGGCCTTGGCCTCGGTGTGGATCGGGGCGGGTGGGTTGTTCACCGGGAGCTTCTCGCCCAGGGCGATCAGGCCCTCCAGTTCGGCAATGCGTGCCTTGAGTTCGGCGTTGTGCTTGTCCACCGCCAACTGCCGCTGGTTGAGGTTGAGCTCCAGGCGGGTCAGCAGCAGCTTCAGTGCCGGGGTCATGAACTGGCCTGGGAACGTCTCGGTGATTTCGCCACAGCGGCGCAGGCGGTCGGCCAGTTCGACCTTCAGCCGGGCGCGTTCGAGCTTGCCGTTCTCGACCACATTGTTGAGGTAGCCGATCACGATCAGCAACGCGATACCCGCCACGATGAGCAGGGTGATCAGAAGTGGTGTCACCGTTAATGCCTCACTGAAGAAGAATTACAGCTTTGAGTGTAGTGAGTTCGCTTGGGGACGAACAGCGGCTATATGCCGATGCTGGCCCCTTTGCGGGCAACCCTTTCTTTTATATCGACCAGGCAACCCGCCTCTGCACCCCCGCCACCCGGAAGTCATTGATTTAAATAAATTTCTACAAAGGGGTTGACGCCTTCCCCAAGCCTCCATAGAATGCGCGCCACTTGCAGCGTAAAGCACACAGCGAAACGCGGCAGGGAGTGAAAGCAAGCAGCAATGCTAGCAGCGTGTCCCCTTCGTCTAGTGGCCTAGGACACCGCCCTTTCACGGCGGTAACAGGGGTTCGAGTCCCCTAGGGGACGCCAAATTGCGGGAATAGCTCAGTTGGTAGAGCACGACCTTGCCAAGGTCGGGGTCGCGAGTTCGAGTCTCGTTTCCCGCTCCAGTTTCTCCGGCACTGCTTAACGGCAGGGCAGGAAAAGAAAATCCAGGCTGAATCGTGAGGTTCAAACTTGGTGCACTGAAAAGTGTTGTGTGTCCCCTTCGTCTAGTGGCCTAGGACACCGCCCTTTCACGGCGGTAACAGGGGTTCGAGTCCCCTAGGGGACGCCAAATGCGGGAATAGCTCAGTTGGTAGAGCACGACCTTGCCAAGGTCGGGGTCGCGAGTTCGAGTCTCGTTTCCCGCTCCAGTTTAAATACTGTGGCGTCTATGCGGTGCAGTGGTGGTGAAGGTCTTCATGGCGCTTCACGCCGATAGCGGTAAAAAGTTTCAAATGCGGGAATAGCTCAGTTGGTAGAGCACGACCTTGCCAAGGTCGGGGTCGCGAGTTCGAGTCTCGTTTCCCGCTCCAAATCGAAGAACGAAGAAAGGGACGAAAGTCCCTTTCTTCGTTTTCGTCTATTTGAAATGGGCGTTACCAAGGCGCCCTGTTTCAAGGCGCCTATGGCGTGGTCAGCGGTAGCTGATGGTGAACTTCAATGCGGCCTTGGCCAAGCGCAGCGAGCTGCGCTTGCGGGGAGCGGTTTTATGGAATGGCAACCAGGAAGTTCACGCTGGTAGCGATATGTCCTTCACTTACGGTGGTTGCAGTAGTGTGCAGCTGTGTGGTGAAGTTCATGTCGGTGACCACTGTCTCGCTCAGCTCGTATTCGACAGAATCTGCATCAGGGGCGAGCTGAGTGTTGCTCTTGTCGTAGATGGCCAGCGCGAAGCCCTCGCTGTAGCCTACGCCGCTTTGCAGTGCATACAGTTTGCCGGACGGGTCGCTGCCATAGTTGGCGCTGAACTTAACGGTTGCCTTGGCGCCGGGGCCGATAGTGCAGGTTGTAGGGTCAACCCGCAGGGCGAACCGTTCCATCGGCGTTTTCAGGCCTAGCTCTTTGAAGTCATCGGCTTTGAAGTCGCCAAGGTAGATTTTGGGCAGGATAGGGCCGCCAGGCGTGACGACGCTGATCGGGCAGGTGCCGCCAGCACTTACGCTACCTTCGAATTGGATGATGTCGGCGGCCATGGCAGAACTGCAGCTGAGGCCTAAGGCGAATACAGCAAGGATACGTTTCATTGTGCGATCCAGATAGGAAGTTGACTTATCGGTGTATGTCGAGCCGGCCTCCAGTGGGTGGGCGCCGGCTTGGCATTGCGCAAGCCTATCGTTGGTCGCAAAAGGGAATCTGTAAGGGAAGTCGTATTGGTGCCTGGAGAACGCGATGCTTATCAGGCGCCGCTTGGGTCAGAGGGTTTGACCTGAAGCGGTTATCAACTGCTTCTGCAAGTTCCAGTCGAAGGGTTCGCCATTTTGCTCGGCTTCATAGCGGCGTTCTTCCAGCTGTTGATAGAGGTTCAGCTCTTCATCTGGCATGAAGTGCAAGCAATCACCACCGAAGAACCAGAGCAAATCGCGTGGCACCAGGTGGGCGATTTGTGGATAGCGTTGGATTACCTGGCAAATCAGGTCCTGCCCCAGGTATTGGCTATGCAGCGGATCCTGTGGCAGCAGGTTCAGCAGTTCGTCGAAGCGCTCCAGAAACAACGCATGGCTTTCTTCAGGTACCTGCTCGGCTTCGGCCACAGCCACCAGGATGGTGCGCAGATGCTGCAGCAGTTGCAGGTGATATTCCAGGTGGGGGGTGGCCATGATGCGGTCCTCGGCGAGCTAAAAGCGTGAGTATACCTCAATGAGGATCACCTCCTTACCGATAGGTTAAGCAGGTGGGTGGCCGGTTTGTGCACTCGGGTACCTGTCATTTTTGATAGTTGAATGGAATGACGAGCAGGTTTTACATGGTGCCAGGCGTTTGGCCTGACTTGGAGAGCACCATGGCTCGTGCGAATAGTTTGGCCCCGAGTGCAGGGGTTCCTATTGTTTATAGTCAGGTGTGGTACAGCCTGTTGAATGGATGCTGGAAGGTCTATTACGCAAAGAATGAATTTACCCCGGGTGAGGCGCTTTTGCTCGACAGGCAGACTGATGCTATCACGCGAAAAACTGCATCTTTGGTATTTGGTCGCCCGCAAATGAAGTGGTCGGACACCGTTGTAGAAATCCATAAACGGCTGCTGAGTGAGCGGGAGGCAGTCCTTGTATTGGAGGCGGGTGGCGATGCGGCCTGGTTGCGTGAAATCAGGGAGGTTGGATACGACGGCAGCCAAATCCTGACAATCCAAGTCACCCTGCTCGGCAGCAAGCTCGCTTATCGAGGTGATGGTGTCGTTCGCTTGCAGTGGCCTGTTGTGCCGGAGTTTTCATTCACCGGGCAAGATACTTTACGGCTGAAACTGAAACGTGGCTACGAGGCCAAGAAAAGCGTTGATATTTATTCGGTCGGGCAGCCTGTTAACAGCAAGTTGAATGCGTTGGATGTTATCTTCCAGCCGTACAATTATGCGACGGCAATGGCCTTGCAGTATGTCAGTACGAGCGTGGCAGCAGGGGAGGGCCAGGCGCCGGCCTTGGCAGGTTTGCCTGATAGCCGGGGCGTGGACGATGTCACTATTTTCTTGTTTTCCCAACTGGCGTTTCCTGAAGTGGGCCAAGGCCAGCCCCCTTACGATGAAGCATGGATCCCTTCCTTGGTGTTTCCGCCTCCCCAACTCAAGCGTGAAAATGGCTCTTACGATAAAATCTCCAAGGTCTATGGAACGGAATACTTCTCTCCCAGGGAGCAATTTTCATCGGCTGAGGGCGCTCAACCACTAAAAGTCGCATTGTCTCTTGACCCCTTGGTACGCGTCATCGCCAATGGCGAGGGCAAACAGCCCGTTTTGCTACAGCCAGGCCCTGACCTGGCGACCTGGGTGCTCGAGGGCGACCGGTTGGGGCGCGTGGATAAAGAAGGTAGTGCTCGGTACTATTACCCTCCGGCCAAATCGGAAGCCGAGGTAGTGCTGGAAGCGAACAACAAGACCAATCGCCCGGCTGCCGTTATTTCGAGCGTTCCGAAACGGTTCACGGTTGATGTGGTCAAGGCCACCCAAGGTGGCGAAAGTGCCTGTGCTACATTTGCAGTGTACTACGCACCGGTGACCCATTATTTCAAGGTGTCCTTGGCAGGTGGCAAGTTTAAACTTACCTTTTGTTTTTACTCACCTGATACAGGGAAGGAAGTTCAAGTCGAGGCGAGTGATACCGAATGGGCCATTGCTTCGGGTAACGGGAGCGTATCCAGTACTGGCGTATTCAGCCCAGCCACCAGCAATCCATCGCCCTTCACGGTTGTTTGGGCGCGAGATACAACTAGCGACCGGCTGTTGTACTGGGCGTTTACCGTCATCCCGATACCGCTCTATTCGTCTGCTGAGGCAGTGGCGTTGTTCCAGAGCTAACGCCTTGTTTTAGCGTTCGCCAAGCCGACAGAGCCTTCAATGACTCTGTCGGTATCCTTGCATACTTTCAGCGAATGCGCCCCGGCTCGGGTGCCAGCTGGTCTTTGTCGAAAGCGTCCACCTCGATTACCTTCCGGCGGGCCTGCTCGGCTTCCTGCAGGCGTTGGCCCTCGGCAGGCTGTAACAGGCCCGCGTCAACGGCTGCTTCGACGGGCGACTGGCCTTGGGTTGCCTTTACCCTGCCTGCCTTGATGGCCTGATGCAGCATTTTTTGCAGGGGCGCTGATTCATCCAGCAAATCACTTGCCCGTTGCAGCGCCGCAACAGGGTCGCCTTCACCGGTTGGCCTGTAGCAGCCCGCGAGCAATTCCTCCAGCGCCGGGTCGCCCTTGCTGCGCCCAATCAGCGCCGCCACCTCGGCGTCCAGTTCATCGCTCGGCCCGGTATGGCGGCGGCCGAAGGGGAACACCAGCACGCGCAGCGCGCAGCCGACAAAACGGTTGGGGAAGTTGTCGAGTAGCCGGTCGAGGGCCTTTTCCGCCTGGCCCAAGCTTTCTTCCATGGCCCAACGCAGCAGGGGCTGCATATGCTCGGGCGAGCCCAGGTCGTGGTAACGCTTGAGCGCGGCGCTGGACAAGTACAGGTAGCTCAGTACATCACCCAGCCGGGCACTCAGGCGTTCGCGGCGCTTGAGGGCGCCACCCAGTAGCAGCATCGACAAGTCCGCCAGCAGGGCGAAGGCGGCGGCCTGGCGGTTGAGGGCGTGGAAGTAGCCTTGGCTCAAGGCATCGCCCGGCACGTTCTCCAGGCGGCCCAGCCCCAGGTTGAACACCAGCGTGCTGGCCGCGTTGCCGGCGGCGAACATCATGTGCTTGATCAACAGGTCGTCGAATTCGCGCAGCGCCTGGTCGCGGTCTTCGCGGCCGGCCAGGGCCATTTCCTTGAGCACGAACGGGTGGCAGCGAATGGCGCCCTGGCCGAAGATCATCAGGTTGCGCGAAAGAATGTTGGCGCCCTCGACCGTGATGAAGATCGGTGCCCCTTGCCAGTTACGCCCCAGGTAGTTGTTCGGGCCCATGATGATGGCTTTGCCACCGTGCACGTCCATGGCGTGCTGGATGCACTCGCGGCCGCGCTCGGTGAGGTGGTACTTGAGGATCGCCGACAGCACCGAAGGCTTCTCGCCCAGGTCCACGGCCTTGGCGGTCAGCAGGCGGGCGCTGTCCATCAGCCAGGCATTGCCGCCAATACGTGCCAGTGACTCCTGGATGCCTTCGAAGGCCGCCAGCGGCACGTTGAACTGCTCGCGAATTTTGGCGTACTGGCCGGTGACCAGGCTGGTGTACTTGGCGGCCCCGGTGCCGACGGCGGGCAGGGAGATCGAACGGCCCACCGACAGGCAGTTCATCAGCATCATCCAGCCCTTGCCGAGCATGGCCTGCCCGCCGATGAGGAAACTCAGCGGCACGAACACGTCCTTGCCGCTGTTGGGGCCGTTCATGAAGGCGGCGCCCAGGGGGAGGTGGCGCTTGCCGATGTCTACGCCGGGAGTGTCGGTGGGTATCAGCGCTAGGCTGATGCCCAGCTCTTCCTCGTCACCCAGCAGATGGTCCGGGTCAAATGCCTTGAATGCCAGGCCCAACAGTGTGGCGATTGGGCCGAGGGTGATGTAGCGCTTTTCCCAGTTCAGGCGCAGGCCGATGACTTCTTCACCCTGCCATTGGCCCCTGCAGACCACGCCGGTGTCGGGCATGGCACCGGCATCGGAGCCGGCCAGCGGGCCAGTGAGGGCGAAGCAGGGGATTTCTTCGCCGCGGGCCAGGCGTGGCAGGTAGTGGTTGCGTTGTGCGTCGGTGCCGTAATGCAGCAGCAGTTCGGCGGGGCCCAGGGAGTTGGGCACCATCACTGTGGAGGCCAGGTCGCCGCTGCGGGTGGCAAGTTTCATCGCCACCTGAGAATGGGCGTAGGCAGAAAAGCCTTTGCCACCGTATTCCTTGGGGATGATCAGGGCGAAGAAGCCGTGCTCCTTGATATGCGTCCAGGCTTCGGGCGGCAGGTCCAGGTCCTGGCCGATCTGCCAGTCGCTGACCATGGCACACAGTTCTTCGGTAGGGCCGTCGATGAAGGCTTGTTCTTCTTCAGTCAGCTTCGGTGCCGGGTAGGCGAGCAACGTGCGCCAGTCGGGGCGGCCGCTGAACAGTTCGCCGTCCCACCACACGGTACCGGCGTCGATCGCCTCGCGCTCAGTCTGCGACATGGGCGGCAGGGTACGCTGGAACCAGTTGAACACCCGGCTGGTGAACACCTTGCGCCGCCACTCCGGCAGCGCCACCAGGGCGATCTTCAGCGCCAGCACGATCCAGATCAGGGTCAGCAGCCAGCCAGGGGCACTGCTGAAAATGCCCATCAGCAGCACGTAGGCCGCCATGATGCCGAGAATTTGCAAGGGCGCCAGGCGCCGATGCGTGAGGTACGCCGCGCCGATCACCAGCACTACCAACCACAACAGCAACATAATCGATCCTCCTTGGAGCCAGGGGGCTTGAGCCGTCCCAGACAGCTTAGACGTAACGCTGTGAGCGGCGGCTTCGGAACAGTGACAGGGTGTGGCGGTGAGAGTTTCAGGGCGTTGTATGCCTGTACCGGCCCTTTCGCTTTTGTAGGAGCGGGCTTGCCCGCGAAAGGGCCGGTACAGCCGGTAAAACTCTGGAGTAGACTGTGCCTCCTGCGCATTTCATAAGGAGATTGCCATGCTGAAGATCTGGGGCCGCAAGAATTCGAGCAATGTGCGCAAGGCACTGTGGATTGCCCACGAACTGGGCCTGGACTTCGAGGCCATCGACGCCGGCGGCGCCTTCGGTGTGGTCAACGAGCCGCACTACCGCGCCCGCAACCCCAACGGCCTGGTGCCGATGCTCGAAGACGGCGACCTGACCTTGTGGGAGTCCAATACCATCGTTCGCTACCTGTGTGCCGAGTACGGTGCAGAGCAGGGCTGGTACCTGGAAGACCCGCGCCAGCGCGCCCTGGCCGACAAGTGGATGGACTGGACCACCTCGTCCTTCGCCGCACCGTTCCGTCCGCTGTTCTGGGGCCTGCTGCGCACCCCGGAAGACCAGCGCGACTGGGTGGCGATCAACGCCGCGCACAAGCAGTGCGCCCAGTTGCTGGCCATTGCCGACGAAACCCTGGGTAAACAGCCGTACCTGTCCGGTGACCAGATCGGCATGGGCGACATCCCACTGGGTAGCTTTATCTATGCCTGGTTCGAAATGCCCATCGAGCGCCCGGCCATGCGCCACCTGGAAGCCTGGTACCAGCGCCTCAAGGCCCGCCCGGCCTACCAGGCAGCGGTGATGACCGCGCTGACCTGATCGAACACCACGGCTACTTCGATAGTCATTATCAATACACATGACTGTACTTGTGCGGCCTGGCCTTGCACCATTGGCCGCACTCACTGCGCCAGTGACTATGCCTGGCGTGTCCCGCACCATTTTCCTCGGTAAGTGACCCGCTATGAGTTCCGCCCTGTCCATCCGACAGCTGACCAAGACCTACGGCAACGGCTTCCAGGCCCTCAAGGGCATCGACCTGGACGTGGCTGAAGGTGACTTTTTCGCCTTGCTCGGCCCCAACGGTGCCGGCAAGTCCACCACCATCGGTATCCTCTCCACCTTGGTGAACAAGACCAGCGGCACGGTCAATGTGTTCGGCCATGACCTGGACCGCGAGCCGGCGGCGCTCAAGCGCTGCCTGGGCGTGGTGCCGCAGGAGTTCAACTTCAACCAGTTCGAGAAGTGCTTCGACATTGTCGTGACCCAGGCCGGTTACTACGGCATCCCGCCGAAGATCGCCAAGGCGCGCGCCGAGCAGTACCTGACCCAGCTAGGCCTGTGGGACAAGCGCGATGTGCCGTCACGTTCGCTGTCCGGTGGCATGAAACGCCGCCTGATGATTGCCCGCGCACTGATCCACGAGCCGCGCCTGCTGATCCTCGACGAGCCCACCGCCGGCGTGGACATCGAGCTGCGCCGTTCGATGTGGAGTTTTCTCACCGAGCTGAACCAGAAGGGCATCACCATCATCCTCACCACCCACTACCTGGAAGAGGCTGAGCAGCTGTGCCGTAACATCGGCATCATCGACCACGGCACCATCGTAGAGAACACCAGCATGCGCCAGTTGCTGGGCAAGCTGCACGTCGAAACCTTCGTCCTCGACCTCAAGCAGGACCTGGCCACGGCGCCGGTATTGCAAGGTTACCCGTGCCGGCTGCTGACCCCGCACACCCTGGAAGTGCAAGTGGACAAGGACGTCGGCATTACCGCGCTGTTCGGCCAGCTGGCGCTGCAGAACATCGAGGTGCAGAGCCTGCGCAACAAAACCAACCGACTCGAGGAGCTGTTCGTGTCCCTGGTGGAAAAAAACCTGTCGAAGGTGGCCGTATGAGTGTGGAACTGCGCACCAACTGGGTCGCCCTGAACACCATCGTCTACCGCGAAGTGCGGCGTTTTTTGCGCATTTGGCCGCAGACCCTGCTGCCGCCGGCCATCACCATGGTCCTGTACTTCGTCATCTTCGGTAACCTGATTGGCCGGCAGATCGGCGACATGGGCGGCTTCACCTACATGGAGTACATCGTGCCGGGGCTGATCATGATGTCGGTGATCACCAACTCCTATGGCAACGTGGTGTCGAGCTTCTTCGGTAGCAAGTTCCAGCGCTCGATCGAGGAGCTGATGGTGTCGCCGGTATCGCCACACATCATTCTGGTCGGCTATGTGCTGGGCGGTGTGTTGCGCGGCCTGATGGTGGGGGTGATCGTGACCATCCTGTCGATGTTCTTCACCCACTTGCAGGTGCACCACCTGGGCGTGACCGTGGTGGTGGTGCTGCTGACCGCCACCATCTTTTCGCTGCTGGGCTTCGTCAACGCGGTGTTCGCGCGCAACTTCGACGATATATCGATCATCCCGACCTTCGTGCTGACGCCGCTGACCTACTTGGGCGGGGTGTTCTACTCGATCAACCTGCTGCCGCCGTTTTGGCAGACCGTATCGTTGGCCAACCCGGTGCTGCACATGGTCAACTCGTTCCGCTACGGCATCCTAGGGGTGTCGGATATCAGTATTGGTACGGCGATCACCTTCATGCTGGTTGCCACTGCGGTGCTCTACCTGCTGTGCGTTCGCCTGCTGGTCAGCGGCCGCGGCATGCGTGCATGAACAGCGGAGCTTGCGCCGGCGCCACTGCCGGCCAATCCACCAGCGCCAGTACAGCAGGGTGGTGAAGTAGGCGACGATGCCGAGCACCACCCCGCACACCACCGACCCCAGCAAAAATGGCTGCCACAGCGTGGCCAGCTGGTCGCTGATCCATGCGAAGGTCAGTTCGTCGGGGAGGGTGCGCGGTGGGACCTGCATCAGCCAGGCGCCGGTCATGTAGGTAACGAAGAACACTGGCGGCATGGTCAGCGGGTTGGTCAACCATACCAGGCTGACGGCGATCGGCAGGTTGCCGCGTACCGGGATTGCCAGCGCCGCCGCCAGCAGCATTTGCATGGGGATGGGAATCAGCGCCGCGAATAGGCCCACGCCCATGGCGCGTGCCACCGAATGGCGGTTGAGGTGCCAGAGGTTCGGGTCGTGTAGCAGTTTGCCGAAAAAGCGTAAGGACTTGTGTTCGCGAATGCTGGTCGGATCCGGCATGTAGCGTTTGAAAAGTCGGCGCGGCATGTAGGCTCCCCGGGCGTTGATCCTGGCAGTATGCCCTTATTCCGGTTCAGCCTCGTTTAGAGTTTGTGACAATTGTTGAGCAAGCGCTGCCGGCAATTGGGCTATGCCTCAGAAGGTGATTTCGCTTCTGGAGCTCTACCTTATGCGCACAGGGATGTTTGCGCTCGCGCTCGGGCTGTTGTGCCTGGGCTGGCTACCTGCATTGCCATCGGTCGGATGGCTGGTGCTGCTGGCGGTAGCCGGTTGCGTCTGCCTATTCACCCGGCTGTGGCCGCTGGGCTGTTTTCTGCTGGGCTTGTGCTGGGCCTGCACCTCTGCGCAGTGGGCCCTGGATGATCGCCTGGCTGCCGGGCTGGATGGCCGTACCTTATGGCTGGAGGGCCGGGTGGTTGGCTTGCCGACCCGTACGGCGCAAGGGGTGCGCTTCGAGCTGCAAGAGGCGCGCTCGCGGCGCGGCGAACTGCCGCAGCGCCTGCAACTAAGCTGGTTCGGTGGGCCGCCGCTACGCGCGGGTGAGCAGTGGCGCCTGGCGGTGACCTTGCAGCGCCCGGCCGGGTTGCTTAACCCCCATGGCCCCGACCGGGAAGCACAACTGCTGGCGCGGCGGGTGGGCGCCAGCGGTACGGTCAAGGCCGGGCAATTGCTGGCACCGGTAACTGCGGGTTGGCGCGATGCGCTGCGTCAGCGTTTGCTGGCAGTCGAGGCCCATGGCCGGCAGGCAGCACTGGTGGCACTGGTGCTTGGCGACGGCGCGGGCCTGGCCCGGGAGGACTGGCAGACCTTGCAGGCCACCGGTACGGTGCACCTGCTGGTGATTTCTGGGCAGCACATCGGCTTGGTGGCGGGTTTGCTGTATGGCCTGGTCGCCGGGCTGGCGCGCTGGGGGCTGTGGCCGGCCCGGCTGCCGTGGTTGCCTTGGGCTTGCGCTCTGGGCATGAGTGCCGCGCTGGCTTACGGCTGGCTGGCCGGTGCCGGCGTGCCGGTGCAACGGGCCTGCCTGATGCTGGCTGTGGTGTTGCTTTGGCGCCTGCGCTTTCGCCATCTGGGCGCCTTTCTACCCCTGCTGCTGGCGCTGGTCGCCGTGTTGCTGGTCGAGCCGTTGGCGGCACTGCTACCGGGTTTCTGGCTGTCGTTTACTGCCGTGGCCACGCTTATCTATTGCTTCAGGGCCCGCTTGGGCGGCTGGCGGCCGTGGCAGGCCTGGACGCGGGCGCAATGGGTGATGGCTACCGGTTTGTTACCGGTGTTGCTGGCCACAGGCCTGCCGGTGAGCCTGAGCGCGCCGCTGGCCAACCTGGTGGCAGTGCCGTGGATCAGCCTGGCGGTGCTGCCGTTGGCGCTGTTGGGGACATTGCTGTTGCCGCTGGGCGGTGCAGGGGAGGTGCTGTTGTGGCTGGCGGGCGGGCTGCTGGAAGTTTTGTTCCGAGGTTTGGCGCTGGTAGCGCAACAGCGCCCGGCGTGGCTGCCGTCGGCGCTGCCCCTGTGGGCCTGGTTGCTGGTCTGCCTGGGCGCGCTGCTGGTGCTGCTACCCCGCGGCGTGCCGCTGCGCGGGTTAGGTGGTGTAATGCTGCTGGCCTTGTGGGCACCCAGGGAGCCGGTGCCTTACGGGCAGGTCGAGGTCTGGCAGCTGGATGTCGGCCAGGGGCTGGCGGTGCTGTTGCGCACCCGGCATCACAACGTGCTGTACGACGCTGGGCCGGCGAAGGGTGACACTGACCTGGGCGAGCGGGTGGTGCTGCCAACCCTGCGCAAGCTTGGGGTGAGTGGCCTGGACCTGATGGTGGTTAGCCATGCTCATGCTGATCATGCCGGTGGTGCTGCGGCCATCCAGCGTGGCTTGCCGGTCGGGCGGGTGTTGGGTGGTGAGGCGTTGGATGATGTCCAGCTTCAGCCGTGTGCCAGTGACGAGCGATGGATGTGGGATGGCGTGCGTTTTTCGCTGTGGCGCTGGGCCGATGGGCAGAGCAGCAATGACCGTTCCTGCGTGCTGCTGGTCGAGGCGCAGGGTGAGCGGTTGCTGCTGGCGGGTGATATGGAAGCCGGGGCCGAGCGGGCTTGGTTGGCGGCCACTGAAATGCCGCGTGTCGATTGGCTGCAGGCGCCGCACCATGGCAGCCGCAGTTCCTCCACCGAGGCCTTTATTCGCGCCACGGCGCCGCGCGGGGTACTGGTATCGCGGGGGCGCAATAACAGCTTCGGGCACCCGCATGCGCAGGTGGTCGAGCGTTATCGGCGGCATGGGGTGGTGATGCATGACACGGCGGAGCAGGGGGCGCTGCGGTTGGTGTTGGGGCGTTATGGGGACGTAGAGGGTGTGCGGGGGCAGCGGCGGTTTTGGCGGGTGGGTGCGGATTGAGGTAGGGCGGCTGAAAGGTGCTCGCCACTGCATTTTCAGCGCCTGTGAGATCGAGCGCCGCCCGCGCGGCGCTTCGCGGCACAAGGCCGCTCCCACATCTGTTTCGGGCCAGTTATTCCTGTGACTGAGGCGCGCGCCCCTTGGTGCATGGCAGGTAACAGAGGTGCTGATGTACAACCCTTGATATCGAAGGGAACAAACAAGGCGGACAGCGGTGAAGGCCCAGGAGAGACTGGCCCGAAACTTCGGGCCAGTTATTCCTGTGACTGAGGCGCGCGCCCCTTGGTGCATGGCAGGTAACAGAGGTGCTGATGTACAACCCTTGATATCGAAGGGAACAAACAAGGCGGACAGCGGTGAAGGCCCAGGAGAGACTGGCCCGAAACTTCGGGCCAGTTATTCCTGTGACTGAGGCGCGCGCCCCTTGGTGCATGGCAGGTAACAGAGGTGCTGATGTACAACCCTTGATATCGAAGGGAACAAACAAGGCGGACAGCGGTGAAGGCCCAGGAGAGACTGGCCCGAAACTTCGGGCCAGTTATTCCTGTGACTGAGGCGCGCGCCCCTTGGTGCATGGCAGGTAACAGAGGTGCTGATGTACAACCCTTGATATCGAAGGGAACAAACAAGGCGGACAGCGGTGAAGGCCCAGGAGAGACTGGCCCGAAACTTCGGGCCAGTTATTCCTGTGACTGAGGCGCGCGCCCCTTGGTGCATGGCAGGTAACAGAGGTGCTGATGTACAACCCTTGATATCGAAGGGAACAAACAAGGCGGACAGCGGTGAAGGCCCAGGAGAGACTGGCCCGAAACTTCGGGCCAGTTATTCCTGTGACTGAGGCGCGCGCCCCTTGGTGCATGGCAGGTAACAGAGGTGCTGATGTACAACCCTTGATATCGAAGGGAACAAACAAGGCGGACAGCGGTGAAGGCCCAGGAGAGACTGGCCCGAAACTTCGGGCCAGTTATTCCTGTGACTGAGGCGCGCGCCCCTTGGTGCATGGCAGGTAACAGAGGTGCTGATGTACAACCCTTGATATCGAAGGGAACAAACAAGGCGGACAGCGGTGAAGGCCCAGGAGAGACTGGCCCGAAACTTCGGGCCAGTTATTCCTGTGACTGAGGCGCGCGCCCCTTGGTGCATGGCAGGTAACAGAGGTGCTGATGTACAACCCTTGATATCGAAGGGAACAAACAAGGCGGACAGCGGTGAAGGCCCAGGAGAGACTGGCCCGAAACTTCGGGCCAGTTATTCCTGTGACTGAGGCGCGCGCCCCTTGGTGCATGGCAGGTAACAGAGGTGCTGATGTACAACCCTTGATATCGAAGGGAACAAACAAGGCGGACAGCGGTGAAGGCCCAGGAGAGACTGGCCCGAAACAGATGTGGGAGCGGCCTTGTGCCGCGAAGCGCCGCGCGGGCGGCGCTCGATCTCACAGGCCCTGCAAAACCCAAGGCATGCACCTGTAGGCCTTGATGCCAACCAAGGCATGCACCTGTAGGCCTTGATGCATCCAAGGCATGCACCTGTAGGCCTTGATGCCAACCAAGGCATGCACCTGTAGGCCTTGATGCATCCAGGGCATACCCCTGCCAGCCCCGATACCAATCCAAGCCATACCCGTCCGCCCCCAACGCCAATTCCCTGACCTCCGGCAGATGAGCCCCCGGCGCGCCTATGGTAGAGTGGCGGCCTTTTTCCGAAGGGGCGTTTACTGTGTGGGAATTGGTCAAGTCCGGTGGTTGGATGATGCTGCCGATCATTCTGAGTTCCATCGTTGCCATGGCTATCGTCGTCGAGCGCCTGTGGACCCTGCGCGCCAGTCGTGTCACCCCGCCGCACCTGCTAGGCCAGGTATGGATGTGGATCAAGGACAAACAGCTGACCAGTGACAAGCTCAAGGCCCTGCGCGCCGATTCGCCACTGGGCGAAATCCTCGCTGCTGGCCTTGCCAACTCGCGCCATGGCCGCGAAATCATGAAAGAGTGCATCGAGGAGGCCGCCTCGCGCGTGATCCACGAACTGGAGCGCTACATCAGCACCCTCGGCACCATCGCCGCCATGGCCCCGTTGCTGGGCTTGCTGGGTACCGTGCTGGGCATGATCGACATCTTCAGTGCCTTCATGGGGTCGCAGATGACCGCCAACGCCGCGGTGCTGGCCGGGGGTATCTCCAAGGCCCTGGTCACCACCGCAGCCGGCCTGATGATTGGTATCCCGGCGGTGTTCTTCCACCGCTTCCTGCTGCGCCGCATCGATGAGCTGGTGGTGGGCATGGAGCAGGAAGCGATCAAGCTGGTGGAAGTGATCCAGGGCGACCGTGAAGTGGAAGTGGCCGGAGGCAAGGCGTGAAGTTCCGGCGCAATCGCCAGCGGGAAAACGTCGACATCAACCTGGCGTCGCTGATTGACGTGGTGTTCGTCCTGCTGCTGTTCTTCGTGGTCACCACCACCTTCACCCGCGAGACCCAGCTGCGCGTCGAGCTGCCCGAGGCCGCCAGCGCCGAGCCGGCACCGGCCGACCAGGGCAAGCTGGTGGAAATCACCATCAGTGCCGAAGGCGTGTACTCGGTGAACAACCACCTGCTGCCTAAAAGTGACCTGGCCACCCTGAGCGAAGCGATCGAACGGGAGTCGGGCGGCGACAACAAGCTGCCGCTGGCCATCAGTGCCGATGGCAAGACCCCGCACCAGGCGGTGGTCACCGCAATGGATGCCGCCGGCAAGCTCGGTTTCAGCCAGTTGCGCATGACCACCGTCGAGGCGGCCCAGGGCACGCCTTGATGGCCTTCGCCGACCGCTTGCTCGCTGCCTGGTACGCCGGGCACCCGGCCCTGGCGCTGCTGCGCCCGCTGGAGGCGCTGTACCGCCGCGTGGTGATGCGCAAGCGGGCGCGTTTTCTCTCGGGCGAAAGCGCCAGCTACCGGGCCCCAGTACCGGTCATCGTGGTGGGTAACATTACTGTGGGCGGCACCGGCAAGACGCCGATGATTCTCTGGCTGATTGAGCACTGCCGCCAGCAGGGGCTGAAGGTGGGCGTGGTGAGCCGTGGCTACGGCGCCCGGCCTGCGCAGCTGCCCTGGCGGGTGCAGGCCGACCAGCGTGCCGAGCAGGCGGGCGACGAGCCGCTGCTGATCGTGCAACGCACCGGTGTGCCGCTGATGATCGACCCCGACCGCTCCCGTGCCGTGCAGGCGCTACTGGCCAGCGAACCCCTCGACTTGATCCTGTGCGACGACGGTATGCAGCACTATCGCCTGGCCCGCGACCTGGAGCTGGTGCTGATCGACGCCGCCCGCGGCCTGGGCAATCGGCGCTGCCTGCCGGCCGGGCCCTTGCGCGAACCCGCCGAGCGCCTGCACGACGCTGACGCGGTGCTGTTCAATGGCGCCAGCGAAGACGGCGCCGATGGCTTCGGCTTTCGCCTGCAGCCGTCCGCGCTGGTCAATTTGCGCAGCGGCGAACGCCGTAGCCTGGACCTATTCCCTTCAGGCCAGCGCCTGCATGCGGTGGCCGGTATCGGTAACCCGCAACGTTTCTTCAATACGCTGCAGGGGCTAAACTGGCAGCCGGTGCCGCATCCCTTCGCCGACCATGCCCAGTTCAGCGCCGAGCACCTTACGTTCAACCCGCCATTGCCGTTGGTGATGACAGAAAAGGATGCGGTCAAATGCCGTGCCTTCGCCGCCGCCGACTGGTGGTACCTGGCCGTCGAGGCGCAGCCATCGCCGGCCTTTAGCGCCTGGTTCGACAGCCAGCTGCAACGCTTGCTGCCGGGGCGCGCAAAGCCCTGAGCGCACTTTCAATTTTTGGCCAACCGGCCTCAAGGAAGCTTCCATGGACACCAAACTGCTCGACATCCTGGCGTGCCCGATCACCAAGGGCCCTCTCAAGCTCAGTGCCGACAAGACCGAGCTGATCAGCAAGGGCGCAGGCCTGGCGTACCCGATCCGTGATGGTATCCCGGTCATGCTGGAAAGCGAGGCACGCACCCTGACCGACGACGAGCGCCTGGACAAATGAACCTGAACTACACCGTGGTGATCCCCGCCCGCCTGCGTTCCACGCGCTTGCCGGGCAAGCCGCTGCTGACGATTGCCGGCAAGCCGATGGTCCAGCATGTTTGGGAGCAGGCGCGCAAAAGCGGCGCCGGCCGGGTGGTCATTGCCACCGACGATGTCAGCATCTTCGAGGCTTGCCAGGCATTTGGCGCTGAAGTGCTGATGACCCGTGTCGATCACGAGTCGGGCACCGATCGCCTGGCCGAGGTGGCGGCTCAACTCGACCTGCCTGCCGATGCCATCGTGGTCAATGTGCAGGGTGACGAACCGCTGATTCCACCGGTGATCATCGACCAAGTGGCCGCTAACCTGGCTGCCCACCCGGAAGCTGGCATCGCGACCCTGGCCGAGCTTATCCATGAGCCGGAAACCGTGTTCAACCCCAATGCGGTAAAAGTCGTCAGTGACAACAATGGCCTGGCCCTGACCTTCAGCCGTGCGCCGTTGCCATGGGCCCGCGATAGCTTCGCCAACGACCGCAGCCAGCTGCCGCAAGGCGTGCCTTACCGCCGCCACATCGGCATGTACGCCTACCGCGTCGGTTTCCTCCACGACTTCGTCAGTTGGGGGCCGTGCTGGCTCGAGCAGACTGAAGCCCTGGAGCAACTGCGGGCCCTGTGGCACGGCGTGCGCATTCACGTCGAAGATGCCATCGAGGCGCCTGCGGTGGGCGTTGATACCCCTGAAGACCTGGAGCGCGTACGGCGCTTGCTGGAGGCCTGATGCGCGTCCTGTTCGTGTGCCTGGGCAATATTTGTCGCTCGCCCACCGCCGAAGGCGTGCTGCGCCAGCAGTTGCAGGCTGCCGGGCTTGCCGACCGCGTGCAGGTGGCGTCGGCCGGTACCGGCGACTGGCACATCGGCAAGGCGCCTGACAGCCGCACCTGCAAGGCAGCGCTGGCGCGCGGTTACGACCTGTCGCAGCAGCGCGCTCAGCAGGTCAAGGCGGCGCATTTTGCCGAGTACGACCTGATCCTGGCCATGGACGAGAGTAACCTCAGCCACCTGCGCGCCTTGCGCCCGCATACGGCAGTGGGGGAGCTCGACTTGTTCCTGCGCCGCTACGGTGCGGCGCTGGATGAAGTGCCAGACCCGTACTACGGCGGTGCCGACGGTTTCGAGCAGGTGCTCGACTTGGTCGAGGCGGCGTGCCAGGCGCTGGTGCTGGAAATCAAGGGGCGGCTATGACAGGGCAGTGGCAGGAACAGGTATCGCTCAAGCCTTACAACACCTTCGGCATCGAGGTGAAGGCGCGCTATTTCAGCCAGGCGCATGATGACCAGGAGGTGCGCCAGGCGCTGGCCAAGGCTCAGCAGCGCGGCCTGCCGGTGTTGGTGATTGGCGGCGGCAGCAACCTGCTGCTAACCCGCGATATCGACGCACTGGTGCTGCACATGGCCAGCCGTGGCCGGCGTGTGCTTAGCGACGACGGTGAACGCATTGTGGTCGAGGCCGAGGCCGGTGAGCCCTGGCACCCGTTCGTGCAGTGGGCACTGGCGCAAGGCTACTGCGGGCTGGAGAACCTCAGCCTGATCCCTGGTACCGTGGGCGCCGCGCCGATGCAGAACGTGGGCGCGTATGGGGTGGAGATCAAGGACGTGTTCGCTGGCCTGACCGCCCTCGACCGCGAAACCGGCGCGCTGCGTGATTTCAGCCTAGCCGAGTGTGCCTTCGGTTACCGCGACAGCGTGTTCAAACGCAACCCCGGCCGTTGGTTGATCTTGCGTGTGCGCTTCGCTCTGAACCATACCCTGCAGGCTCACCTGGACTACGGCCCGGTGCGTCAGCGCCTGTTGGAGCAGGGGGTGACCGAGCCGACCGCGCAGGCGATCAGCGCGGCGATCTGCAGTATTCGGCGCGAAAAACTGCCAGACCCGGCGGAGCTCGGCAATGCCGGGAGCTTCTTCAAGAACCCGGTGGTGTCGGCTGAACAGGTTGAGGGTATTCGTGCGCAATACCCTGGGCTGGTGGCTTATCCGCAGGCCAATGGCCAGGTGAAACTGGCGGCGGGCTGGTTGATCGAGCAGGCGGGCTGGAAGGGCCATCGGGAGGGTGACGCCGGGGTGCATCGTTTACAGTCGCTGGTGCTGGTCAATTATGGCCAGGCGAGCGGGGCGCAGATGCATGCGCTGGCGCGGCAGATCCAGGCTGATATCCTCGCGCGGTTCGGGGTTGAGCTGGAGATGGAGCCGAACCTCTACTGATTCATCACGCTCATGCGGTACCTGTGGGAGCGGGCTGGCTCGCGAAGAACCTAGCGCGGTAGCTGGCACCGGCTACGCCGGTGTTCGCGGGCACGCCCGCTCCCACAACAGCAACAGCACTGCCAGCATTTGAAGGCAACCAAGAAAAAGCCCCGCCAGTTTGCACTGGCGGGGCTTTTTCATTCAGCCTTGGCTATCAACCGTGATGAGGCTTGTGCTCATCGGCGGTTGCCAGGGCGGGCTCCTCGGTGGCTGCGGCAGCTTCCTGTGCAGCTTTGGCGGCAGCCTCGGCTTCACGCTTGCGGCGGCGCACTTCACGCGGGTCGTTCGGTGCGCGGCCGTTGGCCAGCATGACCGTGGCAGGCTCTTCGGCTACCGGGGCTTCGACCGCTGCCGGCTCGACGACCACAGGGGCAGGCTCGGCCACTACTTCGGGCTGGGCTTCGACAACCGGAGCAGCTTGCTCGGCAGCCGGTGCGGCTTCGACCACGGCCGGAGCCTGCTCGATTTCACCGGCCTCGACGGCAGGTGCTTCTACCGGTGCTTCGGTAACCAGCGCTTCTGCCAGCACAGCCGGTTCGGCAGCAGATGCCTCTGCGACTACAGGTTGCGAAGCGACTTCGGCCACTGGCTCGGCAGTAGCCTCGACCACGGCCACAGGCTCGCTGACCGGCTGCTCGACTACTGGCGCCACGGCCACTGCTTCAGCCTTGGCGAAAGCTTCAACCTGCTCGACCGGCTGGGCGGCTTCGCTGTTGTCGGTTTCTACAGCGGCGACTTCGGCGGTAGCAAGTTCGGCTTGCTGGTTGGCTTGGGCCTCGGCATCGGCACTGATGTTGCTGCTGGCGACAGCGGCAGTCACAGCCAGGCCGGCGGCCAGTTCGGCACCCAGCTCGGTGGCCTGGTGCTGTTGTGGCTGCTCGTCGTTGCCATCTTCTTCGCTGCCATCGATCAGCTCGCCATTGGCGTTGCGCTGGCGCTCACGACGGTTGCTGCGACGACGCTGGCCGCGGGAGCGGCGGCGAGGGCGCTCGCCATCGGTGCCTTCCTGATCGTCCTGCAGCAGCTCATCGTTTGGCAGTTGCTCTTCGGTCAGTTCGGCAGCCTGTTCGGCCGCTTCTTCGGCTGGGCGTGGCTGGCGCTCTTCGCGTGCTGGGCGAGGGGCGCGTTCTTCGCGTGGAGCACGCTCTTCACGTGGGGCACGCTCTTCGCGAGGGGCGCGCTCTTCACGCGGTGCACGTTCTTCGCGCGGAGCGCGCTCTTCACGTGGCGCGCGTTCTTCGCGAGGTGCGCGCTCTTCGCGCGGTGCACGTTCTTCACGTGGCGCGCGTTCTTCACGGGCTACACGTTCCTCACGCGGTTGACGCTCTTCACGCTCGGCAGGGGTGGCGTCCAGTGGCTCGCGCAGTTCGCGCACGCGCTCTTCGCCACGGTTGCCGCGACGGTCTTCGCGTGGCGGGCGAGGTGCGCGCTCTTCGCGCGGTGCACGCTCTTCCCGCGGTGCACGCTCTTCGCGTGGTGCGCGTTCTTCACGTGGCGCACGTTCCTCGCGTGGCTGGCGCTCTTCGCGTGGGGCGCGCTCGGCACGCTCTTCACGCGGCTTGCGTTCTTCGTCACGGCGGCCGTTGCGGTTGCGGCTCTGCTGGCGGCCGTTACGGCGCTCTTCGTTACGCGGGCTGCGCTCGGCGGCCGGTTTTTCGGCAGCCGGGGCGACCGGCGCGGCGACAGGTTCTTCTTTGCCTGCGAACAGGCTGACCAGCGACTTCACCAAGCCCTTGAACAGGCTTGGCTCCGGGGCGCTCGGGGCTGGGGCAACCGGTGCGGCGGGTTGCGGCTCTTCAACGGTAGCCGGCACTGGCGCGTTCGCGCGGGCCGGGGCGGTCTTGACCGCGGCTTCTTGGCGAACCAGGGTGCGGGTAGCGGTCGGCTGCGGCGCTTCTTCGGTCTCAGTGGCAGCAATTTCGTAGCTGGACTGGTTGTTCAGCACTTCCGGGTTATCGTCGCGCAGGCGCTGGACTTCGAAGTGCGGGGTTTCCAGGTGATCGTTCGGCAGGATGATGATGCGCGCACGGGTGCGCATTTCGATCTTGGTGATCGAGTTGCGCTTTTCGTTCAGCAGGAATGCCGCTACCGGGATTGGCACCTGAGCGCGTACCTCGGCGGTGCGGTCCTTCAGGGCTTCTTCTTCGATCAGGCGCAGGATGGCCAGCGACAGCGACTCGACGTCACGGATGATGCCGGTGCCAGAGCAGCGTGGGCAGACGATGCCGCTGCTTTCACCCAGCGAGGGGCGCAGGCGCTGACGGGACATTTCCAGCAGGCCGAAACGCGAGATGCGGCCGACTTGAACGCGGGCACGGTCGGCTTCCAGGCACTCGCGCACGCGCTCTTCAACGGCACGCTGGTTTTTTGCCGGGGTCATGTCGATGAAGTCGATGACGATCAGGCCACCGATGTCACGCAGGCGCAGCTGGCGGGCGATTTCCTCGGCCGCTTCCAGGTTGGTCTGCAGGGCGGTTTCTTCGATGTCGCTGCCCTTGGTGGCGCGCGCCGAGTTGATGTCGATGGACACCAGGGCTTCGGTCGGGTCGATTACGATCGAGCCGCCGGACGGCAGGTCGACCACGCGCTGGAAGGCGGTTTCGATCTGGCTTTCGATCTGGAAGCGGTTGAACAGCGGTACGCTGTCTTCGTACAGCTTGACCTTGCTGGCGTACTGCGGCATCACCTGGCGGATGAAGGTCAGGGCTTCTTCCTGGGCGTCGATGCTGTCGATCAGCACTTCGCCGATGTCCTGGCGCAGGTAGTCGCGGATGGCGCGGATGATGACGTTGCTTTCCTGGTAGATCAGGAAGGGCGCGGCGCGGTCCAGGGACGCTTCCTTGATGGCGGTCCACAGCTGCAGCAGGTAGTCGAGGTCCCACTGCATTTCTTCGCTGCTGCGGCCAAGGCCGGCAGTGCGCACGATCAGGCCCATGTCGCCCGGTACGGTCAGGCCGTTGAGGGCTTCGCGCAGTTCGTTGCGCTCTTCGCCTTCGATGCGGCGCGAGATGCCACCGGCACGTGGGTTGTTGGGCATCAGCACCAGGTAGCGGCCGGCCAGGCTGATGAAGGTGGTGAGGGCGGCGCCTTTGTTGCCGCGCTCTTCCTTCTCGACCTGAACGATGACTTCCTGGCCTTCGCTCAGCACTTCCTTGATGTTGACCCGGCCTTCAGGAGCCTTCTTGAAGTACTCGCGGGAAATTTCTTTCAGCGGCAGGAAGCCGTGACGTTCGGAACCGAAGTCGACGAAGGCGGCTTCGAGGCTGGGTTCGATGCGGGTGATCTTGCCTTTGTAGATGTTGGCCTTTTTCTGCTCGCGCGCGCCGGACTCGATGTCCAGGTCGTAGAGACGTTGGCCGTCCACCAGGGCTACACGCAACTCTTCGGGTTGAGTTGCGTTAATCAGCATTCTTTTCATGTTGTACCGTCGGTTTCCGGGCTGCCGGAAACGGCGTTCGGCACACACGACGTCTCATGGTCGGTGCCAAGGTGCGCAAAGGGTGGCTGGGCCACCCCCGTGTCGAGCGACGTTCGGCACCAGCCGGTTGCCCAGCCTGCCGTTGTCGCGACGACGCGTCCTGTTTGCTGCGGTGCCAACAAGGCCCCGGTGGCTTCGAATTGGAATCCGAATCAACCAAGCGGGCCTTGTGCACTCAGTCAGGAGGAGGAATCAACCGTCAGCCGTGGACGCCCGGAGGCATCTGTTCAGGACCTTATCCGCTCGCCAGCCGTCAGTGGGCTGGTGGCCGGACGCGGTGCTACACGGTCCGAGGGCTGTGCATCTCCACCCTGCACGTATCCCTGATAATTCGGGTGCTGCCGCGCGCTGAATCCGCAACGGGTTGCATTTTTCGCCAGCGCAGGTTCGGCGCTGGCGCCATTCATGTCCAAGGCAGGTATTTCCGAAGCATTCGCCGGGCGTTGCGTGGAAGCGACGGGGCGGGCAGAGGTGCAGCGAAAAGAATCGGGTAAGCAGGTGAAACACCGCACTTGTCGTTTTTTTTCGGTCTTCTCTACACGGCGCTGGTGGCGATTCCAGGCAATTCGGTAAACTGGCGAAAACCCCGTAGGACGGCCTCGCGTCCTGGAGAATTGCGAAGGTCAGGGACCGGCTCAGAGCCTGGTTTCGCTGGCCTGCCGCTTTTGGCGGCGTTCGCGACTATAGCAGCAATGATTAAGTGCTTCAATTCCATAAAAAATTGTTATGATCCCGCCATGACGACCAATACCCCTCCGACTTCCGGCGTACAGCTGATCGAAGTCGCGCCGGAGCTTGCCGGCCAACGCATCGATAATTTCCTCATCACGGCCCTCAAGGGCGTGCCCAAGACCTTGGTCTACCGCATCCTGCGCAAGGGTGAAGTACGGGTCAACAAGGGGCGCGTCAAGCCGGAATACAAGATCCAGGCCGGCGACATCGTGCGGGTACCGCCCGTCCGCCTGCCCGAGCGTGACGCGCCGGCGCCGGTGGCCCAGGGCCTGCTGCAGCGCCTTGAGGCCGCGATTGTCTACGAAGACAAGGCGCTGATCGTGATGAACAAGCCAGCCGGCATCGCCGTGCATGGTGGTAGCGGCCTTAGCTTTGGGGTGATCGAGGCGCTGCGCCAACTGCGCCCGGACGCCAAGGAGCTGGAGCTGGTGCACCGCCTGGACCGCGACACCTCCGGCCTGCTGATGATCGCCAAGAAGCGCAGCATGCTGCGCCACTTGCATGCCGCCCTGCGTGGCGATGGTGTCGACAAACGCTACATGGCGCTGGTGCGTGGCCACTGGCCGACCGCGAAGAAGCAGGTTAACGCCCCGTTGCTCAAGAGCAACCTGCGTTCCGGTGAGCGCATGGTCGAAGTGAACGACGAGGGCAAGGAGGCACTAACCCTGTTCCGCGTACTGCGCCGCTTTGGCGAGTTCGCCACCATTGTCGAGGCGCGGCCGATCACTGGTCGTACCCACCAGATTCGTGTGCACACCCTGCATGCCGGGCACATGATTGCCGGCGATAGCAAATACGGTGACGAAGACTTCAGTCGCGAAATTCGCGACCTGGGTGGCAAGCGGCTGTTTTTGCATGCCTATGCCCTGACCGTGCCGTTGCCGGACGGTGGCGAGCTTAAGCTCGAGGCGCCTGTGGATGAGGTGTGGGCGAAAACCATTGAACGGCTGAGTGCGTCCTGAGTGATGAAAAAAGGCTATGAGCTGTTGATTTTCGACTGGGATGGCACCCTGGCCGACTCCATCGGGCGTATTGTCGAGGCCATGAATGCTGCGGCAGAGCGTGCGGGTGAGGCGCAAAGCAGCGAGAGTGCGGTCAAGGGCATCATTGGCCTGGCTCTAGGTGAGGCGATCCATACCTTGTACCCGCACTTGGCGCCTGCACAGGTCGAGCGTTTTCGTCAGCACTATGCCGATATCTACATGGCCCTGGACCAGCAGCCCTCGCCGTTGTTCGAGGGTGTGGTCGAGTCGCTGGATGCCTTTCGTGCCCAGGGATATCGCCTGGCGGTCGCTACCGGCAAGGCGCGTCGGGGGTTGGATCGGGTGCTCAAAGCCAATGGCTGGGAGCAGTTCTTCGACATCACTCGCGCCGCCGACGAGACCCGCGGCAAGCCGCACCCGTTGATGCTCGAGGAAATCCTCGGCCATTGCGGTGTCGAGGCGGGGCGTGCGCTGATGGTTGGGGATTCGGCCTTCGACCTGCAGATGGCCAGTAATGCTGGCATGCATTCGGTGGCTGTGGGCTATGGTGCCATGTCGCTGCAAGCGCTGGCCGAGTTTGGTCCGCAGGTGTGCATCGATCATTTTTCCCAGTTGCGCGAGTGGCTGGGCGGTTCTGCAATTCCATTTCCAAGGTAGGTGAGCATGGCAGACGAATGGAAAGCCCCTGAGGCCGAACCGGAGGAGCGCGAAGAGCGCAAAAGCTGGAGGCTGTTGGAGAAGACCTTGCTGGCGGGTGTGCAGGAGCAGCGCCGGGCGCGACGCTGGGGGATCTTTTTCAAGCTGCTGACCTTTATCTACCTGTTTGGCATCCTGGCGTTGTTCACCCCGCTGATGGACATGGACAAGGCGGCATCGCGCAGCGCCAGCCATACCGCGCTGGTCGAGGTGCGCGGGGTGATTGCTGACCAGGAGCCCGCCAGCGCCGACAACATCGTCAAGAGCCTGCGCGAGGCGTTCAAGGACAGCAAGACCAAGGCTGTGGTGATGCGCATCAACAGCCCGGGCGGCAGCCCGGTGCAGTCAGGTTACGTGTACGACGAAATCCGCCGCCTGCGTGCCGAGTACCCGGCCATCAAGCTGTATGCGGTGATCGCCGACCTGGGTGCTTCTGGCGCCTACTACATTGCCAGTGCGGCGGACGAAATCTATGCCGACAAGGCTAGCCTGGTGGGCTCGATTGGGGTAACGGCTGCCGGTTATGGCTTTGTCGGCTCCATGCAGAAGCTAGGCGTGGAGCGCCGCTTGTACACCTCGGGCGAGCACAAGGCCTTCCTTGATCCGTTCTCGCCAGAAAAGCCGGAAGAGACGCGGTTCTGGCAGGGGGTGCTGGATACCACGCACAACCAATTCATCGCCATGGTCAAGCAGGGGCGTGGCGAGCGCCTGAAGGACAAGGAGCATCCGGAGCTGTTCAGCGGCTTGGTGTGGTCGGGTGAGCAGGCCAAGGAGCTGGGCCTGGTGGATGGGCTGGGCAGTGCCAGCTATGTGGCGCGTGAGATCGTTGGCGAGAAGGAGTTGGTGGATTTCACTGTGCAGGAATCACCGCTGGATCGCTTCTCCAAGCGCGTAGGGGCCAGTGTGGCCGAGCGCCTGGCGATGTGGATGGGGTTCCAGGGGCCTCAGTTGCGCTGAGGGGCGTCGCGCGTTGTGTGGTGCCTGTGAGATCGAGCGTCGCCTGCGCGGCGCTGGATCTCACGAGTGGCACAAATCGTTAGCCAGGCTAGGGGATTACCACCCCTTCCTTGGTCAGCATATCCACCAGTCGAATCAATGGCAGCCCTATCAGGCTGGTCGCATCGCACCCGTGGGTGCTCTGGAACAAACTTACCCCCAGCCCTTCCGCCTTGAAGCTCCCGGCGCAATCCAGCGGTTGTTCTGCAGCCACATAGCGCTCCACGCGCTCGCGGCTCAGCTCGCGCAGGGTCACGGTAAATGGCACGCAGTCCACCTGGCATTGCCCAGTGGTGCTGTTCAGCAGTGCCAGGCCGGTCAAAAAGCTCACCTGCTGGCCACTGCATTCCAGTAGTTGTTCGCAGGCCCGCTCGAAGGTATGCGGCTTGCCCAGCACCTGCTCACCCAGTACGGCGACCTGGTCCGAACCGATGATCAAATGCCCACGATGGCTGCCTGCCAGTGCCTCGGCCTTTTGCCTGGCAAGCCGGCGCACCAGCTCTACGGCGGGTTCGTCATCCAGGCGCCGCTCGTCTATATCGGGGCTTGCCCAGGTGAAAGGCAGGCGCAGACGCGTGAGCAGTTCGCGGCGATAAGCAGAGCTGGAAGCCAGTAGCAAAGGAAGCATGATAGACTCCGGGTTCGGTTGAACCAATTCTATCACGCACGATGCCGCCGAATTTCCTTTGACAGGGGCGGGGGGCATCCCTAGAATGCTGCGCCTATGTTGAATGACCCGATTCCACCTCACGTTGACCCGCGCAAATTAGCCGATCGTGGCGTAACCATTAATGGTTCGTTGCAACTCGCTGATTTGGAAAGACTCTGCGACCCGCTTTCCGACAATGTCGGTACGGTGCAGGCGAAGTTCGATTTTGAACGAGATGAACAGCACGTGGTGGTTATCCACAGCGAGCTTGACGTCGAGGTCAAAATGGTTTGCCAGCGTTGTCTTGAGCTGGTCACCCTGCCAATCCATAGCGAATGTACATACGCTGTGGTGAAGGAGGGTGCGAATACCCAGTCGTTGCCGAAAGGCTATGACGTGCTGGAACTGGGCGAAGATCCTTTGGATCTGCAGGCACTGGCCGAGGAGGAGCTTCTGCTCGCCTTGCCAATCGTGCCTGCTCACCATCCGGAAGAATGCCAGCAGCCGGCGGGCGCAGACGAGCCCGAATCGAGCAAGGACGAGGTATCGCGGTCCAACCCGTTCAGTGTTTTGGCGCAGTTAAAGCGTGACCCAAACGTTTAGGAGTTAATCAATTATGGCTGTTCAGCAGAACAAAAAATCCCGCTCTGCCCGTGACATGCGCCGTTCGCACGACGCCCTGTCGGAAAACGCGCTGTCGGTAGAGAAAACTACTGGTGAAGTTCACCTGCGCCACCACGTTTCGCCAGAAGGCGTATACCGTGGTCGCAAAGTGGTCGACAAGGGCGCTGACGAGTAATCCTTGTCCGCTCAGGTCATCGCGATCGACGCAATGGGCGGGGACTTCGGTCCCCGCAGCATTGTCCAGGCTAGCATTGCCTGCCTTTCGGCTACACCCTCGCTTCACCTGACCCTCGTCGGTCAACCCTCCCTCCTTGAAGATCTTGTCAGTGGCCTTTCGGCTGCGGATCGCGCGCGCCTGCACATTGTGGCTGCCAGCGAGGTGATCGGCATGGACGAGCGGCCATCACAGGCGTTGCGTGGCAAGCCGGACTCGTCGATGCGCATTGCGCTCGAACTGGTGCGCGACGGCAAGGCTCAGGCCTGCGTCAGTGCCGGGAATACCGGGGCGTTGATGGCGCTGTCGCGTTTCGTGCTCAAGACCTTGCCGGGTATCGATCGGCCAGCCATGGTGGCGGCGATTCCGACCCAGGCTGGCTACTGCCAGTTGCTCGACTTGGGCGCTAATGTCGACTGCAGTGCCGAAAACCTCTACCAGTTCGCCGTGATGGGTTCGGTGGCTGCCCAGGCCTTGGGCGTGCATCGGCCGCGCGTGGCGCTGCTGAACATCGGCACCGAAGACATCAAGGGTAACCAGCAGGTCAAGCTGGCAGCCAGCCTGTTGCAGAACGCTCGAGGGCTCAATTACGTGGGCTTTGTCGAGGGCGACGGGTTGTACCGCGGTGAGGCTGACGTAGTGGTGTGTGACGGGTTTGTCGGCAACATCCTGCTCAAGTCGAGCGAGGGGTTGGCGACCATGATCGGCACGCGCATCGAGCAGTTGTTCAAAGGGGGGATATTGGCGCGGGCGGCAGGGGCCGTGGCCATGCCCTTGCTCAAGCGCCTGCAGGCCGACCTGGCGCCGGCGCGGCACAATGGCGCTAGCTTTCTGGGGTTGCAGGGCATCGTCATCAAGAGCCATGGCTCGGCGGGGGCGCAGGGCTTTCAGAGTGCCATCCAGCGGGCGTTAATCGAGATTCAGGAAAACCTGCCGCAGCGTTTGCATGGGCGCTTGGAGGACCTGCTGCTTTAGCCTGTGGCAATCCTGTAGGAGCGGGCTTGCCCGCGAAGAGGCCGGCACAGGCACACAAAGAACTTAGGCATATCGCCGATGAAGTGCTTAAATGTGACCGCTTGGTCTGCGTCTTCATCCAAGCTTTCAGATTCCGCGCCTGGCCCTGGGTCTGGCGCACCCTATCCGACGACAAGATCATAAGGGCTTGTTCAATGTCTGCATCTCTCGCATTCGTCTTTCCCGGTCAAGGTTCCCAGTCGCTGGGCATGCTCGCCGAGCTCGGCGCCGAGAAGCCAGTGATCATCGAGACCTTCAAGGAAGCCTCCGCAGCACTCGGCTACGACCTGTGGAAGTTGGTTCAGGAAGGCCCGGAAGAGCAACTCAACCAGACCGACAAGACCCAGCCGGCGATCCTCACCGCGTCGATCGCGCTGTGGCGTTTGTGGCTGGAAGAGGGCGGTGCCAAGCCCGCCTTCGTTTCGGGGCACAGCCTGGGTGAATACAGCGCCCTGGTTGCCGCTGGCAGCATCAGCCTGAAAGACGCCGTTCGCCTGGTCGAGCGCCGCGGCCAACTGATGCAAGAAGCGGTGCCTGCCGGTCACGGTGCCATGGCCGCCATTCTCGGCCTGGATGACGCTGTGGTCGTGGAAATCTGCGCCGAAGCGGCTGAAGACCAAGTGGTCAGCGCTGTCAACTTCAACTCGCCAGGCCAGGTGGTCATCGCCGGTAACAAGGCTGCGGTAGACCGCGCCATGGAGCTGTGCAAGGCCAAAGGTGCCAAGCGTGCCCTGCCGCTGGCAGTCAGCGTGCCGTCGCACTGCGCCTTGATGAAGCCGGCTGCCGAGCGCTTTGCCGAGGCGGTCAATGCCATCGAATGGCACGCCCCGCAAATTCCGCTGGTGCAGAACGTCAGCGCTGCCGTTGCCGCTGGCCTTGATGCCCTCAAGCATGACCTGCTGGCGCAGTTGTACCAGCCGGTGCGCTGGGTCGAGTGTGTGCAGACCCTGGCGGCGAACGGCGCGGTCAACCTGGTCGAGTGCGGCCCTGGCAAGGTCCTGGCTGGCCTGAACAAGCGTTGCGCCGACGGCGTGACCACCTACAACCTCAATACCCCTGACGCCGTTGCCGCCACCCGCGCGGCACTGGCCTGATTTGGAGAAGCTTGCATGAGCCTGCAAGGTAAAGTTGCACTGGTCACCGGCGCTAGCCGTGGTATTGGCCAGGCCATCGCCCTCGAGCTGGGCCGCCAGGGCGCGACCGTGATCGGCACTGCCACGTCGGCCTCCGGTGCCGAGCGGATCGCTGCCACCCTCAAAGAGCATGGCATCACCGGTACCGGCATGGAGCTGAACGTGACCAGCGCGGAATCGGTTGAGGCTGTTCTGGCTGCCATCGGCGCGCAGTTTGGCGCGCCTGCCATCCTGGTCAACAATGCTGGCATCACGCGCGACAACCTCATGCTGCGCATGAAGGACGACGAGTGGTTCGACGTGATCGACACCAACCTGAACAGCCTCTACCGTCTGTCCAAGGGCGTGCTGCGTGGCATGACCAAGGCACGTTGGGGTCGTATCATCAGCATCGGCTCGGTCGTCGGTGCCATGGGTAACGCTGGCCAGGCCAACTATGCGGCCGCCAAGGCCGGCCTGGAAGGCTTCAGCCGCGCCCTGGCGCGTGAAGTGGGCTCGCGCGGCATCACCGTCAACTCGGTGACCCCGGGCTTCATCGACACCGACATGACCCGCGAGCTGCCAGAAGCGCAGCGCGAAGCCCTGCAGACCCAGATCCCGCTGGGCCGCCTGGGTCAGGCCGACGAAATTGCCAAGGTGGTTTCGTTCCTAGCCTCAGACGGCGCAGCCTACGTAACCGGTGCTACCGTGCCGGTCAACGGCGGGATGTACATGTAATACTGCAACTCAATGTGACGGATTTCGTAAAAAAAGAGTCATACTGCGAGCCTAAAATCCGTTATAAAGCTGCAACCAGATTCCAGGCAGCGGGTAGGGTGGCTAGTCGGAAGGTGCGTTTAGCTTGAAAAGCCAACGTCTTTCTATAAAATTAGCCACCGGCCAGCTGCCTGACATATGTCCATTAGGAGTGAAAACTAGGTATGAGCACCATCGAAGAACGCGTCAAGAAAATCGTCGCCGAGCAACTGGGCGTTAAAGAAGAAGAAGTGACTGTTGAGAAGTCCTTCGTCGATGACCTGGGTGCCGATTCGCTTGACACCGTTGAGCTGGTGATGGCTCTGGAAGAGGAATTCGAGACCGAAATCCCTGACGAAGAAGCCGAGAAGATCACTACCGTTCAAGCCGCTATCGACTACGTCAACAGCCACAAGGCCTAAGACGTTTCAGTCGACGCTACTTGTCGGGAAAAACCGCACTGCCTTTGCTGGCGTGCGGTTTTTTCTTTGCGAGGCGTCTGCGTCGTCCCCCGAGCATCTAGAGCTTGTTGCCATTTCATTCCATTGCGTTGAGTGCAATGGCAAGAAACTCTGTCATTAGAAAAGGAGAGTACTGTGTCGCGTAGACGCGTCGTGGTCACCGGTATGGGCATGCTGTCGCCACTGGGTACCGATGTACCGAGCACTTGGCAGGGCATTCTGGCTGGCCGCAGTGGCATTGGTCCGATTGAACACACGGACCTGTCTGCCTACTCCACCCGTTTTGGCGGCTCGGTGAAAGGCTTCGAGGTTGAGCAATACCTGTCGGCCAAAGAGGCCCGCAAGCTTGACCTGTTCATCCAGTACGGCCTGGCGGCCGGTTTCCAGGCAGTGCGTAATGCCGGCCTGGAGGTGACTGACGCCAACCGTGAGCGTATCGGTGTGGCCATGGGCTCGGGTATCGGTGGCCTGACCAACATCGAAGAAACCAGCCGCACCCTGCACGATGCGGGGCCGCGTCGCATCTCGCCGTTCTTCGTGCCGGGCTCGATCATCAACATGATCTCCGGGTTCCTGTCGATCCACCTAGGCCTGCAAGGGCCGAACTACGCCATTGCCACGGCCTGCACCACTGGCACCCACTGCATCGGCATGGCCGCGCGCAACATCGCCTACGGTGAAGCCGACGTGATGATCGCCGGTGGCGCCGAAATGGCCGCCTGCGGCCTGGGCATGGGCGGTTTCGGTGCCTCGCGGGCACTGTCTACCCGCAATGATGAGCCAAGCCGGGCCAGCCGCCCATGGGACAAGGGCCGTGACGGCTTCGTGCTGTCCGACGGTGCTGGGGCCCTGGTGCTCGAAGAGCTGGAGCACGCCAAGGCGCGCGGCGCGACCATTTATGCCGAGTTGGTCGGTTTCGGCATGAGCGGTGACGCTTACCATATGACGTCGCCACCTGACTCCGGTGAAGGTGCTGCCCGCTGCATGGCCAACGCCCTGCGGGACGCAGGTATCCAGCCGGAAGAGGTCAGCTACATCAACGCCCACGGCACCTCGACCCCCGCTGGCGACATTGCCGAAGTGGCAGCGATCAAGCGCGTGTTCGGTGAGCATGCCTACAAGCTGGCGGTTAGCTCGACCAAGTCGATGACAGGCCACCTGCTGGGCGCCGCCGGTGCCGTGGAAGCGATCTTCAGCGTGCTGGCAATCAACAGCCAGATGGCCCCGCCCACCATCAACCTGGACGAGCCGGACGACGGTTGCGACCTCGACTTCGTGCCGCACCAGGCACGCAGCATGCCGATTGACGTGGTGCTGTCCAACTCGTTCGGCTTTGGCGGCACCAACGGCTCGCTGGTATTCCGCCGGTTCGCCGGTTGATGCCCAGCTGGGTCGATGGCCAGCCGGCGGCTGCAGTTAACCTGCAGAACCGCGGCCTGGCCTACGGCGATGGCCTGTTCGAGACCATCGCTGTGCGCGGCGGCCGGCCCAGCCTGCTGGACGGCCACCTCGCACGCCTGGCGCTGGGCTGCCAGCGCCTGGCGATCAGTGCTGATCTAGGGCTGGTGCGCGACGAGCTACAGCGCTATGCCAACCAGCTGGGTAATGGCGTCGCCAAACTCATCCTTACCCGTGGCGACAGCCAGCGCGGCTATGCACCGTTAGCCGGTGTCGCGCCACGGCGTATCCTGCAGGGCAGCCCATTGCCCAGCTATCCTGTCGAGCATGCCGAGCAAGGTGTGCGGCTGTACCCTTGCCAAACCCGGCTTGGGGAACAACCGCTGCTAGCCGGCCTCAAACACCTCAACCGCCTGGAGCAGGTACTGGCCCGAGCCGAATGGCAGGACAGCGAACATGCCGAAGGCCTGATGCGTGACGGGCAGGGCAGGGTGATCGAAGGGGTGTACAGCAATCTGTTCCTGGTGCGCGATGGTGCGTTGCTCACGGCCGACCTCAGCCGCTGCGGCGTGGCCGGTGTGATGCGCGCGGCATTGCTGGAACAGGCAGCGTTGCTGGGTATCCCGGTGCAGGTCCGCGACCTGCCGTACGATGCGCTGGAACAGGCAGACGAAGTATTTGTTTGCAATAGCGTCTACGGTATCTGGCCCGTGCGTGGCATAGCCGCGCTAAACTGGTCGCCGGGCCCGCTCACCCATAAACTGCAGGCCGTTGCCCGTACGTTACTGGAAACCTGAATTCGTGAGACGCAAATTCCTGCTGCTGCTGGAAATGGCCTTGATCCTCGCCGGCCTGGCCGTGGGTTGGTCGGCCTGGAAGGTCAACTCGGTACTGGAGCAGCCCCTGCACGTCACGCAGGAGCGCCTGCTCGACGTGCCCAATGGCACCAACCCCAACCGCATGTTCTATCGCATGCAGAGCGAAGGGTTGCTCGACGACGCCGTCTGGTTGCGCCTGTACTGGCGCTTTAACATGGCCGGTACGCCCCTGCACACCGGCGAGTACCGCCTGACCCCCGGCATGACCGTCGAACAGCTGTTCGATGCGTGGCGCCGGGCCGATGTGGTGCAGTACAACCTGACCCTGGTCGAAGGCTGGACGTTCCGCCAGGTGCGCTCGGCCGTGGCCAAGCATGAAAAGATCAAGCACACCCTGGACGGCCTGTCGGATTCCGAAGTGATGGACAAGCTGGGCCATACCGGCGTGTTCCCCGAGGGGCGCTTCTTCCCGGACACTTACCGTTTCGTGCGCGGCATGAGCGACGTCGAGCTGCTGCAACAGGCGTACATGCGCCTGGATGAAGTGCTGGCCAAAGAGTGGGCAGAACGTACCACCGACCTGCCATACCGCGACCCGTATCAGGCGTTGATCATGGCCTCGCTGGTGGAAAAGGAAACCGGTATTCCTCAGGAGCGCGGGCAGATTGCCGGCGTCTTCGTGCGGCGCTTGCGCTTGGGCATGATGCTGCAGACCGACCCGACAGTGATCTACGGCATGGGTGAGCGCTACAACGGCAAAATTACCCGCGCCGACCTGCGCGAACCGACGCCCTACAACACCTACACCATAACCGGCTTGCCTCCGACGCCCATCGCCATGGTTGGCCGCGAGGCGATTCACGCGGCACTCAACCCGTCCGACGGCTCCAGCCTTTATTTCGTCGCCCGCGGCGATGGTAGCCATGTGTTTTCCGACGACCTGGACGATCACAACTCAGCGGTGCGTGAATTCCAGCTCAAGCGCCGAGCCGACTACCGCTCCAGCCCTGCGCCGCAGTCGCAGCCAGAGGCGCCGGCGGCCGAAGAGGCCGACCCGCCCCAGGGGCCTGCGGCAGACGAGCCTGCCGAACAGCCCTCGGCCGATGGGGCGCCTGAGCAGGGCGCCCCTGCCGGCGGCGCGCAAGCGGCCGAGCGGCCGATGCCTGACGAACAACATTAAGGACTGCCTGTGAGCGGCTTGTTTATTACTTTGGAAGGGCCGGAAGGCGCGGGCAAGAGCACCAACCGCGACTACCTGGCCGCGCGCCTGCGCGAGCAAGGCCTGGACGTGGTGCTGACCCGTGAACCCGGTGGCACGCCGTTGGCCGAAAAGGTGCGTGAACTGCTGCTGGCGCCCAGCGATGAAAGCATGGCGGCCGATACCGAGCTACTGTTGGTGTTCGCCGCACGCGCCCAGCACCTGGCGCAGGTCATCCGACCGGCGCTGGCCCGTGGGGCAGTGGTGTTGTGCGACCGTTTTACCGATGCCACCTATGCCTATCAAGGCGGCGGGCGCGGTTTGCCAGTCGAGCGTATCGCCACCCTGGAGCAGTTCGTCCAGGGTGATTTGCGCCCAGACCTGACGTTGGTCTTCGACCTGCCGGTCGAAGTGGGCCTGGCTCGCGCCGCTGCCCGCGGTCGCCTGGACCGTTTCGAGCAGGAAGGCCAGGCGTTCTTCGAGGCCGTGCGCCAGGCGTACTTGCAGCGTGCCCAGCGCGCGCCGCAGCGTTACAGCCTGCTGGATGCCGCACAGTCCCTGGAAGCCGTGCAGCGCGCCATCGATGCACTGCTGCCCGGCATCGTGGAGCGTTGCCGTGGCTGAGGCCTACCCCTGGCAGCAGGCCCTTTGGCAGCAACTGGCCGGTCGCGGCCAGCACGCCCACGCCTACTTGCTGCATGGGCCGCAGGGGATCGGCAAGCGAGCCTTGGCCGAGCGCTTGATGGCCCGCCTGTTGTGCCAGCAGCCGCAAGGCCTGGAGGCCTGCGGCGGGTGCAAGTCGTGCCTGCTGCTCAAGGCCGGCAGCCACCCGGACAACTTCATCCTTGAGCCCGAGGAGGCCGACAAGCCAATCAAGGTCGACCAGGTGCGCGAGCTGGTCGCTTTCGTGGTGCAGACCGCACAGCTGGGCGGGCGTAAGGTGGTACTGATCGAGCCGGTGGAGGCGATGAACGTCAATGCTTCCAACGCCCTGCTGAAAAGCCTCGAAGAACCTTCCGGCGATACGGTATTGCTGCTGGTCAGCCACCAGCCCAGTCGCCTTTTGCCGACCATCAAGAGCCGCTGCCAGCAGGTCGCCTGCCCGCAGCCCAGCCTGGCCCAGAGCCAGGCCTGGCTGGCCGACGCGTTGGCCGACAGCGACCAAACCGAGCGCGACGAGTTGCTGACATTGGCGGCTGGTTCGCCGTTGATGGCAGTCAGCCTGCAGGCGCAAGGCGTGCGCGAGCAGCGCGCACTGGTTACTGACGGGGTGAAGAAGCTGCTCAAGCAGCAGCAATCGCCCAGCCAACTGGCCGATGCCTGGAACGGCGTGCCGTTGTTGTTGCTGTTCGACTGGTTCTGCGATTGGGCGCACCTGATTTTGCGCTACCAATTGACCCAGGACGAGGACGGGCTAGGCTTGGCCGATATGCGCAAGGTGGTGCAATACCTTGCACAGAAAAGCCGCCAAGCCAAGGTGTTGGAGGTGCAGGCGTGGATCCTGGAACAGCGCCAGAAGGTGCTGGGCAAGGCTAACCTCAACCGCGCCCTACTGCTTGAATCGCTGCTGGCCCATTGGCTGCAATTGCCCGGTGCCCGCTGATCCTCATTTTTTCATGTGTGCTGTTATCCCATGCTCGTAGATTCCCATTGCCACCTTGATCGTCTTGACCTGAGCGCCCACCAAGGCTCCCTCGATGCTGCCCTGCAGGCGGCGCGCGAGCGCGGGGTTGGGCATTTCCTGTGTATTGGCGTCAGTGCCGAGAATGCCGGCGCAGTGAAGGCGCTGAGCGAGCAGTACGCCGATGTTGACTGTTCGGTGGGCGTGCACCCGCTGGACCTGGCCCCGGGTGAAGCGCCAGCACTGGAATGGCTGCTGCACGAACTGGCCCACCCGCATGTCGTGGCGATTGGAGAGACGGGGTTGGATTACCACTACGAGCCAGAGGCAGCCGAGCTGCAGCAGGCTTCGTTCCGCTTGCACCTCGAGGCGTCGCGGCAAACCGGCAAGCCGGTGATCGTGCATACCCGAGCGGCGCGCGCCGACACCCTGGCGCTGCTACGCGAGGCCAACTTGGCGCAGGCTGGGGTGCTGCATTGCTTCACCGAAGACTGGGATATGGCTAAGGCAGCGCTCGACCTGGGCTATTACATTTCGTTGTCTGGCATCGTGACCTTCCGCAATGCCGATGCTTTGCGTGAAGTCGCGCGGCAGGTGCCAGTCGATCGCTTACTGGTGGAGACGGATGCGCCGTATCTGGCGCCGATTCCGCACCGAGGCAAGCCGAATTTGCCGCAGTATGTGCGGGAGGTGGCGGAGTATGTGGCTTCGTTGCGCGGGGCCAGTTATGAGCAGTTGGCTGAGCAGACCACCGCCAACTTCAAGCGCTTGTTCCCGTTGGCGCGGGTAGCTTGATTTTTAGCACCATGCCCCTTGCTATCGCCCAAAAAAAACCCGGGTTCTGGGGGGGGAATCCGGGTTAAGACCATTAGGAGTAAAACAAAGGTACGCGGTCCCTGAGCACCTTTATCGGCGCGCCACTCGGGGGGATGCGCCGCGCCAACACTTCAAGTATTGGTCAGGTTTGGCGCGGTGCCAGTGCATATTGGTCGTTTTTTAAACAAATTTGGAATACGCCGAGGTTTCATTCCTTCCGCAGCGTATGGCTGTATGCATCGTGAAACACACACATGCTCGGATGATCCGTGCAATTTCCAGCAAGTTAGGCATAATAAACCGCTTCGATTGTCATCCAGTCCTTCCTATGCAGAAAGAACCTCGTAAGGTCCGTGAGTTTCGCCGTCGCGAACAGGAAATCCTCGACACCGCACTTAAACTGTTCCTGGAACAGGGCGAAGACAGCGTCACCGTCGAGATGATCGCTGACGCCGTAGGCATCGGCAAAGGCACGATCTACAAGCACTTCAAGTCCAAGGCGGAAATCTACCTGCGCCTGATGCTCGACTACGAGCGCGACCTGAACGCGCTGTTGCATTCGGCTGATGTCGACCGCGACAAGGAAGCCCTGTCGCGCGCCTATTTCGAGTTCCGCATGCGCGACCCCCAACGTTACCGGCTGTTCGACCGCCTGGAAGAAAAGGTGGTCAAGGGCAACCAAGTACCGGAAATGGTCGAACAGTTGCACAGCATCCGTGCGTCCAACTTCGATCGCCTAACGCAGCTGATCAAGGGCCGTATCAGCGAAGGCAAACTCGAAGACGTGCCGCCGTATTTCCACTATTGCGCCGCCTGGGCGCTGGTGCATGGCGCCGTGGCGCTGTACCACTCGCCGTTCTGGAGCAATGTGCTTGAGGACCAGGAAGGCTTCTTCCAGTTCCTGATGGACATTGGTGTGCGCATGGGCAACAAACGCAAGCGCGACCCGGAACCCTCGAACTGAGTGGAGGCGCGCGCTACTGAACTGAACTCGGCAATGTGTGGTGGGGCTTGCAAAAACCTGATTTATGAGTCAGGTTTTGCCAGCCCCACCATCCATGTCGGAGTCATTCATGATCGTCGATCGTCAAGGCAGGCGTTTTCGCAACCTGCGCGTCAGCCTGACGGCTGCCTGTAATTACGCCTGCAGCTACTGCGTACCAGACGGCAAGCGCCTGGTGGCGGCGCAGGACGAACTGTCGGCGGAGGCCTTGGCCCGTGGCGTCGCCTACCTGGTTGAAACCGCTGGAGTCGAGCGTTTGCGCATCACCGGCGGTGAGCCGTTGGTCAGCCCGCGGCTGGATGCTTTCCTGGTCGCCGTGGCCAAGCTTGACCTGGGCGACATCTCGCTGACCACCAATGGCCAGCTGCTGGCGCGCAAGTTGCCTCAGCTGCAAGCAGCGGGCATCCGCCGCCTGAACGTTTCCCTCGACACCCTCGACCCTCAGGCCTTCCGCCGGATTGCCCGTGGCGGCGACCTGGCTAGCGTACTGGCGGGTATGGAGCAGGCCAGCGCCTTAGGCATGCACATCAAGGTGAACATGGTGCCGATGCGCGGGCAGAATCTTGACCAGGTGCTGCCGCTGCTGGATTACTGCCTTGAGCGCGGTTTTGAACTGCGCTTCATCGAGCTCATGCGCATGGGCCACCTCGCCCGTGACCCCAACACCTTCCTGCAGCAGTTCGTTGGCCTTGACCCGTTGCTTGGCTTGATCGCTGGCAAGCATGCCTATGCCCGGGTAGACGCACCGCTGGACGCCACCGCCTTGCGCTATCAAATCCCTGGTAAAGGCCACTTCGGCGTGATCGCTAACGAAAGCGTACCGTTCTGCCGCAGTTGCTCACGGCTGCGCCTGTCCTCCACCGGCTGGCTGCATGGCTGCCTGTCATCCGGTAATCGTCACTTCGTCGGCGAATTGCTGGAAAAGCCACGCCATCTGGCACTGCCGGCCTTGCAGCGCTTGTTGGTCAAGGCCTTGGCCGACAAGCAGGAACTGGCGTTTTCCGGCGGTGTAATGGTGATGAAGGTGATTGGTGGCTGAAGCTGGCGCAAAAGCTGCATCCGCCGGCTATTCGCCGGTTTTTCGTCGCCGGCCATTGGAGGAAAGATGCGTAGCCTGGTCTTGCTGCTGGCGCTGATAGCGCTGGGTGGCTGCATGAATGTCAGCGATATGGGCGAAGGCGTCCGTTATCACATGAGCGATGCTGGATTGCTGGACCATAGCGATACCCGTCGCACTCTGTCGATCCGCCTGCAGCCCGATTCGTTCATCTTCATCGGCCAAGGCGCATTCGTACCACCGGGCAAGGGGCCGGTGCCGCGGCAAAATGTGGTGGCCGAGCAAGCTTTCAAGAGCTTCGTCGAGTATTTCCCGCTGGTACGCCGCGCTCAGGGCCCGCAGGGCCTGGAAGAGACCCTTGCCCAGGCGCGTTCGGTAGGCGCCGACTATGTGCTGTATACCCGCTTTGCTCGCACCGACGACCGCATCGGCAATGGCGATGAGTGGTATGACGAACAGGCTGTCGACCGCCTGGGTTGGGACACTGGTGTCGTGCAGATGATGTTGATCGAAACCAACACCCGTTACCTGATCGACACCGCGCGTATCAAAAGCCGTGGCGGTTTGTTGACGTTCCACGACAACACCCCGGAGGATTTGCTTGCTGCGCCAATGCGCGAGTACGCTCGTAGCCTTCTGGGTATGAGTGAATGAGGCAAGCGTGATGAGTGATTCCGGCAAGGCCAATGATCTTCTGGCGCAGATCCCCAAGGCCAAGGGCCTGCCGCCGGTGCATCTGTGGAACCCGGATTTCTGCGGCGACATCGACATGCGTATCGCCCGTGACGGCACGTGGTACTACCTCGGTACGCCAATAGGGCGCAAGCCAATGGTGCGGCTGTTTTCCACCATCATTCGCCGCGACGGCGCTGATTACTTTCTTATCACCCCGGTGGAGAAGGTGGGTATCCGCGTCGATGATGCGCCATTCGTGGCGGTGGCGCTGGACGTGGAGGGGGAGGGTGAGCAGCAGGTACTGCGCTTCACCAGCAACGTCGACGACCAGGTCGAGGCCGGGCCGGCTAACCCGCTGCGCGTGGTGATCGACCCGGTGACGCAAGAGCCCTCGCCGTATGTGCTGATGCGCAGCAACCTTGAGGCGCTGATTCATCGCAATGTGTTCTACCAACTGGTGGAGCTGGCGGTGCCGCGCGAGATCGCGGGTGAGGAGTGGCTCGGGGTGTGGAGCCAGGGTGAGTTTTACCCGATCGGGCGTAGTAGCTGAAACCCTTGCTGCATCGTTTGATGCTTTTTGCTGCATCGCTCCAGCCTGAAACGAAAAAGCCCCCGGTGCTTGCGCACCGGGGGCTTTTCAATGTTTGGCTCCGCGACCTGGACTCGAACCAGGGACCCAATGATTAACAGTCATTTGCTCTACCGACTGAGCTATCGCGGAATCTGCGCGTATCTTACTGATTGCCAGGGGAAAGTCAAGCGTCCCCCTGGCAAATCAATCAGTTACAGCACTTCGACAATGGCCTTGGTAACCACGTGGATGTTGCTCTGGTTCAGGGCGGCCACGGCAATGCGGCCAGTGTCCAAGGCGTAGATGCCAAAGTCGTTCTTCAGGCGGGCGACCTGTTCAACGGTCAGGCCCGAGTAGGAGAACATGCCGACCTGGCGGCCAACGAAGCTGAAGTCGCGGTTGGCGCCGTACTGGGCCAGCAGCTCGACCATCTGCTTGCGCATGCCGTGGATGCGCTCGCGCATTTCGGCCAGTTCGGTTTCCCACATCTGGCGCAGTTCGGCGCTGTTCAGCACGGTGGCTACGATAGTTGCACCGTGGGTTGGCGGGTTGGAGTAGGTGGTGCGGATAACGCGCTTGACCTGCGACAGCACGCGGGTGCTCTCGTCCTTGGAGGCGGTGACGATCGACAGCGCGCCAACGCGCTCGCCGTACAGCGAGAACGACTTGGAGAACGAGCTGGAAACGAAGAACTCCAGGCCCGACTCGGCGAACAGGCGCACAGCGAAGGCATCTTCGGCGATGCCGTCACCAAAGCCCTGGTAGGCCATGTCGAGGAACGGCACATGGCCCTTGGCCTTGACCACTTCCAAGACGTTTTTCCAGTCGTCCAGGCTCAAGTCGACGCCAGTCGGGTTGTGGCAGCAGGCATGCAGCACCACGATCGAGCCGGACGGCAGGTTGTTCAGGTCTTCGAGCATGCCCGCGCGGTTGACGTCATGGGTCGCTGCGTCGTAGTAACGGTAGGTCTGCACCGGGAAACCGGCTGACTCGAACAGTGCGCGGTGGTTTTCCCAGCTCGGGTCGCTGATGGCAACCACGGCGTTCGGCGAAATGCGCTTGAGGAAGTCGGCGCCGATCTTCAGCGCGCCAGTGCCGCCGACGGCCTGCACGGTCACCACGCGGCCAGCGGCCAGCAGCGGCGACTCGTTACCGAACAGCAGCTTTTGCACGGCCTGGTCGTAGGTGGCGATGCCATCGATCGGCAGGTAGCCGCGCGAGGCGTGCTGGGCGGCGCGCTGGGTCTCGGCTTCGATCACGGCGCGCAGCAGCGGAATGCGGCCTTCCTCATTGCAGTACACGCCCACACCCAGGTTGACCTTGTCGGTACGTGGGTCGGCGTTGAATGCTTCGTTGAGGCCCAGAATAGGGTCGCGGGGTGCCAGCTCGACAGCGGAAAACAGGCTCATTGTTACCTTGGCTCTGATTGGAGAGTGATAGGACGTACACGCTCCAGCCCGAATGCACTGAAGCGGTGCACAAACGGGGAGTCAGTATAGTGATACCGATCGGTCACGGCGACACTCCGGGGCGGCTTTTCCGGTCATTTGCGCAAATTTTTTTCGACCATTGGTCTAATTGCCGGGTCCACCGTAACAAGCGCTCACAGCTGTGCCTTGAAAGCGCCCCCTGGGGGCAGCATTTGGGTATAGACTACTGGCTAAATTTACAGTTACTGCAGCACCGCGAGGTCCGTCATGTCCGAGTTCCAGCTCGTCACCCGTTTTCAGCCGGCCGGCGACCAGCCCGAGGCTATCCGCCAGATGGTCGAAGGCATCGAGGCGGGGTTGTCGCACCAGACGCTGCTCGGGGTGACGGGCTCGGGCAAGACGTTCAGCATCGCCAATGTCATTCAGCAGGTGCAGCGCCCGACCCTGGTGCTGGCGCCGAACAAGACCCTGGCTGCGCAGCTGTATGGCGAATTCAAGGCGTTCTTCCCCAATAACGCGGTGGAGTACTTCGTTTCCTACTACGACTACTACCAGCCCGAAGCCTATGTCCCTTCGTCGGACACCTTCATCGAGAAGGACGCCTCGATCAACGACCACATCGAGCAGATGCGCCTTTCGGCAACCAAGGCGCTGCTGGAGCGGCGCGACGCCATCATCGTTACTACCGTGTCGTGCATCTACGGCTTGGGCAGCCCCGAAACGTACCTGAAAATGGTCCTGCACGTGGACCGCGGCGACAAGCTCGACCAGCGCGCGCTGCTGCGTCGCTTGGCTGACCTGCAGTACACCCGCAACGAGATGGACTTCGCCCGCGCCACCTTCCGCGTACGCGGCGATGTCATCGACATCTTCCCGGCCGAATCGGACCTCGAGGCCATCCGCATCGAGCTGTTCGATGACGAGGTAGAGAACATCGCTGCCTTCGACCCGCTCACCGGCGAGGTCTTCCGCAAGCTGCCGCGTTTCACCTTCTACCCCAAGAGCCACTACGTCACCCCGCGGGAAACCTTGCTGGAAGCGGTAGAGGGCATCAAGGAAGAGCTCAAGGAGCGCCTGGAGTACCTGCACAAGGCCAACAAGCTGGTGGAAGCGCAGCGCCTGGAGCAACGCACCCGCTTCGACCTGGAGATGATCCTGGAGCTGGGCTACTGCAATGGCATCGAGAACTACTCGCGCTACCTGTCCGGGCGCCCGGCTGGGGCGCCGCCGCCCACCCTGTACGACTACCTGCCGGCGGATGCACTGCTGGTGATCGACGAATCCCACGTCAGCGTTCCGCAGGTCGGCGCCATGTACAAAGGCGACCGCTCGCGCAAAGAAACCCTGGTCGAATATGGCTTCCGTCTGCCGTCGGCGCTAGACAACCGGCCGATGCGCTTCGACGAGTGGGAAGATGTAAGCCCGCAGACCATCTTCGTCTCCGCCACCCCAGGCCCCTATGAGGGCGAGCACGCCGGGCGCGTGGTGGAGCAGGTGGTGCGCCCGACCGGTCTGGTCGACCCACAGGTTGAGATTCGCCCGGCGCTGACCCAGGTCGACGACTTGTTGTCCGAAATCCGCAAGCGTGTCGCGGCAGGCGAGCGTGTGCTGGCGACAACCCTGACCAAGCGCATGGCTGAGGACCTCAGCGATTACCTGGCCGATCACGACGTGCGGGTACGCTACCTGCACTCGGACATCGACACCGTGGAGCGCGTCGAGATCATCCGCGACTTGCGCCTGGGTACCTTCGACGTGCTGGTGGGTATCAACCTGCTGCGCGAGGGCCTGGATATGCCCGAGTTGTCACTGGTGGCCATTCTGGATGCCGACAAAGAAGGCTTCCTGCGCTCCGAGCGTTCTTTGATTCAGACCATCGGTCGCGCCGCCCGTAACCTCAATGGTCGGGCGATCCTGTATGCCGACAACATAACCGGCTCCATGCAGCGCGCCATCGACGAAACCGAGCGCCGCCGCGAGAAGCAGATCGCTTTCAACGAAGCCAACGGCATCGTGCCCAAGGGCGTGGTCAAGGACATCACCGACATCCTGGAAGGCGCCACCGTGCCCGGCGCGCGCAGCAAGAAGCGCAAGGGCATGGCCAAGGCCGCGGAGGAGAGCGCCCGCTACGAGGCCGAACTGCGTACGCCGGGCGAAATCACCAAGCGCATCAAACAGTTGGAAGAGAAGATGATGCAGTTTGCGCGTGACCTGGAGTTTGAAGCGGCAGCGCAGTTGCGCGACGAAATTACCCAACTGCGCGAGCGGTTGATTACCAGCTGAACCGGGCGCACGGTCTCTGTGGGCGCGGGTGTGCCCGCGAAGAATTCAACGCGGTGGCTGGCACCGGCTGCGCCGGTGTTCGCGGGCGCGCCCGCTCCTCCAAAGGCCGCATACAATTTGAAATAGCCTCAATGCGCTTCTCCCGCTTTCAACCCTTCCGGCAACTTGCGGGTCAACAACACCGCCACCATGCTCACCGCCAAGCCGATCCCGACAAAGTGGAAGGCATCGTTGTAAGCCATGATCAACGCCTGCTGGTGGGTAATCTCGCTCAACTTGCCCAACGCCGCGTTGTCACTGCCCAGCCGCTCTGCCAATTGTGCCAGCCGCTCCGCCACCTGTGGGTTGCTCGGCACCACCGACTCGCGCAGGTAATCGAAATACACCTTGGTGCGCGCATCCAGTAGCGTGGCCAGCAGCGCAATACCAATCGCCCCGCCCAAATTGCGCAGGATATTGAACAAGCTCGACGCCGACCCTGCGTCTTGCGGTTGGATATACGCCGTGGCGATCAGCGAAATGGTCACCATGATCATCGGTTGGCCGAGGGCGCGGATGATCTGGATCTGGTTGAACTGCGGCCCGGCAAAATCCGGGTTGAGCACCCCCGAACCAAAGCTGGCGGCGCCGAACAGGCAAAACCCCAGAGCGCACAGCACCTTGGGCGACACAACTTTCATCAGTTGCGGCACCAGTGGAATCAGGAACAACTGCGGGATGCCCATCCACATGATCACCTCGCCAATCTGCAAGGCGTTGTAACCCTGCACCTGTGCCAGGTACAGCGGCAACAGGTAGATCGACCCATACAGGCCCACACCCATGCCCAGGCTGGCGATGCTCGACAAGCCGAAGTTGCGGTTGCCCAGGATGCGCAGGTTGATCAGCGGGTGCGGTTTGGAAAACTGCAGGATGATGAAGGTGATCAGGCTGACCACGGCCACAGTGCCCAGGCCGACGATCAGCTGCGACTCCAGCCAGTCCTTGCGGTGGCCTTCCTCCAGAAACACCTGCAGGCAACCCAGCCCCAGGCCCAGGCTGACGATGCCGGCGTAGTCGGTGCTTTTCAGCAGTTCCCAGTGCGCGTCCTTTTTCTCCAGCCCGTACAACAGGCCGGCGATCATCACCAGCCCGGGCGGGATATTGATATAAAAAATGTACTCCCAGCCCCAGTTCTCGGTCAGCCAGCCGCCCAGGGTAGGGCCGATGGAGGGGGCGAAGGTGGCGGTCATGGCGAACATGGCCATGCCCTTGGCGCGGTGGTGCTCGGGCAGCTTGATCAGGGTCAGGGTGAAGGCCAGCGGGATCAATGCGCCGCCGGTAAAACCCTGCAGGGCGCGGAACAGGATCATGCTCTCCAGGTTCCAGGCCATCGAGCACAGCAGCGACGACAGCAGGAAACCACCGGACACCCACACCGCCAGGCGCCGTGCCGACAGTAGCTGCACCAGCCAGGCGGTCAGCGGGATCATGATGATTTCCGCCACCAGGTACGAGGTGGAAATCCACGAGCCTTCCTCCAGGGTTGCCGACAGCGCGCCCTGGATATCCTTCAGCGACGAGTTGGTGATCTGGATGTCCAGCACCGCCATGAACGCGCCGAGCATCACGCTCATCACCGCGATCCAGTCGCGCCGGCTCGGCTCTGCGGTGGGCCGTAGTAGCGCGTCACCGGCCATTGCGGCGTTGGTCTTCACTGCGCAGGTCGACGGTGGCGGTCACCGACATACCGGGGCGGATGCGCCCGTGCAGCGGGTTGTCGGCACGCAAGGTCAGTTTCACCGGGATACGCTGCACCACCTTGGTGAAATTGCCGGTGGCGTTGTCGGGCGGCAGCAGGCTGAACTGCGCCCCAGAAGCGGCGAACACGCTGTCGACCCGGCCTTCGATCGGTGTGTCGGGGTAGCTGTCGAACAGCAGTTCGGCGCGCTGACCAGGCTGCATGCGGCCGATTTGGGTTTCCTTGAAGTTGGCCTGCACCCAGATGTCTTCGTCCGGCACGATCGACAGCAGGTAGGCGCCGGCTTGCACCACTTGGCCATTACGCGCATTGCGCTGGCCGATGGTGCCGCTGATTGGCGCGCGGATTTCACAGCGGGTCAGGTTCAGTTCGGCCTGGGCCAGGTCGGCGCGGGCGTTGCTGATTTGCGCGTCCAGGCGTTTTAGCTCGGCAGTCAGCGCGTTGATCTGCTGGCGTTGGCTTTGCAGGTCAGCGCGGGCCTTGTCGACCTGCGAGCCGGCGACATGGCTATCAGCTGACAGGGTGGTCACCCGTTCTTCAGAGACGAAACCTGGCTCGCGCAGCTTTTCGGCGCGGCTCAGGTCCAGTCGCGAGCGGTCGAAGGTCGCCTGGTTGGCCGCCACCTGGGCCTGGCCGGCGGCGATCAGGCTGGCCTGCTGGGTCAGGCGGCTTTCTGCCTGCACGTGCTCGGCTTCGCGGGTGGCCAAGGCGGCGCGTGCGCGTTGCACGGCCAGCTCGAAGTCGGCGGCTTCCAGGCGCACCAGCAGGTCGCCCTTGTTCACATGCTGGTTGTCCTCCACCGCTACCGCGTCGATGCGCGCGCCCAGCTGGCTGGAGATGCGCGTGATCTCGCCCTGCACGTAGGCGTTGTCGGTGCTCTCGTAGAAGCGCCCCTTGAAGTACCAGTGGCCCAGGAAGGCGAGGGCGATGATGGCCACCAGGGTAAAGAACACCAGCAGGCGGCGTTTGAGTTGGGCAGGCATGAGCACTATCGTTCCAGAAATGTAAACAAATTTAACAGCGGCACTGGGGCGGTAGACAAGTGACGTTCGCGCCATTGCTGGAGCCCGGTGCCTGCCACCTGCTAACATCCCGCCTTTGTTTCATCTTTCGTTCGAGACTCTCCATGACCACCGTACGCACGCGTATCGCGCCATCGCCTACCGGCGACCCCCATGTTGGCACTGCCTACATCGCCCTGTTCAACTACTGCTTTGCCAAGCAGCACGGCGGTGAGTTCATTTTGCGCATCGAGGACACCGACCAGCTGCGCTCCACGCGCGAGTCGGAGCAGCAGATCTTCGACGCCCTGCGCTGGCTCGGCATTGAATGGAACGAAGGGCCTGACGTCGGCGGCCCGCACGGCCCGTACCGGCAGAGCGAGCGCGGCGAGATCTACGCCAAGTACGCCAAGCAGCTGGTTGACGCTGGCCACGCGTTCTACTGCTTCTGCACCGCCGAAGAGCTGGAGCAGATGCGCGCCGAGCAGCAAGCCCGCGGTGAGACCCCGCGTTACGACGGCCGCGCGCTGCTGCTGAGCGCCGAGGAAGTGCAGCGCCGCCTGGACGCTGGCGAGCCGCATGTGATCCGCATGAAGGTGCCGAGTGAAGGCATCTGCGTGGTGCCGGACATGCTGCGTGGCGATGTCGAAATCCCGTGGGACCGCATGGACATGCAGGTGCTGATGAAGAACGACGGCCTGCCGACGTACTTCCTGGCCAACGTGGTCGACGACCACCTGATGGGCATCACCCACGTGCTGCGTGGCGAAGAGTGGCTGCCGTCGGCACCCAAGCTGATCAAGCTGTACGAGTACTTCGGCTGGGAGCAACCCAAGCTGTGCTACATGCCGCTGCTGCGTAACCCGGACAAATCCAAGCTGTCCAAGCGCAAGAACCCGACCTCGGTGACCTTCTACGAGCGCATGGGCTTCATGCCCGAGGCCATGCTCAACTACCTGGGCCGCATGGGCTGGTCGATGCCCGACGAGCGCGAGAAGTTCTCCCTGGCGGAAATGGTCGAGCACTTCGACCTGTCGCGTATCTCGCTGGGTGGCCCGATCTTCGACATCGAGAAGCTGTCCTGGCTCAACGGCCAGTGGCTGCGCGAGCTGCCGGTCGAAGAATTCGCTGCGCGCTTGCAGAAGTGGGCGTTCAACAGTGACTACATGATGAAGATTGCCCCGCACGTGCAGGGCCGGGTAGAAACCTTCAGCCAGGTTGCCCCGCTGGGCGGGTTCTTCTTCGAAGGCGCGCTGAAACTGGACGCCAAGCTGTTCGAAAGCAAGAAACTGTCGGCCGACCAGGTACGCCAGGTGATCCAGCTGATTCTGTGGAAGCTCGAAAGCCTGCGCCAGTGGGAAAAAGAGCGCATCACCGGCTGTATCCAGGCCGTGGTCGAGGCGCTGGAGCTGAAACTGCGTGACGCCATGCCGCTGATGTTTGCCGCCATCACTGGTCAAGCCAGCTCGGTGTCGGTGCTCGATGCCATGGAAATCCTCGGCCCCGACCTGACTCGCTACCGTCTGCGCCAGGCCCTCGACCTGCTGGGTGGTGTATCGAAGAAAGAAAACAAAGAGTGGGAAAAGCTGCTGGCCTCGATTGCCTGACAGCTTTCCCAAGCAATAGCTGGACCTGTGGGAGCGGGTTCAGCCGTGAATGCCGTGGTACATGCACCATCGTATTCGCGGGTAAACCCGCCCCTACAGGGCAGGCCATTCAGGTTTTGCTGGGGCAGGGCGGTAAGTGATTGTTATCTGTGAAAAAACTTTTGAATATTTTCGAAATTTCGTTTGACAGCCCTGCAATCCGATCTTAATATGCGCCCCGTCCACAGCGATGAACGAAAACGAAACGCCAGGCACCCAGCCAGCGATTCGGTTCAAAGCGACATTGTGGGGCTATAGCTCAGCTGGGAGAGCGCCTGCATGGCATGCAGGAGGTCAGCGGTTCGATCCCGCTTAGCTCCACCAAATTCCGCTTAGCAGCCAAGGCTGATAAGCAAGACCGGGTCCAGCAACCGGGTCTTGAAGGTAAGAAGGTTCGTCCCCTTCGTCTAGTGGCCTAGGACACCGCCCTTTCACGGCGGTAACAGGGGTTCGAGTCCCCTAGGGGACGCCAGTTTTTCACAAGCGATGTTTCAGGATGTCGCTGGGCCGCGAGGCTAAAAATCTGGGGCTATAGCTCAGCTGGGAGAGCGCCTGCATGGCATGCAGGAGGTCAGCGGTTCGATCCCGCTTAGCTCCACCAATTTGCCGCGGTTCGCGTAAGCGGATCGGCACGAAGGTTACGTCCCCTTCGTCTAGTGGCCTAGGACACCGCCCTTTCACGGCGGTAACAGGGGTTCGAGTCCCCTAGGGGACGCCACTTTTTCCTGCGTTTTGCAGGGCTTAAAAGGCTCGTCGTTTACTGATGGGTCTTTTGTTTCGGGGCTATAGCTCAGCTGGGAGAGCGCCTGCATGGCATGCAGGAGGTCAGCGGTTCGATCCCGCTTAGCTCCACCAATTCTGCCAGGGTTCGCATAAGCGAATCTTTGCGAAGGTTATGTCCCCTTCGTCTAGTGGCCTAGGACACCGCCCTTTCACGGCGGTAACAGGGGTTCGAGTCCCCTAGGGGACGCCATTTTTACCCGCGTTTTGCGGGACTTTAAAGGCTCATTCGATTATTGAATGGGCCTTTTGTTTTTTCTCCCTTCCGAAAAATTTCGCCAGCGACAAACGGTCGCAGATTCTGCTTGCCAAAAAATATGATGGGAATAATATTTCGATCATCATATTTTGATTGGCGAGCGCCTGATGAGCGACAAAAAGAGCAGAACCCGCGAACGCATCCTCGAAGCGGCACGCAGTGCTTTGATCCAGCACGGCCCGGCCGAGCCCAGCGTTAGCCAGGTGATGGGAGCGGCCGGCCTGACCGTCGGTGGCTTCTACGCCCACTTCGACAGCAAGGACGAACTGATGCTCGAAGCGTTTCGCCAGTTGCTGGGTGAGCGTCGCGCCTTGCTCGCCCAGGTCGACCCCAGCCTCGATGGTGCAGGGCGGCGAGCGCTGGCCAGTGCCTTCTACTTGTCGCGCAAGCACCGCGATGCAGAAGTGCACGCCTGCCCGCTGCCCAACTCGCTGGGTGAGATGCAGCGCCTGCCGGAGGCCTTCCGCGAGGTACTGGCCGAGCACATCGAGCTGATGACCGCTGCCATGGTTGACCGCCCCGAGGATGCCGACAAGGCCTTGGCCGACCTGGCCTTGATGGTCGGAGGCCTGGCGCTGGCCCGTGCCCTGGGTGCCGGCGAGCTGTCTGATCGTATTCTGCGCGCCGCCAAGTCGGCGGTGCTTTAACCCTGGAGCATGGCAATGACTACCCTGAACTGGATTCGTGGTGTCAACGGCACCCTGGGCCGCCTGGCCCCCGAGCATGTCGCGGGCAAGATGCGCCGTGCGTTCATGACCCCGCGCAACCTGCCGCCGCGGCACTGGGAGTTACCGCTGCTGGCCAGCGCCGAGCGCATTACCCTGCGCTTTGGTTTGTCTGCCCTGCGTTGGGGCCAGGGCCCAACCGTGCTGCTGATGCACGGCTGGGAAGGCCGCCCGACCCAGTTTGCCGCCTTGATCCAGACGTTGGTTCAGGCTGGGCATACCGTGGTATCGCTGGAAGGGCCGGGGCATGGCCATTCACCGGGGGCGCAGGCGCATGTGGTGCTGTTTGCCCGGGCGTTGTTGGAGGCCGCCGCCGAGTTGCCGCCGCTGCGTGCGGTGATTGGCCATTCGATGGGTGGGGCCAGTGTGCTGCTGGCCTTGCAGATGGGGCTGCGTGCGGAGGCGGCGGTGAGCATTGCTGCACCGGCGCAGTTACTCGGTGTGTTGCGTGGTTTTGCCCATCGCCTGGGGTTGCCAACGCGGGCAAGGGCGGCGTTCATTCGCCAGGTGGAGCGCGATGTGGGCATGCAGATTGCGCGGCTGGATGTCAGTGGCTACCAGCTGGAGCTGCCGGGGCTGGTGGTGCATGCCGCCGATGATGCGCTGGTGCCGGCCGGCGAGGCCAAGGTTATTCACAAGGCCTGGTTCGATAGCCGGCTGCTGCTGCTGGATGAGGGGGGGCACCAGCGGGTGCTGGCTGACCCGCGGCTGAGCGAAGCAGTGCTCGAATTGCTGGCGCGTGCTGCTGCGCCGGCATGGCAAAGCGCCTGATGGCTTGCCGGCGATGAGGCCGGTAAATCCAGCACAGGGGCTGGACATTGCCCCGCAGGTCGCTGCTAAATCCCCTTTTGTGCCAAGGAAGCGAACATGAGCTGGGACCTGGCAACACCCTTCGTCATCGACCTGTGCGTCGGCAGTGAGGACATCGACGGCCTCGGCCACGCTAACAATGCGGTCTACGTCACTTGGTTGGAGCGTTGCGCCTGGCGCCATTCCCAGCGCCTGGGCCTGGACCTTGCCGAGTATCGCCGGCTGGATCGTGCCATGGCCGTGGTGCGCCACGAAATCGACTATTTGGCTGCCGCCTACGAGGATGACGAACTGCAGTTGGCTACTTGGATCATCCACTGGGACCAACGCCTGCGCATGACCCGGCGCTTTCAGCTCAAGCGCCCGCGTGATGGTGTGACCTTGCTGCGCGCTCAAACCACCTTTGCTTGCATCGAGTTGTCCAGCGGCAAGCCCAAGCGCATGCCAGCGGAATTCCTCGACGGTTACGGCCCGGCGCTGATCGGCGCCTGAAACACCGGCAATGTTTGCTAGACTGCCGCTTTTTCCGCCGAGACCCCGCTATGCAAATTGCCCTGGCCCCCATGGAGGGGCTGGTCGACAACATCCTACGCGACGTGCTGACCCGCGTGGGCGGTATCGACTGGTGCGTCACCGAGTTCATTCGTGTGTGCGACCGCCTGTTGCCGCCGTCTTCGTTCAACAAGCTGGCGCCTGAACTGCGCCAGGGCGCGCGCACAGCTGCTGGGGTGCCCATGCGCGTGCAGTTGTTGGGTTCGGACCCGGTGTGCCTGGCAGAAAACGCCGCGCTGGCCTGCGAGTTGGGGGCGCCGGTGATCGACCTGAACTTCGGTTGCCCGGCCAAGACTGTGAACAAGTCCCGCGGTGGTGCGGTGCTGCTCAAGGAGCCGGAGTTGCTGCACGCAATTGTGCGTGAAGTGCGCCGCGCCGTGCCGGCGCATATCCCGGTCACCGCGAAGATGCGGCTGGGCTTCGACAGCCCCGATGGCGCGCTGGACTGCGCCACCGCGCTAGCCGAGGGCGGCTCGGCGCACCTGGTGGTGCATGCGCGGACCAAGGTCGAAGGCTACAAGCCGCCGGCCCACTGGGAGTGGGTGGCGCGGGTGCAGGATGTGGTCAAGGTGCCGGTGTTCGCCAATGGCGAAATATGGACCGTGGACGACTGGCGACGCTGCCGTGAGGTCAGTGGTGCCGATGACATCATGCTGGGCCGCGGGCTGGTCTCGCGCCCCGACCTGGGCTTGCAGATTGCTGCGGCGCGTGACGGGCGGGCCTATCAGCCGATGAGTTGGGATGACCTGCTGCCATTGTTGCGTGAGTTTTGGCGCCAGGCTCAGGCCAAGCTGTCGCCACGGTATGCGCCGGGGCGGTTGAAGCAGTGGCTGGCGATGCTGACTCGCAGTTATCCCGAGGCGGTGGTGCTGTTTGCCGAGTTGCGCCGGGAAGATGATTGCGTGCGGATCAGCCGGTTGCTGGGGGTTGAGATGCAGGCGCTTGAAGCTTGTGTTGCCTGATAGGGCCTTTTCGCGGGTAAACCCGCTCCTACACACCAAAAGGGCCCGCACATCCGGCGCAAAAAAATTGGATTTTTTTTTTGCATCCCTCTTGAAAGCGTTTCCTCCAACCCTATCTCTTGAGTACGCGATGCCGAAGTCGGGTCGCGTAGTGACTTACTTGCTGAATCTCAGGAGTTTATGACCATGACTACCGCTTTCTCTCTTGCTCCACTGTTCCGCCATTCCGTTGGTTTCGACCGTTTCAACGACCTGTTCGAATCCGCAGCACGTAACGAGGCCGGTAGCAGCTACCCGCCCTACAACGTGGAAAAGCATGGCGATGACCACTACCGCATCGTGGTTGCCGCAGCCGGTTTCCAGGAGCAGGACCTTGACCTACAGGTCGAAAAAGGGGTTCTGACTGTGATCGGTGGCAAGCGCGAAAATGACGCCGCTGAAGTGACTTACCTGCACCAGGGTATCGCGCAGCGTGCCTTCAAGCTGTCGTTCCGCTTGGCTGACCATATCGAAGTGAAGGCCGCCGGCCTGGCCAATGGCCTGCTCAGCATCGACCTGCTGCGCATCGTGCCAGAAGAAGCCAAGGCCAAGCGCATCCCGATCAATGGTGACAAACCAGCGCTGAACTGATTGCGCGGAAGTGAAAAAGGGCACCCTCGGGTGCCCTTTTTTGTGCCCTTCACGGGTTCCGACAAAGGGTTCGCGTCAGTAATCGGCGGGGGCTTCCAGCAACATCTGCCGAAACTCCGGTAGCGGCAATGGCCGGCTGTGCAGATAGCCCTGATACAAGTGGCAGCCCAGCCGCTCCAAAAACTCCAGCTGCTCAGTCAGCTCCACCCCTTCGGCAATCACCGTCAGCTCCAGGCTACGGGCCATGGCGACGATGGCGCGGACGATCTCGGCGTCGTTGGGGTCAATCGGTGCGTCGCGCACGAACGTCTGGTCGATTTTCAGCGTATCTACCGGCAAACGCTTCAAATAGGTCAGCGAGGAATAACCGGTGCCGAAGTCATCCATGGCAAAACTTACCCCGTAACGCTTCAACTCACGCATTTTGCTGATGGTATCTTCGAGGTTCTGGATAACGATGCCTTCGGTGATTTCCAGCTTCAGCATCTGCCGTGGCAGGCGGTAGTCATCCAGGCTGCGCAGCACCCGCCCGACAAAGTCGTTCTGGCGGAATTGCCGCGGGCTGATGTTCACGCACAGGCTGAAATCATCGGCGTCGATCAGCCCGTCGCCCAGCATGCGGGCGCAGGCGTCACAAGCTTCGTCGAGAATCCAGCTGCCAACCTCCAGGATCAGGCCGCTTTCTTCCAGCACTTGGATGAATTGCGCGGGCGGTTGCTGGCCCAGCTGTGGGTGGTGCCAGCGCAGCAGCACCTCGGCCCCGACGATACGGTTGTCGCGGGCGTCCACCTGTGGCTGAAAGTGCAGCGCCAGTTCGCCGCGGGCCAGGGCCAGGCGCAGGTCGTTTTCCATGCGCAGGCGCTCGCTGGCGGCCTTTTGCATGGTGGTGTGGAACAGCTGGGTGGTGTTGCGCCCGGAATCCTTGGCCCGGTACAGGGCGATGTCGGCGCGCTTGAGCAGGTCGGCTGGGGTGGCACCGTGGTCAGGGATCAGCGCCACGCCGATGCTGGGCGTCACCTGCAGGCGCTGGCCATCCAGCGACATCGGCTCGGCCAGCAGTTCACGCAGGGTGTCGGCCAGTTCGCGAACCTTTTCTTCGACCAGCTCGCGGCTGCCTTCCAGGCCGCTGAGCAAGACCACGAACTCATCGCCACCCAGGCGCGCCACGGTGTCTTCCAGGCGCACGCTGGCTTCCAGGCGGGCGGTGATGATTTTCAGCACCGTATCGCCCACCGGGTGGCCCAGCGAGTCGTTGATGTGTTTGAAATGGTCAAGGTCAAGGAACAGCAGGGCGCCGCGCAGGTTGTGGCGCTTGAGCAGGGCGATCTGCTGGCTCAGGCGGTCCATCAGCAGGGCGCGGTTGGGCAGGTTGGTCAGCGGGTCGTGATAGGCCAGATGGCGAATCTGCGCTTGGGCATTTTTCAGCTGGCTGACATCCCGGGCGGTCAGCAGCAGGCAATCCACCTCGTTGAGGTTAATCGGCTCCACCGACACCTCCACAGTGAGGATATCGCCCCGTTTATTGCGCCCGAGCATCTCGCGGTGGTGCACCCGGCCGCGCTCGCGCAACTCGGCCAGCAGGGCGCCGCGCTGCTTGTCGTCGGCCCAGATGCCAATTTCGTACACTGTGTGGCCCACCACTTCGGCAGCGCTGTAGCCGGTCAGGCGGCAGAAGCCGTCGTTGATTTCCAGGTAGCGGCCGCTGTGGCGTTCGGTGATGGTGATGGCGTCGGGGCTGGAGTGGAAGGCCTTGGCGAACTTCTCCTCGCTGGACTTCAGCGCCGCCTCGGCCCGCTGCTGCTGGGTGATGTCGCGCAGGGTGGTAACGCTACAAGGCTGGTCGTCGACGGTGATAAGGCGGCTGGAAATCACGCAGGTCAGCGGGGTGCCATTGTGGTGATTGACCACCACCGCGACATTGCTCAGGGCTTGCTCGCGGATTACCCGTTCGATGCGTTGCGCGCGCTCGATCGACTCGGCCCACAAGCCGATTTCCTCAGCGGTGCGGCCGATCACCTGGTCGGTGCCCCAACCAAAGGTCTGAGTGAAGGCCGGGTTGATCTCGATGAACTGGCCGGTGTCTTGGCGGGTGACGCAAATGGGGTCGGGGCTGACTTGGAACAGGCTGGCGAACTTCTCCTCAGAGGCGCTCAGGCGCTGTTCGCGCTCCACTTGGTCGGTGATGTCGAGCAAGGTGCCGGCCATGCGCAGCGGGTTGCCCTGGTCGTCGCGGTACAGCCGGGCACGGCTTTCGATGTAGCGCGAGATGCCATTTTCCAGCTGCACCCGATAGGTGATCTGGTAGTTGCCGGCCGGCCCTTCACGCAAGCTGCGATAGGCCTGGCGCATCACGTTGCGCTCCTGCTCCGGTACCCCTTCGAAAAAGGCGTCGAACGATTCGTGAAAGGGGGTGGGCGGCAGGCCGTGCAGCTGCGCAGCGCGGGCCGAGCCATAGAGCATGCCGCTGGGGATATGCCAGTCCCAGGTGCCCAGCTGTGCCGAGTCCAGGGCCAGGTCCAGGCGTTCCTGGCTGTCCTTCAGGGCCTGCTCGGCGCGTTTGCGTTCAGTGGTATCGATAAAGGTGCTGAGGAGGAAGGTCACGCCCTCCAGTTCGATACCCTGGGTGCAGAGGATGCCGTCATGCACCTTGCCGCTGGTGGCGCGAAACTGCACTTCCAGGATCAGCGGGCCGCTGTTGGTCCGGGTCGACTCCATCAGTTGGTGGCGCTGTTCGGGGTTGACCCACAGGCCCAGCTCCAGGCTGGTCTTGCCGATCACCTGGCTGCCGGGCCAGCCGAACATATCCTCGAAATGCTGGTTGACCTCGAAAATCATGCCGTCATGCCGGCGGGTCAGCAAAATGGCGTTGGGGCTGAGGTGAAACAGGGTAGCGAAGCGTTTTTCCGAATTGATCAGCGCCGTTTCCCGCTCGCGCTGGCGGGTGATCTCACGGATTACCCCGATCATCTGCGGCCGGCCATGCGGGTCGTGGGTCAGGCTGCCGTTGATCTCCAGCCAGTGCAGGCTGCCGTCCGGCCAACGAATGCGGTGGCGCATGGCCTGTTCTACCGGTTCGCCGTTGACCACGGCCTGGAATACCTGGCGCGTGCGGGCGCGGTCCTCCTCGGGCAGCAGGTCGAGGTAGTCGACGTCGGCGGGTAGCGGGCGCTGCGGGTCGAAGCCAAATAGCGCCTGGGTGCCGCGTGACCAGCTGACCCGGCCGCTTTCGATATCCCACAGCCAGGCACCCAGGCGCGCGCCGTTGAGCGCGGCCAGCAGTTGCGGGGCGTTCTGCCAGGCCTGTTCCGACGCCTGGGGGTCGGCCGCTGATATACGCGGCAGGCGCAAAAAACGCTTTGCTGATTTGGGCATCGGTACCAGACCTTTGGCGTGTGACGCGTCCTTGGAGTTGGAATACCGGGCTGACAGCCGGTCAGGCGGGCCCTGCGTGGCTGTCGAGCAGGGCCATGAATGCCCTGGCCGCGTTCGATAGCGTACGCTCCGTGTGCAAAATGTAGCCTAGCTGGCGCGACAGCTGTATGCCGGGCAAGGCGATGGGTGCAACCTGTTCGTCGAGCATGGTGCGCGGCAGTACGCTCCAGGCCAGGCCGATCGACACCATCATCTTGATGGTTTCCAGGTAGTTGGTGCTCATGGCGATGTTCGGCGTCAGGCCCTGGCTTTCGAACAGGCGCTGGACAATATGGTGGGTAAAGGTGTTGCCGCCGGGGAACACCGCCGGGTGGCGGGCAACGTCGGCCAGGCTGACCGCCTGGTTGTTGGCCAGCGGGTGCTCGGGGGCGGCCACGAAGTCCAGGGCGTCGTCCCACACCGGCACCGCCTGGACCAGGTGGTGCGGCTCGGGCGCCAGGGTGATCACGGCAATTTCGGCGCGGCCATGCAGAATCTCGTCGTAGGCCTGTTCCGAATCCATGAACTGAATATCCAGCGCCACCGCTGGGTATTGACGGGTGAATGCCCGCAATAGCGGGGGCAGGCGGTGCAGGCCGATGTGATGGCTGGTGGCCAGGGTTAGGCGACCACTCACTTCCCCGGTCAAATTGGTCAGCGCCCGGCGGGTATCATCAAGCACATTGAGAATCTGGTAGGCCCGTGGCAACAAGGCGCGCCCGGCCTCAGTCAAGGTCACCTCGCGGCCCAGGCGGTCGAACAGGCGCACGTCCAGTTGCTGCTCCAGGCCGGCGATGCGTTTGCTGATGGCCGGCTGGGTCAAGTGCAGGCGCTCCCCCGCGCCAGAGAAGCTGCCGGTTTCGGCGATGGCGATAAAGGCGCTGAGGTTGGCCAGGTCCATAGCTTGAATTCCTGATGGTTATGCAAAGCATGAAAATTATGAATTTGAGTTATTCAATCTATCGCCATAGCATCGTCCGTACAAGCCAAGGGGTCTTTGGCATAGAAAGACGCTGATGAGGAACAGTCTGATGGCTGGCAAAACGCTCTACGACAAACTCTGGGAAGCCCATGAGGTCAAGCGCCGCGATGACGGCTCGTCCTTGATCTACATCGACCGCCACATCATTCATGAAGTGACGTCGCCCCAGGCCTTCGAAGGCCTGCGCCTGGCCAACCGCAAACCGTGGCGCATCGACACCAATATCGCCACCCCCGACCACAACGTGCCGACCACGCCAGAGCGCAAGGGCGGTATCGACGCCATCGTCGACCAGGTGTCGCGCCTGCAGGTGCAGACCCTCGACGAGAACTGTGACGAATACGGCATCGTCGAATTCAAGATGAACGACGAACGCCAAGGCATCGTCCACGTCATCAGCCCTGAGCAGGGTGCCACCTTGCCGGGCATGACCGTGGTCTGCGGCGACTCGCACACCTCCACCCATGGCGCCTTCGGTGCCTTGGCCCACGGCATCGGCACTTCGGAGGTGGAGCATGTGCTTGCCACCCAGTGCCTGGTCGCCAAAAAGATGAAGAACATGCTGGTGCGCGTGGAAGGCCAATTGCCTGCCGGCGTTACCGCCAAGGACATCGTCCTGGCCGTGATCGGCAAAATCGGCACCGCCGGTGGCAACGGCCACGCCATGGAGTTCGCGGGCAGCGCCATCCGCGAATTGTCGATGGAAGGCCGCATGACCATCTGCAACATGTCCATCGAGGCCGGCGCCCGCGTTGGCCTGGTGGCCACCGACGCCACTACCATTGCATACGTCGAAGGCCGCCCGTACGCGCCGAAGGGCGAGCAGTGGAAGCAAGCGGTCGAATCGTGGAAAGACTTGGTCTCGGATGACGACGCCGTGTTCGACACCGTGGTCGAACTGGACGCTGCGCAGATCAAGCCGCAGGTCAGCTGGGGCACCTCGCCCGAGATGGTGCTGGCCGTCGACCAGCGCGTGCCCGACCCGGCTGCCGAAGCCGACCTGGTCAAGCGTGGTTCGATCGAGCGCGCCTTGAAGTACATGGGCCTCACCGCCAACCAGGCGATCACCGATATCCAACTGGACCGCGTGTTCATTGGCTCGTGCACCAACTCGCGTATCGAAGACCTGCGCGCCGCGGCGGAAATCGCCAAGGGCCGCAAAGTGGCCGCTACCGTCAAGCAGGCCATCGTCGTACCAGGCTCGGGCCTGGTCAAGGCTCAGGCCGAGCGTGAAGGCCTGGACAAGATTTTCCTCGAAGCCGGTTTTGAATGGCGTGAACCCGGCTGCTCGATGTGCCTGGCGATGAACCCGGACCGCCTGGAGAGTGGCGAGCACTGCGCGTCCACCTCCAACCGCAACTTCGAAGGCCGTCAGGGCGCCGGTGGCCGTACCCACCTGGTCAGCCCGGCCATGGCCGCCGCCGCTGCGGTAACCGGCCACTTCATCGATGTCCGCGAGTTGATCCAAGGGAGTGCAGCATGAAAGCCTTTACCCAGCACAGTGGCCTTGTCGCGCCGTTGGACCGTGCCAACGTCGACACCGACCAGATCATCCCCAAGCAGTTCCTCAAGTCGATCAAGCGCACCGGCTTTGGCCCCAACCTGTTCGACGAGTGGCGTTACCTGGACGTAGGCCAGCCCTACCAGGACAACAGCAAGCGCCCGTTGAATCAGGAATTCGTGCTCAATCACCCACGCTACCAGGGGGCCAGCGTGTTGCTGGCGCGGGAAAACTTTGGTTGCGGCTCCAGCCGTGAGCACGCCCCTTGGGCGCTGGACGAGTACGGCTTCCGCAGCGTGATCGCGCCGAGCTTTGCCGACATCTTCTTCAACAACAGCTTCAAGAACGGCCTGCTGCCGATTATTCTCAGCGATGAAGAAGTCGACGAGCTGTTCAAGCAGGTCGAGGCCAACCCCGGTTATCAGCTGACCATCGACCTGCAGGCGCAGGCGGTGACCCGCCCGGATGGCAAGGTGCTGCACTTCGAGATCGATGCGTTTCGCAAGCACTGCCTGCTCAATGGCCTGGACGATATCGGCCTGACCCTGCAGGACAGCGACGCAATCAAGGCCTTCGAAGGCAAGCACCGCGCCGCACAGCCTTGGCTGTTCCGTGATGCCTGAGTGATGTAGTCGCGTTTGCTGGCCTCTTGCAAGGGTTGCGTACTCCTGTAGGAGCGGGTTTACCCGCGAAGAGGCCGGTACAGGCAATAAAAAACCAAAAGGATTGACACATGACCAGCACCCAGCACACCGACGTGGTCCAACGCCAGTTCGGCGAACAGGCCAGCGCCTACCTCAGCAGCGCCGTGCACGCCCAGGGCAGCGAGTTCGCCCTGCTGCAGGCAGCGCTGGCGGGGCAGGGCAATGCTCGCGTGCTAGACCTGGGCTGCGGTGCCGGTCATGTCAGCTTCCATGTCGCCCCGCTGGTCGCTGAAGTGGTCGCTTATGACCTTTCGCAAGCCATGCTCGACGTGGTCGCCAGTGCCGCCGCCGAACGCGGCCTGGCCAATATCATGACCGAGCGTGGTGCCGCCGAGCGCCTGCCGTTCGCCGACGCTTCGTTCGATTATGTCTTCAGCCGCTACTCGGCCCACCATTGGAGCGACCTGGGCCTGGCCCTGCGCGAAGTGCGTCGGGTGCTCAAGCCGGGTGGTGTGGCGGCCTTCATCGACGTGATGTCGCCGGGCAGCCCGTTGCTCGACACCTACCTGCAAACGGTCGAAGTGCTGCGTGACACCAGCCACGTGCGCGACTACTCCGCCGCCGAATGGCAGCGCCAGGTCAGCGAGGCCGGCCTGCATGTGCGCAGCCACAGCCGCCAGCCGCTGCGCCTGGAGTTCGGCAGCTGGGTCGAGCGCATGCGTACCCCCGAGCCGATGCGGGTGGCCATCCTCCATTTGCAGCAAGCCATGGGTGAAGAAGTACGGCAGTATTACCAGATCGAGGCCGATGGCTCGTTCAGCACCGATGTGCTGGTGTTATGGGCCGAGCGTTAAGAACTTTTCAGTGTGGCCCACTTGGCCGCGCTGCGTGAATGGATAGAGGAAAGCATGAGCAAGCAGATTCTGATTCTCCCAGGTGACGGTATCGGCCCGGAAATCATGGCCGAGGCGGTCAAGGTGCTGGCGCTGGCCAACGACAAGTTCCAGCTCGGCTTCAACCTGGAGCACGACGTGATTGGTGGCGCCGCCATCGACAAGCACGGTGTGCCGCTGGCCGATGAAACCCTGGAGCGTGCGCGCCAAGCCGATGCCGTGCTGCTGGGCGCCGTGGGCGGGCCGAAGTGGGACAAGATCGAGCGTGACATTCGCCCTGAGCGCGGCTTGCTGAAAATCCGTTCGCAACTGGGCCTGTTCGCCAACCTGCGCCCGGCCATCCTCTACCCGCAATTGGCCGATGCCTCTTCGCTCAAGCCAGAGATTGTCTCGGGCCTGGACATCCTTATCGTCCGCGAACTGACTGGCGGTATTTACTTCGGTGCCCCGCGTGGCCAGCGCGAGTTGGAAGGCGGCGAGCGCCAGGCCTACGACACCCTGCCGTACAGCGAAAGCGAAGTGCGCCGCATTGCCCGTGTCGGCTTCGACATGGCCCGCGTACGTGGCAAGAAGTTGTGCTCGGTGGACAAGGCCAACGTGCTGGCCTCCAGCCAGCTGTGGCGTGAAGTGGTCGAAGAGGTGGCCAAGGATTACCCGGATGTGGAGCTGAGCCACATGTACGTCGACAACGCCGCCATGCAGCTGGTGCGTGCACCCAAGCAGTTCGACGTGATGGTGACCGACAACATGTTCGGTGACATTCTGTCGGATGAGGCTTCCATGCTGACCGGTTCCATCGGCATGCTGCCTTCGGCGTCGCTGGATGCCAACAACAAGGGCATGTACGAGCCTTGCCACGGCTCGGCACCGGACATCGCTGGCCTGGGTATCGCCAACCCGCTGGCGACCATCCTGTCGGTGTCGATGATGCTGCGTTACAGCTTCAATCAGTCGGCCGCCGCCGAAGCGATCGAGAAGGCTGTGAGCCAAGTTCTGGACCAGGGCTTGCGCACCGGCGACATCTTCTCGGAAGGCTGCCGCAAAGTTGGTACGCAGGAAATGGGCGACGCAGTAGTCGCAGCGTTGCGGAATCTGTAATCTCTCTGGCCCGCCACCCACAATTCCCGGTGGCGGCCCACTTTTAGCAAAGGTGTAGTTGCGATGAAACGTGTAGGTCTGATCGGTTGGCGCGGTATGGTCGGTTCCGTGCTCATGCAGCGGATGCTGGAGGAGCAGGATTTCGACCTTATCGAGCCGGTGTTCTTCACCACCTCCAATGTCGGTGGCCAAGGCCCGAACGTGGGCAAGGATACTGCTCCGCTCAAGGACGCTTATTCGATTGAAGAGCTCAAGACCCTCGACGTGATCCTGACCTGCCAGGGCGGCGACTACACCAACGAGGTCTTCCCCAAGCTGCGTGAAGCCGGCTGGCAGGGTTACTGGATCGACGCCGCTTCGTCCCTGCGCATGCAGGATGATGCGGTCATCATTCTCGACCCGGTCAACCGCAAGGTCATCGACCAGCAGCTGGATGCCGGTACCAAGAACTACATCGGCGGCAACTGCACCGTCAGCCTGATGCTGATGGGCCTGGGTGGCCTGTTCGAAGCTGGCCTGGTCGAGTGGATGAGCGCCATGACCTACCAGGCGGCCTCGGGGGCCGGCGCGCAGAACATGCGCGAGCTGATCAAGCAGATGGGGGCTACCCATGCTGCCGTTGCCGATGACCTGGCCAACCCGGCCAGTGCCATCCTCGACATCGACCGCAAGGTTGCCGAGGCCATGCGCGGCGAAGCGTTCCCGACCGAGAACTTCGGCGTGCCGCTGGCAGGCAGCCTGATCCCGTGGATCGACAAGGAATTGCCGAACGGCCAAAGCCGTGAAGAGTGGAAGGCCCAGGCCGAAACCAACAAGATCCTCGGCCGCTTCAAGAGCCCGATCCCGGTCGACGGCATCTGTGTGCGCATCGGCGCCATGCGTTGCCACAGCCAGGCACTGACCATCAAGCTGAACAAGGACGTGCCGATCGCCGACATCGAAGGCATGATCAGCCAGCACAACCCTTGGGTGAAGCTGGTGCCTAACCAGCGTGAAATCAGCATGCAGGAGCTGAGCCCAACCAAGGTTACCGGTACCCTGAACATCCCGGTTGGCCGCCTGCGCAAGCTGAACATGGGTTCGCAGTACCTGGGTGCGTTCACCGTGGGTGACCAGCTGCTGTGGGGCGCTGCCGAGCCGCTGCGCCGCATGTTGCGGATTCTGCTGGAGCGTTGATCGTTCTGGTTTGACTGAAAACCCGTGCTGGCGACAGCGCGGGTTTTTTATTTTCGGCCCTTGCTCAGCTCGACTCGGTGTTGCTTGTTGCTTGTTGCTTTTGCTTCTAAGCGCGCGATAGTTCAGGCAACACAGATTGCGACTTCAGGAGGCCGAGCGAAGGGCTTGCGGAGGGAGGTGACGGGCATGGATGCCCGTCAAGCGCTGAGGCCCCATGGATGGGGCCTGCAGCGCGTACTCCCGGGAGCAAGCCCGTAGCGAGGGGACCCCGGAGCGCAGCGTAGGGGCCGAATGATGGGAGCCAGCGTTTTTTGGTTACTTTTTGTCGCGTTTGACAAAAAGTGACCCGCCGTAAGGGCGGAAGGGTGACTGAGCGCCACCTTCGGCAATGAATGTTGACCTTGTTGTCAAAGCCTATGCCCGAAAAGCGAAAAGCGAAAAGCGAAAAACGAAAGCGGGATAGCGCTGGTTTTTCTATTGCGCATAGTCCAGCTGCAATGGCGACGCTAACTCACCTTTTCGCCCTTACGGCGAGTCACTTTTTGTCAAACGCGACAAAAAGTAACCAAAAAACGCTGCGCTCCCATCATCCGGCCCCTACGCTGCGCTCCGGGGTCCCCTCTCTCCGGCCTTGCTCCCGGGAGGACCGCGCTGCAGGCCCCATCCTGGGGCCCAGCGCTTGACGGGCATCCATGCCCGTCACCTCCCTCCGCAAGACCTGCGTTCAGCCTCCTGAAGTCGCGAAGATCAAGATCAAGATCAAGATCAAGATCAAGATCAACGGCAACGGCAACGGCAACAGCAACAGCAACAGCGAGGTTTGGGGCAGCACAGACAAAACCCTACAATCCGAGTAAAGTGCCGCCCCCGCCGTTTTCAGCAAAAGGACCCCTTCCATGACACACCCTTTGGATATCGCCGTCGTTGGCGCCACCGGCAGCGTCGGTGAAGCCTTGGTGCAGATCCTCGAAGAGCTCGATTTTCCGGTCGCTACCCTGCACCTGCTGGCCAGCATGGAATCGGCGGGCAGCAGCGTGATGTTCGCCGGCAAGAAACTGAAGGTGCGCGAAGTGGACAGTTTCGACTTCGCCCAGGTCAAGCTGGCCTTCTTCGCTACCGGCGCCGCGGTTAGCCGCAGCTTCGCCGGCAAGGCGCTGCAGGCGGGTTGCACGGTCATCGATCTGTCCGGCGGGCTGGACGACGCGTTGGCCCTGGTGCCTGAAGCCAACGCCGAGCGCCTGGCCGGCCTGGCGCTGCCGGCACGCATTGTCAGCCCGTGTTCGGCTGCAGTTGCCTTAGCGGTCGCATTGGCGCCACTCAAGGGCCTGCTGGACATCGAGCGGGTGCAGGTGATGGCCGCGCTGGCGGTGTCTGCGCAAGGCCGTGAAGCGGTCACCGAGCTGGCCCGGCAAACCGCCGAGCTGCTCAATGCGCGGCCGCTGGAGCCGCGCTTCTTCGACCGTCAGGTGGCGTTCAACCTGCTGGCCCAGGTCGGGGCCGCCGATGAACAAGGCCATACAGCGCTGGAACGCCGCCTAGTCAGCGAGCTGCGTGTGCTGCTGGGCCTGCCTGAACTGAAGATTTCCGTGAGCTGCGTTCAAGTCCCGGTGTTTTTTGGCGATAGCTTCAGTGTGGCGGTACAGAGCCGTCGCCCGGTCGATCTGCAGGCGATCAACCAGGCCCTCGAGGCGGCCGACAGCATCGAGCTGGTGGAACGTGATGATTATCCGACCCCGGTAGGTGACGCAGTCGGCCAAGACGTGGTCTATGTTGGTCGTGTACGGCACGGTGTTGATGAAGACCAGCAGCTCAACCTCTGGCTAACTACTGACAACGTGCGCAAAGGCGCCGCGCTCAATGCGGTGCAAGTGGCGCAATTGTTGATTAAACACATGCCGTAAAAGATACTGGCGAGCACTATTGTCCTGCTCCGCATGCAGGTTTCAGGACGCTTCATACAAGGGAAGAGGTCATGCTTCGAATTCGCAAACTGGTTCTGGCCATGGCTGCAGCCTCCGCGCTGTCGTCGGGCATGGCGAATGCCTTGGGTTTGGGGGAGCTGACCCTTAAGTCGGCACAGAATCAGCCACTGGACGCTGAGATCGAACTGCTCGACGTGCGCGACCTCACCGCCGCCGAAGTGGCGCCGAGCCTGGCGCCGCCGGAAGAGTTCAGCAAGGCCGGGGTGGCGTTCCCGACGTACCTCGAAGACCTCACCTTTACGCCGGTGATCAACCCCAACGGCAAGAGCGTGTTACGGGTTACCTCCAGCCAGCCGCTGCCGGGCTCGGTGGTGAAGTTCCTGGTTCAGGTGATGTGGCCGCAGGGCCGCTTGCTGCGCGACTACAGCGTGCTGCTCGACCAGGCCCAGGCCCAAGGCGACAAGCCGGCGGCGGGCAATGTCGCACCGGCGGTAACCGGGGCCAGCAGCTACACCACCCAGCGTCGTGACACCTTGTGGCAGATTGCCGCGCGCAACACCCAAGGGGGGTCGATCCAGCAGACCATGATCGCGATCCAGGCGCTGAACCCGGACGCCTTCATTGGCAACAACATCAACCAGCTGAAGGTTGGCCAGGTATTGCGCCTGCCCGACCAGCAGCAGGTCCAGAGCATCGCCCAAGGCGAGGCCAACAGCGAAGTGGCCGAGCAGTACGCCGCCTGGCGTGAAGGCCGACGCCTGGGGCCACGTGCCCGTCAGTTGGATGCCACCCGCCGCGGGGCCGCCGAGGCAACCCCGGCGCGCATCGCCCAGGGCGACAACCTGCGCCTGGTCAGCCCGGGCAGCCGGGCAGGTGCCGGCCAGGGCAAGGCGCTCAACGACAAGCTGGCTGTGGCCCAGGAAAGCCTGGACACCAGTCGGCGCGACAACGAAGAGCTGCAGAGCCGCATGGCCGACCTGCAAAGCCAGCTGGACAAATTGCAGCGCTTGATCGAGCTGAAAAACAACCAGCTGGCGCGTCTTGAAGCCCAGGGCGTAACCGTGCCGGCGCCCGCGGCGGATGCCCCGGTGGAAGAGCAACCAGCGCCTGTCGCCGATGCCGCACCTGCCGCCGCAGCTGAAGCCGGGCCTGCTGACAAGGCTGCGCCTGTGGGCGAGCCGCGCAGTGCCGTTGACGACATCATGGGCAACCCGTTGTTGCTTGGTTTGATTGCCGGTAGCGCGTTCCTCGTGCTGCTGCTTCTGCTGTTGCTGCTGGCGCGCAAGCGCAAGGCCCAGCAAGAAGCGGAGAAGCACCTGCGCATGGCGCGCGCGCTGGAGGAAGAGCAGGGCGCAGATTTTGATATCGACCGTGAGAGCCTCGATGGTGTTGATGTTTCGGCGCCGAGCGTGACCCTGTCGCCAGCTGTGGTGGCCGCCTCGGCCGCCGCCGCCGCTGCCGCAGACAAACCAGCAGTCGCCGAACCCGAGTTGCAGGCAGATCCGCACGCCACGCTGCTGGCGGAAGTCGAGCAAAGCCTGGCCGAAGGCCGCCTGAACCATGCCGCCGACCTGCTGGAGCCCGCCGTGGCTGCCGCGCCGGAGCGTGACGATCTGCGCCTGAAGCTGATGGACGTGTATGCCCGCCAGGGTGACCAGAGCGCCTTCGGTGAGCAGGAGCGCAAGTTGCCGGCCACCGAGCAGAACACCGCTGAAGTCTCTGGGTTGAAGGCGCGCTACCCGGCCATGCTGGGCCTGGCGGCTGCCGGCCTGGGTGCCGCAGCGCTGGCGGCCGAAATGGATGAGCAGTACGTTCAGGAACTGCTGCTGGATCAGCCTGAGGCGCCGGTGGTTGCCGACGTGGTGGCTGAGCAAGCGCCGGAACTCGAACCTGATGCACTGGCAGAACCTGAGCTGGTCGCGTCGGCGGAGCCTGAGGCAGCGGTCGAGCCTGAAACCGAGGTCGATGCTTTCGCTGATGTGCCGACCCTCGACGCACCGGATTTGGACAGTGCCTTCGACTTGGCCCTGGGTGAAGACCTGCCCGAAGAAGACCCGCTGGCAGCGCCGTCGCTTGACGAGCCGCTGGCGCAAGAACCTGTGCTGGACGAGCCGGTACTGCAACAACCGGTACTGGATGAGCCCGCCTTGGAAGAGGTTCAGCCAGAGGAAGCGCCATTTGCCCTGGACGCCGAGCTGCAAGCCGACGCCGATTTCGAAGCTATGTTGGCCCAGGCCGAGCCACAGCCAGCCGTGGACTTGTCCGATTTCGACCTCGATGTCAGCGAGCCGGTTACCCCGGCCGCTCCGGACGCGGTCGCAGAGGCCCCGGTAGATGTCGCCGCCGAGCTGGCGGCCTTCGACAGCGAGCCCGCATTCGACCCGCTGTCCGAGTTCGACCTGCCGTCCGACTTCGACCTGTCGCTGTCGCTGGAAGACGATTCGCCGGCCGCCAAGAGCTTTGCTTCGGAGCTGAACGACGTCAACGCCGAGCTGGACAAGTTGTCGCAAAACCTCGAGTCGCCGTCGCTGGAGCCGCACTTCACCACGGAAGACGCGGTTGCCCAGCCAGAGCCCGAGCCGTTGGACGACCTGGACTTCGACTTCTTCTCTGGCAGCGACGAAGTGGCCACCAAGCTTGACCTGGCACGCGCCTATATCGACATGGGCGACAACCAGGGTGCGCGGGACATCCTCGACGAAGTGGTCAAGGATGGCGATAACAACCAACGCCAGGAAGCCGAAGACATGCTTTCCCGCTTGGTTTGATCCGCGAAGAGGCCCCGAAAAGCAGTGCACATTCAGCGGCAGCCCTACACGGCTGCCGTTGTCGTTATAATCCCCGCCATTTCGTACACCCCACAGGTTTCATGCTCTTGGACATCATCGACACCGCCGCCGCTGAATCCGCGGCCGAAGGCTACTCCCGCATCGCCCTGGGCGTGGAATACAAAGGCGCGCGTTACCGTGGCTGGCAACGCCAGGCCAGTGGCGTGCCCAGTGTTCAGCAGGCGCTGGAGCAAGCGCTGTCCACGGTGGCCAACGAGCCGATTTCGGTAATTTGCGCCGGGCGCACCGATGCCGGTGTACACGGCTGCGGGCAGATCGTGCACTTCGACACCAGCGCCGTGCGTGACGAGCGCGCCTGGACCATGGGCACTAACTTCAACCTGCCCCATGACATCAGCGTGGTCTGGTCGCGGCCAATGCCGGCCGACTTCCATGCTCGCTTCAAGGCCTGTGCCCGGCGTTACCGCTACGTCATCTACAACGACCCGATCCGCCCGGCGCACCTGGCTGAGGAAGTCACCTGGAACCACCGCCCGCTGGATGTCGAGCGCATGGCCGAAGCCGCGCAGTATTTGCTCGGTACCCACGACTTCAGCGCCTTCCGTGCCAGCCAGTGCCAGGCCAAGTCGCCGATCAAACACATCTATCACCTGCGCGTCACTCGCCACGGCCAGATGATCGTGCTGGATGTTCGCGCCACCGCCTTCCTGCACCACATGGTGCGTAACATTGCCGGTGTATTGATGGCCATCGGCGCTGGCGAGCGCCCGGTCAGCTGGGCGCGTGAGGTGCTGGAAGGGCGTAATCGCCGCGAAGGCGGGGTCACGGCGCACCCGTATGGGCTTTACCTGGTGCAGGTGGAGTACCCCGAGGAGTATGTACTGCCCAAGCGTTACATCGGCCCACACTTTTTGACGGGCTACGAGGCATTGGCAGACTGACGGACGAAAAGTCATTTGCTAACATCCGGCCTTTCACCGTAACAAGCAGGGTTCGCTGTCCATGAGCAATGTTCGCAGCAAGATCTGCGGGATTACCCGCATCGAAGACGCATTGGCCGCTGCCGCAGCGGGGGCCGATGCCATCGGCTTGGTCTTCTATGCCAAAAGCCCGCGTGCCGTGAATGTGCGCCAGGCACGGGCGATCATCGCCGAGCTGCCGCCATTCGTGACCACGGTCGGGCTGTTCGTCAACGCCTCGCGTTGCGAGCTTGAAGAGATCCTCGAAGTGGTTCCGCTGGACCTGCTACAGTTCCACGGCGACGAAACCCCTCAGGACTGCGAAGGCTACCACCGCCCCTGGATCAAAGCCCTGCGCGTGCGCCCGGGCGACGACCTTGAGGCAGCCTGCCAGCTGTACGCCGGTGCCCGGGGCATTCTGCTGGATACTTACGTAGCCGGTGTGCCCGGGGGCACCGGTGAAGCGTTCGATTGGTCATTGGTGCCGGCGCGCCTGAGCAAGCCCATTATCCTGGCGGGCGGGCTGTCGGCCGACAATGTCGGCCAGGCCATTGCCCAGGTACAGCCTTATGCGGTGGATGTCAGTGGCGGCGTGGAGCAGGCCAAGGGCATCAAGGATGCCGCGAAGATCGAGGCGTTCATGCGTGCGGTAAAGCAGGCGTAATGGCAGATGTGACGGCTGGCTGCGCGCCATCGTCCATAGCTATCGCAGCCCTCCGGGGCAGCCGCCTGTGCATGCGTCTATGCAGGGGCGGCAGAACAACACATTAACGGTGGAGTGGCGCGCTGGCAGGTCCAGCGGCCGGTCCATCATCGTTTCATAAAAGATTGTGAGCTCAAGGGCAGGGCAGGGCTGGCGACACCGGCCCCCGCCTGCCGATACTGGAGAAAGAAAGCATGAGCAACTGGTTAGTCGACAAACTGATCCCTTCGATCATGCGTTCCGAGGTGAAGAAGAGCTCGGTGCCTGAAGGCCTGTGGCACAAGTGCCCCGCCTGCGAGGCCGTGCTGTATCGTCCGGAGCTGGAAAAGACCCTGGATGTCTGCCCCAAGTGCAACCACCACATGCGTATCGGCGCACGTGCACGTATCGACATCTTCCTCGACGCCGAAGGCCGTGCCGAGCTTGGCGCCGAGCTGGAGCCGGTCGACCGCCTGAAGTTCCGTGATGGCAAGAAGTACAAGGACCGTTTGACCGGTGCCCAGAAGCAGACCGGCGAAAAAGACGCACTCATCTCCATGAGCGGCACCCTGATGGGCATGCCGATCGTGGTCAGCGCCTTCGAGTTCTCGTTCATGGGCGGCTCCATGGGTGCCATCGTCGGCGAACGTTTCGTGCGTGCCGCCAACTACGCCCTGGAGCACCGCTGCCCGATGGTCTGCTTCTCCGCTTCGGGCGGTGCGCGCATGCAGGAAGCGCTGATCTCGCTGATGCAGATGGCCAAGACTTCGGCGGTGCTGGCGCGCCTGCGCGAAGAAGGCATCCCGTTCATCTCGGTGCTGACCGACCCGGTGTACGGTGGTGTTTCCGCCAGTTTGGCCATGCTCGGTGACGTGATCGTCGGCGAGCCGAAGGCGCTGATCGGCTTCGCCGGCCCGCGCGTGATCGAGCAGACCGTGCGCGAAAAGCTGCCAGAAGGCTTCCAGCGCAGCGAGTTCCTGCTGGAGCACGGCGCCATCGACCTGATCATTTCCCGTGGCGAACTGCGCCCGCGTCTGGCCCGCCTGCTGGCGCAGATGACCGGTCAGGAAACCCCGGAACAAGCGCTTGAGGCGGCAGCTGTCGCGTGATGAAACAACGAACCCTGGGCGAATGGCTCGCCTACCTCGAGCAGTTGCACCCCTCGGCCATCGACATGGGCCTGGGGCGGTCGCAGCAGGTGCTGGCCCGGCTGGCGCTGGGCAAGCTGGCGCCACGCGTGGTGACGGTCACCGGCACCAACGGCAAGGGCTCGACCTGCGCCTTCGTGGCCTCGCTGCTGCGTGCCCAGGGGCTGAAGGTCGGCGTGTACAGCTCGCCGCACCTGTTGCGTTACAACGAGCGAGTGCTGATCGATGGCCAAGAGGCCAGCGATAAGCGCCTGTGCGAAGCCTTCGCTGCCGTCGAGGCGGCGCGGGGCGATATTTCCCTGACCTATTTCGAGATGGGCACCTTGGCCGCATTCTGGTTGTTCTACCAGTCGCAGCTGGATGCCGTGGTGCTCGAAGTGGGCCTTGGTGGCCGCTTGGACACCGTAAACGTGGTGGATGCCGACTTGGCCCTGGTGACCAGCATTGGCGTCGACCATGTCGATTACCTGGGTGATACCCGCGAGTTGGTGGCGTTCGAGAAGGCTGGCATTTTCCGTGCGGGCAAACCGGCCCTGTGCGGCGACCTGGACCCACCCCAGCCGTTGCTGGACAAGGCTGCCGAACTGGCTGCGCCGTTGTTCCTGCGCGGGCGTGATTTCGACCTGGCCAGTGCCGATGGCCACTGGAACTGGCGCGGTACGGCGGCGGATGGTGGGCAGGTAGAGTTGCGCGACCTGCCGTTGCTCGACCTGCCCATGGAGAACGCCACGCTGGCCCTGCAGGCCTACCTGCTGATGGGCTTGCCCTGGGACGCTGGGCAAATTCGCCAGGCGTTGCTGGACACCCGCATCACCGGGCGCCTCGACCGGCGGCTGTTGCACTGGCAGGGCATGCCGGTGCAGCTGCTGCTGGATGTCGGGCACAACCCGCACGCCGCAGCGTACCTGGCTCGGCGCCTGGCTGCTGGGCCGCTCAAGGGGCGTCGTCTGGCCGTGTTCGGCCTGCTCGCCGACAAGGACCTGAGCGGTGTTGTCGCGCCGTTGCTGGGGCTGGTCGACGACTGGGCCGTGGCGCCGCTGGACACCCCGCGCAGCCGTCCGGCTGCGGAGCTGGCCACGGCCTTGACGAACCTCGGTGCCACAGTGAAGTCTTATGCCAGCGTCGACGCCGCCCTTGAAGGGCAATGTGCGCAGGCGACGGCGGATGACCAGATCTTGCTGTTCGGTTCGTTTTTCTGTGTCGCCCAGGCGCTGGAATGGCTGGCGCGGCACGCCCAGGAGGGTGGAGTAGATGGCAGTGCTGGATAAAGGGATGAAACAGCGCATGGTGGGTGCGCTGGTGCTGGTGGCGCTGGCGGTGATTTTCTTGCCGATGCTGTTCACCCGCGAGGACGAGATGCGCCAAGTGCGCGTCGAAGCCCCCCAGGCACCGGCAATGCCTAGCCTACCGGAAGTGAAGGTGGAGCCGGTTGTGGTGCCGGAGCCGCAGGTCATCCCGGAGCAGCCCCAGCAGGCGCCGGTGGTGGTCAACGAGTCAACTGCGCCGGCCAGCACGCCCAGCCAGCCAATCACGCCGTCGCCGCAAACCCAGGTGCAGGTCCAGCCGGCCAAGCCGCAGGCGCCCGCGCCAGCGGCCAAAGTCGAGGCCAAGCCTGCTGCAGCGCCAGCGCCAGCCGCGCCCTCGAAAATCGACGTCAATGGCCTGCCGGTCAGCTGGTCGATTCAGTTGGCCAGTCTGTCCAACCGCGCCGGTGCCGAAAAGCTCCAGCAAACCTTGCGTAGCCAAGGTTATAACGCCTATATCCGCTCGGCAGGTGGCATGAACCGGGTGTATGTGGGGCCGCTGATCGAGCGTGCGGAGGCTGAGCGCGTGCGTGACGCGATCAACCGCCAGAACAGCCTCAAGGGCTTTGTGGTGCGCTTCCAGCCCGAGCGCAGCTGATATCGCTGGGGCGGCTTTGCCGCCCATCGTCGGCAAGCCAGCCCCCACCCCGACCGCGCCTGCCTCAAGCCATGGGCAATCCCTGTGGGGGCTGGTTTGCCGGCGATTAAGTCAACCCCAATCAACCTGACATTCCGCTTACCCAAGCCCCTGCCGCTCTGGTAAAATGCGCCGCCTCAAACGTCTGCAGGCAGCACCGTGGCATTTACCCTGGTTGATTGGGCGATCATCGCGATCATCGCCGTCTCCACACTGATCAGTCTCAAGCGCGGCTTCGTCAAGGAAGCCTTGTCCTTGCTCATCTGGATCATTGCCGGTGCGGTTGCCTGGATGTTCGGCGGTTCGCTCTCGGTGTATCTTGAAAGCTACATTCAAACACCGTCGATGCGCGTCATCGCTGGCTGCGCCATTCTTTTCGTCGCCACCTTGCTGGTGGGGGCCATGATCAACTTCCTCATCGGTGAGCTGATCCGTGTGACCGGGCTGTCCGGCACCGATCGTTTCCTGGGCATGGCCTTCGGCGCCGCGCGCGGGGCCTTGCTGGTGGTGGTGGCCATCGGGCTGATTAGCCTGGGGCCGGTTCAACAAGACACCTGGTGGCAGGAATCACGCCTGATACCACAATTTCTCTTGGTCGCCGATTGGTCGAAAAACCTGATCCTGGGTTTTACAGGCCAGTGGACACCGAGTGGGCTGATCGGCACTCCGGCTGATCTTCCGTTCAAGGAACAGTTGCTCGGGCCGGCAAAGCCCTGAGCGCTATTCACTCAAGTTTCGTCAATGTAGGGGTTGCGTCGCATGTGTGGCATCGTCGGTATCGTCGGTAAGTCGAACGTCAATCAGGCGCTGTATGACGCGCTTACGGTCCTCCAGCACCGCGGCCAGGACGCTGCCGGTATCGTGACCAGCCATGACGGCCGGTTGTTCCTGCGCAAGGATAATGGCCTGGTGCGCGATGTCTTCCAGCAGCGCCATATGCAGCGCCTGGTCGGCAGCATCGGCATTGGCCACGTGCGCTACCCAACTGCGGGCAGCTCGACCTCGGCCGAAGCCCAGCCGTTCTATGTCAACTCCCCGTACGGCATCACCCTGGCACACAACGGCAACCTGACCAACGTCGAACAGCTGGCCAAGGAGATCTACGAGTCCGATCTGCGCCACGTCAACACCAACTCCGACTCGGAAGTGCTGTTGAACGTGTTCGCCCACGAGCTGGCGGTGCGCGGCAAGCTGCAGCCGACCGAAGAGGACGTGTTTGCCGCTGTTTCCCACGTGCACAGCCGCTGCGTTGGCGGTTACGCCGTGGTGGCGATGATCACCGGCTACGGCATCGTCGGCTTCCGCGACCCCAACGGCATCCGCCCAGTAGTATTCGGCCAGCGTCACACCGACGAAGGCGTGGAGTACATGATCGCCTCGGAAAGCGTGGCCCTGGACGTGCTCGGTTTCACCCTGATCCGCGACCTGGCGCCGGGCGAAGCGGTGTACATCACCGAAGAAGGCCAGCTGTTCACCAAGCAGTGCGCGACCAACCCGCAATTGCAGCCGTGCATCTTCGAGCACGTCTACCTGGCCCGCCCGGACTCCATCATGGACGGCGTGTCGGTGTACAAGGCCCGTCTGCGCATGGGCGAAAAACTGGCTGACAAGATTACCCGCGAGCGGCCTGAGCACGATATCGACGTGGTCATCCCGATCCCGGACACCAGCCGCACGGCTGCGCTGGAGCTGGCCAACCGCCTGGGCGTGAAGTTCCGCGAAGGCTTCGTCAAGAACCGTTACATCGGCCGTACCTTCATCATGCCTGGCCAGGCCGCGCGCAAAAAGTCGGTCCGCCAGAAGCTCAACGCCATCGAGCTGGAATTCCGCGGCAAGAACGTGATGCTGGTGGACGACTCGATCGTGCGCGGCACCACCTGCAAGCAGATCATTCAGATGGCCCGTGAAGCCGGCGCCAAAAATGTCTATTTCTGCTCCGCAGCCCCAGCAGTACGCTACCCCAACGTCTACGGCATCGACATGCCGAGTGTTCACGAACTGATCGCCCACAACCGTACCACCGAACAGGTGGCCGAGTTGATCGGCGCCGACTGGCTGGTCTACCAGGACCTGCCGGACCTGATCGACTCGGTCGGTGGCGGCAAGGTCAAGATCGATCACTTCGATTGCGCGGTATTCAATGGTGAGTATGTCACTGGCGATATCGACGACGCCTACCTCGAGCGTATCGAGCAGGCGCGTAATGACCTGGCCAAGGTCAAGAACCAGGCAGTCAGCGCGATCATCGACCTCTACAACAACTGATTTGGGGAGCGACGGCATGACGGATCAATGGGATGCCGGGCGACTGGACAGTGACCTCGAGGGTGTCGGTTTCGACACCCTGGCGGTGCGCGCCGGTCAAAACCGTACGCCGGAGGGCGAGCACAGCGAAGCGCTGTTCCTGACCTCCAGTTATGTGTTCCGCACGGCGGCCGATGCCGCTGCGCGCTTTGCCGGCGAAACGCCGGGTAATGTCTATTCGCGCTACACCAACCCGTCGGTGCGTGCCTTCGAGGAGCGCCTGGCGGCCATGGAAGGCGCCGAGCAGGCCGTGGGCACCTCCACCGGCATGGCGGCGATCCTGGCCGTGGTGATGTCGCTGTGCAGCGCCGGTGACCACGTGCTGGTTTCGCAGAGTGTGTTCGGCTCGACCATCAGCCTGTTCGAGAAGTACTTCAAGCGCTTTGGCCTGCAGGTGGACTACGTGCCACTGGTCGACCTCAGCGGCTGGGAAAAAGCCATCAAGGCCAATACCAAGCTGCTGATCGTCGAGTCGCCGTCCAACCCGCTGGCCGAGCTGGTCGATATCACCGCGCTCAGCGAAATCGCCCATGCCCATGGCGCTATGCTGGTGGTGGACAACTGCTTCAGCACCCCGGCGCTGCAGCAGCCGCTGAAGTTGGGTGCCGACATCGTGTTCCACTCGGCCACCAAGTTCATCGACGGCCAGGGCCGCTGCATGGGTGGCGTGGTTGCCGGCCGTGCCGAGCAGATGAAAGAAGTGGTGGGCTTCCTGCGTACCGCAGGCCCAACCCTCAGCCCGTTCAACGCCTGGATTTTCACCAAGGGGCTGGAAACCCTGCGCCTGCGCATGCGTGCGCACTGCGAAAGCGCCCAGGCACTGGCCGAATGGCTGGAGCAGCAGGAGGGCGTGGAGAAGGTGCATTACGCCGGCCTGCCGAGCCACCCGCAGCACGAACTGGCCAAGCGCCAGATGAGTGGCTTTGGTGCGGTGGTCAGCTTCGAGGTCAAGGGTGGCAAGGAGGGCGCGTGGCGCTTTATCGACGCTACCCGGGTGATTTCCATCACCACCAACCTGGGTGACAGCAAGACCACCATCGCCCACCCAGCCACCACCTCCCACGGTCGCTTGGCGCCGCAGGAGCGTGAAGCTGCCGGTATCCGCGACAGCCTGATCCGTGTTGCCGTGGGCCTGGAAGACGTGGCTGACCTGCAGGCCGACCTGGCACGCGGGCTGGCGGCACTGTGATCGAAATTGGCGGTAGCACGCCCGGCCACAACGGCCGGGTAGCCCTGGTTACCGGTGCCGCGCGCGGCATCGGCCTGGGCATTGCCGCCTGGCTGATCTGTGAAGGTTGGCAGGTGGTGCTCAGCGACCTCGACCGCCAACGCGGCGGCAAGGCAGCCAAGGCCCTGGGTGACAATGCCTGGTTCATCACCATGGACGTGGCCGACGAGGCCCAGGTCAGTGCTGGGGTGTCCGAGGTGCTGGGGCAGTTTGGCCGCCTGGACGCGCTGGTGTGCAATGCGGCCATTGCCAATCCACACAACCAGACCTTGGAAAGCCTGAGCCTGGCGCAGTGGAACCGCGTGCTGGCGGTAAACCTCAATGGCCCGATGCTGTTGGCCAAGCATTGTGCGCCGTACCTGCGGGCGCACAATGGGGCGATCGTCAACCTTACCTCCACCCGGGCGCGGCAGTCCGAGCCTGACACCGAGGCCTATGCGGCGAGCAAGGGTGGCCTGGTGGCCTTGACCCATGCCTTGGCCATGAGCCTGGGCCCGGAGATCCGCGTCAATGCGGTGAGCCCAGGCTGGATCGATGCCCGTGACCCCTCACAGCGCCGTGCCGAGCCATTGACCGAAGCCGACCATGCCCAGCACCCAGCGGGCCGGGTAGGGACCGTGGAAGACGTGGCGGCCATGGTGGCATGGTTGCTGTCACGCCAGGCGGCGTTCGTTACCGGTCAGGAGTTCGTGGTCGATGGCGGTATGAGCCGCAAGATGATCTACACCTGAGCAGTCTGCTCATCCTGTACCGGCCTCTTCGCGGGTACAGGAGCTGTAGGAGCGGGTTTACCCGCGAAGAGGCCGGTACAGGCAAGCGAACCGCTTTTGTCTTTTTTGAAAAAAATTCAATGGGGCTATTGACTTAGCTTCACCACCTGCGTAAATTTCGCGGCCTCAGCGAAGCAAACGCAACAAGCAACATCGCGAGGGTGATTAGCTCAGCCGGGAGAGCATCTGCCTTACAAGCAGAGGGTCGGCGGTTCGATCCCGTCATCACCCACCACTTCCTGAGATGTTCCTGGTGCATCAGGTTTCGCAAGAAGCCGATAGCCAGAGAGGAACGCACTGCGCAGCGGTAGTTCAGTCGGTTAGAATACCGGCCTGTCACGCCGGGGGTCGCGGGTTCGAGTCCCGTCCGCTGCGCCATTTTTTAGTAACAGATGGGTGCTTGGCATCGGTCTGAAGCCACGAGGCAACATGCCTCGGGCTGATCCCAGTTTCACTCAGGCGCAAGCCTGAACGATACGCAGCGGTAGTTCAGTCGGTTAGAATACCGGCCTGTCACGCCGGGGGTCGCGGGTTCGAGTCCCGTCCGCTGCGCCATCTTCGCTTCAAGGCCCTTTGAACACCTTGAAGCAAACACAAGAGAAGCGATCACGTTATCGCTTTTTTTGTGCCTGCCCTGAGGCCATCTGGCCGGAAGGGTAGACCCAGGTTTCAATCGGGCGAAAGCCTGAATGATACGCAGCGGTAGTTCAGTCGGTTAGAATACCGGCCTGTCACGCCGGGGGTCGCGGGTTCGAGTCCCGTCCGCTGCGCCATCTTCGCCTCGAGGCCCCTTGAACGCCTCGAAGCACGAAAAAGCGACCTTTGGGTCGCTTTTTTCGTTTCTACGCCTGGCAATTCCCTGTCTTGGTCCCAGATTTACACGAACCTGACAGACTCTTCACCGACCAGCGGTTTCAGTGTCTGCCCGCGGTGTTGCACAATAGGCACCTTATTGACATCCCCGGAATTCGCAATGACCAGATCATCCGTCTTTGGTGCGCTCGGGCTGGCCCTGGTGCTGGCGGGCGTGAGCGGTTGTTCCTCAAAAAAAGCCGCTGTCTACGAGCACGAAAACTTCGACGACTCGGGCACCTTCTCGCGCAGCTTCCCCGTCAGCGATGCTGGCTCCTGTGAGGCTGCCCGGCGTGCCTTGCTCAGCCAGGGCTACATCATCACCAGCAGTGGCGCCAACCAGGTGATGGGCAACAAGAGCTTTCAGCAGAACAGCGAAAACCACATGCAGATCAGCTTCAACGTCACCTGCGCGCCAGATGTGAGTGACGAGCAGCGTTCGACCATGTTTGCCAACGCCCTGCAAGACCGCTACGCCCTGAAAAAGTCCAACACTTCCGCCAGCCTTGGCGTAGGTGTACTGGGGTCGGTGTCGATGCCGATTGGCTCCAGTGACGACTCGATGGTCAAGGTGGCCAGCGAAACAGTGACCGCAACGCAGTTCTACGACCGTTATTTCGCTTTGGTAGAAAGCTACCTGCCTAAGCCCAAGCCGAAGAAGGTAAGCAAGGCCGAGGCCGAGGCGCCAGCGCCCAAGGTGGAAAAGCCGGCCGTTGACCTGGGCTTGCCAGAGCAGGCCGCGGCGGCACCGGTGGCACCAGCCCCGGCGCCTGCATCTTTGGTTGAAGCGGCGCCAGCCCCGTCTGCCGTTGCCCCGGCCAGCGAGGCAGTAGCCGCGCCGGTGGTGGATGACAGTCAGGGCTCGCAGCCGGTTGCGCCGCCAGTGGAGGCAGCGCCGATTCAGGTGCAGCAAGAGGCCCAGCCTGCCGAGACCGCATCCCCCGCCCTTTGATGGGTTGCCTGTACCGGCCTCTTCGCGGGCACAGGCTGCAAACATTCCCTGTTACAGAAGCCCGGACATAATGTGCTGAACACCTGCTACGTTTACCACTCATAAGCTTGTCATCATTCCTTCATGCCACCTGCTTAGGTTGAAGGGAACACCTACGAAGACATCATGAGTAAATAGGACGCAGGGCTATGGATGAATACCAGGAAGAACTTCTCGAATTCCAGGCGTACGAACTGGACACCCCGGAACCGGCCGACGACGCCACTGAGCTCTAGCCCACCCGCCGCTGGCTGCGGCGGTACTCCCCCGGTGTAAGGCCCGTCCAGCGCTTGAACGCGCGCTGGAAGGCCTCGGCCGATGCAAACCCCAACAGATAGGCAATCTCGCCAAAGGCCAACGCCGTATCACGAATGTAGGTCTCGGCCAGGTCGCGCCGTGTTTCGCTGAGCAGGTCGCGAAAACGCGTGCCTTCCTCGGCCAGTTTGCGGCGCAAGGTCCAGGTCGGCAGTTGCAGCTGCTGCGCCACTTCTTCCAGGTCCGGTTCACGGCCACCATTGAGCAAGGGGCCCAGCAGGTGGGTGATGCGCTCACCCAGGCTGCGTACCCGCGTGCGCTGCAGCATTTCCGCCTCGCACAGCTGCAGCAGGTGCTGCCAGGTGCTGGGGCAATGCCTGGGGTTGGCCAGCTGCAGCGTGGCACGGCTCAGGCGCAGCTGGTTGCCGTCGGCCGCGAACTGTACGGGCGCGCTGCACAGCGGCTGGTAGCGCGCGGCGTAGGCGGGCGCGGCAAATTCTATGTCCAGGTGTTCGGCCTGCACCGCTGTGCCGGCCAGGTCGGCAAGCTGTGCCAGCCAGCCGGCGAGCAGCGAATCGACCACGAAACGGTTATAGGCGTTGTACGGGCTGATGGAGTAGAAGCGTAGCCAGGCGCCCTGGGCATCTTCCTGAAAGCTGGAATGGCCGCGGTAGTTGGTGGCGTACAGCGGCTCGAAGCGCAATAGGGTGCGCGCTGCCTCGCCCAGTGTCGGCGCCTGGGCGGCGGTGACCCCGGCCAGGCCGGCATGCGCCAGGCGGCTCAGGCGCCCCATGTGCAGGCCCAGTGCAGCCTCGCCGCACAGCTCGATGGCGGCGTGGCCCAGGTGCATGTAGCGGGGGATCGACAAGCGCGCGCCAGCTTCGCCCAGGCGCGCAGCATCCAGGCCATAGCGGCGCAGCAGCGGCTCGGGGTCGTGGCCCAGTTCGCGCAGGGCCTCGGTCAGCGGCTGGACAAAGCCAACCGACAGGTCGCCCAGGCGCACGCGGGGGCGGGCCATGGGCTTACAGCCACAGGTTCAGCAAGCGAGCGCCAGGGCTCGGGGTACCCGCCAGCAGTTCACCCGCCTGGCGGGCAAAGCCCTGGCCATCGCTGCCCTGTTCCCAGAACTGCCCGCGCATGAACACGCTCATGCTGCTGACACTGGCCCCGGTCGCTTCGGTCAGGCGTTGCCAAGCGGTCTGTTCGCTGACTTCGCCGCGCTGCAAGGCCAGCCCGGCGCTGGCATCCTGATGGCGATTACCGCGCCATGGCGCTTGCCAACTGCCCTTGCCACTGAGGAACACCGGGTTGGCGATCAGTTGTACCGCTTGTTGTGCCAGTTGCTGGTGGTTTTCCGGGTACCAGCTGTCACTGCCCACCAGAACGCCCAGGCGCCCGGCGGGGGTTTGCACCACTTGCAACGGGTGCTGTCGGCCGTCGTGGACGTAGCGGCGCATTTCGCTGTCGGGGAACTGCTGGCGCTGTGGCTGGCCTAGCAGCGAGCCGTCACCGGCGAATACCACACTGCTGTTGAACAGCGGGCCGCTGCCGGCATGCAGCACGCCCTGTTTCACGTAGGGCGCAGGCAGCACAATGGAGCCGGCTACCAGCGTGACATTGAATTCCTTGGCCAGGCCACCGAACAGCTGCTGGTAGTCTGCGGCCATCTGCTCGGCCTTCATGCGCAGGTGCGCGTCAGCGCGCCAGTCATCGCCATGGGCACCGAGCATGGCCAGGCCATAGCGCAGTGGGTTGCTCAGCTCCAGCCATTGCAAGGCCTCGCGGCTTTGCGTGACTTGGTACAGCTCGTTCTTTTCGCCGCGCGCCCAGAGCCAGGTACCAATGTGCTCCGGCATCACCACCACCGTACGCGGGCTCACCAACCCCCGGGCGCGGGCCTGTTCCAGATAGGCCGCGAGCTTGCGGTGCAGGCGTTGCAGGTTCTGGTAATCGCCCGGGTAGAGCAGGGGTTCGACGCCCAGCAGGTTGCCGTGCTCGCCTGGCACGCCATGGTTCAGCGCCAGTTCGATGCGCAGGTCGGACAGGTAGTGGCCTTCCGGGCGCTGCAGGGTCCAGAAGCCGTAGCCGCAGAGGGCCGAGATCATCACCAGCGCCAGGGCGCTTGCCAGGAGTTTTCGCATGAAGCCTTCAGCTTTCGAAGAAAAATGAAGTTGCCATGAAGGCAGTCAGGGGCATAGTGCGGCCGTGTTCATCAGCTTGGGAATCCTTGTTGCACTGTTTTTGCAAAATCGCGTTTTTGATCATACCAAAGCACTATCTGGGTCTGCAGTGTCCGCTGCCGTTCCCGGTCAGCGCTGGCGCAACTGTCGCGGGGTCGCGTTCAGCAGGCGGCGCATCAAGCGTCGGAGAGCCGTTGGGTCCTGGTAGCCGACCAGCGCCGAGACCGCCTCGACGGAATGTTCACCAGACTCGAGCAGTGCTCGGGCCTTGTGCAACTGCACCCGCTGAATGAGCTGCCGGGTGGAGTGGCCCGTTGCCTTGTGAACATGGCGCGACAGGGTCCGCTCGGACATGCCGACGCTTGTGGCCAGTGTCTTGACGCTCGTAAGTTCAGGCAGCGACTTCTCGATCTCTGCGATCAGGCGCGAGATCAGCGCATTACCTTGCACCAGTACGGCAGGGATGACGAAAGGCGACTGCAGTTGCCTGCGGTCGAGCAGCAGCGCCTTACCCACCGCGTGGGCGATTTCAGGCGAAAGGCGCCGGCGTAGCAGGTGCAGCATGAGGTCGGTTTGAGCGAAGGCAGCACCTGCCGTGGTCAGTGGATGATCGGCCAGCACCATGAAGTCCGGGTCGACGCGGCAGCCGGGTGCGAGCATCTGCAGATGCGGCGCCAGCCACCAGGAGGTTGTCACCCTCCTGCCGTCCAACAGCCCGGCCGCATGCAGCAGAAAGACGGCCGAGCATGACGCGGCAATTTCCTTGCCGTTGGCGATGTGATCGCTCAGTGCAGAGAGAAAGGGCACTGTCCATGGCTCCGCGAGGCGACTTTCGAGCAGGTTGATGTCACTGACGCCGATGCCCGGTATGACCCAGCAGGACGGGTCCTCGGCGCTTTGCTCGATCGGTTGCACATGCAGTTGCAGGCCATGGCCCAGCGCTACCGGTCCCGGTTGGGGGCCGCAAACTCGCCAGCGTGGTGCGGCCAGGCCGAGTCGCTCGCTAACGGTTGCTGCGCTGGCGAGGATGTCCAGAGTGGAGGCTACGCTTGCGGCGAATGCCCCCGGTACGACCAGAATGGTGAAATCGTGCATTGTCGGATTATGCTCGAAAGAGGACGGATCCGACACTTTTGCGTGAGAGGAGCGCCAGGCCTAATGGCGCTTCAACTCATCACAAAGGTATCAGCAATGCCCAATATCCTGATCAAGGCACCTACCGGAGCTTTCAACGAGGCGCAACGCGAGCATCTGTTGAAGCGCGTCAGCGAGGCTGCAATCGCGCATGAGCACATAGGTAACGCTCTACCGCAGCGCTGCCTGTGCTGGGTGCTCATTGAGGAGGTGCGGGACGGTGATTGGCTATGTGGCGGGGTGAACATGCACGCCCACGCCATTCCCTGCATCGTCATGGTGAAGGTGCCTGCCGGTGTCCTCGATGAACAGATGCGCAAGGACTACGTGCTGGCCCTGCACCAGGCCATCGAACAATGCGTTGGCAAGGATGACGGGCGGATGCTGATGACTTCGATACAGCTGGTGGACATCGCCGATGGCACATGGGGTGCGAACGGGAATCTCTGGCATCTTGCCGATTTCACTAGCGCTGCCGGTTACCGGCATCTTCTCGCACACGCCTAGGAGAACATGTCCGGCTGGAACCTGCGGGGCCAAGGATTCGCGAGTCTTCGGGTAGTCCCGCTGTGCGCCATGATCAATAACTTGTTAGTTTCGATCATTGAGCCCCTTCAAACGGCTGTTTAATGTCGCAGGCAGACAAACGACGGGGCCCGCCGGCCGGTGAGGCACCTGCATCCCGTGATCACGCCACCTGGGGACCTTTCCATGGCCGCCGACCGCTACCCGCACCTGCTCGCCCCGCTGGACCTGGGCTTCACCACCTTGCGCAACCGCACCCTGATGGGCTCGATGCACACTGGCCTCGAAGAGCGTCCCGGTGGCTTCGAGCGCATGGCTGCCTACTTTGCCGAGCGCGCTCGGGGTGGCGTCGGCCTGATGGTCACCGGCGGTATCGCGCCCAACGATGAAGGTGGGGTGTATTCCGGTGCGGCCAAGCTCAGCACCGCGGAAGAGGCCGACAAGCATCGCATCGTCACCGAGGCGGTGCATGCTGCCGGGGGCAAGATCTGCCTGCAGATCCTGCACGCCGGGCGCTACGCCTACAGCCCCCGGCAAGTGGCACCCAGCGCGATCCAGGCGCCGATCAACCCGTTCAAGCCCAAGGAGCTGGATGAAGCGGGCATCGAGAAGCAAATCGCCGACTTCGTCAATTGCGCGGTGCTGGCCCAGCGCGCCGGGTACGACGGCGTCGAGATCATGGGGTCGGAAGGCTACTTCATTAACCAGTTCCTCGCTGCCCATACCAACCACCGCACCGATCGCTGGGGCGGCAGCTATGAAAACCGTATGCGCCTGGCGGTGGAAATCGTCAGCCGGGTACGCGGTGCGGTAGGGCCCAACTTCATCATCATCTTCCGCCTGTCGATGCTCGACTTGGTCGAAGGGGGCAGCACCTGGGACGAAATCGAGCGGCTGGCCAAGGCCATCGAGCAGGCCGGTGCGACCCTGATCAATACCGGTATCGGCTGGCACGAGGCGCGTATCCCGACCATTGCCACCAAAGTGCCGCGTGCTGCGTTCAGCAAGGTCACTGCCAAGCTGCGTGGTGTGGTGAACATTCCGCTGATCACCACCAACCGCATCAACACCCCGGAAGTGGCCGAGGCGGTGCTCGCTGAAGGCGATGCCGACATGGTCTCGATGGCCCGGCCGTTCCTGGCCGACGCGGATTTCGTCAACAAGGCGGCCGCCGGCCGTAGCGACGAGATCAACACCTGCATCGGCTGCAACCAGGCCTGCCTGGACCACACCTTTGGCGGCAAACTGACCAGCTGCCTGGTCAACCCGCGCGCCTGCCATGAAACCGAGCTCAACTACCTGCCCGTGCGCGTGGTCAAGCGCATTGCCGTGGTCGGCGCCGGCCCGGCCGGCCTGGCTGCTGCCACCGTTGCAGCCGAGCGTGGGCACACGGTGACCCTGTTCGACGGCGCCGGCGAGATCGGCGGGCAGTTCAACGTGGCCAAACGCGTGCCGGGCAAGGAAGAGTTCTTCGAAACCCTGCGCTACTTCCGCAACAAGGTGCAAAGCACTGGCGTTAACCTGCGCCTGAATACCCGTGTCGATGTGCAGACACTGGTGGATGGCGGCTACGACGAAATCATCCTGGCCACCGGCATTGCCCCGCGTACCCCGGCCATTCCTGGTGTGGAGCATGCCAAGGTACTCAGCTACCTGGATGTGTTGCTCGAGCGCAAGCCGGTGGGCAAGGCGGTGGCAGTGATAGGCGCGGGTGGCATTGGCTTCGACGTGTCCGAATACCTGGTGCATGAAGGGGTCGCCACCAGCCAAGACCGTGAGGCGTTCTGGAAAGAATGGGGCATCGATACCCGGCTTGAGGCACGCGGTGGTGTGGCGGGAATCAAGGCCGAACCCCATGCGCCGGCGCGGCAGGTGTACCTGTTGCAGCGCAAGAAATCCAAGGTGGGGGACGGGTTGGGCAAGACCACCGGTTGGATTCATCGCACCGGGCTGAAGAACAAGCGGGTGCAGATGCTCAACAGCGTCGAGTACCTGGGCATCGACGACGCTGGCCTGCACATTCGCGTGGCCGATGGCGAGCCGCAGCTGCTGGCGGTGGATAACGTGGTGATCTGTGCCGGGCAGGAGCCACTGCGCGAGCTGCAAGACGGGCTGGTGGCGGCGGGGCAGTCGGTGCACCTGATTGGTGGGGCCGATGTGGCGGCGGAGCTGGACGCCAAGCGGGCGATCAACCAAGGGTCGAGGTTGGCCGCTGAGCTTTGAGGTTGTCGATGCGGGCCGCGTTGCGGCCCTTTTGCCACACGCGTGCCCGGGTGTTCACTGGTAAACTCGCGCCATGCACCTCGACCTAACCCAAGCCCCCTTACACCCTTTGAATCTACCTTGGCTGCAAAACGCCAAGGTCGAAGCCGCCATCTTGCGCCTGGACCTGATCGACCCGCTGATCAGCGGCAACAAATGGTTCAAGCTGCGCCATCATGTGCAGCACGCCACGGCCAGCAACGCCCCTGGCCTGATCAGCCTCGGCGGCAACCACTCCAACCACCTGCACGCCCTGGCCGCTGCCGGCAAGCGCTTTGGCTTCGCCACCGCCGGCCTGCTGCGCGGCCACGCCCAGTACACGCCAACCGTGCGTGACCTGCAGGCGCTGGGCATGGAGCTGCACTGGTTGGGCTACGGCGGCTACCGTGCGCGCAACCAACCCGGTTTCTGGGAGCCCTGGCAAGTGCGCTACCCGGGCTGGCAGTGCATTCCCGAAGGCGGTGGCGGGCTGGCCGGTGCGCAGGGTTGCGCTTTGATCATGGAACAGGCGCGCGCGCAAAGAGCGGCCCTGGGTTGGGCGGACTATGACGCCTGGTGGCTGGCAGCCGGCACCGGCACCACGTTGGCCGGCCTGGTGCTGGCCGAGGCGGGGGCGCATGTCGTACACGGCGCCTTGGCCGTGCCCAAGGATCATGGTGTAGCAGAAGCGGTGGCGGGACTGGTGGGTAAGCACGGCTACCAGCTACACGATGCTTGTCGTGGCGGTTTCGGCAAGTTCGACGATGAGCTGCTGGCCGTCACCGCCGAGTGCGAGCGGCACACGGGCGTGCCGTTCGAAGCGCTGTACACCGGCAAGGCCTTGCTGGCCTTGCGTGAGCAGGTCGAGGCCGGGCTGTTCGCGCCCGGCACCCGCCTGATCGTGGTGCACACCGGCGGCTTGCAGGGCCGGCGCGGTTACTTGTAGGGCAGCATGCGCAGCAGCGTGTTGTCGCGTTGCACATAGTGGTGATACAGCCCGGCCAGGGCGTGCAGGCCGATCAGCCAATAGCCCCAACTGCCGATGCGCTCATGCCAGCCTTTGATGAACTTGGCCTGGTCCGGGTTCGGGCCGATCAGGTGCGGCAGCTCCAGGCCGAAGAACGGCACCGGTTTGTCGGCGGCGCTGAGGATCAGCCAACCGGCCACCGGCAAGCCGATCATCAGCAGATACAGCGCCAGGTGCATCAGGTGCGCAAGGCCAGTCTGCCAGGCTGGTGGCTTGGGCACGATAGGCGGGGTTGGGCGGCTCAGGCGAACGGCCAGGCGCAGCCAAACCAGCACGAACACGCTGAGCCCGAGCATGAAGTGCAGGTCTTTCATCAGGTTGCGTTCGGCGCTGTCCTTGGGGAACAGGCCACGTAATTCGATAAGGGCGTAGACAGCGGCCAGCAACACCAGCATCAGCCAATGCAGGGCGATGGACAGGCGCGCGTAATGGGGTGTAGGGGTGGATGAAACCATGATCGGTCCTCGTCATCAGGTCGGAATGGCGCTCTTGTTGGCGCTCGGGGAGTACTGTAGTTGCTGCGGGGAAACGAATTTTTGCGCTGGGTCTGTGAAAATTGTGTTGTCTACCCCGGCCTTTCGCGGGCAAGCCTGCTGCTACACCGGCGTAGGAGCGGGCTTGCCCGCGAAAGGGCCGGTACAGGCGACATCATGAATTGGGCAAATGCGGCCAATCATCAGCCACCAAAAACACCCGCTCGGCCTCTTGCCAGGGGCCATCAGCCTGCTGCGCCAACCTGACCAGCAATTGCGCCGGTGCCAGGCGTTCCAGCACATGCAGCCATGCCGCAAACTGTTCCGCCGGCCAACACTCATCCGCTTCGACCCGCGCCGGTGCCAGCCAGGCATGCCGCTGCAGTGGTTGCCAACGTTCGCCCTCAGCCATCACCCAATCCTGCCGACGCACCCAGCGGCCACGCAAATGTTGCGGGTTGGCACCTTGCGGCGGCTCGGCATGCCCAGCGCACGGATAGAACAGATAACCACCGAGCCACACATGCGCCTGCACCTGTTCGATACCCAGCTGAGCCAGCACCGCACGGCTGTGCGCCCCTGTCGACATCGGCAATTGGTGGCCCGCCAAGTGCGCCAACTTGGCGCCCAGCCGGTCCTGGCAGCCTGGCCCCAGCCAAGCGGCCGGGTCGTGGCCGGCGTGCACTGGGCCCAGGTACAGCTTGATGGCCAGTTCCAGGTGGTGCACGCCCTCGCGGTCGCGCAGCAGTACGTCCAGCTCGCCCAGGGTACGCCCGCCGTCGCGAATCGCCAGGTTGGCCGCCAGCAGTTCGATGCCTGGCGCCTGGCCCAGGGCGAATTGCCACAGGCGTTCGTAGTAATGCCCCAGGCGCCGGCTGCCCAGTTGCGCCAGCCAGTCGCGCAGCGGGCGGTCATCGTCATCCAGCAGCCGTAGCCAGGCTTCCAGGCGCTGTGGCTGGTCCGCCCACAGGCTTCCCGCCAGCGGGTGGCGCTGGGGGCAGGGTGGGGTGCTGAGCAACGGTGGCGACAGCAGGGCCCAAGCCAAGTCGCGCACGGTCGGGCGACGTAGCTGCCGGGGCAGGTCGTGGAGCTGGGCGAATGGCATCATCCTGCGAGCATAGCCGGTTTGCCGCTAACCCGTGGTTTCGCCCATAATCGGCGCATCGTCACCCGCCGCAGAGCCTCGCAGGAGCCCCATGGAGCAATTTCGCAATATCGGTATCATCGGCCGCCTTGGCAGCTCGCAGGTGCTCGACACCATTCGCCGACTGAAAAAATTCCTCCTCGAGCGCCACCTGCACGTGATCCTCGAGGACACCATCGCCGAAGTGCTGCCCGGCCACGGCCTGCAAACCTCCACCCGCAAGCTGCTGGGCGAGGTCTGCGACCTGGTCATCGTGGTCGGCGGCGACGGCAGCTTGCTGGGCGCCGCCCGCGCCCTGGCCCGGCACAACATTCCGGTGCTGGGCATCAACCGAGGCAACCTGGGTTTCCTCACCGATATCCGCCCCGACGAGTTGGAAGAGAAGGTTGCCGAAGTGCTCGACGGCCACTACCTGGTGGAAAACCGCTTTCTGCTGCAGGCCGAAGTGCGCCGCCACCACGAAGCCATTGGCCAGGGCGATGCGCTGAACGACGTGGTGCTGCACCCGGGCAAGTCCACGCGCATGATCGAGTTCGAAATCTACATCGATGGCCAGTTCGTCTGCAGCCAGAAGGCCGACGGCCTGATCGTCGCCACCCCCACCGGCTCCACCGCCTACGCGCTGTCGGCCGGTGGCCCGATCATGCACCCCAAGCTCGACGCCATCGTCATCGTGCCGATGTACCCGCACACGCTGTCGGGCCGGCCGATCGTGGTCGACGGCAACAGCGAACTGAAGATTGTGGTGGCCAAGGACCTGCAGATTTACCCGCAGGTGTCTTGTGACGGCCAAAACCACTTTACTTGCGCCCCCGGCGACACCATCACGGTGAGCAAGAAGCCGCAGAAACTGCGCCTGATTCACCCGCTGGACCACAATTACTACGAGGTCTGCCGCACCAAGCTCGGTTGGGGCAGCCGCCTGGGGAGCAGGGACGACTGATGCTCGATCCGGCGCGAAGTTTCGACATCATCGGTGACGTGCACGGTTGTGCGCTGACCCTTGAACGCCTGCTCGACGCCCTCGGTTACAAGCGTGTGGGCGGCGTATGGCGCCACCCACGGCGCCAGGCACTGTTCCTCGGCGACATCGTCGACCGCGGGCCACGCATCCGCGAGGCGCTGCACATCGTCCACGACATGGTCGAGGCCGGCCAGGCGTTCTGCATCATGGGCAACCACGAATACAACGCCCTGGGCTGGGTCACCCCGGCACTGCCCGGCAGTGGCAAGGCCTATGTGCGCGAGCACACGCCACGCCATGCCCGGCTGATCGACGAAACCCTGACCCAGTTCGCCCACCATCCAGGCGACTGGCACGACTTCGTCAACTGGTTCTATGAGCTGCCGCTGTTCGTCGACGCCGGGCGCTTCCGCCTGGTGCATGCCTGCTGGGACCCACGGCTGATCGAGCCACTGCGCCAGCTGTACCCCAACGGGCGCATCGACGAGCACTTCATCCAGGCTTCGGCAGTCAGCGGCAGCTTCGCCGCCACGGTGTGCAACCGCCTGCTGCGCGGCACCGACATGCGCCTGCCAGACGGCCTCACCCTGACCGGCGGCGACGGCCTCACCCGCGCCTTCTTCCGCACCAAGTTCTGGGAAGAAGACCCGCAAACCTACGGCGATATCGTGTTCCAGCCCGATGCCCTGCCCGAGGCAGTGGCCAGCACCCCGCTCAGCCACAGCCAGAAGAACGCCCTGCTGCGCTATGCCGAGGACGAGCCCATGCTGTTCGTGGGCCACTACTGGCGCAGCGGCCGCCCAGCGCCGATCCGCGCTAACCTGGCCTGTCTGGACTACAGCGCCGTGCTCTACGGCAAGCTGGCCGCCTACCGGCTGGATGATGAAACCCGCATCGACCCGCACAAGTTCGTTTGGGTCGACGTCGACCGCCCACAGGCCAACCAATGAACATTATCGAAGTGATGCGCCTGCCGCTGTCGGTCGACCTCAGTGGCTTCGTCCATCTGCTGCAGCGCCTGCAGGTGCCGCACCGGGTTAGCGAAGAGGGCGACGCGCAAGTCCTCTGGGCACCCGACACCCTGGCCGCAGACGTGCGCGAACTCTACCAACGCTACCCCGACGGCAACGCCGACATCCAGGCGACAGAGCAACCTGTGGGCGCGGGCGCGCCCGCGAACAGCCCCGCACAGCCGTCGCTGGCTGAACAGGCCCGCGCCTGCAAAATCACCACCCTCATCCTGCTGCTGTGCTTCATCGTCGCCGGCCTCACTGGCCTGGGCGACAACTTCCCCACCATCCGCTGGTTCACCTTCCTCGACTTCCGTGTCCAGGGCGACTACCTGTACTTCAGCCCACTCGCGCAAAGCCTGGACCAAGGCCAGTGGTGGCGGCTGGTATCGCCCATGCTGCTGCACTTCGGCGTGCTGCACTTGGCCATGAACAGCCTGTGGTATTGGGAGCTGGGCAAACGCATCGAATTGCGCCAGGGCCCGTGGGCGCTGTTGGCGCTAACCCTGCTGTTCAGCGTGGTGTCCAACCTGGCCCAGCACTACAGCAGCGGGCCAAGCCTGTTCGGCGGTTTGTCTGGCGTGCTGTACGGCCTGCTCGGGCACATTTGGCTGTACCAGTGGCTGGCGCCCAACCGTTACTTCAACCTGCCCAAGGGTGTGTTGGTGATGATGCTGATCTGGCTGGTGGTGTGCCTGAGCGGTGTGATCGACACCCTCGGCCTTGGCCAGATCGCCAACGCCGCCCACGTCGGTGGGCTGCTCATCGGATGCCTGACCGGGCTCTTGGGTGGGGCGCTGGCCCGGCGTAAACTGTCGGCTTGAATCAGGAGACACTATGTCCACTTTCGCGCAAATGATCGAAAACATCACACCGGAAATCTACCAGAGCCTGAAACTGGCCGTGGAAATCGGCAAATGGGCGGATGGCCGCAAGCTCACGGCCGAGCAGAAAGAGCTGTCGCTGCAGGCGGTGATCGCCTGGGAGATGCAAAACCTGCCCGAAGACCAGCGCACCGGTTACATGGGCCCGCAGGAGTGCGCGTCGAAGTCCGCGCCGATCGCCAATATTCTGTTCAAGTCGGACTCGGTACATTGATCGAACTCGCGCGTGGCTCGTTGAGCAAAATGGCGGTAAACCTGCAGGCGCCGGTGGTGCAGTACAGTTTCCGCCTGGGTGACACCCAGGTGCCGGTCAACCCGCTGATCGGCCAGCGCCTGCGCCTGGAATACCTCGGCGCCATTCATTGCAGCCATTGCGGCAAGCGCACCAAGACCAGCTTCAGCCAAGGTTACTGCTACCCGTGCATGACCAAGCTGGCCCAGTGCGACGTGTGCATCATGGCCCCGGAAAAATGCCACTACGACGCCGGCACCTGCCGCGAACCGGCGTGGGGCGAACAGTTCTGCATGACCGACCACGTGGTCTACCTGGCCAACTCGTCAGGGATCAAGGTCGGCATCACCCGCGCCACCCAACTGCCCACCCGCTGGCTCGACCAGGGCGCCAGCCAGGCGCTGCCGATCATCCGTGTGGCCACCCGCCAGCAATCGGGCCTGGTCGAGGACCTGTTGCGCAGCCAGGTACCCGACCGTACCAACTGGCGCACATTGCTCAAGGGCGATGCCGAGGTGCTCGACCTGCCAGCCATTCGCGACCAGGTCTTCGACGCCTGCGCCGACGGCCTGCGCGAGCTGCAGGGGCGGTTTGGCCTGCAGGCGATTCAGCCGCTGGCCGACGCCGAAGTGGTGCAGATGAAATACCCAGTCGAGGCCTACCCGAGCAAGATCGTCAGCTTCAACCTCGACAAGAATCCGGTGGTGGAAGGCACGCTGCTGGGCATCAAGGGCCAGTACCTGATCTTCGACACCGGTGTGATCAATATTCGCAAGTACACGGCCTACCAGTTGGCCGTGCTCCAGTAAAAAGGACCTGCACATGCGTACCGAACAACCGCAAGTGATCTACCTGAAGGATTACCAGGCGCCCGAGTACCTGATCGACGAGACGCACCTGACCTTCGAGCTGTTCGAGGACCACACCCTGGTTCACGCGCAACTGGTCATGCGCCGCAACCCGGCACGCGGTGCCGGCCTGCCGCCACTGGAACTCGATGGCCAGCAGCTGGAACTGCTGCGCGCCTCGTTGGATGACCGGGAGCTGCAACCCGGCGACTATCAGCTGGGTACCGACAGCCTGACCGTGCAGCCCAAGGCCGAGCGCTTTACCCTCGACACCAGCGTGAAGATTCACCCCGAGAGCAACACCGCGCTGGAAGGCCTGTACAAGTCGGGCAAGATGTTCTGCACCCAGTGCGAGGCCGAAGGCTTCCGCAAGATCACCTACTACCTCGACCGCCCGGACGTGATGAGCACCTTCACCACCACGGTGATCGCCGACCAGCATCGCTACCCGGTGCTGTTGTCGAACGGTAACCCAACGGGCAGTGGCCCGGCGGAAGATGGCCGTCACTGGGCAACCTGGGAAGACCCATTCGTCAAGCCAGCCTACCTGTTCGCCTTGGTGGCAGGTGACCTTTGGTGTGTGGAAAGCAGCTTCACCCGCCAGTCCGGGCGCGAGGTGGTGTTGCGCATTTACGTCGAAGAAGAAAACCTCGACAAGTGCGACCACGCCATGGTCAGCCTGAAGAAGTCCATGCGCTGGGACGAAGAAGTCTATGGCCGTGAGTACGACCTGGACATCTTCATGATCGTCGCGGTCAACGACTTCAACATGGGCGCCATGGAAAACAAGGGCCTGAACATCTTCAACTCCAGCTGTGTGTTGGCCCGTGCCGAAACCGCCACCGATGCCGCGCACCAGCGTGTCGAAGGCGTGGTCGCCCACGAGTACTTCCACAACTGGTCGGGCAACCGCGTTACCTGCCGTGACTGGTTCCAGCTGTCGCTGAAGGAAGGCTTCACGGTGTTCCGCGATGCCGAGTTCAGCGCCGACATGAACTCGCGCACGGTCAAGCGCATCGAAGACGTGGCTTACCTGCGTACCCACCAGTTCGCCGAAGACGCTGGCCCCATGGCCCACCCGGTACGCCCGGACAGCTTCATCGAAATTTCCAACTTCTACACCCTGACGGTGTACGAGAAGGGCGCCGAAGTGGTGCGCATGGTCCGCACCCTGCTGGGCGCCGAAGGCTTCCGCAAGGGCAGCGACCTGTACTTCGAGCGCCACGATGGTCAGGCGGTGACCACCGACGACTTCATCAAGGCCATGGAAGACGCCAACGGCGTCGACTTCACCCAGTTCAAGCGCTGGTACAGCCAGGCCGGTACCCCGCGCCTGGAAGTCAGCGAGGCTTATGATGCCGCCGCGCAGACCTACAGCCTGACCTTCCGCCAGAGCTGCCCGCAAACCCCGGACAAGGCCGACAAGCTGCCGTTCGTGATCCCGGTTGAACTGGGCCTGCTGGATGCCGAGGGTAATGACCTGCCGTTGCAACTGGCTGGCGAAGCTGCTGTGCAGGGCGGCAGCCGCGTGCTGTCGGTGACCGAAGCCGAGCAAACCTTTACCTTCCAGGGCATCCGGGCCAAGCCGCTGCCATCGCTGCTGCGCGGCTTCAGCGCGCCGGTCAAGCTGAGCTTCCCCTACGACCGCGACCAGTTGATGTTCCTGATGCAGCACGACAGCGACGGCTTCAACCGCTGGGAAGCGGGGCAGCAGCTGTCGGTGCAGGTGCTGCAGGAACTGATCGGCCAGCATCAGCGTGGCGAAGCGCTCAAGCTCGACCAGCGCCTGATCACCGCCCTGGGCACCGTGTTGGGCAACGAATCGCTGGACCCGGCCATGGTTGCCGAGATGCTGTCGCTGCCAGGTGAGGCCTACCTCACCGAGATCAGCCAGGTGGCTGACGTCGATGCCATCCACGCCGCCCGCGAGTTCGCCCGCCAGCAAATCGCCGAGCAGCTGTTCGACGCCTTGTGGGCGCGTTACCAGGCCCACCGCGAAGTGTCGCGCAACACCGCCTACGTGGCTTCTGCCGAGCACTTTGCCCGCCGCAGCCTGCAAAACATCGCCCTGTCGTACTTGATGCAGAGCGGCAAGCCGCAGGCGCTCGAAGCCACCTTGGAACAGTTCGAGCACTGCGACAACATGACCGAGCGCCTCACCGCCCTGGCGGTGCTGGTCAACTCGCCGTTCGAGGCCGAGCGGGCCAAGGCCCTGGAGGCCTTTGCCGAGCACTTCAAGGACAACCCGCTGGTCATGGACCAATGGTTCAGCGTGCAGGCAGCCAGCGCGCTGCCAGGCGGGCTGGCGCGGGTCAAGGCGCTGATGCAGCACCCGGCGTTCACCCTGAAGAACCCGAACAAGGTGCGTGCCTTGATCGGTGCCTTTGCCGGGCAGAACCTGGTCAACTTCCATGCGGCAGATGGTTCGGGGTATCGCTTCCTGGCGGACCTGGTGATCGAGCTGAATGCACTGAACCCGCAGATCGCCTCGCGTCAACTGGCGCCGTTGACCCGCTGGCGCAAGTATGACGCTGCGCGCCAAGCGCTGATGAAGGGTGAGCTGGAGCGGGTTCTGGCTTCGGGTGAGCTGTCCAGCGATGTCTATGAGGTTGTGAGCAAGAGTTTGGCTTGAGGGCCAAGGGGGCTGCACAGCAGCCCCGGCTTTTCAGGCCCGACAACAAAACATAACACCCCGCCCGTTGTCTTCCCGCAAACATCCCCGCTACGATCCCCTCAAGCTATTGCAGGCCTCTAGATCAGGCTTCTCGCAGTAACTGCAATGCATTGACCCACCAACAAGAACACAACAGGGGGCAGTCATGAGGGAGCAGAACAGGCGCGGTGCCTGGCCATGGGCAGCCAGCGCGGTGCTGGCACTGGCATTGGGGGTATGGGCCGACAGTGCCCAGGCCGCCCCGGCCGACGAATACTCCACCGAATCGGCCAAGGCCAGCCAAAGCCTGCTGATCGACGCTGTCCAGGCCGGCACGCGCCTGGTGGTGGTGGGCGATCGTGGGCATATCCTGTTCTCCGACGACCAGGGCAGCACCTGGACACAGGCCCGGGTACCCACCCGGCAACTGCTCACCGCCGTGTTCTTCCTCGATGACAAGCGCGGCTGGGCCGTCGGCCATGACGCGCAGATCCTCAGCAGCAGCGACGGCGGTGCCACCTGGAACAAGCAGTTCGAAGACCTCTCCCGTGAAGCACCCTTGCTCGATGTCGTCTTCCTCGATGCCCAGCACGGCTTTGCTGTAGGGGCCTACGGTGCCTTGCTGGAAACCACTGATGGCGGCCAGCACTGGCAGGACGTAGCCGAGCGCCTGGACAACCCCGACCAGTTGCACCTGAACGGCATCGCCCAGGTTCGCGACGCCGGGCTGTTCATCGTCGGCGAGCAAGGTGGCATGTTCCGCTCGGCCGACAAGGGTCAGACTTGGGCCAGGGTCCAAGGCCCTTACGAGGGCTCGCTGTTCGGCGTGCTTGGCACCGCCCAGTCGCACACCCTGCTGGCTTACGGCCTGCGCGGCAACCTGTTCCGTTCCAGCGACTTCGGCGACAGCTGGCAGCCGGTCGAGCTCAAGGCCGCACGCGGCACCCTCGAATTCGGCCTGGCAGGCGCTACGCTTGTCGAAGATGGCAGCGTGGTACTGGTCGGCAACGGCGGCAGTGTGTTGCGCAGCACCGATGATGGCCAGACCTTCAGCGTCTATAACCGCGCCGACCGCATCGCCCTGGCCGGTGTCAGTGGCCTGGCCAATGGTGGCCTGCTGCTGGTGGGGCAGGGGGGTGTACACCTGGCCAACGCGCAGGGTGCTGACCAGGAGGTGCAGCCATGACCAGCAGGGAGAGCATCAGCATGCACCCGCATCACCAGGACACGCCCACGCTGCTCGAACGCCTGATTTTCAACAACCGCCCTGTGGTCATTGCCCTGTGCGTGCTGGTCAGCATTTTCCTGTTCTGGCAGGCGACGCAAATTCGCCCGTCCACCAGCTTCGAGAAGATGATCCCGCTGCAGCACCCGTTCATCGAACAGATGATGGAGCACCGCAACGACCTGGCCAACCTTGGCAACACCGTGCGCATCTCGGTGGAGGCGGTGAACGGCGATATCTTCGACAAGGACTACATGGAGACCCTGCGGCAGGTCCATGACGAAGTGTTCTACCTCCCCGGAGTCGACCGTGCCGGGCTGAAGTCGCTGTGGAGCCCCAGCGTGCGCTGGAGCGAGGTCACCGAACAGGGCTTCTCCGGTGGCGAGGTCATCCCCAACACCTACAACGGCTCGCAGGACAGCCTCGATACCCTGCGCGACAACGTGCTCAAGTCCGGCCAGGTGGGGCGCCTGGTGGGCAACAACTTCAAGTCGAGCATCGTCGACGTACCGCTGCTGGAGAGTTACCCCGACCCGCAGGACCCGGGCAAACAGGTGAAGCTGGACTACCAGCAGTTCTCGCACCAGCTGGAAGAGAAGATTCGCGACAAGTTCCAGGCGCAGAACCCCAACGTGAAGGTGCACATCGTCGGTTTCGCCAAAAAGGTCGGCGACCTGATCGATGGCCTGGTGATGGTGGCGATGTTCTTTGCTGTCGCCCTGGCCATCACCTGGGTGCTGTTGTACTGGTTCACCTGGTGTATTCGCAGCACCATTGCCGTGCTGATCACCACCTTGGTAGCGGTGGTCTGGCAGTTGGGCCTGATGCATGCGGTGGGCTTTGGCCTGGACCCGTACTCGATGCTGGTGCCGTTCCTGATTTTCGCCATCGGTATTTCCCATGGCGTGCAAAAGATCAACGGCATCGCCCTGCAGTCCAGTGACGCCGACAACGCCCTTACCGCGGCCCGGCGCACCTTCCGCCAGCTGTTCCTACCCGGGATGATCGCCATCCTGGCCGATGCCGTGGGCTTCATCACCCTGCTGATCATCGACATCGGGGTGATCCGTGAACTGGCCATTGGCGCCTCCATCGGCGTGGCGGTGATCGTGTTCACCAACCTGATCTTGCTGCCGGTGGCCATCTCTTATGTTGGCATCAGCAACAAGGCCGTCGAGCGCAGCAAGAAGGACGCCACCCGCGAGCACCCGTTCTGGCGCCTGCTGTCGAACTTTGCCAGTGCCCAGGTGGCGCCGGTGTCGGTGGCCTTGGCCCTGGTCGCCTTCGCCGGGGGCTTGTGGTACAGCCAGAACCTGAAGATCGGCGACCTCGACCAAGGCGCGCCAGAGCTACGCCCCGACTCGCGTTACAACCAGGACAACAACTTCATCATCAGCAACTACTCGACCAGTTCCGACGTGCTGGTGATCATGGTCAAGACCCCGCCGGAAAGCTGCTCGATCCATTCGACCCTGGCGCCGATCGACGAGCTGATGTGGACCATGCAGAACACCCCGGGCGTGCAGTCGGCAATTTCCCTGGTGACCGTGTCCAAGCAGGTGATCAAGGGCATGAACGAGGGCAGCCTGAAATGGGAGACCCTGTCGCGTAACCCAGACATCCTCAACAACTCCATCGCCCGCGCCGATGGCCTGTACAACGGCGACTGCTCGCTGGCGCCGGTGCTGGTGTTCCTCAACGACCACAAGGCCGAAACGCTGGAGCGGGTCACCGCCGTGGCCAAGGCCTTTGCCGACAGCCACAGCAAGGAAGGCCTGCAGTTCTTGCTGGCGGCGGGTAACGCCGGGATCGAGGCGGCGACCAACGAGGTGATCAAGTCAGCCGAGCTGACCATCCTCATCCTGGTGTACATCTGTGTGGCAGTGATGTGCCTGATCACCTTCCGCTCGTTCGCCGCCACCCTGTGCATCGTCCTGCCGCTGGTGCTGACGTCGGTGCTGGGCAACGCGCTGATGGCCTACATGGGCATTGGGGTCAAGGTGGCGACCCTGCCGGTGGTGGCGCTGGGCGTGGGCATTGGCGTGGACTATGGCATCTACATCTACAGCCGGTTGGAGAGCTTCCTGCGTGCCGGTCTGCCGATGCAGGAGGCGTATTACCAGACCCTGCGCTCGACCGGCAAGGCGGTGCTGTTCACCGGCCTGTGCCTGGCCATTGGCGTGTGCACCTGGATCTTCTCGGCAATCAAGTTCCAGGCGGACATGGGCTTGATGCTGACCTTCATGTTGCTGTGGAACATGTTTGGTGCACTGTGGCTGCTGCCGGCGCTGGCGCGGTTCCTGATCAAGCCTGAGAAGATGGTGGGCAAGGCGGGGGGCTCGATTTTCGCCCATTGAATCACAGGGGGCCGCTTTGCGGCCCATCGCCGGCAAGCCAGTTCCCACAGGTACAGCGCAAACCTCCAGATTTGTGCGGCCCCTGTGGGCGCTGGCTTGCCGGCGATGGGCTGCAAAGCAGCCCCATGGCTATAATGCCAACTCCTTTCTGATTGGTACCCCCATGTCCCCCCTAGCCACCGCCCTGCAGTCCTGCAACATGCTCCTGATTGATGGCCTGCACGCCTTCGATTTCACCGCCGACGAATCCGGCCTCAGCATCGAGTGCATGGACGGCCGCCAGCTTCGTCGTTGGTCGTTTACCCCTGAGCAAGTCGCTGCTGCCACCGCCGTAGGTGATGAGTGGCAACTCAACGATGCCAACGGCGAGCATCGGCTAGTCTGTATGAGTGCCTTCCGTGCCCCGGATGAGGACCAAGATGAACCGCACCTGGACCAGCCTGCTGACCGCTAGCCTGATGAGCGTGACGCTTCATGCCCACGCTGCCACGTTGCTGGTGGGCAGCTACACCGATGGTGCCAGCCAGGGTATCTACCGCTATCAGTTCGACGACAAGGCCGGCCGCATCGACCCCACCCCACAGCAGGTGGTGAAAAGCGTCAGCCCTTCATGGCTGGTGCTGTCGGCCGACCAGCGCCTGCTGTTCGCGGTCAATGAAACCGCGGGCGGCCACGCCAGCAGTTTCAGTGTCAGCGCCAAGGGTGAGCTCAAGCCGATCAATCAGGTGGCTACCCAAGGCGACGAGCCGACCCACGCCAGCCTGAGCCGTGACCAGCGTTACCTGTTCGTGGCCAACTATGCGGTCAAGCCTGACCCAGGCGGCAGCCTGGTGGTGATCCCGGTGGCCAAGGACGGCAAGCTCGGCAAGGTAGTACAGCAACTGCGGCACACGCCCAGCGGCGTCAACCGCGAGCGCCAGGCCGGTGCCCATGTGCATGCGTTGGTGCTCTCGCCCAATGGTCAGCATGCCTACGCTTGCGACTTGGGCGCAGACAAGGTGTTCATCTACCGCTACGACGGTGCCAGCCCGGATCGCCCATTAAGCCCGGCAATCCCAGCCTCGGTCGACCTGCCGCCAGGCAGTGGGCCACGCCACCTGCTGTTCGACGCCCCCGGCCGGCATGCCTACCTGACGCTGGAAATGAGTGGCGAAGTGGTGATGTTCGATGTCAAGGACAATGCCCTGCTCGAGCGCCAGCGCCTGCCGCTGAGCGAACAGCAGGACGCGGCGGCCAAGGCGGCTGGTGGCTTGCACCTGTCGGCGGACGGGCGCTTTCTGTACGTGAGCAACCGCGGCACGGCCAACGAGATCGTCGCCTTCAGCGTGGGCAAGCAGGACGGCCAGCTGACGTTGCTGCAGCGCCGTTCGGTGGAGGGTGATCACCCCCCGGAGTTCGCCCTCGACCCGAGTGACAAGTTCTTGCTGGTGGCCAACCAGAAGAGCAACCAGATCGTGGTCATACGCCGCGATCCGCGCAGCGGCAAACTGCTGGAGACGGTGCAGACGTTGCAGCAGGATGCGCCTTCGGACCTGAAGTTCATCGAGTGATGGCTGGGAAGAATTCGCTGCCTCACTATTTGACCATCACTGACCTGAACAACGCCGAAGCCAACCACCCCTCCAGCCAGCCCCGCACCCGCGGGTAAGCCGCCTCGGCGAACCACAGCGGTTCGACCCCGGCAAACTGGCGCATCAGGGGTAGCAACGCGGCATCGGCAATGCTTGGATGGTCGGCCAGCAAGTAGGCCCGGCCCACCAGCAGGCCTTCGAGCTCCGCCAGCCAACCCTCGGCCTGCTGGCGGTAATGCTCGCGCGAATGCGCCGGGTAGCGTTCGGCATATTTGTACAGGTTCACTTGCGCCTTGAACGTGCTGTCGTTACGCGTAATCAACGTTTCAGCCAGCTGCGCCGCCGCAGGGTCGGCCTGCAGCCGCCAATCCTGCGGGTCGTTTTGCGCCAGCGCCCAGCGCATGATGTCCAGGCTCTCTTCCAGCACGCCGGCACCGGTATCCAGTACCGGCACCGTGCCCTTTGGCGACAAGGCCAGCAGTTCCGCCGGCTTGTGCTTCATCGCCACCTCGCGAATCTCCACCTCACACCCGGCATAGCGCAGCGCCAAGCGCGCGCGCATGGCCCAGGGGCAGCGGCGGAACGAGTAGAGGATCACCCGCACACCTCCACGTCACTCAGGCCGTTGCCCTGGCGGCGCACCTGGATTTGCACCGGGATGCGTTCGTGCATTTCCTGCACGTGGGAAATGACCGCTACCTTGCGGCCTTGGGCCTGCAAGCCGTCGAGGGCGTCCATGGCCAGTTGCAGCGACTCGGGGTCGAGGCTGCCGAAACCTTCGTCGATGAACAACGATTCGATACGCAGGGTGCTGGAGGCCATCGACGCCAGGCCCAGGGCCAGTGCCAGCGACACCAGGAAGGTTTCCCCGCCCGACAGCGAGTGCACCGAACGCAGTTCATCGCCCATCTCGGTGTCCAGCACCAGCAGGCCCAGGGCGCTGCCGCCGCGTTTGAGGCGATAACGCCGAGCCAATTGGCGCAGCTGGGCGTTGGCGTGGTGCAGCAGCAGGTCGAGGTTGTAGCCCTGGGCGATCTTGCGGAACACATCGCCAGAGGCCGAGCCGATCAGTGTGCTTAAACGCGCCCAGCGCTGCCATTGCTCACGGGCCTGCTCGATTTCTGCGGCCAACGCCTGGTGGGCCTGCTGGCGACGCTGGTCATCGGCCTGCTGGGCACGCAATTCGGCGCATTGCTGCTCATGGCCGGCCAGGCGTTCACGCAGTTCGGCCAGGGCGTGCTCCAAGGCTTCGGCCGAGGTGGCCACGGTCATGTGCGCGGCATGTTGTTGCAGGCGTTGCTCACGCTCCTGCAGCAGCACGCGGCCCTGTTCGATAGCCTTCTCGGCGCCTTGCAGGTGCTGGCGCAGCTCATTCACCTGGGCATCCGCCATGGCCAACAAGCGGCCCAGGCCGGCGTCATCCAGCTCTGGGTGTTCGCTGCGCCACTGGGCGATCTGGGCCTGCAACTGCTGGCTCTCGGCCTCCAGCGCCTGTTGCTGCTGGGCGTTGGCCTTGAGCTCGCCGGCCAGTTGCACGCCCTGGGTCCGCAGCGCTTGCAGGCGCTGGGCGGTGTCGGCCTCAAGGGCGCGGGCTTGCTCCAGGGCGGCGTCCATGTGCTGTTGCCAGGCTTCGGCGCTGGCATGTTCGCCTAGCAGTTCGCCAAGCGAGGCTTGGGCCTGCTGGCGTTGTTGGTCAAGGGCGGCGAGTTTCTGTTGCCACTGTTGCTGGGTTTGCACACGCGCTTGCTGCTGGTCGCGCAGCTTGTCCAGCTGGGTTTGGCGGGCTTGCAGTTCTTCTTGCTCGTCCTTGCGCTGCTCCATGTATTGCTGGCGCTGAGCAATTTGCTGGTCGAGGGCGAGGAAGGCATTGGCCGGGTCGTCGTTAAGGGCCTTGAGGGCCTGCTCGGGCAACACGCAGGCCAGGTCGCTCAGGCCTTGCTGCAACTGCTGCTCATCGTTGGCCAGCGCTTGGTGCTGTTGCTCCAGGTGGCGCTGGGCCTGCTGTTGGGCGTCGTAGGCAGCCTGCAATTGCTGGTTGAGGCGGGCGGCGTTTTTTTGCAGGGCGAGCAGGGCGCTCTGGCGTTTCTCGTCCTGGCCGATTTCTGCGTCCAGCCGGCGTAGCTGGCTGTCCAGCCAAGCACTGCGGGCCTTGTCGTCCTGCGGCGCAAGCGCGGGCCAGAGGCTGTGCGCCTGCACTTGGGCTACCAGCGGTTGCAGCTGTTCGCCCAGTTGCTGCTGTTGCTGCTGGTAGTCCTTGAGCTGGGCGTTGACCACCCCCAGCTGGGTACGCAGCTCCACCAGCCTGGTATTGAGGGTTTCGACCTGCTTGTGCGCGGCGTCTTCCTCGGCCTGGTCATGGCGACCCAGGCTTTGCAGCAATGCTTCAGGTTGGTGGAACGGGTGCTCGGCGCTGCCGCACACGGGGCAGGGTTCGCCGTCGCGCAGCTGGTCGCGCAACGCTTCGACGCTGGTGTTGCGTGCTAGGCGCTGGCGCTCCAGCAACTGGCGGGTGAGGTTGAGCGCCTGCTCAGCGGCTTCCAGCTCGGCCTTGGCGGCAGTGCCTTCGCCGATCAGTTGCTGGCGCTGCTGCTGGGCCTGCTGCTGCCGTTCGCGCACGCTCTGCAGTTGCTGGCGCAGTTCCAGTTCCCGGCCATGCAGGCGCGACAATTCTTCGACGGCGCGCTGCTGCTTGCGGTTGTCCAGCAGCATGCCGCCCAGCAGGTCGATCTGTTCGGCCAGGGCCTGGGGCTCGGCCTTGGCTTCGCGGAACAACAGGTCGTAGGCGTCGCGCTCGGCTTGCAAGTGCGCATTGGCCTGGCTGGCCTGGGCCTGCAGGCCGGGCAGTTCTTCACGGCCTTTGGCCAGGCGGCCGCCGATCAGCATCACCTGCTTCAATTGCGGCAGGTAGGCATGCCAGGCATCGGCCAGGCCCGCCAGGTGCTGGCTGTCGGCGAGTGCGCTGTCGATTTGCGCCAGTTGTTGCAGGCTGCGCTGCTGGTTGGCTTCCAGTTGCTGCAGCTGCTGTTGGCCTTCGACGACCTGCTGGTCGGCCTGCTGGCTGGCGTTGCGTTGCGCAGTCAGCTCCAGCTCCAGGCGGGCCAGGTTGTCCTGGGCAGCAAAGGCCTGGCGCAGGCCTGGGGCGTTTTCGCTGTGTTGGGCCTGGCGGTTGGCAAGCGCCTGGCGCGCGGCTTCCAGTGCCTGTTCGAGTTCGCTGGTGCGCAGCTGAAGATCAGCTTGCTGGCGCTGTTGTTCGGCAATTTTTTCCGCCACTGGCGCCAGTTGTGCGCTCAGCGTCTGCTGGCGGTGGAACTGATGGCGCTGCGGGGCCAGCCGCTCCAGGCGCATCAGGTCCTGGCGCTGTTCAGCCAGCTGCTGCCAGGCCTGTTCGGCGGCTTGCAGCGCGGTGCCGGCTGCGGCGTACTGGGCCTGCAGTTGGCATTGTTCATTCAGCCAGTTGCGTTGCTGCTCCAGCTGGCGCTCGCCGGCCTGGTCAGCCTTGAACTGCTGCTGCGCCTGCTCCAGGCGCTGGTCGAGGTCGGTGCGGGCGTCGGCGGCCATTGGCAACAGGTGGCTGGCGCGCTCTTTGAGGGCATTGTGGGCTTCGCCGGCTTCGCGGGCCTTGCTGAAGGCGCGCTGGCCCAGGCGGGTATAGATGGCGGTGTTGGTGAGCTTTTCCAGCAGCTCGCTGCGCTCTCGGTCGTCGGCCTTGAGGAACGCGCCGAACTCGCTCTGGGCCAGCATCACCGCGCGGGTGAACTGCTCGAAGTTCAGGCCCAGGCGGGCTTCGACCAGTTGTTTGTATTCGTTTTTGCCGCTGCCCAGCACCTGCTCGCTGTCCAGGTCGCAGAGGCTTTGGCGGCTGTGCTGTAGCTTGCCGTTGGCCTTGTCGCGGGCGCGGTTGGCTTCCCAGCGGGCGCGGTAGCGGCGGCCATCGATGCCGACGAAATCGACTTCGGCAAAGCCGCTGCCGGTGCCCCGGCGCAGTAGGTTGCGCGGGTCGGAGGTGGGGATATCGCCGTCCGCGTCTGGCACTTTGGCTTCGCGGCCAATGTCGTTCAGCCGTGGCACGGTGCCGAACAGCGCCAGGCACAGGGCGTCGAGCAGGGTGCTTTTGCCGGCACCGGTCGGCCCGGTGATGGCGAACAGGCCAGCGCTGGCCAGGGGCTCGGCGGTGAAGTCGATGTCGACCGGGCCGGCCAGCGATGCCAGGTTCTTCAGGCGGATGGCGAGAATTTTCATGGCTGTTCCTCTTCCAGCTGCACGTCCTGCAACAGCAGGGCGAAGTCGGCCAGGGCCTGCTCGTCGGCGGGGTTGCCGTAGGCCTGCTCCCAGGCACGGCTGAACAGATCGTGCGGGGTCATCTGGGCCAGTTCGACAAAGGCCAGGTCATCGTCTTCGGCGTTGTTGCGGCCGGCGTATTCGGCGTTGATGCGGATCAGCCGCACGGCTTTGCCTTGCAGTGCGGTTTCGACCTGCTGGCGCAAGTCGGGCTGCGGCTCGTCGAGTATCACCCGCACCTCTAGCCAGGGCTGGCGGTTGGGGTCTTCGAGCAGGTCGATTACCGGTAGGCTGGCCAGTTGTTCCAGCAGCTCGCCCAACGGTGCCGGGCCGACCCGTTGCAGGGCCACGGCGCGCGGTACTGGGCGCGGTTCGACGCTGACCAGGCCGGTGCCATCCAGCTCCACTTCCAACACCTGGTGTGGGTAGTTGATTTCGGCGAACGATAGCGGGATTGGCGAGCCGCTGTAGCGGATGCGTTCTTCGCGGTTGACCTTCTGCGGCTTGTGCAGGTGGCCCAGGGCGACATAGCTGATGGCCTTGTCGAACAGCTTGGCCGGCAGCGCCTCGGCGTTGCCGATGATCAGGCTGCGTTCGGAGTCTTCAGAAACTGCACCACCGGCCATGTGCGCGTGGCTGATGGCGATCAGCGCCTGGTCTTTCTTGCGTTTTTTTTGCGCGGCGGCGATCAGTTGCTGGTGCACCTGGGTGATGCCTTGCAGGTAGTCATCGCCAAGGTTCGGGCCGGTGACCTCGGCCGGGCGCAGGAAGGGCAAAGCCAGGCACCAGGCGGCGACTTTGCCACGGCCATTGGTCAGCGGGATCAGCAGGCGCTCGGCGTCCAGCTGGCCCTCGTCCAGCCAGTGCACACGGCCCAGGGCATGGGTGCGCAGGCGACGCATGAGGGCGGCGGGCAGCTCGATGCGTGAGCCCGAGTCGTGGTTGCCGGCGATCATCACGATGTCCAGCTTGGGCTGTTGCTCGTGGGCATTGACGATGAAGTCGTAGAGGCGCTCCTGGGCTTTGACCGGTGGGTTGACCGTGTCGAAGATATCGCCGGCGATCAGCAACGCATCCGGCTGGCGCAGGTGCAGCTGGCCGAGCAGCCAGTCGAGGAAGCAGGCGTGTTCGAAATCGCGTTCCTGGCCGTGCAGGCTTTGGCCCAGGTGCCAGTCGGAGGTATGAAACAGACGCATGGATGACCTGTTGGTATCGAGTCGAGCAAGCGAGGGCTTGGCTTGGGAGATGGGCGTTGCGCAAGGGCGGTATGGTAACCCAAGCTGGCTTCGGGGTGCATGGTGGGGGATTGGGGCCCTAACCCAATCTCCAGCCCCCACCCACCTCACTTGGGATACAGCGGCGGCAAGCTGCCATTCTCCCCAGCTGGCAACAACACCTGCTCCGCTGGCGGTATCGTACCAATCGCCCGCCACAAATCCTCACCCTGCCAATACTGCCCGCCCTCGCTATACAACGCCCCGTTCAACCCATCCAGCGCATCCGACAACGGCACGAACCGTGCCGCCATTTCGGCCAGGGTTTCCGGCTGCTGGCGGGCCCAGGCATCCAGTGCCTGGCGGGTAGCGTGGGGATCGTTGGCCTGGCAGGCGCGTTTGAGATCATCCAGCAAGGTACGCGGGCTTGGCCCGCTCTGCGCGGCGCGCAGCACCGCCGGTCGCGAGCGGGCGCGCCACCACAGGGCGAAGCCCAGCACGCTGGTCAGCGCGAATACCAAGGTGGCCAGTTGCCAAGGCCACAGCAGGGTGCTGGCGCTGCTGCTGTCGCTCACCGGGGTGTCGGCGCTCAGCGCCGGGTTGTCCTGCACATTCAGCGTGCGCGCCGGCAGGCTGCTGTGCTCCAGGTGGTCTTCGCGGGTGTTCCACCAGGCCACTTCCAACGCCGGCAGGGCTAGCGTGCCGCTGTGGGTCGGCACCAGCGCTTCGCGCTCTTCACGGTTGGCGGTCATGCCGCGCTCGCTGATTTCGTTGCGTAGCAACGGCTGGTCAGGGTAGCGGCGCAGGCCGGTGATTTCGGTAGCCGGCAGCTGCGGCAGCTGGGTGCTGGACAAGCCTTCGGCGCGCAAGGTGATGTTGCGCGTCAGCGAGTCACCGATTTGCACCTGCTGGTTGCCGGGTTCGGGGTTCCAGTGCTCTTCCAGGGTCAGGCTACGGGCCGGCAGCCACGCGACACCCGCGGGCCAGGCGGCAGGAATAGGGCGCACCGACAGGCGCAGCGGCAACGAGCTCACCTGCAGCTGGCGGCCGGCGCGGACCGTGCCTGTGCCCTGTGGCGCTTCGTCCGAGCTGGCGGCGGCCGTGGCGGTGAACGTCAGTGACGGGATGTCGAGGGTACCGCTTTGCTGGGCATACACGGCATAGCGGGTTTCGATCACGCCGTGGCGAACGCCGTTGATCTCTTTTTCATAGGTGCGCGATTCGCCCAGCGGCTCGACCTTGGCGTTCTCCAGTTGCAGTGGGCTGAGGCTGCTGTCGTCGTACAGTGCCACTGAATGGTAGATGCGCAGGGTCAGCACGGCCTGGGCCTGGACGTAGACGTCGGCGCTGTCCAGCGTTGCTTCGATGAACACTTGTGAGGCGCTGTCCTGGCGGCTGGCATCGGCCTGCAGCACTTGCAGTTCGATGGCCTGGCTGTGTGACTGGCCCAGTTGCAGCTCGGGGATACGCAGGCTGCCGCTGCGCCGCGGCAGCAGGGTGATGATCCAGCGGGTGCTGGCGCGGGTTTCGCCGTCGAGGGTGTGCAGGCTATTGAGCTGACGCGTGCCGCGTACTTCGAAGTCGCCTTCCAATGCGCGCAGGTCGGGCTTGCCGAACTCGGTGACGTCCTGGCTTTCCAGGGTCAGCTCCAGGCTTTCGCCGGCTTGCAGGCGAGTACGGTCGACACTGGCCTGGAGCAGCGGTTCGGCCTGGGCCAGCACGGCCCACAACGTAGTAAGCAGAAGGACGCCGAAGCGACTCATCGTGGGGTTTCCTGATGCAATTGCTGTTCATACCAGAATTTGCGCCGCAGCAGTTCCGCCGGGTTGTCGGGGATCTCCCGCAGCCATTGTTCCAGCGCTTGGCGCTGTTCGGCGTCAAGGCTGGTCGACACCGGGCGCTGCGGCGGCTGAATGACGCTGTCGTCGCCACCCGCCTGGTTGCCGGCTGTGGCCTGGCTGCTGTTGCTGCCTTCACCGGGTTGTTCGGCGCTGGCGGGTTCGTCGTTGCCGGGTGTGCCCTGCGCAGGGCTGCTGGCCGAGCTGCTGTTGCCTTCGGTTTCGCTGCCAGGCGTGCCTTGGGTAGCGTTGTTGGCCGGCTGTTCCTCGGCCTTGGCTTCACGCTGTTGCAGCAATTGCTGCACCAGCGCCTGGTTGGCCAGCGCCGCTTGCAGGTCGGGCTGGCGTTCCAGGGCTTGCTCGTAGGCGTCCAGGGCGGCTTCCAGTTCGCCGCTGCGCGCCAGGGCATTGCCTCGATTGTAGTGGGCTGGCGCGGTATCGCCTTGGGCAAACGCCTCGGCGGCAGCGGCATAGTCGCCGGCCTGATAAAGCGCCATGCCGCGCCATTGTGGGTCTTGGAAGTGGCGCGCAGCGCTGGCCGGGCGGTTCTGCAGCAGTAGGCGCTGGCCTTGTTGGTCGGGGCGCAGCCACAGGTCGTTGAATTCGAACGCCTGGCTGGGTTGCGGCAGGGCCAGCAGCAGCGGCAGGCAGAATAGCCAGCCGCGCCGGCCGGCGCAGGCCGCCAGCAGCAACAACGGGATCAGCAACCAGTAACCCTGGTCGGCCCAGCTGTCCAGTTGCAGGGTCTGGCCGTCATGGCGGGTGGTGTGCGGGGTGTCGAACAGGCCCAGGCCGCGCAGGTCGAGGTCGTCGATGCGGGCATGCCGGTAGCGCCCGCCGGTGCTGCTGATAAAGCCCTTGAGGCTGGCGCTGTCCAGGCGTGGCAGGAGGATGCCGCCCTGGTCATCCTTGAGGTATTCGCCGTTGGCCTGGCGCACTGGCGCGCCTTCACGGCTACCGATCCCCAGCATCAGCAGGCTTGGGCCCTGGCGACCGAGTGCCTGGCTGATGCCCTGGCGCTCGGGGGCGCTGAGCGACGAGCCAATTAGCAGCAGGCGGCCTTGGCCCAGGCCGCTCTGGGCCAGCAGGGCCAGGCCCTTTTGCACGGCCAGGTCGGCGCGCTGGCCAGCTTGCGGCATGATCGACGGTTCGATCGCTTCGAGCAGGTTGCGGGTGGTGGCGAGGTCATCGGACAACGGCACCAGGGTGTGCGCGGAGCCGGCGTAGACCACCAGTGCGGTCTGGCTGTCGCGGCGCTGCTCGAGCAAGTCGAGGATCTTGCGCCGCGCCTGTTCCAGGCGGTTGGGCGGGGTGTCTTCGGCGAGCATCTGCGGGGTCAGTTCCAGCAGGATCACCAGCGGGTCCGCCGGGCGCTGCTGGCTTTCTTCCACGCGCTGCCAGCTGGGCCCCAGCAGGGCCATGATCACCAGCGCCCAGGCCAGGCCCAGCGCCACCCACGGCAGCTTGCTGGAGCTGCCGCTGCCGCCGCCCAGCAGCACGCCATGGAAGGCCGGCGGCAGAATCATCTGCCAGCGCCCGGCCCGCTTGCGGCGGTGCCACAACTTGTACAACAGCCAGCCGAGCAGGGGCACGGCCAGCAGCCACAGCGGGCGTAACCATTCGGGCCACAGTTCGCTCATCGCCGCCTCCTTAGGCGCAGGCGCTTCAGGCGCTGGCGCCATTCCGGGTGCGGCTGCAGGAAGCGCGGCTTGCGCAGCACCCGCTGCAGCAGGTTGTCAGGCCATTGCACGGCCACCACCAGCAGCACGCTGAGCAGCAACGCCAGGGCCAGGGGCCAGGCGTACAGGGCCTTGGCCGTGCGTGCCTGGGTCGGTTGCTGGGCCACCGGTTCGAGCTGGTCGAGGGTGTCACCGATGGCGCCCAGCTCGGCGCCGTCGTGGGCGCGGAAGTAGGCACCGTGGGTGATCTCGGCGATTTCCTTGAGCGAGGCTTCGTCCAGGTCCAGGCTCGGGTTGAGGCCGAGCAGGCCAGGGGTGCCACTGGCCTCGGGGTTGGCACCGATGCCGATGGTGTAGATGCGCACGCCTTCCTGGGCGGCCAGGCGGGCGGCGGTCAGCGGGTGGATCTGCCCACCGTTGTTGGCGCCGTCGGTGATCAGCACCAGTACTCGGCTTTGTGCCGGGCGTTGGCGCAGGCGCTTCACCGCCAAGCCGATGGCGTCGCCGATGGCGGTGTTCTTGCCGGCGATGCCGATCTGCGCCTCCATGAGGAAGGTGCGTACGGTACGCCGGTCGAAGGTGAGCGGGGCCTGCAGGTAGGCCTGGCTGCCGAACAGGATCAGGCCTACGCGGTCGCCTTCACGGTCTTGCAAAAAGTCGCCGAGCAGCGCCTTGACCAGGTCGAGGCGGCTGATGTCTTCGTTTTGCCACTGCATGTCGGGGAAGTCCATCGAGCCGGACACATCCACCGCTACCAGCAGGTCGCGGCCGCTGGCCGCCACCGGTACCGGGTCGCCCAGCCATTGCGGGCGGGCGGCGGCGCACAGCAACAACAGCCAGATGACGACGTACGGCGCCTGTTGGCGCCAAGTCGGCAGGTTGAGCCGCGCCCGGCGCCCAGCCAGGCCTTCCAGTTCGTTGAGGAAGCCCACCTTGAGCACCGGCTCGCCGCTGTCGGCGGCAGGCAGCACCAGGCGCGCTAGCCACGGCAGCGGCAACAGCGCGAAGACCCACGGCCAGGCCAGTTCAAACATGCTTGCGGATCCAGGTTTCGACGGCTTGGCTAAGCCCGATGATGGCTTTGTCGTCGAGCTTGCACTCGGGCTTGTAGGCACCTTCGACCAGCACCATCCAGCGCGTCAGGCCGGCGGCCGGGCAGCGGTTGTCGAGAAACGCCAGCCATTGCCGGCCGTTGAGGGTATGGCTGTTGGCCCCGGGATAGTGGCTGCGGCACAGGCGCTTGAGCAGGGCGTTGATCTGTTGCAGCCAGGCCCCAGCCGGGGCGCCGTCGTAGGGGCGGGGCAGCCGGGCCAGCTCGGCCAGGGCTTCTACGCGCACCGGGTCCAGTGGTTGTTCGGCGCGCACGATACGGCGCTTGCCTGGGCGCCAGCGGCGCAGCCGCCACACGCCCCAGCCCAGCAGTGGCAGCACGGCCAGCAGCACCCACCAGCCCGGTGCGGGTGGCCACAGGCTGATGGGCGCGGGAGCGATCAGCGGCTGCAGTTGGTCGAGCGGGTTCATGACGCGCTCCGCGGCCGCTGGGCGTTGAGGTACTCACGCAGTTGCTCGATCATTTCGCTTTGCGTGCTCAGTGGCATCAGCAGCACACGCAGCTTTTGCGCCATCAGCTCCCAGCGTTCGATGCGCGCTTCGGCCTGCTGGCGGTAGGCCTGGCGCAGGTTGGCATCCAGGGTGTCGAGCTCCAGTTGCGCGCTGCGCTGGGCAAAACGCAACAGGCCGGCGGCGGGCAGGGCGTGGTCCAGTGGGTCGGAAACCGGCAGCAACAACAGGTCGCAATGACGCGAGAGCATGGCCAGGTGCTGTTCCACCTGGGCGGTGAGCGAGCGTTCGTCGCAGATCACGATGGCCAGGCTGCCCGGGCGCAGCACTTCGCGGGCGCGGCGCAGGGCCAGGCCGAGGCTGTCGGCCCCAGGCGTGGCCTCGGTGTGCAGGGCCTGGTTGACCTTGGCCAGGCGGTTGAGCAGTTGCAGCAGGCTCTGCTTGCTACGCCGGGGTTTGATTTCGTGGTGCTCGTTGTCACCGAACACCAGCCCGCCGATGCGGTCGTTATGGCCCAGTGCGGCCCAACCGAACAGCGCGGCGGCATGCGCTGCGAGCACCGACTTGAACATCAGCCCCGAGCCGAAGAACAGCCGTTGGCTTTGTTCGACGAGGATGAAGATCGGCCGTTCGCGTTCTTCGTGGAACAGCTTGGTGTGCGGCTCCTGGGTGCGCGCGGTGACGCGCCAGTCGATGTTGCGCACATCGTCGCCGGCCTGGTACACCCGCACCTGGTCGAAGTCCACGCCGCGCCCGCGCAGTTTGGAGTGGTGCAGGCCCACCAGCGGGCTGCGCTGGCCGGGCCGGGAAAACAGCTGAATTTCACGCACGCGGTGGCGCATGTCGATCAGCTCGGCAAGGCCGGTGCGGATGCCAGGTTCGGCCAACGGCGTGGTGGGCATGGGGTCAGGCAACGGCGACGACGTCGAGGATGCGCTGGACCACGCGGTCCTGGTCGATCCCCGCCGCTTCGGCCTCGAAGGACAGGATGATACGGTGGCGCAGCACGTCGAACAGTACCGCCTGGATGTCTTCGGGGCTGACGAAGTCGCGCCCGGCCAGCCAGGCGTGGGCGCGTGCGCAGCGGTCCAGTGAAATGGAACCACGCGGGCTGGCGCCGTAGGCGATCCAGTCGGCCAGTTCACTGTCGAACTTGGCCGGGGTACGCGTGGCCATCACCAGTTGCACCAGGTATTCCTCTACCGCGTCGGCCATGTACAGGCCGAGGATTTCCTTGCGTGCGGCGAAAATGGCCTGTTGGCTGACCCGGCGCTCGGGCTTGGTTTCGCCGCCCAGGGCTTCACCACGGGCCTGGGCCAGGATGCGCCGTTCCACCGCCGCGTCGGGGAAGCCGATTTTCACGTGCATCAAGAAGCGGTCGAGCTGCGCTTCGGGCAGCGGGTAAGTGCCTTCCTGCTCGATCGGGTTCTGCGTGGCCATGACCAGGAACAGCGGCGACAGGTCGTAGGTGCTGCGGCCTACGCTGACCTGGCGCTCGGCCATGGCTTCGAGCAGCGCCGACTGCACCTTGGCCGGGGCGCGGTTGATTTCGTCGGCCAGCACCAGGTTATGGAAGATCGGCCCCTGCTGGAACACGAAGCTGCCGGTTTCTGGGCGGTAGATTTCGGTGCCGGTGATGTCGGCCGGGAGCAGGTCGGGGGTGAACTGGATACGATGGAACTGCGCCTCGATGCCTTCGGCGAGCTCTTTGATGGCTTTGGTCTTGGCCAGGCCCGGCGCACCTTCGACCAACATGTGGCCGTCGGCCAAGAGCACGATCAGCAGCCGCTCGACCAGTTTTTCCTGGCCCAGGATTTGGGAAGAAAGAAAAGTGCGCAGCGCGATCAGCGCGTCACGGTGTTCCATCGGCGACGGTTCCTGGTATGGGGCCGCGGGCGGGCTGAACGCAGCTGCCCTGGCAAGGGGGGATACTTTAATCCATCCGGGGGGGTGGCGACCAATGGCGGCTGGGAAATTTATCCGTGTCAGGGGCCATGCAGGTACAGAAATGTCCTGCAGGTGGCTGGCCTTTGGCTGATGTTTCGCTACGGGGTGCTGGCGCCTGCTTGTGCTTTTTTGGGCAAGCAGAGGCACGATGATGGACCTGAACAGCTGCAGCACGAACCTTCCTACGCAGGTCACCCTGCGTTTTGGGGTGTTCTTCGATGGCACCGGTAACAACCAGGACAATGCCAGGCGCGGGGATGAGCCGGGGGGGAAGGAGGGGAGTTATGGCAATGCGCTCACCAATATAGCCCTGTTGTACGCACTCTACCCGGTGGGCGAGGGCACTGGCGCCGGCACCCTGGCGTTGCTGAAACGCTATGTCGAGGGCATCGGCACCGTGGCGGGCGAGGCAGATCATGTGTATGCCTCGGCCACCGGCTGTGGGCGCACGGGGGTCGAGGCGCGGGTCGCCGAGGCGTTGGCGGGTATTGCCGAGCAACTGCGGGGTTGGCGCCAGGCGCATCCGCAGGCCAGGCTCGAGCGGGTGGTGTTCGACCTGTTCGGCTTCAGCCGGGGCGCGGCGGCGGTGCGGCATTTGGCCAACCTGCTGCACGATGGCGGCGGCCGGCTGCTGGCCGTGCCCTGCGCCATCGAGATCAACTTCATTGGCCTGTTCGACACCGTGGCGGCGATCGTCGCGCCGTTGCAGGGTGACTTCGCCACTGCCGACAAGCGCCATGCGGGCTTGCGCCTGGGCCTTGGCGCGGGCATTGCCAAGCAGGTGGTGCAATTGGTAGCGGCGGACGAGCAGCGGCACAACTTCCCGCTGGTGGGCAGCAGCCATGACATCGTGCTGCCGGGTGTGCACTCGAACATTGGCGGTGGTTACCCACAAACCACGCAAGAGCAGGTGCTGCTGTGCAAACCGCAGTCACAACGCGTGCCGCTGGGCATGCGCGCCGAGCGCACGCGGGTGTATGCGGCGGTCGAGGCCTTGCTGGCTTCGACGTTTGCTGAACTGGCCGCGCCCAAGCCGCAGGTGCTGGCCTGGGAGGTGCCAATTGCCGGTGGCCAGCGCAATGAGGCGGAAAAGCAAGTGTATGCGGCGGTGTTTCGGCAGCGGGAGGTGGCGGGGCAGCTTTCCCGTGTGTACTTGAGCGTAATGCGTGAATTGGCCGTGCGTGCAGGCGTACCGTTTGCGCCACTGGGCGGGCAGGCTGAGCATTTGCTACCGGAGGAGTTGCTAGGTATCAGCCGCAAGCTGCATGCATTTGCCTTGGGTGAGTGTGACCAGCCTGGGTTGAGCGATGATGAGCAGCGTTTGTTGCGCGACAAGTACGTGCATGCGTCGGCCAACTGGAATGCGCTGAAGGGCTTGCACACCAGTGTGTTGGAGGTGTTGTTCGTGAATCGGCCGGCGGCGGCTGGGCGGGTGGTGCATACCAATCCAGTCGTTTGAGTCGTCTTTGGGGGGCTGCAAGCACCGGCAGCCCCACGGCCTAGGCCGGCTGTCGGCGCCTTTTGGCCAGGTACGCCTCCTGGGCCAGGGTCAACAGCACGGTCAGCAGCATGAACACGATCGACGCCACGAACACCCCATTGGGCAGGCGCTGGTCGAGCATCCAGCCAAACGCCACCGGCCCGAGGGCGCCGCCGATGTTGAAGCCGGTCGAGACCAGCCCAAAGGCTTTGCCTTCCGCCCCGCGCGGAGCTGCCGCCTTGACCAGCATGTCCCGCGACGGGGCGATGACCCCGGTCAGCAAGCCAATAGCGCCCAGCACCAGCACCAATGCCCAGCCCGACAGCAGGCCCAGGGCCACCAGCGTCGTCAACCCAGCGGCCAGGGCAAAGGCCAATGCCGCCACCAGGCCGTGGCGCCGGGTGCGGTCAGCCAAGGCCCCACCGCACAGCACGCCCACGGCACTGCTGAGCAGAAAGGCCGTGAGCGCTGTATTGGCCCAGGCGAGGGTCAAGCCTTGGCCCTGGACGAGGGCGGCCACGGAGAACTTTTCGATGGCGCTGGTGCTCAGGTTGAGCAGGATGAACAGCAGCGTCAGCACCCCGAGCATGGGCGTGAACAAGCGCACCCGGCCCACTGCAGCGGGCCCGCCGCCACCTTGGGTGTCAGGCCTGGTGACTTGATAGATACCACTGCCCGGCACCGATATCAGCAGCCAGGCAGCCACCCCGGCTGCCGCGCCTGCTGCCAGGGCTGCTGGTGTACCGAACACGGCCGCGATGCCGAGAAACGCCGCTGGCGTTACTGCCGAACCGAGGAAGCCGGCAAAGGTATGGATCGAAAACGACCGCCCCAGGCGGCGTTGTTCGATGCCGTTGGCCAGCAGGGCATAGTCGGCCGGGTGGTACACGCCATTGGCCAGGCCGGCCATGGCCATCGCCACCAGCAGTTGCGGATAGCCGGGGCTCGCGGCAATCAGCAGGAAGCTGAGGCTGCCCAGCAGCAAGCCGGCCTTGAGCACCTTGCGCGCACCGTAATGGTCGACGGCATAGCCCAGCGGCGCCTGCACCAGGGCGCTGGTGATGTTGAACACGGCCAGGGCCACGCCGAGTTCGACGAAACCCACCCCGAGCACGCCGGGGAGCACGGGCAGCAGCGCCGGGATCAGCATGATGTGCACATGGCTGACAAAGTGCACGGCAGCGATTTGAGTCAGTAGCTTAGGGCCAGCGTAGGGCATGTCTATACCTGTTGAGCGGTGGGCGCAGCGGGCGCATGGCAAGGGGGGAAGGCCCGCTCAGCGGGGCGAGCGGCTGAAGCCGGGTAGGCGGCCGTTCAGCACGGCATAGGCCAGCAGGCCAATGACCAGCCCCCAGAAGGCCCCGCCAATGCCGAACAAGCTGATGTTGCCAGCGGCGGCCAGGAAGGTGATCAGTGCCGCCTCGCGCGAACGTGCATCGGCCATTGCACTGGCCAGGCTGGCGCCGATGGTGCCCAATAGGGCCAGGCCGGCCAAGGTGGTGATGAAGGTGGCCGGCAGGGCCATGAACACGCTGGCCAGGGTCACCCCGAACACCCCTACCAAGATGTAGCAAACAGCGGCAGCGATGCCCGCGACCCAGCGCTTGCCCGGGTCTTCGTGGGCTTCTTTGCCGGTGCAGATGGCAGCGGTGATGGCGGCGATATTGAACGCGTGCGAGCCGAACGGCGCCATCAGCAACGACCCCAGGCCGGTAACCGCCACGATCGGGTTGGCGCTGGTCTTGAAGCCGTCGTTGCGCAGCACCAGCATGCCGGGCATGTACTGGCCAGTGAGGGTGATCAAAAACAACGGCAGGGCCACACTCAGGGCGGCATTTAGCGAAAAGGTGGGCGCGGTGAACACCGGCGCGGCGAACGCCAGCGTGAGCCCTGCCAGGCCCAGCTGGCCCTGGAGCAGCAGGTAGCCCAGGCCCAGCAGCAGAATGCCAACTACCGCGTAGCGGGCGGTAAAGCGTTTGAACGCCACATAAGCCGCGATCAACAGCCCGGCCAGGGCGGGGTCAACCGACAGGCCGGCGAATGCACCAATGCCGAATTGCAACAGGATGCCCGCCAGCAGCCCGGCGGCAATCCCGCCGGGGATGACCCGCACCAAGCGCTCGAAGCACCCAGTCAGCCCCAGCACCACGAAGCCGGCGGCGGATAGCAGGTAGGCGCCGATGGCGTCGCTATAGGGCACGCTGGCCAGCGCGGTAACCAGAAACGCAGCGGCAGGTGTGGACCAGGCGGTGATCACCGGTTCGCGGCTGTACCAGCATAGGGCCAAGCCGCTGAGGCCGACGCCGATCGACACGGCCCAGACCCACGACGAAGTCAGCTCGGGGCTAAGCCCAGCCACCTTGGCTGCCTGGAACACCAGGATGAAAGTGCCGCCGTAGTTGACGATGACCGACACGATGCCTGCTACCACGGGGTGGAGGATGTCTGCCAGCCGTAGCGGGGTTGAAGAACGTTGTATAGGCGCGTCCATGGTTGCCTCGGGTAGTTGTCAGGCGTAAGAGCAGCGCATAACTCGGTGAGTTAGCGGGCGCCCTGTGGGAGAGACTGCCCGGCAGCGCATACTGCCGGGCAGGTCTCAGGCTCAGCTGGCCAGTTGGTCAAGCAGCCCTTTGAGGTAGCTGCTGCCTTGCGCATCCAGCGGCTGCAGTGGCAGGCGCGGGGCACCAACGTCCTGGCCGAGCATGTTCAGGCCGGCCTTGATGGTGGTGGGCAGGCCACGGCGGGTGATGTATGCCAGCAGTTCGTACTGGCGGTAGAACAGTGCGCGGGCTGCGGCCAGGTCGCCGTGCTGCACCGCGTCCCACAGCGCCAGGTTCAGTGCCGGGATCAGGTTGGGGGCGGCGGTGCACCAGCCGCTGGCGCCAGCCACCAGGGCTTCCAGGGTGAGCGGGTTGCAACCGTTGTAGAACGCCACCTGGCCATCGGTGGCCTTGAACAGTTGGTGCATACGCTGAATGTCGCCGGTGCTTTCCTTGACCATGGTTACATTGGTCACTTCAGCGAGGATGCGCAGGATCAGCTCCACGGACAGGTCAGTGCCGCTGGTGCCCGGGTTGTTGTAGAGCATGATCGGGATGTCGATGGCTGCGCCGACCGCCGCGTAGTGGGCAAGCACTTCGGCCTCGGTGAGCTTCCAGTAGGAGATGGGCAGCACCATCACTGCCGTGGCCCCACATGCCTGCGCCAGGCGCGCGCGCTGCACGGTGCGGGCAGTGGTCAGGTCGGACACGCTGACCACGCTGGGCACGCGGCCGGCAATGCGCGCCTGGCTGAAGCGCACCACCGCTTCCCATTCGCTGTCGGCCAGGTAGGCGCCTTCGCCCGTGCTGCCCAGCGGTGCGATGGCGTGCACGCCGTCTGCGATCAGGCGGTCGATGGACGTGCCCAAGGCCTCCAGGTCAAGCGTGCCGTCAGCCGTGAAGGGCGTGATGGTGTAGCCGATAACGCCGCGAATTACAGGTGTAGACATACCAGGCACCTCTGCCATTGTTGAGAAAGAGTACTGCTTCAGTCAGCCCAGGCAGTCGCCGTGGGCACGCAAGGCACGCCGCGCGTAGTAGCTGAACGCGGCGCCATGACGTTTGGGGGTGGAAATCCAGTCATGGGCTTCTTTGCCCAGTGTTGCGGGGATGGGGCGGATGTCACCGGCGGCCATGGCCAGCAGCTGCATTTTTGCCGCGCGCTCGAACAGCAGGGCAAGCACGCAGGCTTCCTCGATCGAGCGGCCAGCGATCAACAGGCCATGGTGGGAAAGCAGGATGGCGCGCTTGTCGCCGATCGCCTTCGCGATGATTTCGCCTTCTTCGTTGCCCACCGGTACACCCGGCCATTCCTTGAGGAACGCGCAGTCGTCGAACAGCGGGCACAGGTCCATGTGCGAGATGGCCAGCGGCACTTCAAGCATCGACAGCGCGGCGCTGTGCAGCGGGTGGGTGTGGATGATGCAGTTGACGTCGGCCCGGGCGCGGTACAGCCAGCTGTGGAAGCGGTTGGCCGGGTTGGCCATGCCGCGGCCTTGCAGCACGTTGAGGTCCTCGTCCACCACCAGCAGGTTGGATGCGGCGATTTCGTCGAAGCCCAGGCCAAGTTGTTGCGTGTAGTAAGTACCCGGCGCCTGCGCCCGTGCGGTGATCTGCCCAGCCAGGCCAGAGTCGTGGCCGCCGTCGAACAGGATGCGGCAGGTGAGGGCGAGTTTCTGCCGCGTGGTGTAGGTGCTATCGGCCAGCGCCGTCTGCATCTGCTGCTGGGCGAGCTTGACCAGCTGGTCCTTGGGGGTCTGCATGGTGGTCGTCATGGGCGGTACCTGCATGGCAAAGGGGCGAAGGATTGCTGATGGACGTGGGCGTCATCAGGACACATGGCTGATACTAATGACACAAGGTGTCATTTGCAAGCGATGTGTCATCACTGCGCTTGGCGGCATTGCCATTCGAGTTGCCGATCATGCGTACAATGGGGGCAGGGTCGAGGCATCGTGAGGTCAATGTGGAGTTACGCCAGTTTCGCTACTTCTTGAGTGTGCTGGAGCACGGCAGCCTGGGCAGGGCCGCGCTCGAGCTTGGGGTGGGCGCCTCCGCCCTGAGCCAGCAGCTGTCAAAGCTTGAAAGTGAACTCAGCACCCGCTTGCTGACACGCTCGAGTACCGGCGTTGCGCCGACCGCAGCGGGCCTTGCCTTTGAATACCATGCGCGGCTGGCGCTGCGTCAGGCCGAGCACGCCAAACTGGCAGCGCAGAGCGGGCGCATGAGCGGCTACGTCAGCGTCGGTTTGGCGCCGACCACCGCATCGGTGCTGGGCCTTGCCCTGATCGAGCGCATGCGCCAACGCTACCCAGACATCCAACTGCACCTGGTAGAAATGCTCTCGGGCTACCTGGTGAGCCAGCTCAACGCCCGCCACCTGGACCTGGCAGTGCTGTTTCAGCTGGAGGCGGGGGCGCGCCTGGACGTACGCCCCTTGCTGCAGGAGCGGTTGTTCGCGCTGGTGCCGTCGCCCCTGGTGCAGCGCGGCTGGGGCGAATCGTTGACGTTGCAGCAAATCGCCACGCTGCCGCTGGTTATGCCCAGCACCCAGCATGGCTTGCGCTCGACCTTGCAGGCTATTTTCGTGCGGGCGGGGCTTGAAGCCAACATCGTCATGGAGGTCGATGGCCTGTCGTTGCTCATGGACTGCGTAGCGGCCGGCCATGCGGCCACCTTGCAGCCTGGCGCAGCCGTGGCCCGGGCAGTGCAGGCGGGCGTTCGGGTTTTCGCCATCGACGATGCCCAGGCGCAGCGCCGCAACCTGGTGGTCAGCCTGAGTGAAGACGAGCTTTCGCCTGCGGCGCTTGCGGCGCGCATTGTGCTGCATGAGGTAGCCCGCGACTTGGTCGCCAATGGTCAATGGCCAGGGGCGCACCTGCTTTAAGCCCACGTAGGTGCCGCGCACCCTTTAGAAAAACTGAACACCACCCCCCACTAGCCGGGTTTCGACAGGTGCAGGGTGTCATTAGATTCCGTGGTCCGCGAGGAGCACACCGACCGTTCTGGCTCCTCTAGACCTGGAGGCAAAATGATCGATGTGCTTGTCATTGGCGGCGGCAACGCTGCCTTGTGCGCGGCGCTGATGGCCCGTGAGGCGGGCGCCAGTGTGCTGCTGCTGGAGGCCGCGCCGCGCGCCTGGCGTGGTGGCAATTCCCAACACACCCGCAACCTGCGCTGCATGCACGATGCGCCGCAGGATGTGCTGGTCGACGCCTACCCAGAGGAGGAGTTCTGGCAAGACCTGCTCAAGGTCACCGGCGGCCAGACCAACGAAAAACTGGCCCGGCTGGTGATCAGGGCGTCGTCCGACTGCAGGGGCTGGATGCGCCGCCACGGGGTGCATTTCCAGCCGTCGTTGTCTGGGGCATTACACACGGCCCGTACCAACGCCTTTTTCATGGGCGGCGGCAAGGCGCTGGTCAACGCTTATTTCCGCAGTGCCGAGCGCTTGGGCGTGCAGATTCGCTACGACACGCCGGTGTGCGACATCGAGTTGCACGGCGATCGCTTCGTTGCCGCCCATGTACCCGCCCGTGAGGTGGCGGGGCGCCATTTGCCTGCCGAGCGCATCCAGGCGCGTACCTGCGTGCTGGCCGCCGGTGGCTTCGAATCCAACCGCGCCTGGTTGCGTGAGGCGTGGGGGCAGAACGAGCGCGGCGAGTGGCCGGCGGACAATTTTCTGGTGCGCGGTACCCGGTTCAATGAGGGGGTGTTACTGCGGCGCATGATCGACCAGGGGGCCGACGCCATCGGCGACCCGACCCAAGCGCACATGGTCGCCATCGATGCCCGCGCGCCGTTGTACGACGGCGGTATCTGCACACGGATCGACTGCGTGTCGCTGGGGGTGGTGGTCAACCGCGACGGGCTGCGCTTTTACGACGAGGGCGAAGACTTCTGGCCCAAGCGCTATGCGATCTGGGGCCGGCTGGTGGCCCATCAGCCTGGCCAAGTGGGGTTTTCCATCATCGACCAAAAGGCCCTGGGCCGGTTCATGCCGCCGGTGTTTCCGGGCACCACAGCCAACACGCTCGAAGAGCTGGCAGGCCTGCTTGGGCTTCCGGTGGCAGCCTTTCTCGACACGGTGCAGGCCTACAACCAGGCCTGCCAGGGCGGCACCTTCGACCATACCCGGCTGGACGACTGCCACACCGTCGGTGTTGCCCCGGCGAAAAGCCACTGGGCCCGGCCCCTCGATACACCGCCGTTCTACGGCTACCCACTGCGCCCAGGCGTCACGTTTACCTACTTGGGCCTGCGCACCGACGAGACCGCCGCCGTGCACTTCGCTGGCCGGCGCAGCCCGAACCTGTTCGTGGCCGGTGAAATGATGGCCGGTAACGTCCTCGGCAAGGGCTACACCGCAGGTGTCGGCATGTCCATCGGCACCGCCTTCGGCCGCATTGCCGGCACCCACGCTGCTGCCGCCGCCCAGCGCATTCCTTCCCCTGACGAGGCCCGCCATGACCGCGCAACTGCCTGAACCCCGCCATTACGACCCTGCTGCAACAGGCCCGGGCCTGATCCCGTTGTTGAACCTGGACGAGCAGGAGGTGAACCGGCAGATGAGTATCTGTAATGCCTGTCGCTACTGTGAAGGGTTCTGCGCGGTGTTCCCGGCGATGACCCGCCGGCTGACCTTTGCCAAGGCCGATATCCATTACCTGGCGAACCTGTGCCACAACTGCGGCGCCTGCCTGCACGCCTGCCAATACGCGGCGCCGCATGAGTTCGCGGTGAACGTGCCCCAGGCCATGGCCAAGGTGCGCGGCCAGACCTACGCCGACTATGCCTGGCCGGCCGCGTTCGGCCGTTTGTATCGGCACAATGGCGTGTATGTCGCCAGCGCGCTTGCCGTTGCGCTGTCGCTGTTCCTGCTGTTGGCCTTGTCTGTCAACGGCACCTTGCTGCCGGGGCGGCTGGCGGGCGATTTCTATGCGGTTTTCCCGCACAACACCTTGGCACTGCTGTTTGGCGGGGTATTCAGCTTGGCCGCTGTGGCGCTGGCGGTAGCGGTAAGGCAGTTCTGGCGCCAGGTGTCGCCCGCCGAACGCCAGGCGCCGGCCACCGATGGTGCGGTACTCGAGGCCTCGACGGCAGTGCTGACACTTAAGTACCTGGACGGTGGGCATGGCCAGGGCTGCAACAATGAGGACGATCGCTACACCCAGTGGCGCCGCCGCTTCCACCACTTGACCTTCTACGGCTTCATGCTGTGCTTCGCGGCCACGGTGGTGGCTACCGGTTATCACTACTTGCTCGGCCTGGCCGCGCCTTACCCGCTGCTGAGCCTGCCGGTGCTGCTCGGCACCGCCGGTGGGGTGGGTTTGCTGATTGGCCCGGCGGGCCTGCTGCTGCTGAACCTGCGACGTGCGCCGGAACACGGCGACCCCGCCCAACGGCCGATGGACAGAGCCTTCATCTTGCTGCTGTTGCTGGTCAGTGCCAGCGGGCTGGCTTTGCTGGCGCTGCGCGACACCGGGGCTATGGCGATAATGTTGGCCATCCACCTGGGCACGGTGATGGCGCTGTTCATCACGTTGCCTTATGGCAAGTTCGCCCACGGCCTGTTCCGCAGCGCGGCGTTGCTGAAGTTCGCCATCGACAAGCGCCGCCCCGACACGCTTGGCCTGGGTGGGGACTGAGCCATGGGCGCCGCGGCAGCAGCGTTAGCCAAAACCGGGTGTCGGCCTTACGGCCGCACCCACTCAGCGGTTGGGCCACTGCTCCAACAGGATCGAGACGAACTTTTCTGCGGCAGGCGACAGCGAGGCCCCGCGCCGGTAGACCAAACCCAGGGTGCGGGTCACCTGGGGTTCGATCAGTGGCACGCTAACCAGGGTGGGGTGGTCAGCGTTGGGCATGGCCAGGCTGGGCATGGCGGACACGCCCAGCCCGGCCTCGACCATCCCCAGCGAGGTGGACAGGTGCTGCACCTCGTAGAACCACTTGGGGCGCAGGTTGAGCCCAGACAGCGCGTGGTCGAGCAGCATGCGGTTGCCGCTCAGCCGGCCAACGCCGATCAGGCGGTAGTCGGCAAGCTCGGCCCAGGTCACGGCTTCACGGCCGGCCAGTGGGTGGTCGCGCCGGCAGGCCAATACAAAGTGCTCCTGCACCAACGAGACGAACTCGATGTCCGGGTGTTGCCCGCTCATCATGTTGATGCCGAAGTCGGCCTCGCCACGCAGCACCGCTTCAAGCCCCTCGTTGGCGCTGAGATCGAGCAGGCGGATGCGGATTTTCGGGTACTGCTCGTTGTAGTCGCGGATCACCGATGGCAGGAAGTAGAACGCCGCCGTTGGAATACAGGCCAGGGTGACCTGGCCGGTTTGCCGTTCTGCCAGCTCGCGGATGCTCAGGATGGAGTCCTCGAAGTCGTCCAGCAAGCGCCGGGCCTTGGGCAGAAAGTCACGCCCGACGCTGGTCAGGCTGACACGACGGGTGGTGCGCTCGAGCAGCGAGGTACCCAGCCCTTCCTCCAGTTTCTTGATCCGCCGGCTCAGCGCCGGCTGGGAAAGATGAAGTGCCTCTGCAGCTTCGTGAAAGCTGCCAAGTTCGGCGATTTTCACGAAAGATCGAATGTCTTGAAGCTCATATTCCATAAGAAAACCCTAGCCCGACTGACGGAGGATTATTTTGTGAAAAGCAATAATCGCTACGATATTTGCATTGGAATGATTTATCCATCCCTGTCACTCTTTTGCCCACAGCATCAATGATGTCCATTGATCACCTAGAGTGCGAAATCATGCAACGAATTCCTTGCGTACTCATGCGCGGCGGCACCTCCAAAGGGCCGTTTTTCCATGCCTGGGATCTGCCTGCCAATGTGGTCGAGCGCGACGAATTGCTGCTCAACCTGATGGGTTCCGGCCATGAGCTGGAAATTGACGGCATCGGTGGCGGTAGCCCGCAGACCAGCAAGGTTGCGATCGTCAGCCCGTCGTTGCATGCCGACGCCGACGTCGACTATCTGTTCGTCCAGGTCATGGTCGCCCAGCGCCGGGTCGACACTGCCCCCAACTGCGGCAACATGTTGTGCGCGGTTGGCCCGTTCGCCATCGAGCAGGGCCTGGTCAAGGGGCAGGAAGGCAAGACGCTGGTACGTATCCGCAACCTGAACACCGGCACCTTCGTCAATTCACTGGTGGAAACCCCCGGCGGTATCGTGCGCTACGAAGGCCGCACGGCGATCGATGGCGTACCGGGTACTGCTGCCCCGGTACACTTGACCTTCCTCGACGCCGTGGGCAGCAAGACCGGCAAGCTGTTCCCCACCGGCCAGGCCAAGGATGTGCTCGACGGGGTGACCGTTACCTGCATCGACATGGCCATGCCGATGATGGTGGTCGAGGCCAGCCAGTTGGGTATTACTGGCTCGGAAACCCCGGCCGAACTCGACGCCAATGGCCCGCTGCTCAAGCGCCTTGAAGCCTTGCGCCTGCAAGCCGGCAAGGCCATGGGGCTGGGCGATGTCAGCGGCATGGTCATTCCCAAGCCGGTGCTAGTGTCCAAGCCTCGCTTTGACGGCACGTTGCAGGTTCGCTACTTCATGCCGCACAACTGCCACCGCGCGCTGGCCATCACGGGCGCGGTAGGGCTGGCGACAGCCTGCGTCAGCCCAGGCACGGTGATCGGCGACCTGCTGGGCGAGGGTGCCGAGCAATTGACCGAGGTGCGCCTGGAACACCCAAGCGGTGGCATCGATGTGGCGCTGTCGCGCAGTGGCGCCGATGGCAAGACCATCCAGGCCTCGGTGGTGCGAACCGCTCGACGGCTCTTCTCAGGCTTTGTTTACGCCCCTACATTCCGCAGGTTGGCGGGATAGCCCAGGCGGTATTCCAACGCTGTAAATTCGCACCAAGCGCATCCGCACAATTTCAACAATGGGTGATGCCTCATGAGACTCGCCAAATCGCTGTACTTCCAAATCCTCTGCGCCGTGCTGTTGGGCGTGGTGGTCGGGCACTTCTGGGCGCAACAGGCGGTGGCCCTCAAGCCGCTGGGAGATGCGTTCATCAAGCTGATCAAGATGATGATCGCGCCGGTGGTGTTCTGCACCATCGTCACCGGCATCGCCGGCATGACCGACAAGCGCTCCCTCGGGCGCTTGATGAGCAAGACCCTGCTGTTGTTCCTGGGCTTGACGGTGGTCAGCCTGGTGATTGGCCTGGCGGCGGTCTACCTGTTCAAGCCCGGGGTTGGCATGAACATCGACCCCGCTACCCTCAGCACCGCAGGCCTCAGCCAGTACACCGCCTCGGCCGCCAAGCTGAGCGTGGTGGACTTCTTCATGCACATCATTCCGGACACCTTCGTCGGTGCGTTCAACAAAGGTGAGGTATTGCCGGTACTGTTCATTGCCGTGCTGAGTGGTTTTGCCCTTTCGTCGATGGGCGAGAAGGGCAAGCCGGTACTGGATGTGCTGGAATCGGCGTCGACCATGGTGTTCCGTATCTTCGGCTACCTGATGCGCTTTGCCCCGGTCGGTGCTTTCGGCGCACTGGCGTTCACCGTGGGCCAGTACGGCATCACCTCGCTCGGTTCGCTGGCTAAACTGGTGGGGACGCTGTACATCGCCTGCGCTTTCTTCGTGCTGGTGGTGCTGGGTGGCATCTGCCGTGCCCATGGCTTCAGCCTGTGGAAGCTGCTGCGCTACTTCCGCGAAGAGTTCCTGGTGGTGCTGGGCACTTCCTCGACCGAGCCGGTGCTGCCGCGCATGCTGGAAAAGCTTGAGCAGCTTGGCTGCAAGAAAGGTGTGGTTGGCCTGGTGTTGCCCACCGGCTACTCGTTCAACCTGGACGGGACGGCCATCTACCTGTCGCTGGCGGCAGTGTTCATCGCCCAGGCCTGTAACATCGACCTGAGCCTGGGCCAAGTGTTGACCATGCTGGCGATCATGCTGTTGTCGTCCAAGGGCGCGGCAGGTGTCACCGGCAGTGGTTTTGTCGCCCTGGCCTCGACCCTGTCGGTGATCCACGACATCCCCCTGGCTGGCCTGGCGCTGCTGATTGGCATCGACCGCTTCATGTCGGAAGCCCGCGCCCTGACCAGCCTTGCCAGTAACGCAGTGGCAACGGTGGTGGTTTCGCTGTCGGAAAACGCCTGTGACCGGCAAACCCTTCACCGCCGCCTGAACGGCGAACCGCTGGCAAGCCCGGTTGCTGAATCGCCCGAATGGGCCGTCGAGGCGCGCCGTCACGGCTGAACAGCGATGCCCTGATCCTTTTTGTCGACAAGTCCCCCTCCGGTGCCGCCGGGTGGGGTAGGGGGCCGTCTGCGCAGCAGGCGGCCGCAGAGAGAATAAAAACAAGAGAACAAACCATGCTCGCACTTCTGGGCCTGATCATGGTGGTGACCTTCACCTACCTGATCATGAGTAAACGCCTGTCCCCCATCGTTGCACTGACTGTCGTGCCGATTGTCTTCGCCGTGCTTGGCGGCTTCGCGCCCGAGCTGGGCAAGATGATGCTCGATGGGCTGAAAATGGTTGCACCGTCTGCTGCGCTGCTGCTGTTCGCCATCCTGTTCTTCGGCTTGATGATCGATGCAGGGCTGTTCGACCCGCTGATTCGCAAGATTCTCAAGCGGGTCAACGGCGACCCGATCAAGATCGCCATTGGCACCGCACTGCTGTCGCTGCTGGTGGCACTGGACGGTGATGGCACCACCACCTACATGATCACCTGTGCCGCCATGCTGCCGCTGTACAAGCGCATTGGCATGAACCCGATGATTCTGGCCACGGTGTCGATGTTGTCGCTGAGCATCATGAGCGGCATGAGCCCGTGGGGCGGCCCCGCCACGCGCGCCATTGCCGCGCTTGGGCTGGATGCGACCGAATACTTCATTCCAATGCTGCCTACCGTCATCGGTGGCGCTGTGTGGGTAGTGTTTACCGCCTACTTGCTTGGCCGCGCCGAACGCCGGCGTATCGGCAACACCGCGCTGCAGTCTGGCGGCGGCAACTGCTACATCAAGGAAATCCTCGGTGACAACCCGCACAAACGCCCGCGCCTTGCCTATGTCAACCTGGTGCTGGTGATCGCCGTGATGACCGCCCTGGTGCTGGGGCTGATGCACGCTGCCATCTTGTTCATGATCGGTTTTGTCGCCGCGTTGATGATCAACTACCCGCAGCTGGACCTGCAGAAAGAGCGCATCCTCGCCCATTCCGGCAATGCGATGACGGTGGTGCTGCTGGTGTTCGCCGCCGGTATCTTCGCCGGCATTTTCTCGGGCACCAAGATGGTCGATGCCCTGGCGCAAACCCTGGTCGACTGGATTCCCGCAGCCTGGAGCCACTGGTTCCCGCTGGTGGTGGCGATTACCAGCATGCCGCTGACCTTCGTGCTGTCCAACGACGCTTATTACTTCGGTGTGGTGCCCATCCTGGCCAATGCTGCGGCCGCTTATGGCATCGACCCGGTGGAGATCGCCCGCGCCTCGGTGCTGGGCCAGCCGGTGCACCTGATGAGCCCGCTGGTGGCCTCGACCTTGCTGTTGGTGGGCATGGTCGACCGCGATATCGGCGACTTCCAGAAAGCCACCGTGAAATGGGCCGTGCTCACATCGCTGGTGATCACCGCGCTGGCGTTGCTCACTGGGGCGCTGTCCTTCTTCGTCTGAACCTGGCCGGGCACTGCCAGGTGCCCAACGCCTACTCGCACTGAAAACAACAATAGAGTACCGACCATGTCCCGAGCTGTGTTCCGTGGGGCCACCTGTGGCCTGCTTTGCGGCTGGCTGCCCGTTGCCGGCGCCGCCGGTTTTGTCGATGACAGCAAGCTCAAGCTGCAATTGCGCAACGTCTATTTCAACGAGAACTTCCGTGACGAGCAGGGTATGAGCGCCCGCGCCGCCGCCAGCGCCAAAAGCGAGCGGGTAGAGTGGGCTCAGGGCTTTCTGCTCGACTACCAATCGGGCTTTACCCCAGGCACGCTGGGTGTGGGGCTGGATGCACTTGGCCTGCTGGGTGTGCGGCTGGATTCCGGGCGTGGGCGCAGTGGCACGGGGCTTCTGCCGGTGCACGACGACGGCCGCGCCGCGGACGAGTTTGCCAGCGCCGGGGTAACCGCCAAGGCACGCCTGGGCAAGGCAGTGGTCAAGCACGGCACTTTGCTGCCGAAAACACCGGTGCTGGTCTACAACGATGCACGGCTGTTACCGCAGACGTACCAGGGCACCCAGCTAACCAGCACCGATATCGATGGCTTGACCCTGACCGCAGGCCACCTGGACCGCTTCAAGCAGCGTGATTCATCCGACAGCACCGGCCTCTATCTGGATGGTTATGGGGGTGGCAAGTCAGGTGACTTCAGTTTCGCCGGTGCCGATTATGCCGTGAGCAAACAACTGCGCCTGAGCTACTTCCATGGCCAGCTCGAGCACTTCTACCGCCAGGATTTCGCCGGGCTGGCACACGACCTGCCATTGGCCGGTGGGGTGCTGACCACGGACCTGCGCTACTTCAAGAGCCGCGACAGTGGCGCGGCTTATGGTGGCGCCATCGACAACGACATGTTCAGCGGCCAGCTGGCCTATGCCCATTCCGGCCATACCGTCGGTGCTGGCTACCAACAGCTCGAGGGTGAAGCGGGGCTGCCGTACATCAGCGGTGCAACGGTGTACTCGTTCAGCAACGTCGGTATCGGCAAGTTCATCGAGGAGCAGGAGAAAACCTGGATGGCCAGCTACGCCTACAATTTTGCTGCGGCAGGGGTGCCCGGGTTGAGCTTCATGGCGCGTTACCTGAGTGGCGACAATGGCCGCGCTGGCGCCGAGGGGGTCAAGGAGTGGGAGCGTGATGCCGAGCTTGCCTACGTGGTGCAGGCCGGGCCGCTGAAAGGCCTGGGTGTAAAACTGCGCAATTACGTTTACCGCTCGGATTTCGCCCGGGGGCGGGACAGCAACCGCCTTTACCTGACCTACGACATCGCCCTTTGGTGAGGGGCCTGGCCGTCGCCAGTTTCACGCCGTGCGCTTTACCTGTAAAACAGCCTTGGGCTTAATTTCAATGCAGCAACAAGGTAAAGCGCAATGACCCAAGCTACCGATCAGGCTTTTTATGACCGCGCCGATGCGCATATCGAACTGGCAAACCAGCAGCTCGAAAAAATCGAGGACCTGGGCAAGGTCAGTGCTTCCCTGACCTTCGGTGCCTCGCGTTTCAACGCCTGGATGAGCGCCCGCAGCTTCAAGACCAGCGCGGAACTGGCTGCGGCCCGGGAGGAGCTGGTGAAGTATTTCTGCGACCAGTACCGGATGATGCTCGAAGACAACCTGGACGAGCATATCGAGCAGTTTGACCGCTATGTGCTGGGCAAGCACGACTGAACCCAGCGCGCCCCGCGGGCCTGCCGGTGCGCACAGGCTTATCGGGCCTTGTCCTCCAGGATCCGCGCCCCGGCCCCTTCCTTGGCCAGCACATCCTCGGGGTTGCGCAGCGGGCAGTCTTCCAGCGACAGGCAACCGCAACCAATGCAATTGTCCAGGCTGTCGCGCAACGCCTCCAGCGTGCGAATGCGGGCGTTCAGGTCTTCGCGCCAGGCAGTCGACATTTCGCCCCATTGCGCCGCCGTCAGCTTGCTGTTGGGTGGGTAACGGCTGAACGCCTGCTTGATGTCCTCCAGCGCAATACCGGTGCGCTGCGCCACTTTGATGATTGCCAGCGTACGCAACACCAACGCGGGATAGCGGCGCTGGTTGCCTGCCGTACGAATGCTGGCAATCAGCCCCTTGGCCTCGTAGAAGTGCAGCGCAGACACCGCCACGCCGCTGCGTCTGGCCACTTCACCTACGGTTAACATCCGTGTGTTGTCCGCTGCCATGCCTGTTGACCTGAAGTTAAGTTGGGCGCTTATGTTAATAGAGCTGCGAGATTGCGCTCGTTTGCGGTAATGAACAATACAGTTGCTGCTACAGCGCCAGCACCGCGATGACGTCATCAACCAGGCGAACGATCCCGGCGCATCTGGGTAACCAGGGTAAAGCGGTCATCCGGGTGCACGGTTTCGGACACCGCCATCAGATCGCCGTTTTCCTCGCGATAATGGCGGATGATCTTCAGCCCCGGCGCACCGGCCTCGGCCTTCAGCCGCTGGGCCATTTCCGCGCTCAGCAACACCGCCCGCACCTGCTGGTCGACCACCGCGATCGCCCGGCCATAGTGTTGCTCGATCAACCCTGCAATCAGTTGGCCGGGGTGTTCGCGGGCCAGGTCTATGACCGCGGCGTAGTCTTGCTGGGCGTACACGTCGGTCCAGCCCAGCGGTGGCGCATTGTGCAGGCGGTCGACGCGGGTGCTCGACAGGCAAAAGTAATGCTCCCCCGGTACCAACCCCAACCGCGCCGCCTCGCTCAGGTCGGCGACGAAGTGGCGCACGCCCTGCAGTTGCCGTTGCTGGGTGTCGGCCAGGTGGGCAAGCTCCGCCACGCTGGCCAGTGACTGTGAGTAACCGCTGGGCGGGCTGTTGGCTTCGACTCGGGTGCCTATGCGCTTGCGCCGCGACACCAGCCCTTGAGCGAGCAACTGGTCGATCGCCGCGCGCACCGTATGCCGGCTCACACCGTACAGCTCGCACAGCTCGAACTCGGTCGGTAGCAGGCTGCCTACCGGGTAGCGGCCGCTGGTGATGCCTTCCAGCAGGTCCTTTGCCACGGTGGCATAGCGTGTTGGGTTCATGCCTTGGCTCTGTCGGGCAAAAGATGATTGGCAGTTTAACAGCTCGCTGGCAGTGCGGTTTACGCCTGCTGGTCTGGCCGCTTGCGGCTTTTTTGGCTCGACTGCCATCCACATCGATGCTGGAATTGAACCCGCACAACAAGAACCGCCCGGGAGCGCCAATGAACCGAAACGAACTGCGCAAAGCCGATATCAACCTGATGGTGGTGTTCGAAGCCCTGATGCAGGAGCGCAACCTCACCCGTGCTGCAGAAAAGCTGTTCGTCGCCCAACCCACGGTCAGCGCCGCGCTGGCCAGGCTGCGCGCGATGTTCAACGACCCGTTACTGATCCGCGTGGGCAACCGCATGGAGCCCTCGGCCAGGGCCGAGGAGGTCATCAAGCACCTCACCCCGGCACTGGATGCGATGTCCGTGGCCCTTAGCCTGACCCACGATTTCGACCCGCTGACCAGCAAGATGACCTTCCGCATCGGTTTGTCCGATGACGTCGAGTCGGGGCTATTGCCGCCACTGCTGCGGGCGCTGCGGGTAGAGGCGCCGAACGTCGTAGTGGTGGTGCAGCATGTGGACTACTGGCGCATCCCGGACTTGCTGGCGGCGGGCGATGTAACGGTCGGCATCAGCCAGACTCGGGGGTTGCCGGCCAATGCCAAGCGCAAGGTGCTGCGCACGATGCAGGGCAGGGTGGTGCGGGCCGACAAATCGGCTACGCCGCTGACCCTGGATGAGTTCTGCGCGCGCCCGCACGTGCAGGTGTCGCCCACCGCCAACACGCAGGGGGTGGTCGATGACTGGCTGAAAGAAATTGGCCGTGAGCGCCAGGTGGTGTTGTCGGTGCCCCAGTTCAGTTCGTTGCCGGCGATTTTGGCCGGTACCGACCTGCTGGCCTGCTGCCCGGACTATGCCGCACAAGGTATGGAGCGTTGGGGCAACCTGCAGGCCGAGCCCCTGCCGTTCGAGACCAGCGCGTTGGAACTGGCCATGGTCTGGTTGAGCACCACCGACAGCGACCCGGCCGAGCGCTGGCTACGTAGCCGCCTTGAGCAACACATGGGCGCTGCGCATGACGCGGTCTTGGCCCCTTAGCAGCCTCAGGTGAACCGCTTGCGCCCTGATGAACGTACTAGAGGCCCGACTCCAGGCTCAGCAGGTCTTGCACGGTCTGCCTCCGGCGAATCATCCGCAGCGCCCCGTTCTCCAGCAAAAACTCGGGCAGCAGCGGGCGGCTGTTGTAGTTCGACGACATCGATGCGCCATAGGCCCCGGCATCGTGGATCACCAACAAGTCACCCACCTGCGCCTGGGGCAAGTCATGCGGGGTCAGTTCCTGGTCATCCTGGGTAAACACATCGCCTGACTCGCACAGCGGCCCGGCCACCACGGTTGGCTGCCGTGGGCGGTCCACCGGCTGGCCGTTGGCGTCAAGCAGGGTCATGCGGTGGTAAGCGCCATACATCGCCGGGCGCATCAGGTCGTTGAAGCCGGCGTCGATCATCACGAAGGTGTTGCGCCCGGCCTGCTTCACGGCCCGCACCTCGGCGACCAGGTAGCCCGACTCGGCCACCAGGAAGCGGCCTGGTTCGATTTCCATGCGCACCGGGTGGCCCAGCATCGCTTCGATTTCCTGGCGCGCCACCGCCCAGGTTTGGGCGTAGCGCTGCAGGTCGACCGGCTTGTCGGTGCTGCGGTAGGGGGTGGAAAGCCCGCCACCGATAGAGAAAGCCTCAATGTCCACGCCCAGGCGGCCAACCAGCTCGATCATCGAGCGGGCCACTTGCTCCAGGTGCTGGTAATCCACCCCGGAGCCGATGTGCATGTGCACGCCGACCAGGTGCAGGCCATGGCTTTTCACGCAGCCCAGTGCCTCGCCCAGCTGCTCGTGCCAGATGCCGTGCTTGCTGTTCTCGCCGCCGGTGTTGGTCTTGCGGCTGTGGCCATGGCCGAAACCGGGGTTGATGCGCAGCCACACCCGGTGGCCGGGGGAGCGTTCACCCAGCTGGCGCAGCATGTCGATGGAGCCGGCGTTGACCTCGATTTTCGAGGCCACCACCCGCTCCAGGGTAGCCTGGTCGAGGGCGTCGCAGGTCAGCACCACGCCGGCAGGGTCGCCATCAACGCTGGCGCCAGCCGCAAAGGCCCGCTCCATTTCGCCCAGCGACACGGCGTCCAGCACCAGGCCATGGGCGCGCATCAGGCGCAGCACATGCAGGTTGGGGTTGGCTTTTTGGGCGAAGCGCACAGTGTCGAACACCTTCAACTGCTGGACCCGTTCGGCAATGGTGTCGGCGTCGTAGGCCCACAGCGGCGAGCCGTGCTGGCGGACAGCTTCGGCCAGGGTGGTGAAGGGTGCAGTCATGGTGGCGTCACTCGTAAAAGGTAGGCCACGAGCATGCGGCAAAGCGCGAATTCAGAAAAATAGCTATTTTTCTGCCAGCCATTCATATCTGATATACCCACTACTGACTTAGCGGGTGTTGCCGTGAAGCTGTCCGTTCGCCATATCGAAGTGTTCCGCGCCATCATGGCTGCTGGCAGTGTCACCGGCGCCGCCCGCTTGCTGTTTACTTCACAACCTACCGTTAGCCGCGAGCTGGCGCGGTTAGAGCAGCTAACCGGCCTGAACCTGTTCGAGCGCGAGGGTGGGCGCCTGGTAGCGACGGCCCAGGCGTTGCTGTTGATCGAGGAGGTCGAGCGCGCCTACGTCGGCCTGGAACGGATCGAGCGCTTTGCCCAGGCCATCCGCAATTTCGAGCAGGGCCGGCTGGCCATCACCTGCCTGCCACTGTTCTCCCAGACCTTGCTGCCCAAGGCTTGCCAGCGCTTTCACCAGCAACACCGGGGTGTGAGCGTGAGCATTTTGGCGCAGGAGTCGCCGTTGCTGGAGGAATCCCTGGTCGCCCAGCAGCATGACCTAGGTTTGACCGAGGTCGAGCAGATACCGCGCGGCGCCTACGGCGAATTGCTGTTCAGCGCCAACATGGTGTGCGTACTGCCTGACGGGCACCCGTTGCAGGCCAAGGCCGAGTTGGAGTTGAGCGATTTCCATGAGGTCGACTTCATCAACCTGGCCAGCCTGGACACCTACCGGCAGCGCCTGGACCAGCACTTTCGGGCGGCGGGGGTGAACCGCCGCACGGTCATCGAGACCACCAGTGCCGCTTCGGTGTGCGCCATGGTCAGGCAGGGCTTGGGGGTGGCGATCATCAACCCGCTAAGCGGGCTGGAGGCCGCGCAGGGCGGGTTGCCGATCCGGCGGTTGCGGGTATCGGTACCGTACCAGGTGATGCTGATCCGGCCAGACCACCGGCCAGCGTCGGCGGCGGTAGAGCCTTTTTGCCAGGCGTTGCGGGTGCAGGCGCAAGACATGCAGGCAGCCTTGAATTAGGGCCAGGCGCGCGCCAAGGGATTGTGCTCAAAGTTCGCAGCCTTGTGCTGCCTGCGCAATCCGCGGCTCACAGCTCGCAGACAAAAGTGCCGGTCCCGGCCAGGATGTTCTGCAGCGTTTCCTTCACTTCATCCATGTCACTCAGCGCGCTGGTCAGGTTGATTTCCAACACCTCATCGCCCTTCAGCGCATCGCGGTCGCCGGCGGCCACTTCGATCAGCAGGCGCGTGGCACTCAGCGTCACTTTCAGCCCATCCAGCGTCGACGGCTCGTCATCCAGGGTCAGGTCGACGGTGTCTTCGTCCGGGTAGCGGGTTAGCAGGAACATCTGACCCTTGTCGCTGTGGCAGCACAGGGTCGCCATGTTGTCTTCCTCATCATCGCAAGGGGTGGCGAACAGCAGGGCAGTATTGATTTGCATGGACAAGGCTCGGATCAACGGGAACGGAGGGGAATTCTGACAGTCTTGCCCGCAGGCATAAACGTAAAGTTACCGCCCCTTGACCGAAATTGTCGCAGCGCTGCAAGCCTAGATGACCGATCAGTCGTTAAGCTTCGCCGAGCCCTGGGCGTGCCTGCGCACGTTCACCGCCTGGTTTTATCGTCCGCCTTGCCACGGGTTGGCTATCGTTGATCCGTACACGGCGCACGCAGCGACGCTCCAACTATTACAAAGCCCAAGCGGAGTACCACAGATGGCGTTTTTCACCGCAGCCAGCAAAGCCGACTTCCAGCATCAACTGCAAGCGGCCCTGGCGCAGCACATCAGCGAACAGTCCCTGCCACAAGTTGCGCTGTTCGCCGAGCAGTTCTTCGGCATCATCTCTTTGGACGAACTCACCCAGCGCAGGCTTTCCGACCTGGCCGGCTGCACCCTGTCAGCCTGGCGCATCATCGAACGTTTCGACCCCGAATACCCGCAAGTGCGGGTGTACAACCCCGATTACGAGCGCAATGGCTGGCAGTCGACCCACACCGTGGTCGAGGTGCTGCACCACGACCTGCCATTCCTGGTCGACTCGGTACGCACCGAGCTCAACCGCCGCGGCTACAGCATCCATACCCTGCAAACCACCGTGCTCAGCGTGCGCCGCGGGCCCAAGGGCGAACTGCTGGAGCTGCTGCCCAAGGGGACCCAGGGCGAGGGCGTACGCCATGAGTCGTTGATGTACCTGGAGATCGACCGTTGCGCCAACGCCGCCGAGCTGACGGTGCTGGCCCGTGAGATCGAGCAGGTGCTGGCCGAGGTGCGGGTGGTGGTCGCCGACTTCGAGCCGATGAAAGCCAAGCTGCGGGAAGTGGTGGCCGAGGTGGAACAAAGCGCCTTTGCCCCGGTGCAACACGAAAAGGGCGAGGTCAAGGCTTTTCTGGAGTGGCTGCTGGACAACCACTTTACCTTCCTGGGCTACGAAGAGTTCACCGTCCAGGGCGACGCCGATGGCGGCCAGATGGTCTATGACGAACAGTCGTTCCTCGGCCTGCCGCGGCGCCTGCGCGTGGGCCTGACGGCCGACGAGCTGCGCATTGAAGACTACGCCGTGGCCTACCTCAACGAGCCGCTGCTGCTGTCGTTCGCCAAGGCCGCACTGCCCAGCCGCGTGCACCGCCCGGCCTACCCGGACTACGTGTCGATCCGCCAGTTGGATGCCGACGGCAAAGTCATCAAGGAACACCGCTTCATGGGCCTGTACACCTCGACGGTGTATGGCGAAAGCGTGCATGCCATCCCTTATATCCGCGTGAAGGTCGCTGAAGTCGAGCGCCGCTCGGGCTTCGATCCCAAGGCCCACCTGGGCAAGGAACTGGCCCAGGTGCTGGAGGTGCTGCCGCGCGACGACCTGTTCCAGACACCGATCGACGAGCTGTTCAGCACCGTCATGTCGATCGTGCAGATCCAGGAACGCAACAAGATCCGCGTGTTCCTGCGCAAAGACCCTTACGGCCGCTTCTGCTACTGCCTGGCCTACGTACCGCGGGAAATCTACTCCACCGAAGTGCGGCAGAAGATCCAGCAGGTGCTGATGGAGCGCCTGAAGGCCAGCGACTGCGAGTTCTGGACCTTCTTCTCCGAATCGGTGCTGGCCCGTGTGCAGCTGATTTTGCGGGTAGACCCGAAGAACCGCATCGACATCGACCCGCAGCAGCTGGAACGCGAAGTGATCCAGGCCTGCCGCTCGTGGCATGACGACTACTCGACGCTGGTGATCGAGAACTTCGGTGAAGCCCAGGGCACCAATATTCTTGCCGACTTCCCCAAAGGCTTCCCGGCCGGCTACCGCGAGCGTTTTGCTGCGCACTCGGCAGTGGTCGACTTGCAGCACGTGCTGAACCTGTCGGAAAGCAAACCACTGGCGATGAGCTTCTACCAGCCGCTGACCCAGGTTGGCGAGCGCATCCTGCACTGCAAGCTGTACCACGCCGACACGCCGCTGGCGCTGTCCGACGTACTGCCCATCCTGGAAAACCTCGGCCTGCGCGTACTCGGTGAGTTCCCCTACCGCCTGCGCCATGCCAGTGGCCGCGAGTACTGGATTCACGACTTCGCCTTCACCTACAGCGAAGGCCTGAGCCTGGATATCCAGCAGCTCAACGATACCCTGCAGGACGCTTTTATCCACATCGTCCGAGGCGATGCCGAGAACGACGCCTTCAACCGCCTGGTGCTGACCGCCGGCCTGCCATGGCGCGACGTGGCGCTGCTGCGTGCCTACGCCCGTTACCTCAAGCAGATCCGCCTAGGCTTTGACCTGGGCTACATCGCCAGCACCTTGAACAACCACACCGGTATTGCCCGCGAGCTGACCCGGCTGTTCAAAACCCGCTTCTACCTGGCACGCAAGCTCACCCAAGACGACCTGGATGACAAGCAGCTACGCCTGGAACAGGCCATCCTGAGCGCGCTGGACGACGTGCAGGTGCTGAACGAAGACCGCATCCTGCGCCGCTACCTGGACCTGATCAAAGCCACCCTGCGCACCAACTTCTACCAGCCGGATGCCAACGGCCACAACAAGTCGTACTTCAGCTTCAAGTTCAACCCCAAGCTGATCCCCGAGCTGCCTAAGCCGGTGCCCAAGTTCGAGATATTCGTTTACTCGCCACGGGTCGAGGGTGTGCACTTGCGCTTTGGCAATGTCGCCCGCGGCGGCCTGCGCTGGTCCGACCGCGAGGAAGACTTCCGCACCGAAGTGCTGGGCCTGGTAAAAGCCCAGCAGGTGAAGAACTCGGTGATCGTGCCGGTCGGTGCCAAGGGCGGCTTCCTGCCGCGTCGCCTGCCGCTGGGCGGCAGCCGTGATGAGATCGCCGCCGAAGGCGTGGCGTGCTACCGCATCTTCATTTCTGGGTTGTTGGACATTACCGACAACCTCAAGGATGGTGGCGTGGTGCCGCCGGCCAACGTGGTGCGCCATGACGATGACGACCCGTACCTGGTCGTGGCGGCCGACAAAGGCACCGCAACCTTCTCCGACATCGCCAATGGCATTGCCATCGACTATGGCTTCTGGCTGGGCGACGCCTTCGCCTCGGGCGGTTCGGCCGGCTACGACCACAAGAAGATGGGCATTACCGCACGCGGTGCGTGGGTGGGCGTGCAGCGCCACTTCCGCGAGCGTGGCATCAACGTGCAGGAAGACCCGATCACCGTGATTGGCGTGGGCGACATGGCCGGCGACGTGTTCGGTAACGGCCTGCTGATGTCCGACAAGCTGCAGTTGGTGGCCGCATTCAACCACCTGCACATCTTCATCGACCCCAACCCAGAGCCCGCCGCCAGCTTTGCCGAGCGCAAACGCCTGTTCGACCTGCCGCGTTCGGCCTGGAGTGACTACGACACCAGCATCATGTCCGAAGGCGGCGGGATCTTCCCGCGCAGTGCCAAGAGCATTGCCATCAGCCCGCAGATGCAACAGCGCTTCGCCATCGAAGCCGACCGCCTGACCCCGACCGAGCTGCTCAACGCGCTGCTCAAGGCACCGGTCGACCTGCTGTGGAACGGCGGCATCGGTACCTATGTGAAGGCCAGCACTGAAAGCCACGCCGATGTCGGCGACAAGGCCAACGACGCGCTGCGGGTCAACGGCAATGAACTGCGCTGCAAGGTGGTAGGCGAGGGCGGCAACCTGGGCATGACCCAACTTGGTCGCGTCGAGTTCGGCCTCAAGGGTGGCGCCACCAACACTGACTTCATCGACAACGCCGGCGGCGTCGACTGCTCCGACCACGAGGTCAACATCAAGATCCTGCTCAACGAAGTGGTGCAGGGTGGCGACATGACCGAGAAGCAGCGCAACCAGCTGCTGGGTAGCATGACCGACGAAGTGGCCGGCCTGGTGCTGGGCAACAACTACAAGCAGACCCAGGCGCTGTCGCTGGCAGCCCGCCGCGCCCGCGAGCGGATTGCCGAGTACAAGCGCCTGATGGCCGACCTGGAAGCCCGTGGCAAGCTGGACCGCGCCATCGAGTTCCTGCCGTCCGAAGAGCAGCTGGCTGAACGCCTGGCCGCCGGCCAGGGCCTGACCCGTGCCGAGCTGTCGGTGCTGATCTCGTACAGCAAGATCGACCTCAAGGAGCAGCTGCTCAAGTCGCTGGTACCGGACGACGACTACCTGACCCGCGACATGGAAACCGCCTTCCCGCCGTCGCTGGTCAGCAAGTTCGCCGAGTCGATGCGCCGCCACCGCCTGAAGCGTGAAATCGTCAGCACCCAGATCGCCAACGACCTGGTCAACAACATGGGTATCACCTTCGTCCAGCGCCTGAAGGAATCGACCGGCATGAGCCCGGCCAACGTCGCTGGGGCCTATGTGATCGTGCGCGACATCTTCCACCTGCCGCACTGGTTCCGCCAGATCGAGGCGTTGGACTATCAGGTGCCAGCGGAAATCCAGCTGACCCTGATGGACGAGCTGATGCGTCTGGGCCGCCGTGCTACCCGCTGGTTCCTGCGTAGCCGCCGTAACGAACAGGACGCTGGGCGCGACAGCGCGCACTTCGGGCCGAAAATCGCGCAGCTGGGGCTCAAACTCGACGAGCTGCTCGAAGGCCCGACCCGTGAGCGCTGGATGGTGCGCTACCAAGGCTTCGTCGATGCGGGTGTGCCGGAGCTGCTGGCGCGCATGGTCGCCGGCACCACCCACCTGTACACCCTGTTGCCGATCATCGAGGCTTCGGATGTGACCGGCCATGACCCGGCGCAGGTGGCCAAGGCGTTCTTCGCTGTGGGCAGCGCGCTGGACCTGACCTGGTACCTGCAGGAAATCAGCAACCTGCCGGTGGAGAACAACTGGCAGGCGCTGGCCCGCGAAGCGTTCCGCGACGACATCGACCTGCAGCAGCGGGCGATTACCATCTCGGTATTGCAGATGGCCGATGCGCCGCAAGACATGGACGCCCGGGTGGCGCTGTGGGCCGAGCAGCACCGGGTAATGGTGGAGCGCTGGCGCGCCATGCTGGACGACCTGCGCAATGCTACGGGCACCGACTATGCGATGTACGCGGTGGCCAACCGCGAGCTGGTCGACCTGGCCATGAGCGGGCAGGCGGCGGTGGTGCCGTCCTGAGCCTTGAGGTGAGGTAAAACAAAGCCCCGGCAGCGATGCCGGGGCTTTTTTGTATGCCGGTACAGGCTTACTTGAACCGCCGCTCCACGCCTTTCTCGACCAGAATCTTCGCCGAAATCTCTTCCACCGAAAAATGCGTGGAATTGATGTTGGGAATGTTCTCCCGACGGAACAGGCTCTCCACCTCACGCACCTCAAACTCGCACTGGGCAAAGCTGGAGTAGCGGCTATTGGGCTTGCGCTCGTGGCGGATGGCGGTAAGGCGGTCGGCGTCGATGGTCAGGCCAAACAACTTGTTTTGGTGTTTTTTCAACACCGCCGGCAGCTGCAGGCGCTCCATGTCATCCTCGGTCAACGGGTAGTTGGCGGCGCGGATGCCGAACTGCATGGCCATGTAGAGGCAAGTGGGGGTCTTGCCGCAGCGCGACACGCCCACCAGAATCAGGTCGGCCTTGTCGTAGTAGTGCGTACGTGCCCCATCGTCGTTGTCCAAGGCGAAATTCACCGCCTCGATGCGTTCCATGTAGTTGGAATTGCCGCCGATCGAGTGCGATTTACCGACGGAATACGACGAATGGGCGGTCAATTCCTGTTCGAGCGGGGATAAAAACGAAGAAAAAATGTCGATCATGAAGCCATTGGAGGTGGCCAGGATCTCACGGATGTCCTGATTGACGATGGTATCGAAGATGATCGGGCGTACCCCATCGCGCTCGGCCGCAGCGTTGATTTGCTGGACCATGGCCCGTGCTTTGTCGGGCGAATCGATGTAGGGACGGGTGAATTTATTGAAGGGAATGCTCTCGAATTGTGCGAGCAAACTCTGGCCCAGGGTTTCGGCAGTGATACCGGTGCCGTCGGAGATGAAGAACGCGGTTCGTTTCATTTGCGATCTGGGCCTTAAGCTGATGAAGATTCTTGGATATGATAAGTTCGGTTTGCCGAATGCGGCTGTCGACATTCTGCCACATTTGCAGCGGCTATTTTCCAGGTACAGGCCACAAACGCCCGGCCAAGTCATAGATGACAGGCGGGCGCCTTTTGAGCTTTTCCAACACAGTTAGTGGAGAGATCACCTTGGTAGAGTACGTAGTTTCCCTCGATAAGCTCGGCGTCCATGATGTGGAGCATGTGGGGGGCAAGAACGCATCCCTGGGCGAGATGATCAGCAACCTCGCAGGTGCCGGGGTGTCCGTGCCGGGCGGCTTTGCCACCACCGCGCAGGCGTACCGTGATTTTCTCGAACAGAGTGGCCTGAACGACAAGATTCACGCCGCGCTCGACGCGCTGGACGTGGATGACATCAACGCCCTGACCAAGACCGGCGCGCAGATTCGCCAGTGGGTCATGGAGGCCGAGTTCCCGGCCCGCCTGGATTCGGAAATCCGTACGGCGTTCGCCGCAATGGCCGCTGGCAACGACAACATGGCCGTGGCCGTGCGTTCCTCGGCCACCGCCGAAGACCTGCCGGACGCCTCGTTTGCCGGCCAGCAGGAAACCTTCCTTAACATTCGCGGCGTGGACAACGTGATCCGCGCGGCCAAGGAAGTGTTCGCCTCGCTGTTCAACGACCGCGCCATCGCCTACCGCGTGCACCAGGGCTTCGACCACAAGCTGGTCGCCCTGTCTGCCGGTGTGCAGCGCATGGTCCGCTCGGAAACCGGCACTGCCGGCGTCATGTTCACCCTCGACACCGAGTCGGGCTTCCGCGACGTGGTGTTCATCACCGGCGCCTATGGCCTGGGCGAAACCGTGGTGCAGGGTGCGGTCAACCCTGACGAATTCTACGTGCACAAGAACACCTTGCAGGCCGGCCGCCCGGCCATCCTGCGCCGCAACCTGGGCAGCAAGGCGATCAAGATGATCTACGGCGACGAGGCCAAGGCCGGTCGTTCGGTCAAGACCGTCGAAGTCGACCGTGCCGAGCGCGCGCGCTTCTGCCTCAGCGATGCCGAGGTCAGCGAGCTGGCCAAGCAGGCCATGATCATCGAGCAGCACTACCAGCGCCCGATGGACATCGAGTGGGCCAAAGACGGTGATGACGGCAAGCTGTACATCGTCCAGGCGCGCCCTGAGACGGTGAAGAGCCGCTCCAGCGCCAATGTCATGGAGCGCTACCTGCTGAAAGAGAAGGGCACCGTGCTGGTCGAAGGCCGTGCCATTGGCCAGCGCATCGGCGCCGGTAAGGTCCGCGTGATCAACGACGTGTCGGAAATGGACAAGGTTCAACCAGGCGACGTGCTGGTCTCCGACATGACCGACCCAGACTGGGAACCGGTGATGAAGCGCGCCAGCGCCATCGTCACCAACCGTGGCGGGCGTACTTGCCACGCGGCGATCATCGCCCGTGAGCTGGGTATTCCGGCCGTGGTCGGTTGCGGCAACGCCACCCAAGTGCTGAAAGATGGCCAGGGTGTGACCGTGTCTTGCGCCGAAGGCGACACCGGCTTCATCTTCGAAGGTGAGCTGGGCTTTGACATCAAGCAGAACTCGGTCGACGCCATGCCCGACCTGCCGTTCAAGATCATGATGAACGTCGGCAACCCGGACCGCGCCTTCGACTTCGCCCAGTTGCCCAACGCCGGTGTCGGCCTGGCGCGCCTGGAATTCATCATCAACCGCATGATCGGCGTGCACCCCAAGGCGCTGCTGAACTATGCCGGCCTGCCAGCCGAGCTGAAAGACAGCGTCGACAAGCGCATCGCCGGCTACAACGACCCGGTCGGCTTCTATGTCGAGAAGCTGGTCGAGGGTATCAGCACCCTGGCGGCGGCCTTCTACCCGAAAAAGGTCATCGTGCGCCTGTCGGACTTCAAGTCCAACGAATACGCCAACCTGATCGGCGGCAAGCTGTACGAGCCGGAAGAAGAAAACCCGATGCTCGGCTTCCGCGGCGCTTCGCGTTACATCAGCGAATCGTTCCGTGACTGTTTCGAGCTCGAGTGCCGTGCCCTGAAGCGCGTGCGCAACGAGATGGGCCTGACCAACGTCGAAATCATGGTGCCGTTCGTGCGCACCCTGGGCGAAGCCAGCCAGGTCGTCGACCTCCTTGCCGAAAACGGCTTGGCCCGCGGTGACAACGGCCTGCGCGTGATCATGATGTGCGAGCTGCCGTCCAACGCCATCCTCGCCGAAGAATTCCTGGAATACTTCGACGGCTTCTCGATTGGCTCCAACGACCTGACCCAGCTGACCCTGGGCCTGGACCGCGACTCGGGTATCATCGCCCACCTGTTCGATGAGCGAAATCCAGCGGTGAAGAAGCTGCTGGCCAACGCTATTGCCGCCTGCAACAAAGCTGGCAAGTACATCGGCATTTGCGGCCAGGGCCCATCGGACCACCCGGACCTGGCCAAGTGGCTGATGGAGCAGGGTATCGACAGCGTGTCGCTGAACCCGGACTCGGTACTCGAGACCTGGTTCTACCTGGCCGAAGGCCAAAGCGCGGTCTGACGCAGTAGAACGCGGGGGTGCGTCTGGCGTACCCCCGCCTGGTTTTTTCCAGGGCGAGCTCCAGCAATGGACCCCGCCCTTTTTTGTGCACCAAGCAACCTTATGCAAAGCAGCAGCACTCTATTTCCCGTGGCCCTGCTCAGCGCCGAGCGCCGCGGCGACCTCAGCGAGGACGTCTACCGGATCAAGGCTGGCAACAGCCCGGACCCCAGCGTCGAGCTGGCCGTGACCCGCCTGGGGTTGGCTGACCACGGCCAGCCCCAGGGCGCGCCGGTTATCCTTCTGCATGGCAGTTTTTCCAACCGGCGCTTCTGGTACTCGCCCAAAGGCGTTGGCCTGGGGGCGTTTCTCGCACGCGCGGGCTTCGATGTGTGGATCCCGGAAATGCGTGGCCACGGCCTGTCGCCGCGCAACCGCCAGTGGGCGCACAACAGCGTCGCTGCCTATGCCCGAGACGACCTGCCGCTGATTGCCGCGTTCGTGCGCGAGCAGTCGGGCCAGGCGCCGTGCTGGATCGGCCACTCCCTGGGCGGCACGACCTTGGCGGCCGCGCTGGGCGGCGGTTTTTTGGGGGGCGAGCAGGTGGCCGGCGTGGCGTTGTTCGGCACGCAGGTCAGCCGGGTGTACTGGCCGTTGAAGGTGCCGCCGTTGGCCTGGGGGGCGAAGTTGATGCTCAAGCGCTGGGGGCATATCTCCGGGCCACGGTTCAACCGTGGGCCGGAGGATGAACCGATCGGCCTGGCGTTGGAGAGCATGCGCTGGCATGGCCTGTTCGGCCGCTTTGGCGACAAGCACAACGACTGGTGGGCGGGGCTTGCCGAGGTGGATGTGCCGCTGCTGGCGGTAGCCGGTGCGGGGGACTTCCAAGACCCAGTGTGGGCCTGTCGCAAGCTGTTCGAGCAGGTCGGCGGCGAGCGCAAGCAGTTTTTGCGCCTGGGCCGCGAGGAAGGCTTCGACGCCTTCGGGCATGTCGACATGTTGGTGAGCAAGGCCGCACAGGTGCAGGTGTGGCCACTGGTAGAGCGCTGGCTGCGTAACCCGCTGGTGGCGGTGCATCAATCCACCGTGGCCGCGGAGCCTGTGCCCACCCACTGATTGTGTCCGTACTGGCTCTTTCGCGGGCATGCCCGCTCCCACAGGGAGCCCCACAACGTTCAGGCCTTGTAGGGAAGAGCAAAATACAGATGACCAACCGGTCCCGGATGACTGCAATGGGCTCCAAGGTGTAGCCTTGGCCGATACCCGCTTTCGTTGTGACTGACAGGAGCTTCCCATGCAGCATTACGTAACGCCCGACCTGTGTGACGCTTACCCAGACCTGGTACAGGTGCTGGAACCGATGTTCAGCAATTTCGGCGGCCGCGATTCGTTCGGCGGCCAGATCGTCACCATCAAGTGCTTCGAGGACAACTCGCTGGTCAAGGAGCAAGCCGAGCTTGATGGCAAGGGCAAGGTCCTGGTGGTCGATGGCGGTGGTTCGCTGCGCCGCGCGCTGCTCGGCGACATGATCGCTGAAAAAGCCGCCAAGAACGGCTGGGAAGGGTTGGTGATCTACGGTTGTGTGCGTGACGTCGATGTGTTGGTGCAAACCGACCTCGGCGTGCAGGCCTTGGCCAGCCACCCGATGAAAACCGACAAGCGTGGTATCGGCGACCTCAATGTGCCGGTGACCTTCGCTGGGGTGACCTTCCGCCCAGGCGAGTACGTGTATGCCGACAACAATGGCGTGCTCGTCTCGCCAAGCCCGCTGAAAATGCCGGAGTGATGCGCCGCACGCGCTGATGGAGCTTTGATGTTCGAGGAAGACAACGCGCAGTGGGGGCTGGTACATGCCCTGGTGCTCGATGGCAAAGGCGGCGCGCGCTCGATCGAGCGTACCGAACTGGACCACCTGCAGCTGCAGCCTGAGCAGAGCCTGTGGCTGCACTGGGATCGCAGCCACCCGCAAACCCGCACCTGGCTGCTGCGTGACAGCGGCCTGAGCGAGTTCGCTTGCGAACTGCTGCTGGAAGAAAACACCCGGCCACGCCTGCTGCCCATGGTCGACGAACAGTTGTTGCTGTTCTTGCGTGGGGTCAACCTCAACCCGGGTGCAGAGCCTGAAGACATGGTCTCGGTGCGCATCTTCGCCCAGGCGCAGCGGGTAATTTCGCTGCGCCTGCGGCCGTTGCGCGCCAGTGACGAGATTCTCCAGCAGTTGGAAGAGGGCAGGGGGCCGAAATCGGCCTCCGAGCTGTTGCTGCTGATGGGCGAACTGCTGACCGAAAAGGTCCAGGGCCTGGTCAGCGACCTGTCCGAGCTGGTCGACCTGGAGGAAGAAAAGGTCGAATCCGACGAACGGTATACGCCGGAGAACGGTTGCCTGCAGCAGATCCGCAGGCGTGCCGCCGGGCTTCGGCGTTTTCTGGCGCCGCAGCGGGAGATCTACGCCCAGTTGTCGCGTAGCAAGTGGAGCTGGTTCGCCGATGCCGACGCCGATTACTGGAACGAGCTGAACAACAGCCTGATTCGCTACCTTGAAGAGCTGGAACTGACCCGCGAGCGGGCCGCGCTGGTGCTGGAAAGCGAAGATCGCCGGCGCAGCGAGCGCATGAACCGCACCATGTATCGCTTCGGCATCATCACCTGCATCTTCCTGCCCATGAGCTTCATCACTGGGCTGCTAGGCATCAATGTCGGCGGTATCCCGGGGGCGGAAAACCCCTATGGCTTCCTGTTCGCCTGCGTCGTCGTGCTGGGGCTGGCGGTGGGGCAGTGGTGGCTGTTCCGGCGGTTGCGGTGGGTATAGACATGTTGTGCCTGCACCGGCCTCTTCGCGGGCACGCCCGCTCCCACCAGCCCAGCACCGGCCTGCCCGCGAAGAATCCACCGTGCATTCAATTTGAAACACGCGTCCCACTTCGATGTGTGACCCATCGCCCGGCCATCTCGTCTCTGACTGACACTGCGCGAGGTGCCTATGCACGATCCGTTTGAAGAATCCCTGCGCGACCTGCTCAAAGCGTCACCCTCCGGCAATGACCGGGATGATCGGGACGACGCCGCTTGCCTGGGTCGTGTGCTGAAAACCGCTAACCGCCAGGTTGGCGCGGGTGATCTGTTCAGCCTGCTTGGCCGTTGGAGCCAGGCGCTGCTGATCGCCGTGAACAATGGCTCGGCGCATGTTGCGCCGGTGCGTCGACACTCTTCCCGCAACGCTGCCGCTGGCAGCAAAGCAGATAAGGCCGATTGAATATGGAACTCGATCTCTGGACCCAGAGCCTGGTCACCGCGATGACCGCCCTTTGGACCAAGGTGGCGAACTTCATCCCCAACCTGTTCGGCGCGCTGGTCGTGGTGCTGCTCGGTTTCGTGGTGGCCAAGCTGCTCGACACGCTGCTGTCCAAGCTACTGGCCAAACTCGGCCTGGACCGCCTGATGGCCGGCACCGGCCTGACCAAGATGCTCGGCCGGGGCGGTATCCAGGTGCCGATCTCGACCCTGATCGGCAAGATCGTGTACTGGTTCGTGCTGCTCATCTTCCTCGTCTCGGCCGCCGAATCGCTTGGCCTTGAGCGGGTTTCTGCCACCCTCGACATGCTCGCCCTGTACCTGCCGAAGGTGTTCGGTGCGGGCCTGGTGCTGCTGGCCGGCGTGCTGCTGGCCCAGGTGGCCAACGGCCTGGTGCGCGGCGCTGCCGAAGGCATCGGCTTGGAATATTCGGCCGGCCTCGGGCGTATTACCCAGGGTCTGGTGATCATCATCAGCATCTCGGTGGCCATCAGCCAGCTAGAGGTGAAAACCGACCTGCTGAACCATGTCATCGTGATTGGGCTGATAACCGTTGGTCTGGCCGTTGCGTTGGCGATGGGCCTTGGTAGCCGCGAAATTGCCGGGCAGATCCTGGCCGGCATCTACGTGCGCGAGCTGTATCAGGTAGGCCAGCACGTGCGGATTGGAGAGGTCGAAGGGCATATCGAGGAAATCGGTACGGTCAAGACGACGCTGCTGACCGATGATGGCGAACTGGTGTCGCTGTCCAATCGTGAGCTGCTCGAGCAACGCGTCAATAGCCGCTAACCGTACAAAAGCTGTTAATGTATGCCGCCGCGAAAATTGACCCACGGGGTCACGCGGCGACATTGACCTGACTGTCGGCCAGATCCGTTTTGAATAAAGTTCATTCGCCGCCCATGCGTTATGACCCCCGCGAGCTCACCGACGAAGAGTTGGTGGCGCGTTCGCATGAGGAGCTGTACCACGTTACCCGCGCCTATGAGGAGCTCATGCGGCGCTACCAACGGACCCTGTTCAACGTCTGTGCGCGTTATCTGGGGAACGACCGTGACGCGGACGATGTCTGTCAGGAAGTGATGCTGAAAGTGCTGTACGGGTTGAAGAACTTCGAGGGCAAATCCAAGTTCAAGACCTGGCTCTACAGCATCACCTACAACGAATGCATTACCCAGTACCGCAAGGAGCGCCGTAAACGTCGGTTGATGGATGCCTTGAGTCTGGACCCTGTCGAAGAGGCGTCCGAAGACAAGGCTCCGAAACCGGAAGAAAAAGGCGGGCTGGATAAATGGCTGGTGCATGTAAACCCGATTGACCGGGAAATTCTGGTGCTGCGTTTTGTCGCAGAGCTTGAATTTCAGGAAATTGCCGACATCATGCACATGGGCCTGAGCGCGACGAAAATGCGTTACAAGCGCGCGCTAGACAAGCTTCGAGAGAAATTTGCTGGCCTTGATGAAACTTAGTGGCGTGCAAATATCTCTAACGAACCGGCGAGTTCTGCTAGACTTGCCGTCGAGTTGTCCCCCTTGTTTGTGGTGGGACTGCTTAACTATCACCAGATGGGGATTTAACGGATGAAATTGAAAAACACCTTGGGCTTGGCCATTGGCTCGCTCGTCGCAGCTACTTCGTTCGGCGCTCTGGCTCAAGGCCAAGGCGCGGTGGAAATCGAAGGCAACGTTACCAAGCAGTACTACGACAGCGAACGTAACTTCAAGAACGACGGCACCAATCCTGGTGTTCGCCTGGGCTACTTCCTGACTGACGACGTTTCCCTGGACCTGGGCTACAACGAGACTCACAACGCTCGTGGTGAAGTCTTCAACAAAGACATCAAAGGCTCCAAGGCCAAGCTCGACGCTACCTACCACTTCGGTACCGTGGGCGACGCGCTGCGTCCGTACGTTTCCGCCGGTTTCGCTCACGAGAGCCTGGGCCAGGCCACTCGTAGCGGCCGTGACCACTCCACCTTCGCCAACGTTGGCGCTGGCGCCAAGTGGTACATCACCGACATGTTCTTCGCCCGTGCCGGCGTTGAAGCCATGTACAACATCGACAACGGCAACACCGAGTGGGGCCCAACCGTTGGTGTTGGTCTGAACTTCGGCGGTAGCCCGAAGCAAGCTGAAGTCGCTCCGGCTCCAGTTGCTGAAGTGTGCTCCGACTCCGACAACGACGGCGTTTGCGACAACGTCGACAAGTGCCCAGACACCCCGGCCAACGTTACCGTTGACGCCGACGGCTGCCCGGCTGTTGCCGAAGTCGTACGCGTTGAGCTGGACGTCAAGTTCGACTTCGACAAGTCGGTCGTCAAGCCAAACAGCTACGGCGACATCAAGAACCTGGCTGACTTCATGAAGCAGTACCCGTCGACCACCACTACCGTGGAAGGTCACACTGACTCCGTCGGCCCAGACGCTTACAACCAGAAGCTGTCCGAGCGTCGTGCCAACGCTGTCAAGCAGGTGCTGACCCAGCAGTACGGCGTAGAATCCAGCCGTGTTGACTCGGTTGGTTACGGCGAAACCCGTCCGGTTGCTGACAACGCCACCGAAGAAGGTCGCGCTGTTAACCGTCGCGTTGAAGCGCAGGTTGAAGCTCAGTCCAAGTAATTGGCCTGATGTTTCATGAAAAACCCGGCCTCGGCCGGGTTTTTCTTTGCCTGGAATTTGTGTCTGCGCGGGTAAACCCGCTCACCTCATCCCAGAATCTCTGCAAACCGTTGTAGGAGCGGGCTTGCCCGCGAAGAGGCCGCCCTGGCAACCCATCATCCAGCACTTGCCACCAACGGCTGAACCACCTGCTCCGCAACCACCTCCCCAATCACCAGAATCGCCGGGCTACGCAGCGCAAACCCCCGCGCATCCTCCACCATCCGTCGCACATCGCTCCTGCACTCACGCTGCTGCGGCAACGAGGCGTTCTCGATCATCGCGACTGGCATCCCCGGGGCCATGCCACCTTCCAGCAACCCTCGGCGTATCTGCTCCAGCCGCGCCACCCCCATGTACACCACCAGCGTTGTCCCGCCTTGGGCCAAGGCCGCCCAGTTCAGTTCGCTGTCGTCCTGGGTATGCGCGGTCACCAGCGTCACACCCCGGCTCACACCGCGTGAGGTGAGGGAAATACCGCATTGCGTGGCACCGGCGAGGCCGGCGGTGATGCCGTTGACCATTTCCACCTCAATGCCATGCCCCTGCAGCCACAGCGCTTCTTCACCGCCGCGGCCAAAAATGCACGGGTCGCCGCCCTTGAGCCGCACCACACAGCGCCCTTGCCGGGCATGGCGCAGCATCAGGCGCTGGATGAACGCCTGCGGCGTAGAGCGGCAGCCGCCGCGCTTGCCCACGGCAATCACCCGGGCCTGTGGGCAGTGCTCCAGTACCGCCGGGTTGACCAGGTCGTCGATCATCACCACAGCGGCTTGCTGCAGCGCGCGTACCGCCTTGAGGGTGAGCAGTTCGGGATCACCGGGGCCGGCACCGACCAGCCAGACTTTTGCATTCATCAGGGTTTCCTCATCGGCAAGGTGCGTTCAGCCCTTGAGCAGGGTGAGCAGCAGTATCAGGTTCAATAGCAATGACAGCAGGGCCAGGCTGCGCCAGACTTTCAACGGCTCGCGTTCCAGCAACGGCCGTGGCCGGCTAGGCAGCTCCTGGCGGTCGCCGCGTTCGAGCTGCAGCAACCAGTGTTCGGCAGTTTCGAAGCGTTGCGCCGGGTCGGCTGCCAGCGCCTGCTGCAGGTTGTGCTGCAGCCATTCCGGTAGGTCGGGGCGATAGCGTGCAGCGTTGACTGGCAGGCCAAAACGCGGGCGCTGGAAGGCCTCCACCTCGCCGTAGGGATAATGCCCGGTCAGCAGGTGATACAGCGTCACCCCCACGGCATACAGGTCCTGGCGCGGACCGGGTGGGTGGCCGTCGAACGCTTCCGGGGCGATGTATGACGGTGTGCCCGGCAACTCGTGCTGCGGGTCTTCGGAGAGGCCCGGGCAATAGGCCAGGCCGAAGTCCAACAGGCGCAGCTGGCCATCGCGGCCCAGGTGCAGGTTCTCTGGCTTGATGTCGCGGTGCAGCAGGTTGCGCCGGTGCAGTACGCCCACCGCCTGTAGCAGTTGCCGAGCCAGCTCCAGCCATTGCGGCAGGGGCAACGGGCCGTGCTCGGCCAGCAACGCCGCCAGGCTCTGGCCAGGGTATTCGCGCATCACGTAGTACAGGTGCTGGCGCTGGCTAGCAGGGTGCAACTCGGGGAAGTGTCGGCCAGTGACTCGGCGCAGGAACCATTCTTCTAGCAACAGCGCTTGCGCTGCGCCGGGCTCCTGCTCGCGGACAGCGGGCAAGGTCTTCAATAGCCACGGTTGCCCTTGACCATCGCGCACCCGGTACAGCAGTGACTGACGGCTGTGCGACAGCAGCGTTTCGGCCTGCCAGCCATCGATTACCTGGCCTTCGCGCAGCGGGCCGGGTACCGGCCATTGCTGCAGTTGCGCCAAGGTATCGCCGAGGTTGGCCGTGCCCAGTTGGTCGACCTGCACCAACAGGGCGCTGGCGTTGTCCTGGCTGCCATTGAGGTGCGCGCTGGCAACCAGGGTGTCGGCGGCCAGTTGCAGGTCGGGTTGCTCGCGCAGCACCGCCTGGATGTGCTGGTCGCCCAGGCTGGCCCAGACGCCGTCGCTGAGCAGTAAAAAGCACTCGCCTGGCTGCAATTCGCCTTCCAGGTAGTCCACCAGCAGGTGCTGGTCCAGGCCCAGTGCGCGTTTGAGCACATGCTGCATGCCGGGCTGGTCCCACACATGGTCTTCGCTCAGGCAGTGCAGGCGCCCTTCGTGCCAGCGGTACACGCGGCAATCGCCGACGTGGGCCAGGGTAAAGCGCCGGCCACGCAGCACCAGCGCGCTGAGGGTGGTCAGCAACGGCTGGCCGCTGCCTTGGGCGCGCAGCCAGCGGTTCTGTGCCAGCAGCAGGCGGTCCAGCGCTTGTGCCACGCTCCAGGTAGCGGGGGTGGCGTAATAGTCCAGGGCCAGCGCCTGCAGGCTGGCGCGCGCTGCCAGGCCGCCGTCGGCGCATTGGCTGACGCCGTCGGCGAGGGCGAACAGGTAGCCCTTGCTGGCGGCCAGCTCCGGCGCCGGGGTGACCAGGCGCAGGGCGTCCTGGTTTTCCTCGCGCGGCCCGGTGGCGCTGGCCTGGGCAAAGCTCAGTTGCAGGCTCATTGACGTGCCTCAGACCCGCGCCGCGGTAACGGCTGCCGAGCCCCAGGTGGTGCGCCAGCGCTGTTTCACGCCATGCAGGCCGAACCAGGCCAGCAGGCCCAGGCTGGCGAACAACCACAGCCCCAACTGGTAGTCACCGGTGTGCTGCTTGATGGTGCCAAGCCCGGCCGCCAGCAGGAAGCCACCGATACCGCCAGCCATGCCGATCAACCCGGTCATTACGCCGATCTCCTGGCGGAAGCGCTGCGGCACCAGCTGGAACACCGCGCCATTGCCAGCGCCCAGGCCGAGCATGGCACTGACGAACAGCGCCAGTGCGGCGGCTGCGCTGGGTAGGTTGAAGCCGACAGCGGCGATGCAAATGGCTGCCACGCTGTACATGCCCAGCAGGGTGCGGATGCCGCCGAAGCGGTCGGCCAGGGCGCCGCCGAGTGGGCGCATCAGGCTGCCAGCAAACACGCAGGCGGCGGTGTAGTAACCGGCGGTGACTGGGCTCAGGCCATACTGGTCGCTGAAATAGCCGGGCAGGGCGCTGGCCAGGCCGATGAAGCCGCCGAAAGTCACACTGTAGAAGAACATGAACCACCAGCTGTCACGGTCGCCCAGGGCCTTGAGGTAGTCGGCCATGGCTTTCGGCTTGGGCCGTTGTGGGGCATTGCGTGCCAACAGGGCGAACACCACCAACGCCAGCGACAGCGGAATCAGCGCGAAGCCGAACACATTGTTCCAGCCAAAGCCGGCGGCCAGCGCCGGGGCCAGCAGGGCGGCGAACACGGTGCCGGAGTTGCCAGCACCGGCAATGCCCATGGCCTTGCCCTGGTGCTGCGGCGGGTACCACTGCGAGGCCAGTGGCAGCGACACGGCGAACGAGGCACCGGCAAAGCCGAGAAACACCCCCAGCAGCAGCGCTTGCTCATAGCTGTGTACGCCCAGGTACCAGGCGCCCGCTAGGGCGACGATGACCACCACCTGGCCGATCAGCCCGGCGGTCTTGGGCGACAGGCGGTCAACCAGCACGCCCATGGCAAAACGCAGCAGTGCCCCGGCCAGGATCGGCGTAGCCACCATCAGGCCCCGTTGTTGTGCACTCAATTGCAGGTCGGCGGCAATTTGCACCGCCAGTGGGCCCAGCAGGTACCAGACCATGAAGCTGAGGTCGAAGTACAGGAACGCGGCGAACAGCGTGGGCACATGCCCGGATTTCCAGAAGCTGGTACTCATTGAACACCTCACTCGGCAATGCAACGGAACGAAAAAGACGCCGCTACCCGCTCCACGGCTGTGGAGGGGAGAGCGACGTCTTTGTCGGGATCAAGTGGGCAACCGCCGTTGGCTACCGGTGCACAAACCTCAGCAAGAGCTGGGCCAACTTTCGCTGGCAACGCGGCCCTTTGTAGGCGCGTCGCCCGCGGTTAGCCGAGCATCTCGTGCATGGCAATGATCTGCTCGGCCACCTGGATCAGCTTCTGCTGGCGGCTCATGGCTTGGCGGCGCATCAGGGTGTAGGCCTGTTCTTCGTTGCAGTCCTTCATTTTCATCAGCAAACCCTTGGCCTGCTCGATGCGCTTGCGCTCGGCCAGCTGCTGGTCGCGCGCCAGCAACTGCGCCTTCAGTGCCTGGTCGCTTTCAAAGCGGGCCATGGCCACATCCAGGATCGGCTGTAGCCGTGCAGCATGGATGCCTTCGACGATGTAGGCGCTGACCCCCGCCTGGATGGCTCGACGCATAACTCCGGGGTCGTGCTCGTCGGTGAACAGCACGATCGGCCGAGGTTGGTCACGGCTGACCAGCACCACCTGTTCCATGACATCGCGGTCCGGTGAATCGGTATCGATCAACACCACGTCCGGGCGCACCGTTTCGACGCAGGCGGGCAGGTCGATGGTCAGGCCTGGGGCTTCGATGACCTCGAAGCCGGCCTCGCTCAAGGCCGCCTTGAGGCGGCCGAGTTTGCTCTGGGTGTCGTCGATCAGCAGGATGCGCAACATGGTGGTCCCCCTCACGCGCCGACACGGGCATCGGGCAAGTCGCCCAAAGCATGGAGGTGGAAACTGCGGGCGTAGCCGTAGGGGTCGCTGCCGTCCCAGCGGGTGCCGTCGATCAGCAGGCTGCTGCGCATTGGCTGCTCGGCACAAGCGACGCCCAGGCTTTGTGCCGCCTCGCAGTACAGTGCCAGCTGCTGGACCTCACCGGCCACACCAAGGTAATCGGGGTCGTCGCGCAGTAGGCCCCAGCGGCGGAACTGGGTCATGAACCACATGCCGTCGGACAGGTATGGCAGGTTGGCCCGGCCATGATCGTGCAGGCGCAGGGCGTGCGGGTCTTGCCATTGGTTGCCCAGGCCATCCTGGTAGTGGCCGAGCAGGCGCGGCTCGATGCGCTCCAGCGGGGTGTCCAGGTAGGCGCTGCCGCTGAGTAATTGTGCGGTGCTGTGGCGGTTTTCTGGGCTTTGTTCGATGAACCGGCTGGCGGCGAGAATCGCCTTGATCAGTGCGCGGGCACTGTTTGGGTATTGCTCGGTGAAGGCGCGGGCGCAGGCCAGGACCTTTTCTGGGTGGTCCGGCCAGATCGACTGGCTGGTGGCCAGGGTGAAGCCTTGGCCCTTGGCCACTGCATCGGCGGCCCAGGGTTCGCCCACGCAGAAGCCGTCGATGCGCCCGGCCTGGATATGCGCAGCCATTTGCGCTGGCGGCAGCACCACGCTGTCGACGTCGCGCAACGGGTGAATACCCTGGCTGGCCAGCCAGTAATACAGCCACATGGCGTGGGTGCCGGTGGGGAAGGTCTGGGCGAAGGTGAGGCGTGCGCCATGCTGGTGCACCAGGCGCGCCAATGCTTCAGGGTTGGTCACGCCCTTGCGCTGCAGAGCCGGGGACAGGTTGATGGCCTGGGCATTCTGGTTCAGCCCCATGAGCACGGCCATGGCGTTGGCGGCGACACCGCCGATGCCCAGGTGCACGGCGTAGACCAGGCCATACAGGCAGTGCGCAGCATCCAGCTCGCCGCTGACCAGCTTGTCGCGCAGGCCGGCCCAGGAGCCCTGGCGCTTGAGGTTGAGGGTAAGGCCATGTTGCTGGGCGAAGCCCTGGGTGGCGGCGACCACCACCGAGGCACAGTCGGTCAGGGCCATGTAGCCGATGTTCAGGCTGGGTTTTTCCGGTGCGTCGCTGCCATTGACCCAGGCCAGGGGCGTTGCTCGGGGTACAGTGTTCACAAGGTTCCTCGCCTGTACGGATAAAGCTGTGGGCTTTGCTGGTGCAACCGATGTGCCAAGGGCACCCACGATTTACTGTCCTGTCAGCCCCGCGCTGGCTATAATCGCCCCCTCATTCACCCCGAGCCTTGCCCGCCCATGTATACCCTGGCCCGCCAGCTGCTGTTCAAGCTTTCCCCGGAAACCTCCCACGACCTGTCCCTGGACCTGATCGGCGCAGGTGGCCGCCTTGGCCTCAATGGCATGCTGTGCAAGCAGCCGGCGGCATTGCCGGTCACGGTCATGGGCTTGAACTTCGCCAACCCGGTGGGCCTGGCGGCCGGCCTGGACAAAAACGGCGCGGCTATCGACGGCTTTGCCCAGCTGGGCTTCGGCTTCGTCGAGATCGGCACCGTCACCCCGCGCCCGCAGCCGGGTAACCCCAAGCCCCGGCTGTTCCGCCTGCCGGAGGCCACGGCCATCATCAATCGCATGGGCTTCAACAACCTGGGCGTCGATCACCTGCTCGGCCGAGTGCGGGCAGCACGTTATAAAGGCGTGCTGGGCATCAACATCGGCAAAAACTTCGACACCCCGGTCGAGCGTGCCGTCGATGACTACCTGATTTGCCTCGACAAGGTGTACACCGACGCCAGCTACATCACGGTCAACGTCAGTTCGCCCAACACCCCGGGCCTGCGCAGCCTGCAATTCGGCGATTCGCTCAAGCAACTGCTCGATGCCCTGGCCGAACGCCGCGAGCAACTGGCTGGCACGCATGGCAAGCGCGTGCCGCTGGCAATCAAGATTGCCCCGGACATGAGCGACGAAGAAACCGCACTGGTGGCCGCTGCCCTGATTGAATCGGGTATGGATGGCGTAATCGCTACCAACACGACATTGGGGCGTGAAGGTGTCGAAGGGCTGCCGTATGGTGGCGAAGCGGGCGGCTTGTCGGGCGCACCGGTGCTGGAGAAGAGCACCCACATCGTCAAGGTGTTGGCAGCGGAGTTGGGCGGCAAACTGCCGATCATTGCTGCCGGTGGTATTACCGAAGGCCGTCATGCGGCCGAGAAGATCGCTGCCGGGGCGAGCCTGGTGCAGATTTATTCGGGCTTCATCTATAAGGGGCCGGCGCTGATTCGCGAAGCGGTGGATGCTATCGCTGCGATGCCGCGGTGACCTGATAGAGCCTGCGAAGAAACCAGCGCGGATGTAGATTCGAACCCATAAAAAAGGGCCCCATCAAGGGGCCCCTGGGCCTTCGCCCGCCGCCCGGATAGGGCGTGCATGGTAAAACGAATTCAGTGTCCTCGTTCAGCCAACGGCGTGATTTTCGTTGAGTCTATGGATGCCAGCGGTGCCAGTCATTCCGTCCCAGTTATCACCGCGACCTTCGCGCCAGCCGTTGATCCAGGCTTGGCGAACAGAAGGAAGAGTAAAAGGGCAAAGTTCGCGGGATTTGCCGGTGACCCCGTATTGGTAGCCACGTGAATATGCTCTTTCCAACGGATCACGCTTAAGTCTTCTCATAGGGTGTTGCCCTCACTTGTTGACTGTAATGTCCCGTCGGCCTCTCTGAGGCCGGGCAGAGTCTTTCTGCCGGTTTGCGCTCGCTGCCGGCGTGGCGAGCTGAAAGTGCCACCTCGTTGCGAAGCGGCCTGAGACCAGTTCTAACGAATGCGCGTCACGGTGTGAATGATCAATTTGTCATAAGCACGTAACGTTTCCGAGGGTGAAGGGATAAGTAAATAAATGCGACTCAACCTTGTTTAGCGTTGAGCCCGCTATGATCGGGGTTTGCCGATCATTGACGTCATTTCGCCAGCGGTACGCGCCGACGAAAGAAATAATTTGTAATGCGACGAAGGGTCACATCGGCCCCAGAATCGCCAGAATTTTTTGTACTGCCTGATGATCTAAGCTGTCTTTGCCACCGGGCGGGACACGGATCGATCAGGTGGCCCGGTCGCTGCGCGGTGTCATTACCCACACGCAACGGCCACTCGAACGCCTGCTGGAAGGGTGTTCGGGCAAACATCGCGGGGCGATGCGTCGCTTCGTCAGTCAAATAGCCCAAGGCTCTGGAATACTCATGTCGGACCGTTTCGAACTCTATCTCACTTGCCCCAAAGGCCTTGAAGGCCTGCTTGCCGAAGAGGCCAAAGGCCTTGGCCTCGATGATGTGCGCGAGCACACCTCGGCCATTCGCGGCGAAGCCGACATGGAAACCGCCTACCGCCTATGCGTCTGGTCACGCCTGGCCAACCGTGTGTTGCTGGTTCTCAAGCGCTTCAGCATGAAGAATGCCGATGACCTGTACGACGGCGTCAATGCGGTCGACTGGTCTGACCACCTCGCAGCCGATGGCACGCTGGCAGTGGAGTTCAGCGGCCATGGCTCGGGCATCGACAACACTCACTTCGGTGCGCTGAAGGTCAAGGATGCGATCGTCGACAAGCTGCGCAACCGCGAAGGCCTGCGCCCGTCGGTGGAAAAGATCGACCCTGATGTACGCGTGCACCTGCGCTTGGACCGTGGTGAGGCAATTCTTTCGCTCGACCTCTCCGGGCACAGCCTGCACCAGCGTGGCTACCGTCTGCAGCAAGGTGCCGCGCCGCTGAAGGAAAACCTGGCGGCGGCGGTGCTGATCCGCGCTGGCTGGCCGCGCATTGCCGCCGAAGGTGGCGCGCTGGCCGACCCGATGTGCGGTGTGGGTACCTTCCTGGTCGAAGCGGCAATGATCGCCGCCGATATCGCGCCCAACCTCAAGCGTGAACGCTGGGGCTTCAGTGCCTGGCTCGGTCACGTGCCAGCGTTGTGGCGCAAGGTGCATGACGAGGCGCAGGCACGGGCACAGGCCGGCTTGGCCAAGCCACCGCTGTGGATCCGTGGCTACGAGGCCGACCCGCGGCTGATCCAGCCGGGCCGCAACAACGTCGAGCGTGCTGGCCTGGGCGACTGGGTAAAAATCTACCAGGGCGAGGTCAGCACCTTCGAGCCGCGCCCGGACCAGAACCAGAAAGGCTTGGTCATCAGCAACCCGCCCTATGGCGAGCGCCTGGGTGACGAAGCCAGCCTGCTGTACCTCTACCAGAACCTTGGCGAACGCCTGCGCCAGGCCTGCATGGGCTGGGAAGCGGCAGTGTTCACCGGCGCGCCGCAATTGGGCAAGCGCATGGGCATTCGCAGCCACAAACAGTACGCCTTCTGGAACGGCGCGTTGCCGTGCAAATTGCTGCTATTCAAGGTGCAGCCTGACCAATTCGTAACCGGCGAGCGCCGCGAGGCGCAGCCTGAAGGCGCGCAAGAGCGCACGCAGGCCGTGGTGGCCAGCGAGCCGGCGCGCCTGTCGGAAGGCGCGCAGATGTTTGCCAACCGCCTGCAAAAAAACCTCAAGCAACTGGGCAAGTGGGCTCGTCGCGAGCAGGTCGATTGCTACCGCCTGTACGATGCCGACATGCCCGAGTATGCCTTGGCAGTCGACCTGTACCATGACTGGGTGCACGTGCAGGAGTACGCCGCGCCCCGTTCGGTCGACCCGGAAAAGGCCCAGGCGCGCTTGCTCGATGCCCTGGCAGCCATCCCGCAGGCACTGGGCATTTCGCCGCAGCGTGTGGTGCTCAAGCGTCGCGAGCGCCAGAGCGGCACGCGCCAGTACGAGCGCCAGGCCACCGAAGGGCGCTTCCAGGAAGTCAGCGAAGGGGGCGTCAAGCTGCTGGTCAACCTTACCGACTACCTCGACACCGGCCTGTTCCTCGACCACCGCCCAATGCGTATGCGCATCCAGCGCGAGGCGGCCGGCAAGCGCTTCCTCAACCTGTTCTGCTACACCGCCACGGCCAGCGTGCACGCGGCCAAGGGCGGTGCGCGCAGCACTACCAGCGTCGACTTGTCGAAAACCTACCTGGACTGGGCGCGGCGCAACTTGGCGCTCAACGGTTTCTCCGAGCGCAATCGCCTGGAGCAGGGCGATGTGATGGCCTGGCTGGAAGGCAACCGCGACAGCTATGACCTGATCTTCATCGACCCGCCGACCTTCTCTAACTCCAAACGCATGGAAGGTGTGTTCGACGTGCAACGTGACCATGTGCAACTGCTGGACCTGGCCATGGCCCGCCTGGCACCGGGCGGCGTGTTGTACTTCTCCAACAACTTCCGCAAGTTCCAGCTGGACGAGCACCTGACGGCGCGTTATGCGGTTGAAGAAATCACCGCCCAAACCCTGGACCCTGACTTTGCCCGCAACAGCCGGATTCATCGGGCTTGGCGTTTGCAATTGCGCTGAGGCGACGAGGTACATTGCGCGGCTAATGGCCAATAGCTATAACTGAGGGCAGGGCAAAATAATCCGCAGGACGCTGACGTGACGAGATGGGTGTATGTCAAAGGGTGGCGTGCGTGCGCGGTTACTTGGCCTGTGCTCAGAGGCAGCGTCCGCCTGGGTGGTGGCGTTGGTCGTCCTGGTGGCGGGTGGCCTGCTGACGGCCGTCTTGGCGCTTGCCGCGCAAAGTTTCTACAAGCAGCAGTTACGCCAGCGTTTCGAGCTGCTGGCCAGCGAGCGCTTCAGCCGAATTGCCGAGCGGTTTGACGAACAGCAGCAGCGCCTGGATGGGCTGCGGCGGTTTTTCAGTTTTTCCAACGAAGTCACACCACACGAGTTTGCTGGCTACGCCCGGCCATTGCTGAAGCGGACCCTGGCCTACGCCTGGGCGCCGCGCGTCGAAGCCGCGCAACGCGCCGAGTTCGAGCGCCAGGCCACTGGGCACTCCGGCCCGGGCTATGCGATCCGCGATCAGGATGAGCGTGGCCAATGGCACCCCGCACCCCAGCGCGACCATTACTTCCCGGTACTCTATACCCAGTCGGGCGAACTGCCGGGGCTGCCCTATGGGTTAGACCTCGCCGGTCAAGACGCGCCCCGGGCGGCACTGGCGCGGGCGCTTGGGCCAGGCAGCATGGCGGTGTCCGAGCCACTGACCATGTTCGATACCCTGTCGGACGCGCGCGGCCTGCTGATGGTGGCGCCGGTGTTTTCCGATGCCAACCCGCACGGCGCGGCAGTAGGTTACGTGATGGCCCTGCTGAGCATGCGCGAGCTGGTCAGTGACGGGCACCCGGTTGCGGCAGACGACAACCTGGTGGTGCGCATCGTCGACTCTACCGGGCTGCACGGCCCTGAACTGATGTTCGATTCGCAGAACCCGGTGGCGCCCTTGCCGCTGGAGAGCAACCAGCTGTTGCACTTGGCTGACCACCACCTACAGCTGAGTATTCGGCCGAGCCTGGCCTTCGTGCAGGCCAACCGCTCCTCGGCGGTGCTGGCGGTGGGCCTGTTGGGCGGCTTGTTGAGCCTGCTGCTCAGCGTCTTGATCTATTGCCTGTTCAGCCAGCGCCAGCGTGCCTTGGCCCTGGTCGAGCAGCGCACCGCCGAGCTGCAGATCAGCGAGCAGTCCCTGCGTGGTACCCACAACCAACTGCGCAGCGTGTTGGATGCCGCGACCCAGGTGGCAATCATCGCCACCAACCTCAAGGGCGTGGTCAGCATGTTCAATGCCGGTGCCGAGCGCATGCTCGGTTACCCGGCCAGCGAGGCGATCGGCCTATTGCGCCTGGAGGACCTGGTGCTGCCCGAGGAGCTGAGCCTGCGTGCCCATGCCTTGAGCCTGCGTTACGGCCGGCCGATTGCCGGCGGCCAGGCCATGTTCGCCGAAACCGTGCAGGAGCATGGTGCCGAGCCGGGGGAATGGACCTTATTGCGTGCGGATGGCCGCCAATTGGTGGCCAACATGCTGGTCACCGCCATGCTCGATGAACAGGGCTTGTGGGTGGGTTACCTGGCGATCTGCATCGATGTCACCGAACGGCGCCGGGTGCATGAGGCGCTGGCGGCGCGTGATCGGTTGCTGGAAAAGCTCAGTGCCGAGGTGCCGGGTGGCATCTACCAGTACCGTTTGGACGGCAACGGCCATTCGTGTTTTCCGTATGCCAGCATGGGCCTGTACGACATCTACGAAGTCGACCTGCAGCAATTGCGCGAGGACGCCACGGCGGTGTTCGAGCGTATCCACCCCGATGACCTGGAGCGCGTGCGCCGCTCGGTACGTTACTCGGCCGAACACCTGTCGCCCTGGCGCGAAGAGTACCGGGTTTGCCTGCCGCGTGCCGGGTTGCGCTGGGTGCGTGGCGAGGCGACACCGGAAGTGGGCGAGCAGGGTTGCACCCTGTGGCATGGCTACCTGACGGATATTTCCGACCTCAAGGGCGTGGAGGAAGAGTTGCGTGCGCTGTCGGTTACCGACTCGCTGACGGGCATCCATAACCGCCGCTACTTCCAGGAACGGCTCAAGATCGAACTGGAACGGGCCCAGCGTGATGGCCTGGCGCTGGCGGTGATCATGATCGACATCGATCACTTCAAACGCATCAACGACCGCTTTGGCCATGCTGTGGGTGACCTTGTGCTGCGCAGCCTGTGCCAGCGCATTGCGCAGCGTCTGCGGCGTACCGATGTGTTCTGCCGCTTGGGCGGCGAGGAATTCATGGTGCTGTGCCCGGGCAGCGATGGCGAGCAGGCGCGGCTACTGGCGCTGGAGTTGTGGCACGGGGTGCGCAATGTGCCGGTGGAAGGCGTGGGCAGGGTGACCGCGAGTTTTGGCGTGGCCGGGTGGCGGCTGGGGGAAGGCGCCGATGCCTTGCTGTTGCGCGCGGATGCCGGGGTGTATGCGGCCAAGCAGGCCGGGCGGGACCGGGTGGAGGGGGAGTCCGCCTGAGCGTTCACGGGTTGCCTGTACCGGCCCTTTCGCGGCTAAAGCCGCTCCTACACAAGGGCTGTGAAGACCCTGTAGGAGCGGCTTTAGCCGCGAAAGGGCCGGTACAGGCTAACCAATCAGTTGGCCGCAGTGCCGCCGGCCAACTGCGGCTGGCGGTACAGGTCCAGCAGCACTTGGTCGAGCACCTGCGAGGCGCCCCATGGTTTCGGGTCGTTGAGGATCGCCGCCACTGCCCAGGTATGGCCGTTACTGTCACGGCTGAAGCCGGCAATCGCCCGCACGGTGTTCAGCGTGCCAGTCTTGATGTGCCCCTCACCCGACATCGCCGTGCGCTTCAGGCGCTTGCGCATGGTGCCATCCATGCCCACCAGCGGCATCGAGCTCATGAACTCGGCAGCGTAGGGGCTCTTCCAGGCGGCCTGCAGCATCGCGGCCATTTCGCGGGTACTGACCCGCTCGGCACGCGACAGGCCGGAGCCGTTTTCCATCACCAGGTGCGGCGCGGTAATGCCCTTTTTCGCCAGCCACTGGCGCACCACGCGCTGGGCGGCGCGGGCGTCGTCGCCGTCGGCATCGGTGCGGAACTGCGCACCAAGGCTCAGGAACAGCTGCTGGGCCATGGTGTTGTTGCTGTACTTGTTGATGTCGCGGATCACTTCCACCAAGTCCGGCGAGAAGGCGCGGGCCAGCAGGCGTGCACCCTTGGGCACGTTCTCGAAGCGGTCGCCACCCTGGATGCTGCCACCCAGTTCGGCCCAGATCGCGCGCACGGCACCGGCGGCGTAGGTGGCGTGGTCGAGCAGTGACAGGTAGGTCTGCGAGTTGCAGCCGTCACCTAGCTGGCCGCTGACCGTTACGCTGATGCCATCGGCCTGCGGCACCGGGTTGTAGCGCACATCACCCGAGCACTGCTTGGAAGCGACCGCCTTCACTTGGTTGTCGATGCGGATGCTGGCGATTGGCGGCTCGACTGCGATGGTGACCTTGCCGCCATCGTTACGGGCCACGAAGCGCAAGGCCTTGAGGTTGACCAGCAGCGAGTCGGGCTTGACCAGGAATGGCTTGTTGTCATCACCGCCGTCATCGTTGAACTGCGGCAGGTTGGGCTGGACGAAGTGGCTACGGTCCAGCACCAGGTCGCCGGTGATGGTGCGCACGCCATTGGCACGCAGGTCACGCATCAGTAACCACAGCTTTTCCATGTTCAGTTTCGGGTCGCCGCCACCTTTGAGGTACAGGTTGCCGTTGAGCACGCCGTTGCTCAGGGTGCCGTCGGTGTAGAACTCGGTCTTCCACTGAAAAGTCGGGCCGAGCAGTTCGAGGGCCGCGTAGGTGGTGACCAGTTTCATGGTCGAGGCCGGGTTAACCGACACGTCGGCATTGAACACGGTCGGTGTGCCGGGGCCGTCCAGCGGCAGCATCACCAGCGACAACGCCGAGTCCTGCAGCTTGTTGGCCTTGAGGGCCTGCTGCACTTTGGCGGGCAGGGTGGTATTGACGGCGGCGGCGTGGCTAGGCAGTGCAAGGGGCAACAGCAAGCCGGCAAGGACGAGGGGACGAAGCGTTTTGATCATAGTGAGTACATACCCTACGGCGAGGGAAAAGGGCATTGGGGCTGTATGGGATGATGGCCCCAGGACGATACGCATTATGCCCCAAGCGCAGCGACGATGCGCCACGTTCGACGGAAAAGCACCACTAATAGAGAAGGACATTACCCATAAAAAAGGCCACCCCTATAGGGTGGCCTTTTCAGCGATCGCGTCGGGCTGCTATCACTCAGCCTTGTTGACCGGCTTTTCTGGGTACCAGGCGTCCAGCAGTGGGCTGACTTCGATCTTGGTCAGTTCGCTGCGGCCTTTGAGCCAGGCTTCAACGGCTGCACGCTGTTCTTCGCTGACCGAGCCACGCTTGACCGAGCACACCAGGCCGAAATCGTCACCGCCTACATAGTCCAAGCCGTTGGCGTCCATGGCTTCTGCCAGGAACGCGTCGAGGAAAGCATCGATTGCCTGGTCATCCAGATCTTCCTTGAACTCCAGGTTCAGCTCGAAGCCCAATTCCTGGAACTCGTCGACACACAGCTTCTTGCGCAGACGACGGGAGCGGTTTGTGGCCATGAAACAATCCTCTTAGGTAATAACGCCGCGCAGTCTACCAGCTAACACGCTTGGCTGCCTGCCTGTGTGCAGCTAGTTGTGGCCAGTTCCTTGGCCAGGGCACGTTCTACCCGGCCCATGTGCCGTGCCAGTGCCTGGCGCCGCAGGCGCAATTGCGCGGTGGGCAAGCCGCTGGCCTCCAGGGCTTCGCAGGCCGCCATCAGGCCGGGGGCTTCCAGCATCCGCGCGGCGCTGAGGACCTTGTGCGCGTGTTCGCCAATGGCGCCGCTGTCGTGCTCCGGATGCAATGCCATCAATTTGGCCAGGTCGGCCTGCAGGCTCTGCTGCAAGGCCTGCAGGAAGCGTTGGCGGTCGTTTGGGGCATGCCCGACCACTGCGGCCAGGCCGTCTAGGTTGTACGGTTTTCGCCGGTGTTTTTGCTCGCAGCGGGGGTGAATGCCAGCCAGGCGCTGGCTGAGCGTGCCCAGGCTGATGGGCTTGAGCAAGCAGTCGTCCATGCCGGCGCTGAGGCACTTGCGGCGTACTTCTGGCTGCGCGTTGGCGGTGTAGCCGAGAATGGTGCAGCGCGGCCGCTTGCCGTGGCGTTCTTCGCTACGTACGGCGGTCGCCAGTTGGTAGCCGTTCATGTGCGGCATGTTGCAGTCGAGCACCAGCACATCGAAGTTGCCCGCCCGCCAAGTGGCCAGCCCTTCGCGGCCGTCGCTGGCGCTGGCGTGCGTAATGCCCAGATAGCCAAGCTGTTGTTCCATCAGTTGCAGGTTGGCCGGATGATCGTCGATCACCAGCACGTTCAACCGAGGGTTGGGTACCGCGAGGTTTTCGATCAGCGAGGCCGGCTGCACTGCGGCCTCAAGCCGCTGCAACGGCATCTTCAGGCGCACCTGGGTGCCGACATCTTCCAGGCTCTTGATGCTCAGGCTGCCGCCCATCATCTCGCACAGGCTGCGACAGATAGCCAGGCCCAGCCCAGTACCGGCGCGGGCACCCTGGCTGTGTGGGTTGGCCTGGATGAACGGGTGGAACAGGCGTTGCAGGTCGCCAGCGTGGATGCCGATGCCACTGTCGCGTACTTCCAGCTCCAGCATCGCGGGAGTGGCGCCGTTCTCCACCAGGTCGACGCAGATGCGCACCTGGCCATGCTCGGTGAACTTGATGGCATTGCTCACCAGGTTGGATAGCACTTGCTTGAAGCGCAAGGGGTCGAGCAGTGCATGGCAGCGAGCGGCCGGCGCGATCCTCACCTCCAGCGCCAGGCCTTTCTGCCGCGCCTGGCCCTCGAAAATGCGCCCCACCGATTCGACCAAGGCCGCCAGGTCGACCGCCTCGGGTGCGAGCGACAAGTGCCCGGACTCGATGCGCACGATGTCGAGGATATCGCCGATCAGGCCCAGCAGGTCCTTGGCCGAATGGTGGGCCAGTTCCAGCGCGCCGCGGTCTACCCGGCCCTGGTCGGCTCGCTTGACCGCCAGTTCGAGCATGCCGATGACCGCGTTCATCGGGGTGCGAATTTCGTGGCTGATGGTTGCCAGGAACGTGCTTTTGGCGCGGTTGGCATCGTCGGCCTGCTGCTTGGCCTGGCGCAGCTCCATGACCAATTGGCGGCGGTCGCTGATGTCGATCCAGCCGCCGATGATGCCCTGCACCTCGCCCAGCGAGTCACGGTACGGAAGAATCCAGTGATAGATGGTCATTTCGCGGCCCTTGATCCGTAGCGGCCGGTCCATGATCAACGGGGAGCCCGCGGCCATCACCTTCAGGTAGTCCGCCTGAATCTGGCGGGTTTGCTCGCTATCTGCGAACAGGCTGTCGTTCAGGCGTTTGCCAATGACCTCTTCGGAGCAGGCCTGCACGGCTTCCAGGTAACTGAAGTTACAACTTTGCAGGCAGCCCTCGCGGTCACGCACGTACATGGGGTGGGGCGTGCCATTGAGCAGCGCCCGCATGAACGCCAGCTGGTCGTTCAGCGCGCGTTCGGCACGTTGGCGTTGGCGAATTTGCAGGCGCAGGCGGGCGTTCCACAACAAGGCCAACAACAGGAGAAGAGCCGTGCCCAGTACCACCTGTATCGCCAGCCGGTGATGGCCTAGGCCATTGCCATCCTCAAAACCGCGCCAGCGGTTATTGATCACCCCCAGTTCCTCCGGCGAGATGCTTTGCAGTGCCTTGTCGAGAATCGACGCCAGCGCTTGTGATGACGCGCTGGTGGCCATGGCGAAGTTGGCGGGTTCGCTGCCGACGGTGGTGCGGATGACCAGTTCGGGGTTGCTGGCCAGGGCATGGTTGGCGTCCACTAACGTGGTGATCACGGCATCGACGGCGCCGCTGTTGAGCAATGCCATGGAATAGAACGTGCTTTCTGTCTCGACCCAACCGATTTGCGGATAGTGCCGCGATAGCATGGCATCCATGGCGCTGTAGCGGGTAATGGCGATGCGATGGTCCTGTAACTGCTCCAGCGAGCTCAGTGCCTCATCGCGCTTGCGGCTGACCAGCACGTAGGCGCTTTCCAGGTACGGTCGGCTGATTTGCAGGTTATCCCCTGCCACCCCACCGGTGGCCATTGCGGCGATGACATCTGCCCGACCATCCTTGAGGCGGGTAATCATATCGGCGATGCCACTGGCGCGTTGCACTTCAAAGCGTAAGCCGGTACGCAGGCGGATGAGCTCCAGCAGGTCGGCGGTGATACCACGAAAATGCCCCGCACCATCGAAATATGACACGGGCGCAGCTGTGTCATCGATTGCCACGCGCATCACCGGGTGGTCTCGCAGCCAATGCTCCTCGGTCGTGGTCAGTTGCAGTTTGCGGTCGGTCAGCAGCAGGTCGCTGCCAGCGCTCCAACGTTTGAAGATGCTGGCGCGTATGGCTGGGGGCTGGCTGTCCAGCGCGGCATTCACCAGTTCTTTCAGCATTTTGTCCTGCTGGCGCAGGGCAAAGCCGAAGCCAATGGCCTCATGCTTGCCGAAATTGGCCATGCGCAGGCGCGGCAAGTGCCCGCGGTTGAGTTGGTAGTGGGTGGAAATGGTATCCCCAATAAACACATCGGCCTGGCCGAACGCCACAGCATTCAGCGCTTGGCTGGAAGAACCGAAGGCCAGCAGCTCGGCCTTGGGATAGGCACTGAGTACCTCCTGCTTGGGCAGGTAGTGGTAGAGCATGCCCAGGCGCATGCCGGTCAGGCCCATGTCCAGTGCTCGGCTTTCGTCTTCGCGGGTTACCAGTACCGGTTGGTCGATGGCATAGGGGTGTGACAGCGCCAGGCCATCGCTGGCGGCCTCGTAGCCATTGGCGCTGCCAAGCAGGTCGATGTCACCATGGCGAAGTGCTTCCACCGCCGCCTGCCGGCTGGAAAAGCGTAGCACCCGCACCGGCAACCGCAGGGCTTTGCCGACCAGGCTCGCGTACTCGGCGGTAAGGCCTTGGTAGTCGCGGCCGCCACTGGTGATGTCGAACGGCGGGTAGTCTGGTGCCGACGTGCCCAGCACCAGTTCCTGACGGCTGGCGAGCCATTGCCGTTGTTCGGCGGTGAGTGCCGGCTGGACCGGCCAGGCCGAAGACCGGGCCAGCAACGCGTAGGATGAGGCCTCGTGTTGTGTTGCCTGGGCCACCCCGCTGAGCAGAAGCAGGGCGAGCAGCAGGTGAGCGAAAGGGCGCGCCATGACAGCCCTCAGACCAGCGCGTTGCGTTTGGCTATTTCGATCAGGTCGACCAACGTGTTGACCTGAAGTTTGTGCATGAGGCGTTTTTTGTAAGTGCTGACGGTCTTGCTGCTGAGGAACATGCCCTTGGCAATTTCCTTGTTGCTGCGGCCTTGGGCGAACAGTTGCAGCACCATCAGTTCGCGGTCGTTGACCTGGCGGAAAAGTTGCAGGTCGGTATCGACGACTTGGTTGTGCTTTATGGCCTGGCTGGGGAAATAGTTGTAGCCGGCCAGCACCGCCTTGATTGCACTGAGCAATTCGCTCAGGTCTTCCTGCTTGCACACGTAGCCTGCGGCGCCCGAGTGCATGCAGCGCACGGCAAACAATGCGGGTGATTGTGCGGTCAGTACCAGCACCTTCAACGGCAGGGCCATGGCCTGGAAACGGGAAAGCACCTCCAAGCCGTCTAGCTTGGGGATGCTGATGTCGAGGATAACCAGGTCAGGGTTGGTTTCGCGAATCATTTGCATGGCGTCCACGCCGTTGTCTGACTCGCCGATAACCTTGTAGTTCTGGTTTTCCAGCAACATACGCACGGCCAAGCGGATGACGGGATGATCGTCGACAATAAATATGGATTGCATGTGCAACTTCCCTACGGGCGATTGAGGGTGACGGGCGGCACCTTATCGCAGTTGGAAGTCATCGGGCGTACGAGGAACGGCTATTAGCCATATATGGGAAATGGCTTACAGGATAAAACAAAACGGGCTACGCAATAGGCGCGGTCAAGCGGATGTCAAAGCGTCTTTGGTAACTTTTCATTGATTTTTCATCGTGCTGTTTAGTTTGTCGCCTGTATATGTAGGAAGTTTCCTTCAATAAGCGGTGCAGCACGCGGGCATGCCCAGGCTGCACCGGCGCGCCTCAGGTTGGGCTGGAGCGCCCAGTCATTTCACGGGCCATTTCGCTGGCATAGCTGTCGGTCATCCCGGCGATGAAGTCGAGCATGCGCAGGAAAGCGCTGTACAGCGAGCCGTGCGGGTCCGGGGCATTGTTGCCGATCAGGTCCAGTACCCGGCGGCTCTTGAACGAGGGCGTGCGCCCACCGTGCTGTTCGAGGGCGGCACCGCAGAAGGTATTGAGCAGAATTTCCAGGGTGGTGTAGGCGCCGATCTCGTGCAGGGTTTTGCGTTTGTCCTGGAAGATCTTGTTGCGTGCCATGTCCTTGGCCTGCAGCACGCAGCGCTTGGCGGGGCCGTGCATGTGCTCGACCAAGTCACCCACCAGTTGCCCGGACAGCAACGCCTGCTGCTGCTCGACGAAGGCGTGGGCGGCGGCGTTGGTCAGGTGCTCGATGGCCTTGCCGCGCAGGATCGCCAGCTTGCGCCGCCGAGAGTCGTCGGGGCCGAGTTGGCGGTAGGTTTCTGGCAGGTCATCGCCGACCAGGTCGAGCAGTAGCGCTTCGACTTCGGTGTATTGCAGTAGCTCCATCTCCAGGCCGTCTTCCAGGTCGATCAGCGCGTAGCAGATGTCGTCAGCGGCCTCCATGAGGTAGACCAGCGGGTGGCGCGCCCAGCGCTGGTGCTCCAATTGCGGCAGGCCGAGCTTGCGGGCGATCTGCTCAAGCAGGGGCAGTTCGCTCTGGTAACTGCCGAACTTGTGCTTTTTGTAGCCCAGGGCGTCGGCGTGGCGCGCGCTCCAGGGATACTTCAGGTAGGTACCGAGGGTGGCATAGGTCAGTCGGGTACCACCGTCAAACTGGTGGTATTCGAGCTGGGTGAGTACGCGAAAGCCTTGGGCGTTGCCTTCGAAATTAAGGAAGTCGGCGCGTTCGTCGTCGCGCATGTCATCCAGCCAGCCCCGCCCGGCAGCCTGCTGGAACCAGTGGCGGATGGCATCTTCGCCAGAGTGGCCGAACGGCGGGTTGCCGATGTCGTGGGCCAGGCAGGCCGATTGCACGATCATCCCCAGGTCGCTGGGGGCGCACCAGTCCGGCAGGCTGTCGCGCAGGGTTTCACCAACGCGCATGCCCAGCGAGCGGCCCACGCAGCTGACTTCCAGCGAGTGGGTCAGGCGTGTGTGGATGTGGTCGTTGCTGGAAACCGGGTGCACCTGGGTTTTGCGCCCGAGGCGGCGGAAGGCACCGGAGAAGATGATGCGGTCGTGGTCTTTGTGAAAGGGGCTGCGGCCAAGTTCATCGGCGCTGTACAGGGCTTTGCCCAGGCGTTCGCGGGTAAGCAGGGTGTGCCAGTCCAAGGCGCGGTCTCCTGTGGATCGAAGGCAATAGCTTCCTGTGTCGGGCACATATGCGCAAGGGGCAGGTCGAAACCTAACCTGTGGGAGCGGGTTTGCCCGCCCCCACAGGGGGTAATGCCACAGCGGTTAAGACCGGGTGTCAGGGGCGGCGGCTGCTTTGCAGGTACAGGCGCACCAGCGGCAGCAGGCTGGTGCCCAGGCGCATCAGCCGCGCCAGGTTACCGCTGCGCACGCCTTTGCCGGTAAGGAAGCCCAGTGCCACCACGGCGCCAATCCCCCACAGCGGCGCATGCTTGATGCCCAGCCCGTCCTGCAGCGAGTTGCCCATGCCGCGCACGCGGCGCAGCGGCTCCAACAGCTGCGCCGATTCATGGCGGATTTCCTGGCGGTGCATTTCCATGCGCAGGCGCAGTAGTGCCTTGCGCAGCTCGCGCGGGTTACGGGTGTTTGGCAGTTCTGGCAGGCTCATGGCAACAGGCGCTCCCGGTCCTTGGCGAGTTCTTCGAGGGTGGCGCCGAAAGGTGACGACTCGTCGAACACCGCGGCCTTGAGGCGCAACCCGCAGTACAGCGCGGCGATGGCGTAGAACACGCACAGGCCGATGATGCCAGCCAGGCGGTAGCTGTCCCACAACAGCACCAGCAGCAGCCCGGACAGCGCCGTCAGCAGCAGCAGGGCGAATACCAAGGCAAGGCCGGCGAACAGCAGCAGGCTCAAGGTGCGGCCCTTTTGCTCCTGCAACTCGATACCGAACAGTTCGATATGGCTGTGCAACAGCCCCAGCGCGGCTGCGCCCAGGCGCTTGCCCGAGGCGCCGGCGCCGTTGGCGTCATTGTCCATGGGAACCCCTTAGCGCCGGTTGGCCAGCAAGCCGATCAACAGCCCGACACCGGCCGCGATACCTATCGCCTGCCACGGGTTTTCCTGCACATATTGCTCGGCGCTGCCCAATGCAGCCTGGCCGCGCTCGCGCACCGAGTCTTGGGTCAACTGCAAGGTGTCGCGGGCCTGGGCCAGGCGCTCGTGGATCTGTTCGCGCAATTCGTCCGCCTGGTCGCCGGCCAGGTTGGCGGTATCGGCCAACAGCTTTTCGGTGTCGCGGACCAAGGCCTGGAAGTCAGCCATCAATATCTCTTGTGCAGTCTTTGCCGATTTGCTGGCCATAGGTGTCTCCCTGTCGATGAGTGTTGGTAGTTCGAGTAATAGCACGCGCGGAAGGTTCAAGTGCCGGCGCTGGTATGGGCCTTGCTAAGTCTTTGCCACGTTGCGGGGCGCCATAGGCGGGTAGTGCGCCGATTCAGGGCGCCGGCGCAGCGCATACCGATAAACCTTAACCCAATCCACGACAAACCCAAGAAAAAACCACGCAAGCTTCGCCCAGCTCACCGCTACCGGGCAGGGGCTGGCACCGATTCGGTGCAGGGATGCAGGTTCTTGAACTGTCCTGGTGCCTTTTTCAGTAGGTCTGCCTATTTCATGGAAAACATGCACAGCGCGATGGACTCCTTGGTCCACGGTTCCAATACCCTGTTCATTCTCATGGGCGCCATCCTGGTGCTGGCCATGCATGCCGGTTTCGCGTTTCTCGAAGTGGGCACGGTGCGTCACAAGAACCAGGTCAACGCTTTGTCGAAAATCCTCAGCGACTTCGCCATCTCGGCGCTGGTGTATTTCTTTATAGGTTACTGGATCGCCTACGGGGTCAACTTTTTCCAACCGGCGGCGACGCTGGCGGCCGATCATGGCTATGCCCTGGTCAAGTGCTTCTTCCTGCTGACCTTCGCCGCAGCGATCCCGGCGATCATCTCCGGGGGCATCGCCGAGCGGGCGCGCTTCGTGCCGCAGCTATGTGCCACGGCGCTGATCGTGGCGTTTGTCTACCCGTTCTTCGAGGGCGTGGTGTGGAACGGCAACCTCGGCGTGCAGGCCTGGTTGCAGGCTCGCTTTGGTGCGCCGTTCCATGATTTTGCCGGGTCCGTGGTGGTTCATGCCATGGGCGGCTGGCTGGCGCTGGCGGCGGTGCTGCTGCTGGGCGCACGCCGTGGGCGCTACCGTGACGGTCGGTTGGTGGCGTTTGCGCCGTCGAGCATTCCCTTCCTGGCGCTGGGCTCGTGGATCCTGATCATTGGCTGGTTCGGTTTCAACGTCATGAGTGCGCAGACCTTGCAAGGTGTTAGCGGCCTGGTGGCGATTAACTCGCTGATGGCCATGGTGGGTGGCACTTTGGCGGCGTTGCTGGCCGGGCGTAACGACCCGGGCTTCCTGCATAACGGGCCGCTGGCCGGGCTGGTGGCGATTTGTGCCGGGTCCGACTTGATGCACCCTATTGGCGCACTGGCCACCGGCCTGATTGCCGGTGCGTTGTTCGTCTGGACCTTCACCGCTGCGCAGAACCGCTGGAAGATCGACGATGTGCTGGGCGTGTGGCCTTTGCATGGCCTGTGCGGCGTGTGGGGAGGCATTGCCTGCGGCGTATTCGGCCAGTTGGCCCTGGGCGGCATGGGCGGTGTCAGCCTGGTCAGCCAGTTGCTGGGCAGCCTGATGGGGGTGCTGGTGGCCTTGGCGGGTGGCTTTGCCGTCTACGGTACGATCCGCGCGCTGCATGGCTTGCGCTTGAGCCATGAGCAGGAATTCCAGGGCGCGGACCTGTCACTGCACCGTATCGGCGCCACCAGCCAGGATTGAACCAGGCCAGGTGCATGGCGAGCGGGACGGACCTAGAATAGGCATTCTCAATGCCAAACCAGGACCTGTCCCATGCTGCCTGAATGCCAATTGTTCGGCACCCTCGGCTGCCACCTGTGCGAAGTGGCCGAAGCCGTGCTGATGCCTTTCGTCGATCATGGCCTGTTGGTGGAGTTGGTCGATATCGCCGAGAGCGAGCCCTTGTTCGAGCGTTATGGCCTGATCATTCCGGTGCTGCGGCGCCGCGATAACGGCGCAGAGCTGCACTGGCCGTTCGATGCCGAACAGGTGGTGGCGTTTCTTGGGCAATGATGGCCGTAGAGGAGCTTCAACCCTGCTCCATACCGGGTGATGCGAGCTGATGATCAGGCGCCGGCGCACCAGTGCCGGCATCCTTTTCATCATTGGAATGCCTCGCCATGTTGATCACCCCACATTTCACGCTCAATGAGATGACCGTTTCCCAGCTCGCCGCCAGGGAAGGGCTCGATAACACCCCGCTTGCCGAAGCCAGGGCCAACCTGCAGCTGTTGTGTTGCGCCCTCGAACAGGTGCGTGCACTGTTTGGCGAGCCAATCATCGTCAGCAGCGGCTATCGCAGCGCGAGGGTCAACCAGCTGATCGGTGGTGCCCCGAACAGCCAGCATCTACATGGCCTGGCGGCAGATTTCACGGTGATGGAAGTCAGCCCGCGGGAAACCATGCGCCGGATCACCGAAAGTACCGTGCCCTTTGACCAACTCATCCTGGAGTTTGACAGCTGGGTGCATCTGTCGGTGACGCGTGGCACGCCGCGGCGGCAGGTGTTGACCATCCGTAAAGGCACCGGCTACCTGCCGGGGTTGCAATGAACCGCATTGACGGCGGCAAGGGGATATTCGTATGCTGTATATAAATACAGTATCAGGGTGAAGCCATGCTCAACGTCGAGCAACTCAAGTACAGCGTCAACCGCATGCCCGTAGCGCGGGTGGCCGACGCCGTTCTGGAACTGCGCCTCGAAGGCCTGGTGACCGATGATCGCACGCCGTTCGGCAAAGTCCACTTCAATACCTGCTTCGCCGAGATCGAGGCCTTGTTCCAGCGTGCTGGCTACCACCGCGGGCTGGATGTAGTGGGTTACCAGGGGTTGTTGTATGCGCTTTACGACCCAGGCCGCTGGGAACCCGTGCAGGTACTGCGCTGGCTGAAGGAACGCAGCGAGGCGATGGCCCGGGCTGGTTGAGGCCGCGGGCTTGGGGGATAATGCGCGGCCATGAATGCTTCGAGCCTTGCCATGACCCCGCCATTCGACCCCGCCCACCAGCAAGCCAGCACGGTGTGCCTACCGCCCGGTAACTGGGCGACGGTGCTTGACTGCCTGTGTGATCATTTCACGGCCATCGACCGGGTTCAGTGGCTCGACCGCTTCGCCCGTGGCCGGGTGCTGGACGCCGAGGGGCGGGCGGTAGCGGCCGAGCTGGCCTATAAGCGCGGTATGCGTCTGCATTACTTCCGCGAAGTGCCGAACGAGCGGCCGATTCCGGTGCAGGAGGCGGTGCTGCATGTGGATGAGCACCTGGTGGTGGCCGACAAACCGCACTTCCTGCCGGTGACACCGACCGGTGAATATGTCGAGCAGACGTTGCTACGCCGCCTGATCCGCCGCCTGGGCAACCCGCACTTGGTGCCGTTGCACCGTATCGACCGGCATACCGCTGGGCTCGTGCTGTTTTCCGCCAACCCCCAGAGCCGCAGTGCCTACCAGCGGCTATTCCCTGAACGGCGCATCGACAAGCGCTACCAGGCCATCGCCGCAGCCATGGCTCAGCATGATTTTCCACTGGTGCACAAAAGCCGCCTGGTGCATGGCGAACCGTTTTTCCGCATGCACGAAGTAGAGGGGGAGGCTAACAGCGAAACCTTGGCCGACGTACTGGAGAAGAATGGCGAGCTGTGGCGTTATGGCTTGTCGCCAGTGACCGGCAAGACCCATCAGTTGCGCGTGCACATGGCGGCATTGGGGGCGGGGATCAGCAACGATCCGTTCTATCCGCAATTGCTCAACGAACAGGACGATTACCAGCGGCCGCTGAAATTGCTGGCGCACAGCCTGCGTTTCGAGGACCCATTGAGTGGGGAGGAACGCTACTTCGAGAGCCGCTTGCGTCTGGATTGGTAATGCAGCTAATCAGCGTGGCAGCGGCCTTGCGTCAGCGAAAGGGCCGCAAGGCGGCCCCAGGTTTCAGCTGGGGCTGCTGCGCAGCCCTGTGGGGGCTGTGAGGCCTTAGCGGTTGAACCGCTCCACCAGCGAGTACTGGCTACCCGCGGTGCTGGTCAGCGCTTCGCTGAGTAGTGCCGAGTGTTGGGCCTGTTCGGCGGTTTGGTCGGCCAGTTCGGCGATGGTGCTGATATTGCGGCTGATCTCATCGGCCACTGCGGTTTGCTCTTCGGTCGCCGCAGCGATCTGGGTGGCCATGTCGGTGATGTTGGCCACTGCTTCGCTAATCCCCACCAGAGCTTCGTCGGCCTGCATTACCCGGTCGACGCCTTCTTGCGCCTGGCGGTGGCCGGTTTCCATGGTCAGCACGGCATTGCTGGCCGTTTGTTGCAGCTTGGCGATCAGGCTGTGGATTTGCCCGGTGGACTCGGCGGTGCGTTGGGCCAACTGGCGTACTTCATCGGCCACCACGGCAAAGCCGCGGCCCATTTCACCGGCACGCGCCGCTTCGATGGCCGCGTTCAGCGCCAGCAGGTTGGTCTGGTCGGCGATACCCTTGATCACATCGACCACGCCACCAATCTCGTCGCTGTCCTTGGCCAGCTGCGTGACTGTTTGGCCAGTCTCACCCACAGCCGCCGAAAGGCGCTCGATGGCCTCGCGGGTTTCCCCGGCAATCTGCCGGCCCTGGCTGGTCAAACGGTTAGCTTCCTGGGTGGCATCGGCGGTACGCTGCACGTGGTTGGCCACTTCCTGGGTGGTGGCGGCCATCTGGTTGACCGCGGCGGCGACCTGCTCGGTCTCTACCCGCTGGCGTTCCAGCCCCGAAGAGCTCTGGTGCGCCAAGGCGTCGGACTGGCGCGCCTGCTCGCTGAGGTTTTCGGCGCTGTCCTGCAAGCGCGTCAGGCAGGTTTTCATGCGCGCATCCTGGCTGAGCATGGCCATTTCCAGGCGCGCCTGCACACCACGGCTGTCGGTGAACATCTGCGCGATCAGCGGGTCGGAGGTGGTCTGTTCGGCCAGGCGCAGCAGGCGTTTCAAGCCGCGCTGCTGCCAGCCTAGGCCAAGCAGGCCCAGCGGTACGGAAAGCCCAGCGGCCAGGGCGAAGCCCCAGGAGTGGCCCAGCCAGTTGCCGATCAGGAAGCCCACTTGGCTGATCAGGATGAACGGCAGCCAGTCCTGCAGCACTGGCAGCCACTTGTCCCGGCGCGGTACCGGCGGTTTGCCCTGGTTGATGCGCTGGTACAACGCCTCGGCGCGGCGGATCTGTTCGGCGGTGGGTTTGACCCGCACCGATTCGAAGCCGACGACCTGGTTTTTGTCGAAGATCGGCGTGACATAGGCGTTGACCCAGTAGTGGTCGCCAGACTTGCAGCGGTTCTTGACGATGCCCATCCAGGGTTCGCCCTGCTTGAGGGTTTGCCACATGTGGGCGAACACCGCAGACGGCACGTCGGGGTGGCGCACCAGGTTGTGCGGCGCACCGGTCAGCTCTTCACGGGTGAACCCACTGATTTCGATGAAAGCATCGTTGCAATAAGTGATCACACCTTTGGCGTTGGTGGTGGAGATCAACCGCTGCTGGGCAGGGAAAGTCCGTTCTCTCTGGGTAATCGGCTGGTTATTACGCATGGGTTGATAGTCCGCAGGGCTTTCGAGAGGTATCGGCAAGCCGCTGGTTTTGTTGAATGAATATTTAATGCGCCTGATCTATGGCAATGAGCCATTACTTGATTTGGGCTAGCCAGAGGGCACGTTCGAACCTGTTGTCGTCATTTTTGCGTTTTTACTGCTGTTAAATGACGGATAAGTCGGATGATGACTGATTGGGTGGCTAAGGGCCAGCGCTGGGTGTGGGAGGTGTAATACGATGGGCGGCGCTCGGTCTCAACAGCGCCGCCAATCTCCAGCCAGGCCGATCAGCCTCAGCCCGCAATCATCTGGCGCAGCACAAAATGCAGAATCCCACCAGCCTTGAAGTACTCCACTTCATTCAAAGTATCGATGCGGCACAGCACCTCGATCTGCTCTTGCTTGCCGTCCTCGCGGGTAATGCGCAGTGACAGGCTCATCCCTGGGCGGATTTGAGCACCATCCAAGCCCAGCACATCGATCTGCTCTGTGCCGGTAAGCCCCAGTTGCTTACGGGTGTGCCCAGCCTTGAACTGCAGCGGCAACACGCCCATGCCCACTAAGTTGGAGCGGTGAATGCGCTCGAAGCTTTCCGCCAGTACCGCCTTGACCCCCAGCAGGTTGGTGCCCTTGGCCGCCCAGTCGCGGCTCGAGCCGGTGCCGTACTCCTGGCCGGCGATCACCACCAGTGGGGTGCCTGACTGCTGGTAGCGCATCGCTGCGTCGTAGATCGACAACTTCTCGCCGCTAGGTACATGCAGGGTGTTGCCACCTTCTTCGCCCGCCAGCATTTCGTTACGGATACGGATGTTGGCGAAGGTGCCGCGCATCATCACTTGATGGTTGCCACGCCGTGAGCCGTAGGAGTTGAAGTCGCGTGGCTCAACGCCCTGTTCACGCAGGTAACGCCCGGCTGGGCTGTCGGCCTTGATGTTGCCGGCCGGGGAAATGTGGTCGGTGGTCACCGAGTCACCCAGCAGCGCCAGAACCCGCGCGCCGTGAATGTCGGCGATTGGCGGGGGCGGCCCACCGATGTCGTCGAAGAACGGTGGGTGCTGGATATAGGTAGAGTCGGGCTGCCACACGTAGGTGGCCGCCTGCGGTACTTCGATGGCCTGCCATTGCGCATCGCCGGCGAACACTTCGGCGTATTCCTTGTGGAACATCGCCGTGTCGACCTTAGCCACGGCAGCGGCGATTTCCGCCTGGCTGGGCCAAATGTCGCGCAGGTACACCGGTTGGCCGTCCTTGCCGGTGCCTAGCGGGTCGCAGGTGAGGTCCAGGCGCACCGTGCCGGCCAGGGCGTAGGCCACCACCAGCGGCGGCGAGGCTAGCCAATTGGTCTTGACCAGCGGGTGCACACGGCCTTCGAAGTTGCGGTTGCCCGATAACACCGAGGCCACGGTGAGGTCGGCGCTGCCAATGGCCTTCTCGATCGCTTCATCCAGCGGGCCGGAGTTGCCGATACAGGTGGTGCAGCCATAACCGACCAGGTCGAAACCCAACTGGTCGAGGTATGGGCTGAGCCCGGCTGCCTTGAAGTAGTCGGTGACCACCTTGGAGCCCGGCGCCAGCGAGCTCTTGACCCAGGGCTTGCGTTGCAGGCCTTTTTCCATTGCTTTTTTCGCCACTAGCCCGGCGGCCATCATCACGCTGGGGTTGGAGGTGTTGGTACACGACGTGATTGCGGCAATGACGACGGCGCCATCGCGCAGGGTGTGGGTTTGGCCTTGATGGTTGTAGTCGATCTCCCCGGCCTGGTCGGCGTTGCCCACCGCCACGCCGCCGCCACCTTCGCTTTCCAGGCGGCCGACCTCTTTGGCCAGCGGTTTGGGTTGCAGTTCGAGGAAGTGGTCGAAGGCCTGGCGGACCTGGCCCAGGGCCACCCGGTCCTGCGGCCGCTTTGGCCCGGCGAGGCTGGCCTCGACCTCGTGCAGGTCCAGCGCCAGGCTGTCGCTGAACAGTGGCTCTTGACCCGGCAGCCGCCATAGGCCCTGGGCTTTACAGTACTGCTCGACCAGCTGCACAGTCGCCTCGGGGCGGCCGGACAGGCGCAGGTAGTCGAGGGTGACTTGGTCGACCGGGAAGAAGCCACAGGTGGCGCCATATTCCGGGGCCATGTTGGCGATGGTTGCACGGTCGGCCAGGGGCAGCTGAGCCAGGCCGTCGCCGTAAAACTCGACGAACTTACCCACCACGCCTTTCTTGCGCAGCATCTGCGTCACCGTCAACACCAGGTCGGTGGCGGTGATACCTTCGCGCAGTTTGCCGGTCAGCTTGAAGCCGATGACTTCCGGGATCAGCATCGACACCGGCTGGCCGAGCATGGCCGCCTCTGCTTCGATGCCGCCTACGCCCCAGCCGAGCACGCCCAGGCCATTGATCATGGTGGTGTGCGAATCGGTACCGACCAGGGTGTCGGGGAAGGCGTAGGTGCGGCCATCGGCTTCTCGAGTCCAGACTGTGCGGCCCAAGTATTCCAGGTTGACTTGGTGGCAAATGCCGGTGCCCGGCGGTACCACGCGGAAGTTGTCGAAAGCGCTCTGGCCCCAACGCAGGAAGGCGTAGCGCTCGCCGTTGCGCTGCATTTCGATGTCGACGTTTTCGCCGAAGGCCTGCGGCGTGCCGTAGCGGTCGACCATCACCGAGTGGTCGATTACCAGGTCCACCGGTGACAGGGGGTTGATCCGCTGCGGGTCGCCACCGGCCTTGGCCATGGCTGCGCGCATGGCGGCCAGGTCGACCACAGCCGGCACGCCGGTGAAGTCCTGCATCAGCACCCGTGCCGGGCGGTACTGGATTTCGCGGTCCGAGCGCCGTTCGCCCAGCCACTGGGCGATGGCACGCAGGTCGTCGCCAGTGACGGTTTTGCCGTCCTCCCAGCGCAGCAAGTTTTCCAGGAGCACTTTCAGCGACATGGGCAGGCGCTGCAGGTCGCCCAACTGGCGGGCGGCTTCGGTGAGGCTGAAGTAGTGGTAGGTCTGGTCGCCGACCTTGAGCGGCTTGAGGGTGTTCAGGCTATCGAGCGAGGGCATTGCCAACTCCTTCTGCGCCGGTGCTCGGCAACGACTCAAGGGTTGCCGGTGGCACCGCTGTGTATCGGCCCGTACGGCACGGACCTGGCTGAAAGGTCAGGTTAGACCGCTTTGCGCCACCTGACCCTTTTCTGGACCGGCGGGGCGTGTCGCAGGTTCCCATCTTCCTTTATCATCGCCGCCCTGCCGGCGCCTGTGGCGCGCCAGCCGTAGTGGAGTGAGAAATGAATACCCTGTTCATGCATTGCCGGCCCGGTTTCGAGGGTGAGGTGTGCGCCGAAATCAGCGAACATGCCGCCCGCCTGGGCGTTGCCGGCTATGCCAAAGGCAAGCCGCACAGTGCCAGCGCCGAGTTTGTCTGCAGCGAGGAGGGCGGTGCCGAGCGCTTGATGGGGGAACTGCGCTTCAATCAGCTGATTTTCCCGCGGCAATGGGCCCGTGGCGACTATGTCGAGCTGCCGGAAAGCGACCGTATCAGCGTGTTGTTGGCGCACCTGGCCGACTTCCCGGTGTTTGGCAGCCTGTGGCTGGAAGTGCTGGATAGCAACGAAGGCAAGGAACTGTCCACGTTCTGTCGCAAATTCGAGGTGCCGTTGCGCAAGGCCTTGGAAAAGGCCGGTCGCTTGGTCGAAGACGCCAGCCGGCCGCGCTTGCTGCTCACCTTCATCAGTGGCCGGCGGGTTTTCGCTGGCGTTGCCGCAGGCAACAACAGCGCGTTGTGGCCCATGGGCATCCCGCGGCTGAAATTCCCCCGCGAGGCCCCCAGCCGTTCGACCCTCAAGCTGGAAGAGGCCTGGCACCAGTTCATCCCGCGCGAGCAGTGGGAGCAGCGCCTGGGCGATGACATGACCGGTGTTGACCTGGGGGCATCGCCGGGTGGCTGGACCTACCAGTTGGTGCGTCGGGGCATGCTGGTAACGGCCATCGACAACGGGCCGATGGCCGAAAGCCTGATGGATACTGGGTTGGTCCAACACCTGATGGCCGATGGTTTTACCTGGCAGCCGAAGCAGCCGGTGGACTGGATGGTGTGCGATATCGTCGAGAAGCCGGCGCGTACTACCTCGCTGATCGAAACCTGGCTGGGTGAGGGGTTGTGCCGTGAGGCGGTGGTCAACCTCAAGCTGCCTATGAAGCAGCGTTATGCCGAAGTACGCCGGCTGCTCGACCGCATGGAGGCGACGTTCAAGGCGCGGAAGATCAAGGTGTCGATTGCTTGCAAGCAGCTGTACCACGATCGTGAGGAAGTGACTTGCCACCTGCGGCGGATGGACTTGAAGCCGCGTTGAGTTTTAGGCGCAGGGCTTGGATTTTGTGGGGCTTGGCTTAAGTTTCTGGTTGGTGTTGAGTTCGAGCGCCGCCCGTGCGGCGCTTCGCGGGGCAAGCCCGCTCCCACATCTGTTTCCGGCCAATTATTCCTGTGCCAAACGGGTTGCAGCCTTGGTGCATCGCTGAAGATTGATTAAAAGCAGCCGCGCCCCCTCGATATCGAATGGAACAAACAAGGCGGACAGAGGTGACCCCACAGGAGTGACTGGCCGCAAACAGATGTGGGAGCGGGCTTGCCCCGCGAAGCGCCGCGCGGGCGGCGCACGATCGCAATGCACACACAAACCTGAAGGCATGCGTCCGAGGCCCCTTGGACCGCGTCGCGCTATGCGCGACAATGACGATCATTTGCGGAGCCCCCCATGACCGATTTCACCCCCGACGCCATCCTCGATGCCACCGGCCTGAACTGCCCGGAACCGGTGATGATGCTGCACCAGCACGTGCGTAACCTGGCCGCTGGCGGCCTGCTCAAGGTCATCGCCACCGACCCCTCGACCCGCCGCGACATCCCCAAGTTCTGCAATTTCCTCGGCCACGAACTGCTGCAACAGCAGGAAGACGCCGGCACTTTCTTGTACTGGATCCGCAAGAAAGCCGACTGAAGCGCTCTGGAACAGGCCCGGCGTTGCGCCTACACTGCGTTCCCCAGACAGGAGAGCGCCATGCTGATAGTTGCCGACGAGAACATCCCGCTACTCGATGCCTTCTTCCAAGGTTTCGGTGAAATCCGCCGTTACCCGGGCCGAAGCCTCGATGCCGCCAGCGTCAAGGACGCCGACATACTGCTGGTGCGCTCGGTAACCAAGGTCGACCGCCAGTTGCTCGACGGCAGCCGCGTGCGCTTTGTCGGCACCTGCACCATCGGCACCGACCACCTGGACCTGGGCTACTTTGCCGAAGCCGGTATCCACTGGAGCAGCGCACCGGGCTGTAATGCCCGCGGCGTGGTGGATTACGTGCTAGGCAGCCTGCTGACCCTGGCCGAACTGGATGGCGTGGCACTGCCCGAGCGCGTGTATGGCGTGGTAGGCGCGGGTGAGGTCGGCGGCCGCCTGGTGCGGGTGCTGCGCGGGCTGGGTTGGAAGGTGCTGGTGTGTGACCCGCTGCGCCAGGCCGTCGAGGGTGGCGACTACGTCAGCCTCGATACCCTCCTGCAACAGTGCGATGTGATCAGCCTGCATACCCCCTTGCAGCGCGGCGGCGCGCACCCGACCTGGCACCTGATGGGCCAGGCACAACTGGCCCAACTGCGCCCAGGCGCCTGGCTGCTCAACGCCAGCCGTGGCCCGGTGGTGGACAACGCCGCCCTGCGCGAACTGCTGCTGGAGCGTGAGGACGTGCATGCAGTGCTGGATGTATGGGAGGGCGAGCCTCAGGTTGACCTGCAACTGGCTGACCTTTGCACATTGGCTTCGCCGCACATCGCCGGCTACAGCCTGGACGGCCGCCAGCGTGGCACGGCGCAGATCTACCAAGCGTTGTGCCGCTTCCTGGGTGTGGGTGAACAGGTGCAGTTGGCCGACCTGCTGCCCCGGCCGCCGCTGGCGCAGATCGAACTGGATGCCAGCAGCGACCCGGCCTGGGCCTTGGCCACCTTGTGCCGCGCCGTTTACGACCCGCGTCGTGACGATGCCGACTTCCGCCGCAGCCTCAGTGATGACCCGCTTTTGCAGCGGGCGGCGTTCGACCAGTTGCGCAAGCAGTACCCGCCACGGCGCGAGATCGAAGGGTTGGCAGTGCGCTTGCGTGGCGAGTCGCCGCAGTTGGCGCAGTTGGTGAGTGCCTTGGGTGGGGTACTGGTCTGACAGCTTTCAGGCAAATAAAAACCCGGCGCTAGCGCCGGGTTGCAAGGTATTCGCCGATCACCCTTTGCCTTTGCGTACGCGCTCGGCCCGGCTTTCTTCCAGGGCCTTGCAGGCCTGCTGGATCATCTGCTCGGTGATCGGTACTTCGTGCCCCTGGGCATCGATAAGCGAACCGCACACCTGCGCTGGCGGGGTGGTTCGGGGCTTTTGGTGGTCGCTGCCATGCTGCAAGCTCATGTAGTGCCTCCTCATCAGGTTAAAACACAGGGTACCCCTGCGCCATGACCGGCCTGTGACCGTTGCTGCGCTGTCACGGCAGGGATAGTCCAACAGAAACGTCGGTAAAGCTCCATAGCCTGGTTAGAACGATAGGCTATAGCAAGCTGCAAGGGTTCCCCGGGCCGGGATGAGTGATAGGCTGCGCTTTCCCCGCCATTGTGGTCAGCGCCATGCCCGAATCGGTTTCCCCACGTCAACGCCGCGCCTTGCGCCTGGGTTGGCAGTTCGTTCGTCCGTACCGTCGCCAGGTGCTGCTGGCCTTGCTTGCGCTGGTGGTGACCGCCGCCATTACCCTGTCCATGGGCCAGGGCATTCGCCTGCTGGTGGACCAAGGCTTCATGACCCGCTCCGCACACCAGCTCAACCAAACCATTGGCTTGTTCCTGTTGTTGGTACTGGCCCTGGCAGTGGGCACCTTTAGCCGTTTCTATCTGGTGTCGTGGATTGGCGAGCGCTGCGTGGCCGATATCCGCCGCGCGGTGTTCGACCACCTGATCGGCCTGCACCCAGGTTTTTTTGAAGACAACCGCAGTTCCGAAATCCAGTCGCGGCTGACCGCCGACACCACGTTGCTGCAATCGGTAATCGGCTCATCGCTATCGATGTTCTTACGCAACGCGCTGATGGTCATCGGCGGGGTGGTGCTGCTGTTCATCACCAACCCCAAGCTCACCAGCATCGTGGTGGTAGCCCTGCCACTGGTGCTGGCGCCGATCCTGCTGTTCGGCCGCCGGGTGCGCAGCCTGTCGCGGCAGAGCCAGGACCGGGTGGCAGATGTGGGCAGCTACGTAGCCGAGACCCTCGGGCAGATCAAGACGGTGCAAGCCTACAACCACCAGGCGCATGACCGCGAGCTGTTCGCTGGTACGGTCGAGGCGGCGTTCGCCGTGGCCCGGCAGCGTATCGCCCAGCGCGCCTGGCTGATCACCCTGGTGATCGTGCTGGTGTTGGGGGCGGTGGGGGTGATGCTGTGGGTCGGCGGCATGGACGTGATCGCCGGGCGTATTTCTGCGGGCGAGCTGGCCGCTTTCGTGTTCTACAGCCTGATCGTCGGCAGTGCCTTCGGCACCCTCAGCGAAGTGATCGGCGAGCTGCAACGCGCAGCGGGCGCTGCCGAGCGCATTGCCGAACTGTTGGCGGCGCGCAGTGCCATTTTGCCGCCCCCGGTGGCGCAGGCGCTGCCGCGGGCCAGCGGGCGCATCGAGCTGCAACAGCTGGTGTTCGCCTATCCGTCACGCCCTTCGGTGGCGGCTGTCGACGGCCTGAGCCTGACCATTGAACCGGGGCAGACCGTGGCCTTGGTAGGCCCATCGGGGGCGGGCAAGTCGACCTTGTTCGATTTGTTGCTGCGCTTTTATGACCCCCAGCAAGGGCGCATTCTGCTCGATGGCCAGGTGATTACTCATTTCGACCCTGCGCAACTGCGCCAGCAGTTCGCCCTGGTAGCGCAAAACCCCTCGCTGTTCCGCGGCACGGTCGAGGCTAACATCCGCTATGGTCGGCCCGAGGCGACCTTGGCCGAGGTCGAGGCCGCGGCCCGTGGTGCCCATGCCGATGCGTTCATCCGGCAACTGCCCGAGGGCTACCAGACACCGCTGGGCGAGGGCGGCATCGGCCTGTCCGGCGGGCAGCGGCAACGCCTGGCCATTGCCCGGGCGTTGCTGGTCGATGCGCCGATCCTGTTGCTGGACGAGGCCACCAGCGCCCTCGACGCGCAAAGTGAACACCTGATTCAGCAGGCGCTGCCCAGCCTGATGGCCGGGCGCACCACCCTAGTGATCGCCCATCGTCTGGCTACCGTGCAGCATGCCGACCGTATCGCGGTCATCGACAAGGGCCGCTTGGTGGCGGTGGGTACGCACCGCCAATTGATCGAGGAGAGCCCGCTGTATGCGCGCTTGGCGGCTTTGCAGTTCAGCAACGGCTAGCGCGTCGTGGCTCTGTAACATTTCTGTAGTAATTGCCTGAGAGTATCTAGCTCAACTGTTGCGTAAGTGCTCGACCTAGCTGCCATTGCTTGATGGCAGCTTTTTTTTGGCCTGCCAACAAGGACATGGAATGTCTTACCTGGTGTAGCGAATGCGCGCCATTCCTTTCCTTCGGTTTTGAGATCCACGATGTTGCGTAAATCCCTCAGAGTGCAAATTCTCTCGCTGCTCGGTGGCAGCCTAGTGGCGATGTTGCTGATCGCCCTGGTGTGTTTTCAGTTTCTCTCGTCCAGCGTGCGCGGCTACGCGGCACTGGTCGACGGGCCGCTGCGGGCCTCGCAACTGATCGACGAAGCTAACCTGCAGTTCAAGATTCAGGTGCAGGAATGGAAGAACGTGCTGTTGCGCGGACGCCAGCCGGCCGATATGGACAAATACTGGCAGCAGTTTCAGGCGCGCGAGCAGCAGGTGCAGCAACTGCTTGGGCAACTGATTGACAGCAGCGACGCTAGGCTCAAGGTACCGCTGCAGCAACTGCGTGATAGCCACCGGCAGTTGGGCCAGGCCTATGCACAGGGCCGCCAGGCATTCCTGGCAGCGGGTGGCGACCCGGTAGCTGGCGACCAGGCGGTCAAGGGCGTGGACCGTGCCGCCAGCGAACAGATGAGCGAACTGGTCGAGCAACTGCGGGCCGATGCTCGCCAGCGCGCTGCCAGCCTTAGCGCCAGCGCCGAACGCACGGTATGGTTGGGCCTGCTGGTGATGTTGGCCTCGGCGGTGTTGGTAGGGCTGCTTAGCCTGTGGTTGGTCAACCGCAGCTTGATCGAGCCGATTCGCCAGTTGATCGAGTACGTGGCGCAGCTCAGCCAGGGCCGCTTTGCCGCCCGGGTGGACAGCCGCCGCGAGGACGAACTGGGGCGCCTGGCGCGGGCTGCCAACACCTTGCGCGACTTCCTCGCCGACACCGTCGGCCGGCTGCAGGACAACGCCCAGGAGCTGGAAGGTGCCAGCGGCCAGTTGCGCAGCATCGCCGGTGACATGGCCCGTGGTAGCCACGACCAGTTCCAGCGTACCGACCAGGTAGCCACGGCCATGCACGAAATGTCTGCCACTGCCCAGGAAGTCGCCCGCCACGCGGCCGAGGCCGCTCGTGCGGCGGACGACGCCGACCACAGTGCCCAGGCAGGCGAGCAGGTGATGCAGCAGACCATCGACATCATCGGCGCGGTCAACCGCGAAATCGCCGGCACGGCAGCGGTGATTCGCGACCTGGAGCACGACAGCACGCGCATTGGCAAAGTGCTCGAAGTGATCCGCGGCATTGCCGAACAAACCAACCTGCTGGCGCTTAACGCGGCCATCGAAGCAGCGCGCGCCGGCGAGGCCGGGCGGGGCTTTGCGGTGGTCGCCGATGAAGTACGCAGCCTGGCCCAGCGCACGGCGGCGTCAATTGCCGAGATCCACCAGATCATCGAGGCGGTGCAGTCGGGGGCGGTGGAAGCGGTCAAGGCCATCGAAAGTGGCCAGCAGCGCAGCGAGGAGGGTGCCGAGCAGGTGCAACAGGCCGGCCAAATGTTGCAGCGCATCACCCTGGCAGTGGAGGCGATCCGCGACATGAACCGGCAAATTGCCACGGCGGCCGAAGAGCAGACCAGTGTGGCCGAGGACATCTCGCGCAACCTGATCGAAATCACCCGCATCGCCACGGCCAACCAGGAGGCGGTGCAGCATACCGAACAGGCCGGGCAACGCCTGCATGGGTTGTCGGGGCAATTGGGTGAGGTGACCTCGCGCCTTACCGCCTGACACGCTTTCAGGCGCACAACAAAAAGCCCGCACAAGGCGGGCTTTTCAGGATTTGGTCGGAGAGACAGGATTCGAACCTGCGGCCTTCTCGTCCCGAACGAGACGCGCTACCTGGCTGCGCTACACTCCGATGAGCAAAATCCTACTGCATCCTTTTTTTGCCCGCAAGCCCTTGTAGTTGAAAGGGCCTTTGCAAAAAAGCACGCTGCAATCAGAGCTCTTTGACGGTGCGGATCTGGTCCTTGTTCAGGCGCGTGCGCTTACCGTCCAGTTGCTCAAATTCATAAAAGCCGGAGTCTTCGTCGTACTTAGGTGTGTCGGTGGCCTGGATTTCGCGACCGTCGTTCAGGGTAATGACGCTTGGCGAAGCGCAGCCAGCGAGGGCGCCCAGGCCCAGAACGAGTAGGAAGGCGGGGAGGGTCCGTTGAATCATCGTGTTTCTCCAGTGCGAGGGTGCTAGATGACATTAAGACGCAGGGCGTTCACGCAAGTTCCTCGTACAGTGCAGCATAGCGCTAATGCCCAGGCATTGACCGAGGGCAAGGGCCTAGGCTGGCCACGCGGCGCAGGGCACTGGCTGTGATATAACTGCGGCCATCCCAACCTTTGTGACAGACCCCCATGAAAGCCAAGGCAGATACCCCCTTCGTGCCGCTGAACATTGCTGTGCTCACGGTCAGCGACACCCGTACCTTCGATACCGACACCTCCGGGCAGTTGTTCGTCGACCGCCTGGGCGCAGCTGGCCACCGCTTGGCCGAGCGCGTGTTGCTGAAGGACGACCTGTACAAGATCCGCGCTCAGGTCGCCGCTTGGATCGCCGATGACAGCGTACAAGTGGTGCTGATCACCGGAGGCACCGGCTTTACCGGCCGCGACAGCACGCCCGAGGCTGTCGCTTGCCTGCTGGACAAGCAGGTAGAGGGCTTTGGTGAGCTGTTCCGGCAGATTTCCGTGGCCGATATCGGCACCTCCACCGTGCAGTCGCGCGCCCTCGCCGGGTTGGCCAACGGTACCCTGGTGTGCTGCCTGCCGGGTTCGACCAATGCGGTGCGTACCGGCTGGGACGGCATTCTTGCCGAGCAGCTCGATGCCCGCCATCGCCCGTGCAACTTCGTGCCACACCTGAAGCAGGCAGCGGCCTGTGACAGCCGTGGCTGAGGTCCGCCAGGCCCGGCCGCTGATGCCGGTGGAGCAGGCACTGGAGCAGCTGCTGGGGCTGGCCGAAGCGGCACCGATCCGTGACACCGAGAACCTGCCACTGGCCGAGGCCGAGGGCCGAGTGCTGGCTACCGACTTGGTGGCCTCGCTCGACCTGCCGCCGTGGCCGAACAGCGCCATGGACGGTTACGCCCTGCGCCTGGCTGACTGGCAGGGCGAGCCACTGCCGGTCAGCCAGCGGATCTTCGCCGGCCATGCACCGCAGCCGCTGCAACCGGGCACCTGTGCGCGTATTTTCACCGGGGCGCCGGTGCCCGCCGGTGCCGACTGCGTCGAAATGCAGGAAAATACCCAAGTGGCAGAAGACGGCCGGGTACGCTTTCTCGAACCGCTGAGAACCGCACAGAACATTCGCCCCCAAGGCCAGGAAACCCGCAAGGGTGAGCAGGTGATGAGTGCCGGCACGCGCCTTGGGCCGATCGAACTGGGCCTGGCCGCGACCCTGGGCCACGCTCGCCTGGATGTGGTGCGCAAGGTGCGGGTGGCGGTGCTGTCCACCGGCGATGAGCTGGTCGAGCCCGGCTTGCCACTGGGGCCCGGGCAAATCTACAACAGCAACCGCCGGCTGCTGGTCAGCTGGTTGCAACGGCTGGGCTGCGAGGTGGTTGACGCCGGCATCCTGCCGGATGACCTGGCGCGTACCCGCGCCTGCCTGGCCGGGCTGGGCGGTGTCGACTTGATCCTGTCCACCGGCGGTGTCTCGGTTGGCGAAGCCGACTACCTCGGCGCCGCCCTGCGCGAAGCCGGTGAACTGGCGTTGTGGAAGCTGGCGATCAAGCCGGGTAAACCGCTAACCTTCGGTCACTTCCAAGGCGTACCGGTGATTGGCCTGCCGGGTAACCCAGCCTCGACCCTGGTCACGTTTGGCCTGTTGACGCGGCCTTACCTGCTGCGTCGCCAGGGCGTGGCCGAAGTCACGCCGCTGCGTTTCGACATGCCGGCAGGCTTTGATTGGCCTAAGCCCGGCACGCGCCGTGAGTACCTGCGCGCACGCATCGAGCAGGGCCAGGTGCGCATCTACAAAAACCAGAGCTCGGGCGTGTTGCGCAGCGCAGCCTGGGCCGAGGGGTTGGTGGAAGTGCGCGAAGGCAGCACGCCGAAGCAGGGCGACAGCGTGCCGTTCATCCCCTTCAGCGAGCTACTTGGCTGAGCGGCCCAGCCAGGCACTGGCCAGTGGCGCGGCTTCGGCCGGTGCTGCCTGGGCCAGGCGCATGTGCACGTTCTCCAGTTGCTGCGCGGCAACGCTCCAGTCGTGGCGCTGGCGAGCGAACTGGCGCCCGGCGTCGCTCAACTGGCTCATGCGCCATGGCTGGTTCAACAGCTGGGTGATCAGCAAGGCCAGCTGGTCGCCGTCGTCACTGCCCAGGTAGTGCTCGCCGTTGTTCGCGGCCAGGCCGGAAACGCCTTTGCCGGTGGTGATGACCGGCAAGCCGGCGGCCATCGCTTCGAGGATTTTCACCTTGGAGCCGCCGGCGTAGCGCAGCGGTGCGAAAAACAGCGCCGAACGCCGCTGCAGCTCACGCAGGTCTGGGCGGTAGCCGAACCATTCGATCCGTGGGTCGTTCCAGTGCAGTTTCCAGCTGGCCGGCATGGCATGCCCGGCAATCGCCAGGCGCACTGCCGGGTTGCTCATCCACACCTGCGGCATGATGTCTTCCAGCGCCCATTCGATGGCTTCCAGGTTGGCGCCATATTCGAAGTTGCCGACGAACAGCAGGCGCTGGCTGTGCAGTGCGGGTTGCACGTGCTGGTAGAAATCACAATCCACGCCATTGACCACCACGTTCACAGGGCGCCCGCTGATCTGTGCGATCAGCTCGGCATCGTGGGCGCTGACCGCCACCAGTTCGCTGGGCTGGCGGAGCACGCGGTGCTCCCAGCGCCGGTAGCGCCAGCGGTCGAAGGCGTTGAGCGGGCGCAGCCACAGCGGCAGCGGGTCGTGGCTGGCGCCGCCCATCACTGACTCCAAGGTGTGCTCACTGAGCATGTAGGGCAACCCGCGCGCCAGCAGGGCTTTTTCGAAGGGCTGGAAGCTGTAGCTGTGCTCGATCTGGATCACGTCCCAGGGTTCATCGAGCAGTTGCTCGAAGCGGTGCCGCAGGCAAGGGGCCAGGCCATGGATGATCGCCCGCATGGGGTAGTCGATGATCGGCGAGGCCAGCAGGTTAAGCGGGCTGTGCAGTGGCCGGCGGGGCAGCACGATCAGGCGTTCGAGCAAGGGCTCCAAGGCTTCGCGGGCGCTATCGCTCAGGGGGACTTTCGATTGCACCAGCAGGGTAATGCGGTGGCCGCGCTGTGCCAATGCGCGTATCAAGTGGTATTGCCGGGTCTTGCTGCCGCTGGTGGTCGGCCAGGGCAGGTAAGGCAGTGTCCAGAGAATGCGCATGACCCGGAATCCTCGCTAAAAGCTACGGATAGCAAGACGCGCCCGTAAGCAGCAGTGGTAAAACCACTGCCGGGGCGCGTCCATGGCAACAGGTATATTTGCTGAGCATAGCCGCGCATTTCAGGCATGGGGGAAAAGACCGGCACCGCTGTCGATTAATGTCCGGCGGGCGCTCCTAACATTGGCCGCTTTGGCCCGTTTTTTTTGGCGGCGCATGCAACGATCCGGTGGTATGGAAGGTCGAGATCTGGGTTGGTCAACATCACGGAGGCGCGCACATGCAAGGGCGTAAGGCAATGCTGATCCTGCACGGCAAGCAGGCGATGAACGAAGAGTTGCGCAGCGCCGTGTATGGCCTGCGCGACAGCGGCTGGGTGCTGGATGTGCGGGTCACCTGGGAGGCCGGTGACGCCCAACGGCTGGTTGCCGAGGCGCTGGCTGCCGGCTACAGCCATATCGTCGCCGGTGGCGGGGATGGCACATTGCGCGATGTCGCCGAGGCCATGGGGCGGGCGGCTACCGAGGCCAGCCTGGCCTTGTTGCCGCTGGGTACCGCCAACGATTTTGCCAAGGCGGCAGGCATACCCCTGGAGCCCGCCACCGCGCTGGCCCTGCTGAACCTACCGGCACAGCCAATAGACCTGGGCCAGGCTGGCGAGCAGATGTTCCTCAACATGGCCACGGGCGGCTTTGGCAGCCAGGTCACCGCCAATACTTCCGAGGACCTGAAGAAGGTGCTGGGCGCTGCCGCCTACCTGTTCACCGGGTTGTCGCGCTTCAGTGAACTGCAGGCAGCCTCGGTGACGTTGCAGGGGCCGGGTTTTCACTGGGAGGGGGACTTGCTGGCGCTGGGAATCGGCAATGGCCGCCAGGCCGGCGGCGGGCAGGCGCTATGCCCAGAGGCCGTGGTGAATGACGGCCTGCTCGACATCGCCATCCTGCCGGCGCCGCAGGAGGTGGTCGGCGCCCTGCGTGAGCTGCTGGCAGGTGACGGCCTGTTTGTACGGGCCAGGTTGCCCTGGGTCGAGATCAAGTGCTCGCAAGGGCTGGACATCAACCTCGATGGCGAGCCAGTGCAAGCCGATAACCTGCGCTTCCAGGCCAAGCCCGCTGCACTGTGCGTGCACCTGCCGAGCGGGTCGCCGTTGCTCAGTCGTCCAGGCTGATGATTTTCTCGCGCACGGCAAACAGCACCAGGCCGGCCACGTCATGGATCTGCAGGCGCTTCATGATCTGTGAGCGGTGGGTTTCCACGGTCTTGATCGACAGGCCCAGGCCGCTGGCGATTTCCCGCGTCGACTTGCCGCGTACGATCAGGCGCAAGATCTCCAACTGGCGCACGGTGAGGCTATGCCGCTCACCAGCAGGTTGCTTGGCCTGCCTGGCGTGCCGCAGCGCCTGGTTGATGACCGTATGGGCGATCGCCGGGCTGAGGTAGCGCTCGCCATTGCGCACCGCGGCCAGGGCCTGCTCCAGTTCGGTGGCGCTGGTGTCCTTGAGCAGGTAGCCATGGGCGCCGCTCTCCAGGGCTCGCATGATCAGGTCCGGGTCGGTGTGCATCGACAAGATCAGCACCTTGCAGGTGCTACCGCTGGCGCGCAGTTGAGTGAGGGCGTCCAGGCCGCTGGTCGAGCGCATGGAGATGTCCAGCAAGATGATGTCCGGTGCTAGCGTGCGCACCTGCTCGAGCAGTTGGCTGCCGTCGTCGGCTTCGCCGATTACGTCGTAGCCGGGGACGTCGCCGACCAATGCACGCACCCCTGCGCGGATCAGCGAGTGGTCGTCGACCAGCAGCAGTCTACAGGTCATGGGCGGCACTACTCCTGGCGCGTTGCTGGGTACGCGGCGGCCATGGGAACACGGCTTCGATGCGCGTGCCCTGGCCGAGCTGGCTGGTGATGTCGAGGCTGCCGTGCAAGGCGAACACCCGCTCCTGCATGCCGGCCAGGCCACGCTGGCCGGCCTCGGCGGGGTGCTGGGCGGGCACAAAACCGCGGCCATCATCGTGGATTGACAGCGCCAGCCCTGCGGGGGTGCGCTGCAAGCGGATAACCAGGTTGCGTGCTTGGGCGTGGCGCAACATGTTGGTCACGGCCTCCTGGGTGATGCGGAACACCGCCATTGCCACGGCCTCGTCGATACCTCCAAGGCGCTGGTTGCACGCCAGGCTCCAATGTACGCTGCTGCTGGCCAGCGTGCGCAGCAGGTGCGCGCGCAGGCTGGCTTCAAGGCCAAGGCTGGCCAGCTGCCGCGGGTTGAGCAGGGCGGACACATCACGCACGTTGCCCAAGGTGTCATCCAGCGTGCTGCGCAGGGCTTCGCAGTGGGTCTGCAGTTCATCGGGCATGCGCCGTTGCAGCCACTGCAGCTGCAGCTTGGCGGCAGTGAGCAACTGGCCGATGTCGTCATGCAGCTCCCGGCTTAGGTGCTGGCGCTCGTCTTCCTGGACCTTAAGCATGCGCTCGGCCAGTTCTGCCGGGCGCATGCTGATTGACCGAGCGCCCAGGCCCAGGAACACAACGGCGCCCAGCGTGGCGGCTAGCTGCAGCACCAGCAGGCCGCCCGGGATTGCCTGGTTGGCCAAATACAGCACGAGGTTGGCGACCAGCGAGGCCACGCACAGCCCGGCCGTCGCCCAACGCAGCAGGGCAGCGCGGGTGCAGCAACGCAAAGGAGTTTTCAAGCGTGGGAACATAGGTAGGGAAGCCACTGAAGTATTGCTGATGAAGGCCTTGAACAATGCGGGTCAAAGGCTTTGGCGCAGTACTTTCGATGTTTTTTTGAACACGTGATCTTTCAACCGTTGGGCAGGTTGCAAGCGTTTGTGGGGGCGCATATTACCACTTCGCACTGCATCGGTCGCTGCTGGGTAACGCCTTGAACGCTTGCCGGTCGGGCGGTGGCGGGTAGCAAAGTGCCACCCGGTAGTGTTGCCTCACGCACTTGCCGGGTAACTTGCGCATTAACGCTAAAACTTGGCCTCAACGTGGCCCCCGGGTAACTTGGGTAACTTTCCAAGTTCGAGCGGCTGCAGCTTGAATCAACGCGCTTAGTTGCTCTTGGCACAGGGTTAATACGGCAGGAATGAGCGACCGGGCCGTGTACCGGCAGCCGCTTCTGTAGGCGAGTGAATACACGCGTTGCCCTGCTCGTCGCACGACGCGCAGGCTGGCGCAAAGGGTTGCGGCACGACCTTGGCCAGGTCACCCAATAGCACCAGCTGTTCGCCGATATCCAGGTTCAGCTGCCCTGTACGTGGGTCGACCAGTTCTAACTGCCAGGCCAGCAGGGTCAGGCATGCCCCTACCGCGGGCAGGGCTTCGCGCGACAGGCAGCCGCCATGGCAGGCCGGCGCGAGCAACTGCTGCAGGGCGGTGGCGTAGTGGGCGACTTCGCGCAGGCCCAGGCGCGTGGCCTGCCGGGCAAGGTTGTCGAGGGCGTTGTCCAGGCAGTGGCAGGCATCCGGGTCGTTGTCGATCAGTTCCAGGTGCTGCAGGCATTCCTGGGCTTGGGTCAGCAACACCTGGGCATCCAGCAGGAAGCCCTGCAGGGCGTCATCGAACGATAAGGCACTGTCCATCATGAGGCCCCCGCGCGGGGCGCAGGCGCAGGGGGCGGGCACGCCGAAACGATAGCTAGCAAAAGCCTGACTCCATTCATGCAATGAGAATGGCGTCACATTAATGGCTAAAGGATATCGCGAATATCAGGTTGCACCCGATTGCTGCTAAGGGTTTCCCTTACCTCTGGCTAAGGGTGGGAACTTTTGCGACCCAGCAGATTTGCTGGCAGTGCCCGCAGTTAAGCATGATGTTAAAGTGATATCAATTGCCTTGACGGCATTTCCCCGCAGGGGTCAAGGTGTGCGTGAAGCCGCCGATACAGGGTGGATGTTTTCACTTTTTACGACTCAAGCCTGGGGGTTTTTCCAATGGCTGGCATTCTCGACACGGTAGACCAACGCACGCAACTGGTGGGTGAGAACCGCCTGGAAATCCTGATGTTTCGCCTGGCCGGCCGCCAGCTATTCGCAATCAACGTGTTCAAGGTTCAGGAAGTGCTGCAGCTGCCCAAGCTGACCCTGATGCCCCAGCGCCACGCGTTCGTCTGCGGGGTGGTCAACCTGCGTGGCCAGACCCTGCCAGTGATTGACCTGTCCCAGGCGATTGGCATGCGCCCGCTGCAGCCGGGGCCGGACAGCACCATCATCGTCACCGAGTACAACCGCTCGGTGCAGGCCTTCCTGGTGGGTGGTGTCGACCGCATCGTCAACATGAACTGGGAAGCGATCATGCCGCCGCCAGCCAGCGCCGGGCGCCAGCATTACCTGACCGCTATCACCAAGGTCGATGACAAGCTGGTGGAAGTGATCGATGTGGAAAAGGTGCTGGCCGAGATCGTGCCGTACAACGCCCGGGTTTCTGGCGACAAACTTGCCGAGCCGGTGCTGGCCCGGGCCCGCGGCCGCGAGGTGCTGCTGGTAGACGATTCCAGCGTGGCTTTGGCGCAGTTGCGCGACACGCTGTCCCAGTTGGGGGTAAAGCTGCATGTGGCCAGTGACGGCCTGAAGGCGTTGCGCCTGCTCAAGGGTTGGGCTGATGCCGGTGAGAACGTGTGCGAGAAGCTGCTGATGGTGTTCACCGACGCCGAGATGCCGGAAATGGACGGCTATCGGTTGACCACCGAGATCCGTAGTGATGCCCGCTTGCGCCAGCTCTACGTGGTGCTGCACACCTCGCTGTCAGGCAGTTTCAACGAATCCATGGTGAAGAAGGTGGGTTGCGACAACTTCTTGTCCAAGTTCCAGCCTGACCGTTTGGTCGATGTGGTCAAGCAACGCCTGTTGCTGGATACCGCCACTGCGTGATCCGGGGCCCTGCTGGGTATAAGCTTGGGGTTTTGGTGTAACGCGAGGCAGCAGGGATGTTTCTCAGTGAGCTGTATCGGTACCCGGTGAAGTCAGGGCAGGGGCAACGCCTGCAGGCGTCACCGGTGGGGTTGTTGGGGTTGCAGGGCGATCGCCGCTGGATGGTGGTGGAGGAAGAAAACGGACGCTTCCTTACCCAGCGCGCCTGGCCGCGGCTTGGCCTGCTCAAGGCCAGCGATGACGACAGCGGCCAGTTGCTGCTGGAAGCGCCGGGGCAGGCGCCGTTGCGGGTGCCTGTGCCAGCTGCCGATGAGGCCTTGCGCGGCGTGACCATTTGGCGTGACACCCTGCGCGTGCCGGATGCCGGCGATGCGGCGGCGGCCTGGCTGAGCGCACTGCTGGGCCAGGCCGTGCGCCTGGTGTATTGCCCGGAGCAGCGCTCGCGCTATCTGCCCAATGGCTATGGCTTGAACAGTGACCGGGCGGCGTTCCCGGATGGTTTCCCTTTGCTGCTGATCGGCCAGGGCTCGCTGGACGAGCTTAACCGGCGTATTGGCAGGCCCATGCAGATGCTGCGCTTTCGGCCCAACCTGGTGGTACAGGGGGCGCAAGCGTTTGCCGAGGATGGTTGGAAGCGAATCCGTATTGGTAGCCTGCAATTGCGCGTGCTCAAGCCCAGTGTGCGGTGCATCTTTACCACCATTGACCCGGCTACCGGTGAGCGCAGTGCCGACCGTGAGCCAATGGCTACGCTCAAGACTTTCCGCGAAAAAGAGGGGGATGTGCTGTTCGGGCAGAACCTGGCAGTGGATGGCAGTGGGCGGTTAGAGGTGGGGATGGGGGTCGAAATCCTCGAATGACTGCGTTGCCCGTACCGGCCGCTTCGCGGGCAAGCCCGCTCCTACAAGGGGCACCTCATCGTTGTAGGCGCGGGCTTGCCCGCGAAGCGGCCGGTACAGGCTCAGCAACAATTACATGTCATCGAAATAGCGTTCGTGCCAGTCCACCAACGGCTGCGGCGAGTTGAGTTTCTGCCCGTAGATCACCGAATACGACAGCACGTTCTGCACATACTGGCGCGTTTCGTCGAACGGGATCGACTCCACCCACACATCGAAGCTCAGGTGCTTGGCGCCTTTTAGCCACTGCCGCACCCGCCCGGGCCCGGCGTTGTAGGCGGCCGAAGCGAGCACCCGGTTGCCGTTGAACTGGCTGTGCACCTGGCTCAGGTAAGCGGCGCCCAGTTGGATATTCTTGTCCGGGTTCAACACCTGCGCCGGTGATGCCAGCGGAATGCTGAACTTGCGCGCGGTTTCCTTGGCGGTGGCCGGCATCAGCTGCATCAGGCCGCTGGCGCCCACCGGGGAGCGTGCATCCTCCATGAATGCGCTTTCCTGGCGGGTGATGGCAAATACCCAGCTCGAATGCAGGCCGCGAATGTTGGCCTCACGCACCAGCGTGTCGCGGTGGGCCATTGGGAAGCGAATGTCCAGGTCGTCCCAGTACTGCGCTTGGCTGATCGTGCGAATAGCGGGGAAGTACCAGCGCAGGTCGTAACCCAGGCGTGCCTGGGCGACCATTTCGTCGCGGCTGAAGTGGCGGCTGACGTGGTACCACTCGCGGCGGCCTTCGACAATTTGGCCGCGGGCGTGGAATTCCAGGGCACGGCGGATGCCCGGGGTGTTGCGCACCTTGTTGACCAGCTGCGGGCTCAGCACCAGCGGTTTGTTGTTCAACTGGTAGGGCGTTTGTGCCCGGTCCGCAGCGAGGAAGCCATAGAAGTCACGTTCCCGCGCCACGGTCTTGTACAGCAGCGGGATTTGCGGGTTGTTCGGCTGCGCCAGCTCCAGGCTGCGGGCCTGCCAGTACTTCCAGCGGCTGCTGCTGGCCAGGTCTTGTGGCAGGCGCCTGGTCAGCTCGTAGGCGTCTTCCCAGCGGCCAAGGCGCAGCAGCAGGCGCAGGCGCCACTCACTGACGGTGTTGTCCCGCAGCTCGGGGTCGTAGCGGGTCATCAGGTCGAGCGCACGCGGGTCGTATCGGCGCGCCAGGGTCAGGCCGATTTCGCGGGCGATGGCCACCTTCTCGTCACGGGAAAAGTGCATGCGCTGGGCGTAGTCGTCGAGCAGCGCCATGGCCCGCTCCGGGTCCTGGCGGGCCAAGCGGCGCAGGCCGAGGCTGACCACATCGGACATGGCTTCGTTAACCGGGGTGAAGCGCGACGGTTGGTTGAGCAGTTCGGGCTTTTGCGCCACATCGATCAGCAGGCGCCCCTGCGGGCCAAGGGTGGTCAGGGTATTGACCAGGTTGCTGGCCAGGCCGTAGTTGCGTGCCTGGGCCGCCAGTTTGGCGCGTTCCCAGCGTTTGCTCTCGGTCAGCTGGCCTTCGGCCGCCCACATGGCAAACAGCGTGTCGCATGCGGCAGGCTGTGACTTGCCCACGTTCCAGAGTTTATCTGCAGTGGCGTTGCCTTCAGCACGCAGGCCGTGGCTGAGCTGGTACTGGCCGTTCAGGCAGTCCAGTTCGGTGAAGTTGAGCTTGGGGTCGTAGTATTTGACGAAGGTGTCCCACTCGCCGCGTTCGGCCAGCCAGCGCAACCAGCGCAGTTTCATCCAGTTGGCCTGGGGCAGGTCGCCATGCTTGGCGAGGAAGCCTTCGATTTCCTGGTTGCTGGCGTTTTTCAGGCGGGCGGTGAGTTCGTCGTAAGCCAGGTAGGGCGTTAGTGGGTAGTCGCTGAGGGCCTGGGCATAGCGCAGGTACGGGCCTTTGTCGCCCTTGGCCAGCGCACGCTTGGCCTCGTCATAGTACTGGCGTTGCAGGGTTAGGTCGGTGGCCTGTGCCGCGCAGGTGGCAGCGGTAAGCAGCAGGCAGGATGCAATATGTAACAGGCGGCTGCGCATGATACGTCCGGGCAGTAGAACCATGGGGAAGTGACGGCGGAGCCAGCACTGTTGGAAGCTATTGCCTTAGCTTAGCCGTTTGCCGGCGGCGGGTGAAAGCACTGTGCTTGTATCGGGATATTAAGTTCGACCAGATGTCGTAAAGCGCGCGCCGGGTGCCCAGGCGGATGCCGTCGGGGGCCAAGTCAGGTAGAATGCGCGCCCGATTTATGGAGACCAACATGACCCTGCTCAAATTCAGCGATGTGTCCCTCGCATTCGGCGCGATGCCGCTGCTGGACAAAGTGTCCTGGCAGATCGCTCGTGGCGAGCGGGTGTGCATCATCGGCCGCAACGGCACCGGCAAGTCGAGCATGCTGCGCTTGGTCAAGGGCGAGCAAAAGGGCGACGACGGCGAAATCTGGCGGGCCCCGGGCTTGAAGATTGGCGAGCTGCCGCAGGAACTGCCGGTAGCCGACGAGCGTACGGTGTTCGACGTGGTGGCCGCGGGCCTGGACGGTGTCGGCGAGTTGCTGGCGCAGTTCCATCACCTGAGCATGAATATTCAGGGCGATGACGACCTGGACAAGCTCATGCATGTCCAGCACGAGCTGGAAGCCCGTGACGGCTGGCGCTTGCAGCAAGTGGTGGAGAGCACCCTGAGCCGCCTGCAACTGCCGGCCGACAAAACCTTGGCCGAGCTGTCCGGTGGCTGGCGCCGCCGCGTGCTGCTGGCCCAGGCGCTGGTGTCGGAGCCCGACCTGCTGCTGCTCGACGAGCCCACCAACCACCTGGACATCGGCGCTATCGCCTGGCTCGAAGAGGCCCTGCGTGGTTTCAACGGCGCGGTGCTGTTCATCACCCACGACCGTTCCTTCCTGCAGAACCTGGCCACCCGCATTCTCGAGTTGGACCGTGGCGGCCTGATCGACTGGAACGGCGACTACGCCAGCTTCCTGGTACACAAGGAGGCCGCACTGGCCGCCGAAGAAACCGCCAACGCGCTGTTCGACAAGCGCCTGGCCCAGGAAGAAGTGTGGATCCGCCAGGGCATCAAGGCCCGCCGTACTCGCAACGAAGGCCGCGTACGTGCGCTGAAGGCCTTGCGCGTGGAGCGTGGCGAACGCCGCGAACGCCAGGGCAAGGCCAACATCCAGATCGAAGCAGCGGACAAATCCGGCAAGCAGGTGATGGTGCTGGAAAATGTCAGCTTCCATCACGCCGACGGCCCGCTGCTGGTCAAAGACTTTTCCATGGTCCTGCAGCGTCAGGACCGTATTGGTTTGCTAGGCGCAAACGGCACCGGCAAGACCACGTTGCTGAAGATGATGTTGGGCGACCTTGAGCCCACTGCCGGCAAGGTCGAGCGTGGCACCAAGCTGGAGGTGGCCTATTTCGACCAGATGCGTCACCAGCTGGACCTGGAAAAGACCGTGATCGACAACTTGGCTGAAGGCCGTGATTTCATCGAAATCGACGGCCAGAACCGCCACGTGTTGAGCTACCTGGGCGACTTCCTGTTCAGCCCCCAGCGTGCCCGCACGCCGGTCAAGGCGCTGTCGGGTGGTGAGCGTGCTCGCTTGCTGCTGGCCAAGCTGTTCAGCAAGCCGGCCAACCTGCTGGTACTCGACGAACCGACCAACGACCTGGACGTAGAAACCCTCGAGCTGCTCGAGGAAGTGCTGTCCAACTACAAAGGCACCGTGCTGATGGTCAGCCACGACCGGGCCTTCCTCGACAACGTCGTCACCAGCACCCTGGTGTTCGAAGGCGAGGGCAAAGTGCGTGAGTACGTGGGCGGTTACGAGGACTGGATTCGCCAGGGTGGCTCGCCGAAGCTGCTGGGCGTAACCGAGAGCAAAGGCGGCAAGTCCGCGCTCAACAGCGCCGTGGTGGAGAAGGTCGAGGCCAAGCCTGCGCCAGCGGCTGCAGCGGTGGTGGAAGAGGCTTCGAAGAAGAAGCTCAGCTACAAGTTGCAGCGTGAGCTGGAGATGCTGCCCGGGCAGATCGACGCAGTTGAACAGCGCATGGCTGAAGCCCAGGAAGAAGTGAATGCGGCGGGCTTCTATCAGCGGCCAATCGGCGAAACCTCGGCAGTGCTGGCCAAGATCGAGAAGCTGCAGGGCGAGCTGGATGCGCTGGTGGAGCGCTGGGCTGAACTGGAAGGCTGATCGGCGTTAGCCTGCGGCGGCTTCTTCGCGGGCAAGCCCGCTCCTACAGGGGGATACCATCCCTGTGGGGGCGGGCTTGCCCGTGAAGAGGCCGCCGTACGTTAAATCATTCCTTCTTCTGCAACCGCACCGCCAATACATCGCACGGTGCGCCATGCAGCACGTCATTGGCCGTGGAGCCTAGCAGCAACGCCAGGCCATGGCGGCCATGGCTGCCGACTACGATCAGGTCGCACTTCTGGTCCTTGGCCAGCTGGTGGATTTCCTGGCGCGGCTGGCCATAGGTCAGGTGCGAGTCACCGCGGTGGATGTCCGGGTATTTGTTGAACAGGCGCTCCATGCGTTCCTTGGCCTGGTCGAACTGTTGCTGTTGCAGTTGCGACAGGTCCATCGGCACGTCACCGCCAAAGGCCATGGCCATCGGCTCGACGATATGTACCAGCGAAACCTTGGCATTCGACGGTGCGGCCAGCGCCATGGCACGTTTGATCACCGGGTCGCATTCTTCGGTCAGGTCGACGGCGACCAACAAATGTTCGTATTGCATGAGCGGTACTCCTGACAATCGCGATAGAAGAAGTATGGTCGCTTTCGGGCGGGTCTTCCGTGGAAAATGGCTAACCAGCTCATTTGCAACGCTTTATGGGAACTACTGATATGACGGTATTGCTGGTGGTGTCAATCCTTGCGCTGATTCTCAGCCCGCTTTCCTGGCTGCGCAGCTCGCGCAAGCAGAGCGAGCAGATGAAGCTGCGCCTAGAGGCGCGGCGCATGGGGCTGGCCATGCAGTTGGCGCCGCAGCAGTGGCCGCACTGGCTGGAAAAGGAGCCGCCAAGCCCGTGCCCGCAATACCACCGGGCGCGCCGCCGTGGGCATGAGGACAGCTTCAGCTTCTGGCAGATCACTCCCGGGGTGTGGTGGAACCAGTGGCGCGAGCCCTGCGAAGATCCACGCTTCATGGAGGCCTTGGCGCGCTTGCCGGCGAGCGTCTACAAGGTCGAGGCCGATGCGCGGATGATCGCGCTGTACTGGACCGAGCGGGGCGATACGGCTGTGTTGCAGGATGTTGCCTACGTCCTCGAAACACTGGCCTGACAGGTCACTACACATCCAAGATTGACACCGCTCCCACAACGACAAAGCGGCGGCTTGGCATACCCCTGAAGGGGTGGGGTGCCAAGTCGCCGCTTTGCGTTCTGCTGCGCAGAAAAGGCCAGGCAGGCCGGGTATTCATTCAAGCAAGTGCCAGTGTAGCCGTCCAAGGTGGCCGCGCAAGCCGATGTTGCGTTGTTCCAATGTTCGTGGTCAATCGCCGGCATGAATGGCCGGCAATCACTGTCATCATGTTTTGTATCAAGACCTACAAAATGACCGGAAAGTCGCGTTTTCACCTTGCTCGTGAGCATTTGACAACGCCGATCTTTTCGGAGAATGTGTGCACACCCAAATCAAACGGGCGTATGAATTGAGCGTTTGTATGTCATGACGCCAAGCCATACTTCCGACTAGCGCGCTAACGGGTGTGCCTGGGGCAGGGCAGCTAGGCCTGCTTTTGCTGCAGCGTTCGGCGTGTACAGTTCAGCTTCCATATCGTGGAGATCAGTTGATGATTTACGAAGGTAAAGCCATCACGGTTAAGGCTCTTGAAAGTGGCATCGTCGAGCTCAAGTTCGACCTCAAGGGTGAGTCCGTCAACAAGTTCAACCGCCTGACCCTTAACGAGCTTCGCCAGGCCGTCGATGCCATCCAGGCCGATACCTCGGTCAAGGGCGTGATCGTCAGCAGTGGCAAGGACGTGTTCATCGTCGGCGCCGACATCACCGAGTTCGTCGACAACTTCAAGCTGCCCGAGGCCGAACTGGTCGCCGGCAACCTGGAAGCCAATCGCATCTTCAACGCCTTCGAAGACCTCGAAGTGCCGACCGTTGCCGCCATCAACGGTATCGCCCTGGGTGGCGGCCTGGAAATGTGCCTGGCGGCCGATTACCGGGTCATGTCCAGCAGCGCCAAGATCGGCCTGCCGGAAGTCAAGCTGGGGATCTACCCAGGCTTTGGCGGTACGGTGCGCCTGCCGCGCCTGATCGGCTCGGACAACGCCATCGAGTGGATCGCCGCTGGCAAGGAAAACCGTGCCGAAGACGCCCTGAAAGTGGGTGCCGTCGACGCTGTGGTCGCACCGGAACTGCTGATGGCTGGTGCCATCGACCTGGTCAAGCGCGCCATCAGTGGCGAGCTGGATTACAAGGCCAAGCGCCAGCCCAAGCTGGAAAAGCTCAAGCTCAACGCCATTGAGCAAATGATGGCCTTCGAAACCGCCAAGGGCTTTGTCGCCGGCCAGGCTGGCCCGAACTACCCAGCCCCGGTCGAAGCCATCAAGACCATCCAGAAGGCCGCCAACTTTGGTCGTGACAAGGCCCTGGAGGTCGAAGCCGCAGGCTTTGCCAAACTGGCCAAGACCTCGGTTGCCGAATGCCTGATCGGCTTGTTCTTGAACGACCAGGAGCTCAAGCGCAAGGCCAAGGCCCATGACGAGATTGCCCACGACGTGAAGCAGGCTGCTGTGCTCGGCGCCGGCATCATGGGTGGCGGCATCGCCTACCAGTCGGCGGTCAAGGGCACCCCGATCCTGATGAAGGACATCCGCGAGGACGCTATCCAGCTGGGCCTGAACGAGGCCTCCAAGCTGCTCGGCAACCGCGTCGAGAAAGGCCGCCTGACCCCGGCGAAAATGGCCGAGGCACTCAACGCCATTCGCCCGACCTTGTCCTATGGCGATTTCGCCAATGTCGACATCGTGGTCGAAGCCGTGGTCGAGAACCCCAAGGTCAAGCAGGCCGTGCTGGCCGAAGTGGAAGGCCAGGTGAAGGACGATGCGATCCTCGCCTCCAACACCTCGACCATCTCCATCAACCTGCTGGCCAAGGCGCTCAAGCGCCCAGAAAACTTCGTCGGCATGCACTTCTTCAACCCGGTGCACATGATGCCGCTGGTAGAAGTCATCCGTGGCGAGAAGTCCAGTGAAGTGGCGGTCGCCACCACCGTGGCCTACGCCAAGAAAATGGGCAAGAACCCCATCGTGGTCAACGACTGCCCGGGTTTTTTGGTCAACCGCGTGCTGTTCCCGTACTTCGGTGGTTTCGCCAAGCTGGTCAGCGCCGGTGTCGACTTCGTGCGTATCGACAAAGTCATGGAAAAGTTTGGCTGGCCGATGGGCCCGGCGTACTTGATGGACGTGGTCGGCATCGACACCGGCCACCACGGCCGTGACGTGATGGCTGAAGGCTTCCCGGACCGCATGAAGGATGACCGTCGCTCGGCTGTTGACGCCCTGTACGAGGCCAACCGCCTGGGCCAGAAGAATGGCAAGGGCTTCTACGCCTACGAAACCGACAAGCGCGGCAAGCCGAAGAAAGTTGCCGACGCCAGTGTGCTGGACGTGCTCAAGCCGATCGTCTTCGAGCAGCGTGAAGTCACCGATGAAGACATCATCAACTGGATGATGATCCCACTGTGCCTGGAGACCGTGCGCTGCCTGGAAGACGGCATCGTCGAGACTGCCGCCGAAGCCGACATGGGCCTGGTCTACGGCATTGGTTTCCCTCCCTTCCGCGGTGGTGCGCTGCGCTACATCGACTCGATCGGTGTGGCCGAATTCGTCGCCCTGGCCGATCAGTACGCCGACCTGGGGCCGCTGTACCACCCGACTGCGAAGCTGCGTGAAATGGCCAAGAACGGCCAGCGCTTCTTCAACTGAGCGGTCAACGAGCTAGAGCGAGAGATTTGATATGAGCCTGAATCCAAGAGACGTGGTGATTGTCGACTTCGGTCGCACACCAATGGGCCGCTCCAAGGGTGGCATGCACCGTAATACCCGTGCCGAAGACATGTCGGCGCACCTGATCAGCAAGCTGCTGGAGCGCAACGACAAGGTCGACCCGAAAGAGGTCGAGGATGTGATCTGGGGCTGCGTCAACCAGACCCTGGAGCAGGGCTGGAACATCGCCCGCATGGCCTCGCTGATGACCCAGATCCCGCACACCTCCGCGGCGCAGACGGTCAGCCGCCTGTGCGGCTCGTCGATGAGCGCGCTGCACACCGCCGCCCAGGCGATCATGACCGGTAACGGTGATGTGTTCGTGATCGGTGGCGTAGAGCACATGGGCCACGTCAGCATGATGCATGGTGTCGACCCCAACCCGCACCTGTCCTTGCATGCCGCCAAGGCTTCCGGGATGATGGGCCTGACTGCGGAAATGCTCGGCAAGATGCACGGCATCACCCGTGAGCAGCAGGATCTGTTCGGTGTGCGTTCGCACCAGCTGGCCCACAAGGCCACGGTCGAAGGCAAGTTCAAGGACGAGATCATCCCGATGCAGGGCTATGACGAGAACGGCTTCCTGAAGGTATTCGACTTCGACGAAACCATTCGCCCAGAAACCACCCTCGAAGGCCTGGCATCGCTGAAGCCTGCGTTTAACCCGAAGGGTGGCACTGTCACTGCCGGTACCTCGTCGCAGATCACCGACGGTGCTTCGTGCATGATCGTCATGTCCGGCCAGCGTGCGATGGACCTCGGTATCCAGCCATTGGCGGTCATTCGTGCCATGGCGGTGGCCGGTGTCGATCCGGCGATCATGGGTTATGGCCCCGTGCCATCCACCCAGAAAGCCCTCAAGCGTGCCGGCCTGACCATGGCTGATATCGACTTCATCGAGCTAAACGAAGCCTTCGCCGCACAGGCCCTGCCGGTGCTGAAAGATTTGAAAGTGCTCGACAAGATGAATGAGAAGGTTAACCTGCACGGCGGCGCCATTGCCTTGGGCCACCCGTTCGGTTGTTCCGGGGCGCGAATTTCCGGCACCCTGCTCAACGTCATGAAGCAGAATGGCGGTACCCTGGGGGTAGCGACCATGTGCGTCGGCCTCGGCCAAGGTATCACCACTGTTTTCGAACGCGTCTGATCGCGTCAGGGGACAGCAACCGGGGCCTTGTGCCCCGGTTTTGTTTTTTCAGGTTTTATTCAAGAGGGTGGGCAACATGCAGATACAGCCAGGCGTATACCGGCATTACAAAGGGCCTGAGTACCGTGTCTTCAGTGTTGCGCGGCACTCCGAGAACGAAGAGTGGATGGTGTTCTACCAATGCCTGTATGGTGATTACAGCTTCTGGGTAAGGCCGCTTTCGATGTTCCTGGAGTCCGTCGAGGTTGACGGCGAGCAGGTGCCACGCTTTGCTTTGGTCAAGGCCGAAGAGGGGTTGCCTGGGCTGCTGGGCAAGTCGCACCAGTGAACTTCCGCGCTTGACCTCACTCTTTTGCCACTATATATAGCGGTGCCGCGTCTGGCACCAGCCGCGTTTTTCATCTTCAGATTCAGGAATACTCCGATCCATGGGCAAATCGCTGGTCATTGTGGAATCCCCGGCCAAGGCCAAGACCATCAACAAGTACCTGGGCAGCCAGTACGTGGTGAAGTCGAGTATCGGCCATATCCGAGACCTCCCCACCAGCGGTTCGGCCAGCGCCAGCAAAGAGCCGGCCGCCAAGCGGGGTAAGGCTGCGGGTGAGGCTCCGGCCGTGTCGCCGAAAGAAAAGGCCCGCCGCCAGCTGGTGGCACGCATGGGCGTCGACCCCGACCACGGCTGGAAGGCCAAGTACGAGATCCTGCCTGGCAAGGAAAAGGTGATCGAAGAGCTGCGCCGCCTGGCCAAGGATGCCGACACCATCTATCTCGCAACCGACTTGGACCGCGAAGGGGAAGCCATTGCCTGGCACCTGCGCGAGGCTATCGGCGGCGACGACACCCGCTACAAGCGCGTGGTGTTCAACGAAATTACCAAGAAGGCCATCCAGGAGGCTTTCTCGCAGCCGGGTGAGCTGGACATCGACCGGGTCAACGCCCAGCAGGCGCGACGCTTCCTCGACCGTGTGGTCGGCTACATGGTTTCGCCGCTGCTGTGGGCCAAGATCGCCCGTGGCCTGTCCGCTGGCCGTGTGCAGTCGGTGGCAGTGAAGCTGGTGGTGGAGCGCGAGCGCGAAATCCGTGCGTTCATCCCGGAAGAGTACTGGGAAATCCACGCTGACCTCGGCACGGCCAAGAACGCCAAGGTGCGTTTCGAAGTGGCGCGCGAGAAAGGCGAAGCGTTCAAACCGTTGAACGAAGCCCAGGCCATGGCTGCGCTGGAGAAGCTCAAGGCGTCCAGCTACAGCGTGGTCAAGCGTGAAGACCGCCCGACCAGCAGCAAACCCTCGGCCCCGTTCATCACCTCCACCCTGCAGCAGGCGGCCAGTAACCGCCTGGGCTTTGGGGTGAAGAAAACCATGATGATGGCCCAGCGCTTGTACGAAGCTGGCTACATCACCTACATGCGTACCGACTCGACCAACCTGTCGGCCGACGCCCTGGACATGGCGCGCAGCTACATCGAGCGCGAATTCGGCAAGCAATACCTGCCGGATGCGCCGTTGGTGTATGGCAGCAAGGAAGGCGCCCAGGAGGCGCACGAAGCGATTCGTCCTTCCGATGTCAACACTCACCCGAGCAAAGTCAGTGGCATGGAGCGTGACGCCGAGCGCCTGTACGAGCTGATCTGGCGCCAGTTCCTGGCCTGCCAGATGCCGCCAGCGCAGTACCTGTCCACCAGCGTCACCGTCGCTGCAGGCGACTTCGAGCTGCGTGCCAAGGGGCGCATCCTCAAGTTCGACGGTTATACCCGTGTGCTGCCGCAGCAAAGCAAGCCTGGCGAGGACGACGTGCTGCCGGAGATGGTCCAGGGTGAGGCGCTGAAACTGATGCAGATCGACCCGAGCCAGCACTTCACCAAGCCACCGGCGCGCTTCACCGAAGCCAGCCTGGTCAAGGAAATGGAAAAGCGCGGCATCGGTCGCCCGTCAACCTATGCCGCGATCATCTCGACCATCCAGGACCGTGGCTATGTGACCTTGCACAACCGCCGCTTCTACTCCGAGAAGATGGGTGACATCGTCACCGAGCGCCTGTCCGAGAGCTTCTCCAACCTGATGGACTACGGCTTTACCGCCGACATGGAAGAGAACCTCGACGACGTCGCCCAGGGTGAGCGTGACTGGAAGAACGTGCTCGACGAGTTCTACGGCGACTTTAGCAAGAAGCTGCAGACTGCCGAGTCCAGCGAAGGCGGCATGCGCGCCAACCAGCCGACCGTGACCAACATTCCATGCAAGGAATGTGGCCGGCCGATGATGATCCGCACCGCCTCCACCGGCGTGTTCCTCGGTTGCTCGGGCTACAGCCTGCCACCGAAAGAGCGCTGCAAGGCTACCGTCAACCTGGTGCCAGGCGACGAAATTGCCGCCGACGACGAGGGCGAATCGGAGTCTCGCGTGCTGCTGGGCAAGCACCGCTGCCCAATCTGCGCCACGGCGATGGATGCCTACCTGCTAGACGAGAAGCACAAGCTGCACATCTGCGGTAACAACCCGGATTGCGTTGGCTACGAGATCGAGCAAGGCAGCTACCGCATCAAGGGTTACGAAGGGCCGAGCCTGGAGTGCGACAAGTGCGGTAGCGAGATGCAGTTGAAGACTGGCCGTTTCGGTAAGTTCTTCGGTTGTACCAACCCGGCGTGCAAAAACACCCGCAAGCTGCTCAAGAGCGGCGAGGCGGCGCCACCGAAGATGGACAAGGTGGACATGCCGGAGCTCAAGTGCGAGAAGGTCGACGACACCTATGTGTTGCGTGACGGCGCTTCGGGGTTGTTCCTGGCCGCCAGCCAGTTCCCCAAGAACCGCGAGACGCGTGCACCGCTGGTGCTGGAAATTGTGCCGCACAAGCACGAAATCGATCCGAAGTACCACTTCTTGTGCGAAGCGCCGCAAAAAGACCCGGACGGCCGCCCTGCGGTTATCCGCTATAGCCGCAAGACCAAGGAGCAGTACGTGCAGTCCGAAGTCGATGGCAAGCCGACCGGCTGGAAGGCGTTTTACGACGGTGGTGCGTGGAAGGTTGAAGACAAGCGCTGATCGGGCAGTGCTTGATTGGGGCCGCTAAGCGGCCTCAATCATTTATGATGCAGTTATTCGCCTTGCAGCCTCATGGGAGGGCACAGAAATGGCCCAGGAACTCTACACCCGCACCAACCAGAAACTGTTCTTTGCCGGCCTCGCCCTGGAGTCCATGGCCAAGGCCGAGCAAAGCCAGGCCATGAACGCCCAAGGGTTGGTCCAGGCCGAGCGCGAGTCGGCGCTGTTCCACCTGTACGGCGCGCTGCTGGGGCTGTGCCACGAAATTGGTGGCTTCTACCGCTTGCCTGTAGTTGCGACCGTCGAGCAGGCACTGGCCGACGAGGCCCTGAACGGCATTGCTATCCCGGAAGTGGCCGAACTGCTGGAGCTGGCGCGCCAGCGCGAAACTTGGCTGGCGCAAATGCTCAGCGCTTATGCCGATTTGTTCCGACCACCGGTCGCGAAGAAACCGGCGAAAACCGACGTTACTCAGCCGCTTATCCAGGCCGTCAATCTCGATGAGCCCGAGCACCCGGCGTTGTCGCGCGCGGAACTGGAAAGCTGGCGCAGTAGCTTGAAGGGCCTGGTGAGGCGTTTTCGTGACGCGTTGAGTGAGTGCTGATAGCCGCTACGGCTGGTACAATAACGGCCTTTCGCGGAGAACTGCCTTTTATGTCTACGTCTTTTCTGGAAATTGTCGAGTTGCCCGATGGCCGCATCGAACTGCGTCGCGCTGAGGATGAGGGCTCTCTGGTGACCCTGGATTTCTCGGAAGACGCCAAGGTGTTCCTGCAGGGCCAGCATGTAGAAGTGGCCAAGGCCATGCTTAGTGTGGGCGTGCAGATGGCCGGTCGCCTGATGGACGGCGAGCTTGAGCGTGATGAAGGGCCGCGCGTACTGCACTGATCGTGCAGCGATGCGTCAGCTTTTTTGAAGATACAGGCAAAGCCTGAACATCAGCCGAGGCGGATGTTCAGGCTTTGTGCGTTTCCGGCACTGGCCGCGCGCAACAATTGCTGGCGTGCAGTGGCGTTGACGCTACCCAGCCAGCTGACCACAGTGTGGCTGCGGCCCAGGCGCAAGGCTTCGCACGCCAGTTGCAGTGGGCTTTGATTGCCGCGAGGTTGCAGCAGCAGGATGCGTTCACGGTTTAGCCCGGCATCGCGCAGCCAGGCCTGGGTCAGGCTCGAAGGCGGGGCGATCAGGGTTAGCCAACGGGCACCGTCATCTTCGCTCAGTTCGCGCAGAACGGGTGCCAGCAGGCTCTGGCAATGCTCGGGAGCCCCGCGCAGCGACAGCTCGCTGAACAGGTCGGGTTGGCTGCTCTTGCGTGCCAGTTCGCTGGCTTTGAGGCCAGGCAATACGGGCTGGGCGAGGAATGCTTCGAACAGTGACAACTGGGCTTGCTCGGGTGCGTGAATGAACTGCTGCATGACGCCTCCTGGATCAGCGGCGAATGACGCCGACGCTCAAGCCCTCGATCACCAGCTCCTGTGCTTCCAGGTCGACTTCGATGGGGGCGAATTCGGGGTTTTCGGCAAGCAGCCAGACCTTGGTGCCTTCACGTTTGAAGCGTTTGACGGTAACTTCGTCGCCGATACGGGCTACGACGATCTGGCCGTTGCGCGCCTCGCGGCAAGTGTGGACCGCCAGCAGGTCGCCGTCGAAAATACCGACGTCCTTCATGCTCATGCCGTGTACCCGTAGCAGGTAGTCGGCCTGGGGATGGAAGAAATCGGGCTTGATATTGCAGGATTGCTCGATGTGCTGTTCGGCAAGGATCGGCGCACCCGCGGCAACCCGGCCGATGATCGGCAGGCCGCTTTCTTCGGCCTTGGCTTCCAGGCCCGGGATGCGAATACCGCGGGAGGCGCCCGGGGTCATTTCGATCGCCCCTTTGCGCGCCAGGGCCTTGAGGTGTTCTTCGGCGGCGTTGGGCGACTTGAAGCCCAGCTCCTGAGCGATCTCGGCGCGCGTCGGCGGGAAGCCGTTGTCTTCCAGGCAACGCTTGATGAACGCGAGAATTTCGGCTTGGCGTGGCGTCAGTTTCAACATGGTGAGCGCTCTGTCTTTTTGTACAGTGACTGGAATTATATACAGTACTGGATGCGCTGCAAGCCAAAAGGCGCAATAAACAGCAGGGATGGCGCTTGCAGCGGACCGCTTCGCGCTTTTAAATGGCGACCGACCAGTCACCGAGCCTTGACAGAAGCAGGGCTGAAACGTATGTTTCAAACACCTGTTTGTCTGGCGGAGTAGTCGGAGTAGTCATGGCCCAATCGGAAACCGTTGAACGCATTCTCGATGCTGCCGAGCAGCTGTTCGCGGAAAGGGGGTTCGCAGAAACCTCGTTGCGGCTGATTACCAGCAAGGCCGGGGTCAACCTGGCGGCGGTCAACTATCACTTCGGCTCCAAGAAGGCCCTGATTCAAGCGGTGTTCTCGCGCTTCCTTGGGCCGTTCTGTGCCAGCCTCGAACGTGAGCTGGAGCGGCGCCAGGCCAAGCCGGAGCACAAGCCCAGCCTTGAAGAGCTGCTGGAAATGCTGGTGGATCAGGCCCTGGTCGTGCAACCGCGCAGCAACAACGACCTGTCGATTTTCATGCGCCTGTTGGGCTTGGCCTTCAGCCAGAGCCAAGGCCACCTGCGACGCTACCTGGAAGACATGTACGGCAAAGTGTTCCGCCGTTACATGCTGCTGGTCAACGAGGCCGCGCCGCGCATTCCGCCACTGGAACTGTTCTGGCGCGTGCACTTCATGCTCGGTGCCGCAGCCTTCAGCATGTCGGGCATCAAGGCCCTGCGGGCGATCGCCGAGACCGATTTTGGCATCAACACCTCGATCGAGCAGGTGATGCGCCTGATGGTGCCGTTCCTGGCTGCTGGCATGCGTGCCGACAGCGGCGTCACCGACCAGGCCATGGCCACCGCGCAGCTGCGCCCGCGCAGCAAGGCCAGCGCCACCACCGCCAAGGCCTGAAGGCTGTGCGGGGCAGGGCGCTTCGGCTAAGCTAGCGCCCATGCCTGACCTCGACTTCTTGCACATTTCACTCGCCGACCAATGCCTGTACGGCTTCGCCCGTGGCCAGCTGCGCGTGCGCTTGCCGGTGTCCACGGCGCGCAACGGCGCCGGCGAGCGCAATGGCTCTGGCTGCACCCCGCGTGGCTTGCACCAAGTGCGGGCAAAGGTCGGTGCGGGCCTGCCGTTGAATGCGGTATTGGCCGGGCGGCGCTGGACCGGTGAAGTGTGGTCGCTGGCCTTGCACGCGCAACACCCCGGCCGTGATTGGGTCCTTACCCGCATTCTCTGGCTCAGTGGTTGCGAGTTAGGCGTCAACCGCCTGGGTGCGGTGGATACCTTTCGCCGTTATATCTACCTGCACGGCACCCCGGATACGGAACCCATGGGCGTGGCGCTGTCCCATGGCTGCATCCGCCTGCGCAATACCGACTTGCTAAGCCTGTTCGAGCGGGTGCCGGCCCATTGCCCGGTGCGTATCGAACAGGCCGCTTGCCCCCAGTGGGCTTCTCTCAGTGTTCAATGAAGGATTACCCATGACCGTCAGCCTGCAAGGCTCCCTGATGGTGGATATCGCCGGTAAATGGCTGACCGCCGAAGACCGTCACCTGCTGCGCCAGCCCGAAGTGGCTGGCTTGATCATCTTTGCCCGCAACATCGACAGCCCGCGCCAGGTGCGTGAGCTGTGCGCGACGATTCGCGCCATTCGCCCCGAGCTGATCCTGGCGGTGGACCAGGAAGGCGGCCGTGTGCAACGCTTGCGCCAGGGTTTTGTGCGCCTGCCGGCCATGCGTGCGCTGGCCGATAATGACAACGCCGAGTACTTGGCCGAGCAGTGCGGCTGGCTGATGGCCACCGAGGTACTGGCGGTTGGCCTGGACCTCAGCTTTGCCCCGGTGCTCGACCTGGACCATCAGCGCAGCGCCGTGGTCGGCAGCCGCGCCTTCGAGGGCGACCCGCTGCGTGCCACGCAACTGGCCGCGGCATTCATCCGTGGCATGAATGCCGCGGGCATGGCGGCCTGTGGCAAGCACTTCCCAGGGCATGGCTGGGCCGAGGCCGACTCGCATGTGGCGATCCCCACCGATGAGCGCAGCCTCGAGCAGCTGCGCCAGGCCGACCTGGTGCCGTTCAGCCGTTTGAGTGGGCAGCTGGCGGCGGTGATGCCGGCACATGTCATCTATCCGCAGGTCGATAACCAGCCGGCCGGTTTCTCGCGGCGTTGGCTGCAGGACATCCTGCGTGGCGAGCTGGGCTTTGACGGGGTGATTTTCAGTGATGACTTGTCGATGGCCGGTGCACATGTGGTTGGCGATGCGGCCAGCCGGATCGAGGCAGCGTTGAGTGCTGGCTGTGACATGGGCCTGGTGTGCAATGACCGGGCGGCGGCAGAGCTGGCGCTGAGTGCGGCGCAGCGGATGAAGGTCCAGCCGTCGCCGCGGATTGCGCGGATGCGCGGGCAGGGCTTTGCGCGGACCGATTATCGCCAGCAACCGCGGTGGCTGGAGGCGTTGGGGGCATTGAAAGAGGCGCAGCTGGTCGATTGACCGTTGGCCTCGTCGCCGGCACGCCAGCGCCTATGGGGTGAGGTCCCTGTAGGCGCGGGCTTGCCCGCGAAGAGGCCGGTACCGGTAGCAGAGATTCTGCTTCAACGCCCGCGCTTGCCCGGCAGCGGCGCAAACAATGCCTCGATCTCGTCGTCCCCCAGCCGCCACTGCCCAGCCTGCCCGCCATCCAACAGGCTGGCCGCCAGTGCTGCTTTCTCCTGCTGCAACAGCTGGATCTTCTCTTCCACCGTGCCCCGGGTTATCAGCTTGAATACGAACACCGGTTTGTCCTGGCCAATGCGGTAGGCGCGGTCGGTGGCCTGGTTTTCGCTGGCGGGGTTCCACCACGGGTCGAAGTGGATCACCGTGTCCGCCGCCGTCAGGTTCAACCCCACGCCTCCGGCCTTGAGGCTGATCAGGAACACTTCACTGTTACCCTGCTGAAACTGTTGCACTGGGGTGCGCCGGTCGCGGGTGTCGCCGGTCAGCAGGCTGTAGCGGATCTTGCGTTTCTCCAGTTCTTGCTCGATCAACGCCAGCATCGAGGTGAACTGCGAGAACAACAGCACCCGGCGCCCTTCGCTGAGCAATTCTTCGAGCATTTCCAGCAGCGCACCCAGCTTGCCCTTGTCCGCTTGATTACCCTTGGTCTCGACCCCTTTGACCAGCCGCAAGTCGCAGCACACCTGGCGCAGCTTGAGCAGGGCATCGAGGATGACGATTTGGCTGCGCGCGGCGCCATTGCGGGCGATTTCATCGCGGACCTTCTTGTCCATGGCCACCCGCACAGCCTCGTAGGTGTCCCGCTGGGCATCGCTGAGCTCGACCCAGTGCACCATCTCGGTCTTGGCCGGCAACTCGGTGGCCACCTGCTCCTTGGTGCGGCGCAGCAGGAACGGGTGGATGCGCGTGACCAGATGGGCCAGCCGTTCACTATCGCCGTGGCGCTCGATCGGTGTGCGGTAGTCCTGGTTGAAGCGCTTCTGGTCGCCCAGCCAGCCAGGCATCAGGAAGTGGAAGATCGACCACAGCTCGCCCAGGTTGTTTTCCATCGGCGTGCCGGTCAGGCAGACCCGCTGGATGGCTTGCAGTTCGCAAACGGCGAGGGCCGCCTTGCTGGTGCTGCTCTTGATGTTCTGCGCCTCGTCCAGCACCAGCACATGCCAAGGTTGTGCCCGCAGGTGCTCGAGGTCGCGGGGTACCAGGGCATAGGTGGTCAACACCAGGTCGTATTCGTCCAGCTTGGCAAAATGTTTGCTGCGCCCGGGCCCGTGTAGCGCCAGTACCCGCAAGGCGGGGGCGAAGCGTTGTGCTTCGTCGAGCCAGTTCGGGATCAGGCTGGTCGGCATCACGGCCAGGGCAGGCGTGGTCAGGCGCCCGGCTTGCTTTTCCAGCAGCAGGTGCGCCAAGGCTTGCAGGGTTTTGCCCAGGCCCATGTCGTCACCAAGGATGCCACCGGTGCCCATTTCACGCAGTGCTTGTAGCCAGTTCAGGCCTTGCTGCTGGTAGGGGCGCAGGTTGGCGTTCAGGCCCGTGGGCGGCTCGACCTGAAGGTCGCGCGCATCGCGCAGGCGTTTGCCTAGGTCACGAACATGGCTGCCGCCTTGCCAGTGCAGGGGCTGCTCATCGAGTGCGTTCAGGCGTGCGGCATCTGCGCGGTCCAAGCGCAGGGACGGGCCGGCAGCGTGTTCGTGCAGGTAAAGCTCACCGAGTGTGGCCATTACCGCCTTGACGCGACCATAGGGCAAGGCGACGCGCAACGGTGGGGCGTCTAGGCGGCCGCGATTGAGGTCGATCAGCAGGTGTTCATCGTCACTGCGCCGGGCCAGTTCGCTGCTGCGCAGCAGTTCCGGGTTGCTGCGCAGCAGTTGCAGCACGATCGGTAGCAGGCTGTGGCGCTGGCCGTCGACCACGATGCCCAGTTCCAGGTCGAACCATTCATGGCCGGGGGCTTCGTCGATGCTGGCGTACCAGTCGTCCACCTCCTGCAGGCTGAAGGCGAAGTCGCGGGGGATGTCGATGCTCCAACCGGCTTCGCGCAGGCGTGGCAAGCCTTCGCGGGCAAAGCGCAGCCAGGCTTCGTCGTCGGGCAGTTGGTACATTTCGCCGGCGCTGTCTGGCAGGGCCTTGCTCTGCCGGGTGGCTACCTTGAAGCCCAGGTCGCGCAGGGCCTTGCGTATGGCCTGCTCTGCCTGCGGCTGGCGGCGGATGCGCTGGCTGGTGCTGCCCGCCAGGCGGGTCAGCGGCTTGTCGTCGGTGCCAATGGCTCGCAGGCCGTCATAGTCGAACGCCAATGCGGCGCGATGTTGCATCTGCCGTTGCATGCGTCCCGTCTTGGGCGTGTAGGCGCTGAACTCGAGGCTGCCGAGGGTCAGGTGGGGGCGCGGCTGAATGTGATCGATCACTTCACTGCGCACATTTGTCGGGGTGGGGACCTTTCGGTTCAGGGCGTTCAGACGGTGGCTCAGTGGGATGATCAAGTGCTCTGGAACCGTCGGTGCGCTTGCAAGTTGGCTGGCGACGAAGGGGTCAAGGTCATGCTGCAGTTTGCCGGTAAGCCCTGTCTCGGTGTCGATGTAGTAGAGCGGGTCGAGCGGCAACGCCATATCGTGCACTTTCTCATCGTGCTGCCAGGCGCCGCGGTAGCTACCGTTGTCGAGCCTCACCCAGCGAAACTCGGCGTGCAATGTGGGCCCTGGGGCCAGCTGCATTTGCTGATGACCCCACAGCAGGCGCCCGCTAGCCAGTGCGAACTCGTACAACTCTGCGCCTTTTTTACCCTCCAGCCTTGCGATGGGCAGGCTGTAATCCTTACCGAGGGCATCAAGCAGCCTGAGGATGCGCAGGTCTTCATCCGTTACATAGCGTGGTGTGTAATAGAGCAATTCAGGCAGCGAACTGGGGCGCCCCAGGTTCAACTTGCCATCAATTTGTCGGGTGCCCTTGAACACGCTGAGCATGCAGCGGCCGTGCTCGTTGCTGAGCAAATAGTAAAGCGAGGGGCCTTTGCGCTTAGCGGGTTCTGCCAATTGCTCAGTGACTTCCAGCGCCTCGACCCAGTGTGCGAGCTCGGGGGGCAGGTCCAAAGATTGCGGGGCGGCTTCCGCATTTGAATGCGAGCTGCCATGAGTGCCGTTGCCGCAATCCGGGCCTTGCTCCAACACATAAAGTGCGGCAGCGCAGTGCTTGCAGTCTTCACCCACCGGGCAGGAACAAGTGCCCTCGCACTGCAGGCCATCTTCACTCATGTCCAGGGTAATGCGTTGGTAATAGGTGCGGCCTCCCGAGCCTGTGCATTGAGCGCGGATCGTCATGTCCAGGATCGATACGATTTCGCTTCTGCCTTCATCGGCATAGCCCTGGCCGCGCTGCAGCGTCTTGCGATCAAACGCTATGGTCCAGTCGTTGTGCTCCCGCACAAGAAACTGCGCATCGCTTTCGCTCACATCACTGCTCCATCATCTCCGGGTCCATCACCGGCATTTTGGGTGTGCCCGGCGGCGTCACTTTCAGCAGCACCGCCAGGTGGCCGCCGTCGAGGAAGGTCAGCTGGCCGCCCTTGACGTTACTGTTGCTTTGCTTGAACTGCTCGCTTTGCAGCACGCTGCCGTTGCCGTCCAGCTGGTTGACCCAGAAGTTGGCCTCGACTGCGATAAAGCGGCCTTCGGCGATGCTCAGGTTGCCTTCGATGGGAAAGTGGCCGAACTGCTCGGTGCCTTCGCCCAGGGCAATGCGGCTGGGTTCGCTGCCGACCTGCTGTTGCCAGGCTTTGTGCAGCAGTACGGTGTAGTCGGCAGTGGCTTGCAAGCGGGTGGCTTCATCTTCCAGCGCCAGGCGGCGCTCGGCGTCCTTTGCCAGGCGTGGGGCGCCGGCGCTCCAGTCTTCTGGGGCAAATGGGCTGGTGAAGGCGGGCACGCTGTTCTGCCGCACCAAAAGCATTTCTACCTGATAGAGGCCTTCGGCGAAGGCGGCTGGGGCGAACAGCGCCAGCAGCAGGGTCAGGCAACGGATGGCACGCATGGGGCTTCCTTAAGCAGGCTGTGGGGTCAGGCGCTCGAACAGCGCCTCCAGGGTATTGAAGCGTTCTTCAGGGCGTTCCATCGGTACCAGGAAGCGGAACTGCGTGGCGCCTTCGAACTTGTAGCGTTTGGGCTGGCCCTGAATCAGCTTGATCAGGGTCAGCGGGTCGACTGGGGTCTCGGCCTCGAACTCGAGCTTGCCGCCGTTGGGGCCGGCGTCGACTTTCTTGATGCCGAGCTTTTCCGCGTGCAGCTTGAGCGACGTCAGGCGCATCAGGTTTTTGGTCGGCTCGGGCAGCAGGCCGAAGCGGTCGATCATCTCGACCTGCAGGTCCTTGAGGCCTTCTTCATCGGCGGCTGAGGCAATGCGTTTGTACAGGATCAGCCGTGCATGCACGTCGGGCAGGTAGTCCTCGGGGATCAGGGCCGGCAGGCGCAGGTTGATTTCCGGGCCGCCGCCCAGCGGCTGTTCAAGATTAGGTTGGGTGCCCTTGCGGATGGCCTTGACCGCGCGCTCGAGCATTTCCATGTACAGGGTGAAGCCCACCGCCTGGATCTGCCCGCTCTGGCCTTCGCCCAGCAGCTCGCCGGCACCACGGATTTCCAGGTCGTTGGTGGCTAGCACGAAGCCGGCACCGAGGTCCTGGGTGTTGGCAATCGCCTCCAGGCGCTTTTCGGCGTCGGCGCTAACCTTCTGTCGGGTTGGCGTCAGCAAGTAGGCGTAGGCCTGGTGGTGGCTACGGCCGACCCGGCCGCGCAGCTGGTGCAGTTGGGCCAGGCCAAACTTGTCGGCGCGCTCGATGACGATGGTGTTGGCGCTGGGCACGTCGATGCCGGTTTCGATGATGGTCGAGGCCACCAGCACATTGAAGCGCTTGTGGTAAAAGTCGCTCATCACTTGTTCCAGTTCGCGCTCGCGCATCTGCCCGTGGCCGATGCCGATACGCGCCTCGGGCACCAGTTCGGCAAGGTCGGCGGCGCATTTTTCGATGGTTTTCACGTCGTTGTGCAGGTAGTACACCTGGCCACCGCGCAGCAGCTCACGCAGCAGCGCCTCCTTGACCGTGCTCTGGTTCTGCTCCATGACGAAGGTGCGTACCGACAAGCGGCGCGCCGGTGGCGTGGCAATGATCGACAGGTCGCGCATGCCCGCCACTGCCATGTTCAGCGTACGCGGGATTGGCGTGGCGGTGAGCGTAAGGATGTCCACCTCGCTGCGCAGGGCCTTGAGCTGCTCCTTCTGGCGCACGCCAAAGCGGTGTTCTTCGTCGATGATGGCCAGGCCCAGGTCTTTGAAGCGCACATCGTCCTGCAGCAGCTTGTGGGTGCCGATAAGGATGTCGATCTTGCCTTCAGCCAGGTCTGCGGCGGCGGCGGCCACTTCCTTGGCCGACTTGAAGCGGCTCATCACTTCCACCGTCACCGGCCAGTCGGCGAAGCGGTCGCGGAAGCTGTTGTAATGCTGCTGGGCGAGCAAGGTGGTGGGCACCAGCACAGCCACCTGGCGGCCGCTGTGCACAGCAATGAACGCTGCGCGCATCGCCACTTCGGTCTTGCCAAAACCGACGTCGCCGCACACCAGGCGGTCCATTGGCTTGGGCGCCAGCATGTCGGCACGCACCGCTTCGATAGCCGCTTGCTGGTCGGGGGTTTCCTCGAACGGGAAGCCAGCACTGAAGGTGGCGTAGTCGGCAGACGGGTCGGCAAATGCATAACCCTTGCGCGCGGCGCGGCGGGCATAAATGTCGAGCAGTTCGGCAGCCACATCGCGCACCTGTTCGGCGGCCTTGCGCTTGGCCTTCTGCCAAGCCTCCGAGCCCAGCCGGTGCAGCGGTGCCAGGGCATCGTCGCTACCGGTGTAGCGGGCGATCAGGTGCAGGTTGGCCACCGGCACGTACAGCTTGGCGTTTTCGGCGTATTCCAGGGTGAGGAACTCGGCGGCCTGGCCTTCGATTTCCAAGGTGGCGAGGCCCAGGTAGCGGCCCACGCCGTGGTCGATGTGCACCACCGGCGCGCCTTCGCGCAGCTCGGTGAGGTTCTTGATTACCGCGTCGTTGGCGGTTTCACCACGCTTGTCGCGGCGGCGGCGCTGCATGACGCGCTGGCCGAACAGCGGGCTTTCGGCAACCAGGGCAATGGCCGGGTCGTCCAGCAGCAGGCCGTCGTCCAGCGGGGCGATGGTGATCGCCAGGCGTTCGCTGCCGGTGATGAAGTCGGCCCAGCCGTCGACGGTGTGCGGGCGCAGTTTCAGCCGTTCGAGCAGTTCCAGCAGCACTTCACGGCGGCCCGCCGATTCGGCGGTAAACAGCACGCGGCCAGGGAACTGATCGAGGAAGTTGGCTAGCTCGGCCAGCGGCTGGTTGGCCTTGGCTTCGATCGCCAGGTTAGGCAGCGCGCGTGCCGGAAAGCGTTCGCGGCCAGCACCCGGGTCGAGGTCGTCGGTGCTGACGACCACCCGTGGCCATTGCTTGAGCCGGGCGAAGCAGTCTTCGACCGGCAGGAACAGTTCAGCCGGTGGCAGCAGCGGCCGGCTCAGGTCGCCGCGGCGGTCTTCATAACGCCCGCGCACGTCGTTCCAGAAGTGCTCGGCGGCCTGTTCCACGCCAGGCAGCGAGAACACCTGGGTGTCAGCGGGCAGGTAGTCGAACAGGGTCGAGGTTTCTTCGAAGAACAGCGGCAGGTAGTACTCGATGCCCGCGGGGATGATACCGCTGGCCAGGTCCTGGAAGATTGCGCTGCGGCGGAAGTCGACGTCGAAGCGTTCGCGAAAACGCGCCTTGAAGCGGGTCACTTCCTCTTTCTGCATCGGGAACTCGCGCGCCGGCAGCAGGCGCACCGAGTCAACCTTGTCGATCGAGCGCTGGGTTTCGGGGTCGAAGGTGCGCAGGGTCTCGATCTCGTCATCGAACAGGTCGATACGGTAAGGCAGCTTGCTGCCCATCGGGAACAAGTCGATCAAGGCACCGCGCACGGCGAATTCGCCATGCTCGTAGACGGTATCGACGCAGCGATAGCCGCTGGCTTCCAGGCGCAGGCGCATTTGTTCCACGTCGATGGTCTGGCCCACGTCCAGCACCAGGCTGCTGCCCAGCAGAAAGCGGGTTGGCGCCAGGCGGTGCAAGGCGGTGGTAATCGGCACCACGAGGATGCCGTGGCTCAGTTCCGGCAGGCGGTACAGGCTGGCGATGCGCTGGGAAATGATGTCCTGGTGCGGCGAGAACAGGTCGTAGGGCAGGGTTTCCCAATCGGGAAACGGCAGCACCGGCAGGTCCGGGGCAAAGAAGCGAAGTTCCTGTTCCAGACGATCGGCAGCCTGGCTGTCGGCGGTCAGCAGCAGGGTGAACCGGCCCGCGCTGCTGGCGGCTTCGGCGATGGCCAGGCTGAGGGCGGCACCGGGCAAGTTGCCCCAGGTGTGTTTGCCGGCCGTGGCCGACATTTGCGGTAGGCGCAGAACTGACACGGGAGATTGCACTCCAAGCGTTGCGGCAAAGAGACCGATTGTACCGGTGACGGTGCCGGCTGTCAGGCTCGAAAGGGCATGAACGCTGGCTTGCATGGTCGCGACAGGCGCTCATTGCCGGTTACGCATTGGGGCGTCATAATGTAGCCCCTTTTTTCTGTCCCTACATGTGGAAGGTTCCCGTGACTCAGAAGCCCGACCAGTGTCTTGGTGAGTGGATCGATCGTGAAGCCCTGGCTGAAGCGATGATCCCGCTTATCGGTCAGCTCTACCGCAACAACAACGTGGTGAGCTCGATTTATGGCCGTAGCCTGATCAACCGTTCGGTTATCTCGATCCTCAAGGCGCACCGCTTTGCGCGTCATCGTCAAGCCGACGAAACCGAACTGTCCGTCCACGAGACATTCCCCCTGCTCAAGGCCATGAGCGAGCTGAAACTGGGCGCCGCTTCGGTCGACCTGGGCAAGCTGGCTAACAAGTTCAAGCAGGAAGGCAATGGCCGTACTGCCGAGCAATTCGTCCGTGAAGAGCTGGCCGAAGTGGTTGGCCAGCAGAACGCTTCGGCGCGCAAAGGCACCGACGTTGTCCTGTACGGCTTCGGCCGCATCGGCCGCCTGCTGGCGCGCATCCTGATCGAGAAAACCGGTGGTGGCGATGGCCTGCGCCTGCGCGCCATCGTGGTGCGCAAAGGCGCCGAGAACGACCTGGTCAAGCGTGCCAGCCTGCTGCGCCGTGACTCGGTGCACGGCCCGTTCGATGGCACCATCACCATCGACGAAGCCAACAACACCATTACTGCCAACGGCAACCTGATCCAGGTTATCTACGCCAAGAGCCCGAGCGAAGTCGACTACACCCAGTACGGCATCGACAATGCGCTGATCGTCGACAACACCGGTGTATGGCGTGACGCCGACGGCCTGGGCCAGCACCTGGCCTGCCCGGGCGCTGCCCGCGTGATCCTCACCGCACCTGGCAAGGGCGCGCTGAAGAACATCGTGCACGGTATCAACCACGGTGACATCGCAGCCGATGACAAGATCATCTCGGCCGCATCCTGCACCACCAACGCCATTGTGCCGGTGCTCAAGGCCATCAACGACCAGTACGGCATCGTTAACGGCCACGTCGAAACCGTTCACTCGTTCACCAACGACCAGAACCTGATCGACAACTTCCACAAGGGCAGCCGCCGTGGCCGTGCCGCGCCGCTGAACATGGTAATCACCGAAACCGGCGCCGCCACTGCTGCCGCCAAAGCGCTGCCAGTGCTGAAGGGCAAGCTGACCGGCAATGCCATTCGCGTACCTACGCCGAACGTTTCGATGGCCATCCTGAACCTGAACCTGGAAAAGGCCACCACCCGCGAAGAAATCAACGAGTACCTGCGCCAAACCGCCATGCACTCGGAACTGCACAAGCAGATCGACTACGTTGCTTCGCAAGAAGTGGTTTCGACCGACTTCGTTGGCTCGCGCCACGCCGGTGTGGTTGACGCTGAAGCGACCATCGCCAACGACAACCGCGTTGTTCTGTACGTTTGGTACGACAACGAATTCGGTTACAGCTGCCAGGTGGTTCGTGTGATGGAAGACATGGCTGGTGTGAACCCGCCAGCGTTTCCACGCTGATTTGCTTGTAAGGCTATGAAAAAACGGGAACCTTCGGGTTCCCGTTTTTTTTGCCTGATCAGCGGGTCGGGCATTTACTGTGTCTGTACTGGCCCTTTCGCGGGCACGCCCGCTCCCACAGGGTATGTGCACGTCCCTGTGGGAGCGGGCGTGCCCGCGAAAGGGCCGGTACAGACAATCGAGATCTCGATAGTGCGCGCATTCCTTTGTTTCTTGCTGATGCTCCTGACTGCCTGCAACCAGGGCCCCACCCTGGAACGCCTGGGTGGCCCGGCCATGGGCAGCAGCTACAGCATCCAGTACGTGCGCGAGCCTGGCGGCCCGGCGCCGGCCCAGGTACAGGTGGCGGTCGACAGCATCCTGCACGACATCGACCTGCACTACTCGACCTACCGTGGTGACTCTACCGTCAGCCGCTTCAACCAATTGCCCGCCAACCAGTGCCTGGCCCTGCCGGCCGACATGCTTGAGCTGGTCAACCTTGGCCAGCACCTTGCTGAGCAAAGCGACGGTGCCTTCGACCTCACCGTGGAGCCGTTGCTCGACCTGTGGGGCTTCGGCCCCCAGGCCCGCCACGAGCAGGTGCCCGACCCGCAGGCCCTGGCCCAGGTACGCCAGCGCGTGGGTTATCGGCATTTGCGCGTCGAGGGCCAGGCCTTGTGCAAGGACGCCCCGGTGCAGCTCGACTTCAACAGCATCGCCGCCGGCCATGCCGTCGACCTGATCGCTGCGCGCCTGCGCGCCATGGGGATTGCCAGTTTTATCGCCGAAGCCACCGGCGAGCTCAAGGCCGTGGGCCGCAAGCCCGATGGCAGCCCCTGGCGCATTGCCCTGGAACTGCCTCGCGAAGACCGCCAAATCGCCCGCCAGGTCATCCCGGTGAATGGCTTTTCAGTATCAACCTCGGGTGACTATCGGCACTATTTCGAGGAGAATGGCCGGCGCTATTCGCACACCTTCGATGCCCGCCAAGGGCGCCCGGTCGAACACGACCTGGCCGCCGTCACTGTGCTCGACGCCTCGGCGCTGCAGGCCGATGGCTATTCGACGTTACTGTTGATCCTCGGCCCTGAGCGCGGCTGGGCTTTTGCCGTGGCGCAGGGTTTGGCCGCGGTATTGGTGACTCGGGCCGAAGGTGGCTTCGTCTCCCGAGCTACGCCCGCATTCGAACGGGCAGTGAAAGGCGAGTGAAAGCACAAGCAGGGATGATTGCCGCCAGGGAATGGTTCTACATGTAGTGCGGGCAAAATTGGCCTACGACGCGACCAAGGGTTAATGTGCGCGGCGTTCAGGCTTGATTAGACTGCACCCGAATTTTCTCATGACGCCCCGGCGGCATGATCGCGCCCCGCGAGCGACCGTGGCTTGCGGGCCAGTTCTGAAGGAGTACGCATGGCTGTCTACAACTACGACGTAGTGGTGCTGGGTTCCGGCCCGGCCGGTGAAGGCGCGGCAATGAACGCCGCCAAAGCAGGGCGCAAGGTGGCGATGGTCGATAGCCGTCGTCAGGTCGGGGGCAACTGCACCCACCTGGGCACCATCCCGTCCAAGGCACTGCGTCACTCGGTGCGGCAGATCATGCAGTTCAACACCAACCCGATGTTTCGTGCCATCGGTGAGCCGCGCTGGTTCTCGTTCCCCGATGTACTGAAAAGCGCCGAGAAGGTCATCGCCAAGCAGGTCGCATCGCGTACCGGCTACTACGCCCGTAACCGCGTCGACCTGTTCTTTGGCACCGGCAGTTTCGCCGACGAGCAAACCGTCGAAGTGGTTTGCCCGAACGGTGTGGTGGAAAAGCTCAACGCCAAGCACATCATCATTGCAACCGGCTCGCGCCCGTACCGCCCAGCCGACATCGACTTCCACCACCCGCGCGTCTACGACAGCGACACCATCCTCAGCCTCAGCCACACCCCGCGCAAGCTGATCGTGTACGGTGCCGGCGTGATTGGTTGCGAATACGCCTCGATCTTCAGCGGCCTGGGCGTGCTGGTGGAACTGGTCGACAACCGTGGCCAGCTGCTGAGCTTCCTGGACTCGGAAATTTCCCAGGCGCTGAGCTACCACTTCAGCAACAACAACATCACCGTGCGCCATAACGAAGAGTATGAGCGTGTCGAAGGCCTGGACAACGGGGTGATCCTGCACCTGAAGTCGGGCAAGAAAATCAAGGCTGACGCCTTGCTGTGGTGCAACGGCCGTACCGGCAACACCGACAAGCTGGGCCTGGAAAACATCGGCATCAAGGTTAACAGCCGTGGTCAGATCGAGGTCGACGAGGCCTACCGCACCAGCGTGCCGAACATCTACGGCGCGGGCGACGTGATCGGCTGGCCAAGCCTGGCCAGTGCTGCCCATGACCAAGGCCGTTCGGCCGCTGGTAGCATCGTTGACAATGGCAGCTGGCGCTTCGTCAACGACGTGCCGACCGGTATCTACACCATTCCGGAGATCAGCTCGATCGGCCGCAACGAGCAGGAACTGACCCAGGCCAAGGTGCCGTACGAAGTGGGCAAGGCCTTCTTCAAGGGTATGGCTCGTGCACAGATCGCTGGCGAGCCGCAGGGCATGCTGAAGATCCTGTTCCACCGCGAAACCCTGGAAATCCTGGGCGTGCACTGCTTCGGTTACCAGGCTTCGGAGATTGTTCACATCGGCCAGGCGATCATGAACCAGCCGGGTGAGCAGAACAATCTGAAGTACTTCGTCAACACCACGTTCAACTACCCGACCATGGCCGAAGCTTATCGGGTAGCTGCCTACGACGGCCTGAACCGGCTTTTTTGAGCGGCTCCGACCGGTGGCCTGAGCCGGTCGGAGAGACCGATTTCAACCCTACCCGAGGGTGGTCTTGGCCAAACCGGGAAAGTCTGTAATCAGGCTGTCCACGCCAAAGTCAGCGAGCCGGCGCATCAGTGCCGGTTCGTTGACCGTCCACACCGACACGTGCAAACCCTGGGCCTGTGCTTTGAGCAGGCGCTCGGGGGTGCACAGCGTCCAGTTCAAAGCCAGCAGCTCGCAGCCGTAGTTTTGTGCCACCTTCAACGGGTCGAGCCAGGCGTATTCGGCTACCAGCCCGCGTTTCACGTCCGGCACCAGTTCCTGCGCGGCACCGAGTACTTCACGTGAGCTGGAAGTGATGGTCACCTTGTCCAGCAGGCCGTACTGCTGGGCCAGTTCGCGGATCGCCAGCACGGTGGTGGCAGCGCGGGTGCGCGAGGCGCTTTTCACTTCCAGCTGCCAGTGCTCGAACTGGCACTTTTCGAACAGCTCTTCCAGTTTCGGGATAGGGCAGGGTTGTACGTGGCCTGGGCCGCCCTTGCGGGCATCGAACGTTACCAGCTCGGCGGCCGAGTGCTCGACCACTTTGCCGCGTTTGCCGGTGGTGCGCTTGAGGGTGGGGTCGTGGATCACCATCAGCTCGTTGTCGGACGACAGGTGCAGGTCCAGCTCGCAGCAGGTTACGCCATGGGCCAGGCATTGCTGAAAGCTTTTCAGGGTGTTTTCGGGTGCTTCGCCCTTGGCGCCGCGATGGCCGTAGATCAGGGTCACGTTCGTTCCTTCAAATCAGAGTGAAATGGGCTCAGGAGGCGGGGTCGTTCTGTTCCAGCTGCTGGCGCCGTTGTTGTTGCTGGCGCTGCAGAATGTAGCGGGCCAGCAGTTGACGCTGGGCGTCGGTCATGTCGATGAATTCGGTGCCTACTTCAAAGCCGCCCCCTGGGCGCGGGTCGCAATGGCTGACTTTGCCGCGCAGCAGTAGGCCATGGGCGCGCGGCATCAGCACCATTTTCACTTTCACTCGCGTGCCAGGGGCAACCTGGGTGGCTTGCACAAACTCGATGCCGCCCTCGGAAATGACCACCAACTGGGGCTGGCCCACTTCGCCGAGCAAGGTCTGGGCAACGACTGCGCTAAGCAGGTCGAGGCGTTTGTTCTGTGCCCGCAGGAAGGCGGCGAGGGTGCGGTCTTTTTCGCTTAGCTGGCGCAACAGGTGCTGCGACTCGAAGTCGGACAGGTGCAGTTCGCTGAGCAGGTTGAACAGTGGCGAATCATCTTGCAACACATCTGGGTCGAGGGCTTCGGCCGCGCTGAGGGGGCTGATTTGAAGTGCGATCTGATCTTCGATGCGGTAGTATTCGCGGCGATCTTCTTCGTCTAATGTCGTCATGGCGAACCCAAGGTAGCGGCGGTGGTCCGAGTGTAAAGCCGCCGTAGGCGCCTCGCCACAAGGACGTTCCCTTTCATCCGAACAAGCCCCGACATGTTCAGACCTCTTTTCGCATTCATCGGCACGCGTTATACCCGTGCCAAACGTCGCAATCACTTCGTCTCGTTCATTTCCCTGACCTCGATGATCGGCCTCGCCCTGGGCGTGGTGGTGATGATCGTGGTGCTGTCGGTCATGAACGGTTTCGACCACGAGATGCGCACCCGCGTATTAGGCATGGTCCCCCATGCCACGCTGGAGAGCGGTCAGCCCATTGCTAACTGGCCGGCCCTTGCCCAACAAGTAAAGCAGAATCCGCAGGTGGTGGCGGTTGCGCCCTTCACCCAGATGCAGGGCCTGCTGACCCATGATGGCAAGGTGCAGAAGGTGCTGCTCAATGGCATCGACCCGGCCCGCGAGCGCGAAGTGTCGATCATCGACAAGTTCGTCCTGCAAGGCCGCCTCGACCAACTGGCGCCGGGCGAGTGGGGCATCATGATCGGTGACAAGGCCGCCGCCAAACTGGGCGTAGCCATCGGCGACAAGCTCACCTTTGTCGCCCCCGAGGTCAGCGTGACCCCGGCCGGTATGTTCCCGCGCATGAAGCGCTTTACCGTGGTCGGCACCTTTCACGTCGGCGCGGGCGAGATCGACGGCTACCTGGGCCTGACCAACATCAGCGACCTGTCCCGCTTGCACCGCTGGAAGCCCGACCAGGTGCAGGGCCTGCGCCTGAAGTTCGACGACCTGTTCCAGGCGCCACGGGTGGCCTGGAGCATCGCCCAGCAGTTGGGTGACCAGGAGTTCTACAGCCGCGACTGGACCCGCACCCACGGCAACCTGTACCAGGCAATCCGCATGGAGAAGGCCATGATTGGCCTGCTGTTGTTGCTGATCGTCGCGGTGGCGGCGTTCAACATCATTTCCACCCTGGTGATGGTGGTCAACGACAAGCGCGGCGACATTGCCATCCTGCGTACCCTGGGCGCCACGCCCGGGCAGGTCATGCTCATCTTCATGGTCCAAGGCACGGTGATCGGGGTGATCGGTACCCTGATCGGCGCCGTGGTCGGGGTGGTCGCTGCGCTGAACGTGAGTGCGGCGATCGCCGGCATCGAGAAACTGATCGGGCACAAGTTCCTCAACGCCGATGTGTATTTCATCGATTACCTGCCGTCGCAAATCCAGGCCCAGGACGTGTACATGGTCTGTGGTGCGGCACTGGTTCTGAGTTTCTTCGCCACCCTGTACCCAGCTTGGCGTGCGGCCCGCACCCAGCCTGCAGAGGCGCTACGTTATGAGTGAGTCGCGCATGAGTGATAAAGCCGTTCTGAGTTGCCGCAACCTGGGCAAGTCCTACGACGAGGGCCCGGAATCGGTGCAGGTGCTGTCCGGCCTCAACCTTGAGCTGCACGCCGGTGAGCGTATTGCCATTGTCGGTAGTTCGGGCTCGGGCAAGAGCACGTTGCTCAACCTGTTGGGCGGCCTCGACCGGCCGAGCCAAGGCAGCGTTTGGCTGGCGGGTGAAGAACTGTCGGCGCTGGGTGAACGCGCCCGCGGCCTGCTGCGCAACCGTGAGCTGGGCTTTGTCTATCAGTTCCACCACTTGCTGCCGGAATTTACCGCTATCGAGAACGTGTGCATGCCCCTGCTGATCGGCCGCACGCCGATCCCCGAGGCGCGTGAACGTGCCGAAGCGCTGCTCAAGCGCGTGGGCCTGGGCCACCGGCTCAACCACAAACCGGCCGAGCTGTCTGGCGGTGAGCGTCAGCGAGTGGCGATTGCCCGGGCCTTGGTCAACCGCCCTGGCCTGGTGATGCTCGACGAGCCGACCGGCAACCTCGACCACCATACCGCCCAGGGTATCCAGGAATTGATGCAGGAATTGTCCAGCGCATCGCGCACGGCGTTCCTGGTGGTCACCCACGACCTCAACCTGGCGCGTCAGATGGACCGTGTATTGAAGCTCGACGACGGCCACCTGGTGGCGATCTGATCGACTGCACGGGGTGGCAGGTGCCGCCCCGTTTTCCTGTTTTCATTGGGTGTTTTCGTACATGTTCAGACCCTTGCCCATCTTCATTGGCGCGCGCTACACCCGAGCCAAGCGCCGCAACCACTTCATTTCGTTCATTTCGATGACTTCGATGATCGGCCTGTCGCTGGGCGTGCTGGCGATGATCGTGGTGCTGTCGGTGATGAACGGCTTCCAGCGCGAAATGAGCTCGCGCATCCTCGGCCTGGTGCCGCATGCGGCGATTCTGGGCGTGCAGCCGCTGGACGACTGGCGCAAGGTGGCCGACGCCGCCATGCGCAACCCGGCAGTGATGGCGGTGGCGCCGATTACCGAGATGGAGGGCATGCTCTCGTACAAGGGGGCAATGCAGCCGATCCAGGTGGGTGGTATCGACCCGGCCGAGGAGGGCAAGGTCTCGATCGTTGGCCAGCATATCGTCCAGGGCCGCTTGCAAGACCTGCAAGCGGGGGAGTTCGGGGTGGTCATCGGCGAACTCACTGCACGGCGCTTCCGCCTCAATACTGGCGACAAGCTGACCTTGATCGTGCCGGAAATCAGCAAGGAGCCGGGCGGCATCACCCCGCGCATGCAGCGCCTGACCGTGGTCGGTATCTTCAAGGTTGGCGCCGAGCTGGATGGTTCGCAGGCTTACATTCACGTGGCCGATGCCGCTGAGATGCAGCGTTGGGCGCCGGGCCAGGTGCAGGGCGTGCGCCTGAAACTGCACGACCTGTATGCCGCGCCGCAGGTGTCCAAGGCCATCGCCGGCGGGCTGGGCGATGCTTACCGCGCCGATGACTGGTCGCACACCCAGGGCAGCCTGTTCAGCGCCATGAAGATGGAAAAGACCATGATCGGCCTGCTGCTGATGATGATCATCGCGGTGGCGGCGTTCAACATCATCGCCACCTTGGTGATGGTGGTGAACGACAAGGGGCCGGACATCGCCATCCTGCGCACCTTGGGCGCCACCCCGGCGCAGATCATGGGCACGTTCATGGTCCAGGGCAGCCTGATTGGGGTGGTCGGCACGCTGATTGGGGGGGGGCTGGGCGTGATTGCGGCATTCAATGTCAGCCAGATCGTCGGCTGGCTGGAGCAGGTGAGCGGGCAGCACATCTTTACCTCTGATGTGTACTTCGTCAGCAGCTTGCCGTCGCAGTTGCAGTGGGGTGATGTAGCGATCATCTGCACCGCTGGGCTGGTGATGAGCTTCCTGGCGACCATCTACCCAGCTTACCGGGCATCGCAGGTGCAGCCGGCGATTGGCTTGGCTGTCTGATGCTTGCTTCAGGTTATTGAGGGGCCCTGTGGGAGCGGGTTGCCTGCGAAGAATCCGACGCGGTGCATGGCACCGGCTTTGCCGATGTTCGCGGGTAAACCCGCTCCTACAGGGAGCTTGCCGTCTTACCGTGCTTCGGTGAATTCGATCTCGAACCGTGTCCACCCATCCGCACATTCCGCCCGAATACGCCCGCCATGGGCCTGCACGATCGAGCGGGTAATCGCCAGTCCCAATCCCGCATGCTCGCTACTGCCTTCTCGCCGTGCCGGGTCCACCCGGTAGAAGCGGTCGAACAACCGCGGTAATGCGGCCGGGTCGATGGGGGCACCGGTATTGGCCACACTAATTTTCGGCCCCGGCGCTAGCGTCACCCGTATCTGCCCCCCCCCCGGGGTAAAGCGCAAGGCGTTGTCGAGCAGGTTGGACAGCGCCCGGCGCAGCATATGCTGGTCGCCCTGCAGCAGCGCCTCACCCTCGCGCAACATCTGCACAGCGTTGTCTTCGGCCAGCGGCGCGTAGTACTCCAGCAGCGCATCCACCTCCTCATGCAGCGCCAGCGGCGCTTGCCCAGGCACCAGCAGGCCGTGGTCGGCCTTGGCCAGGAACAACATGTCGTTGATCATCTGCGCCATCCATTGCAGTTCCTCCAGGTTGCCATGCAGCGCCTCGCGGTACTCCTCAAGGCTGCGCGGGCGTGTGAGGGTGACTTGGGTGTGGGTTAGCAGGTTGGACAGCGGCGTGCGCAGTTCGTGGGCGATGTCGGCAGAGAAGGCCGACAGGCGCTGGAAGGCATCGTCCAGGCGCTGCAGCATGGCGTTCATGGCGGTTGCCAGTTCGGCCAGCTCTTCTGGCATCTGCGCCACCGGCAGGCGCGTGGTCAGCGAGCGCGCCGACACGCTGGCTGCCACCTCGCCCATCTGCCGCAAAGGGCGCAGCCCGCGGCGTGCGGCCCAGGCGCCGAGCAGTGCGGTGGCCAGCGCCGACAAGCCGACGGTCAGCCAGATCAGGCGCTGCATGCCTTGCAGAAAGTGCTGGTGGTGGGTGATATCAAGGTACAGGGCCAGCTGCGGTGCCTGCGAGCTGCCTGGCGCCAGTTGCACGGCCAGGCTGCGGTAGTCGGTGCCTTGCGCATGCAGGGTCGCCAGCCCGGCGGGCAGTGGCGCCTTGGGCAGGCCCGTGCGGCTTTCGAACCAGTTGGTGCCGTCGCTGCCGCTGATGCGCAGGGCCAGGTCGGCCTGGTGGCTGAATGCTTCGCGCAGGGCGGGCAAGTGTGCCTGCAGCTCAGCCGGAGTGGTGATGCCGGCCAGCTGGGCACGCAGCAGCGAGAGGCGCGATTCCAGCAGTTGTTGGTCCAGTTCAACGAAGTGCTGCTCGCTGGCCCGATTGAACAGCAGGCCGGCGCTGAGGGAGACAGCGGCGGTGCAAGCGGCGAATAGCAGGGCCAGGCGGCTGCCGAGCGATACCCGGCGCATCATTCTGTGCGCTCTTCGAGTACATAGCCCATGCCGCGCACAGTGTGGATCAGCTTGTTGGGGTGCGGGTCGTCGATTTTCAGGCGCAGGCGGCGGATCGCCACCTCGATCACATTGGTGTCGCTGTCAAAATTCATGTCCCACACTTGCGAGGCGATTAGCGACTTGGGCAGCACCTCGCCCTGGCGGCGCAGCAACAGTTCGAGCAGGGCGAACTCCTTGGCGGTCAGGTCGATACGCTGGCCGGCGCGTTCGGCGCGGCGGCGCATCAGGTCCAAGCGCAGGTCGGCCAGGCCCAGGGTGGTGTCCTGGCTGGGGCTGGTGCCCCGACGCAGCAGGCTGCGCACCCGGGCCAGCAGTTCGGAAAAGGCGAACGGCTTGACCAGGTAATCATCGGCGCCCAGCTCCAGGCCGTGCACCCGGTCCTCGACGGCATCGCGGGCGGTGAGGAACAGCACCGGCGTATCCAGCCCGGCTTGGCGCACGGCTTGCAGGATCTGCCAACCGTTACGGCCGGGCAACATCACGTCGAGGATCAACAGGTCGTGGTCGCCGGTCAGGGCGAGGAACTGGCCGGTCTCGCCATCGGTGGCCAGCTCGGTGGCAAAGCCGGCCTCGCTCAGGCCCTGGCTCAGGTACTGGCCGGTGCGGGTCTGGTCTTCGACGATCAGCAGTTTCATGTGTGTACCATGATGTCAGGAGTAGTGCGGTCTGTGGATTTTGAACAACACAGTTGTCCCTACGGGTCGGCCACGGGGCTTTGGCTGAAATGATACGTGACCCTGTGCCGGCTCGGCCAAGCTGACAAAGTTGTAATCTGCCTGTCAGGTAGCTGCCAGTCGCCGCTGAATAAGGTGGTCTCATCCCGTTGTGTATGCCGGAGTCATCATGAAACGCCTGTTCATCGCCGCCGCCCTTACCCTGGCCAGCCTGCCGAGCTTTGCCGGCGCAGCGCAAACCTTCGCCTTTGGCGAGCCGGCGCCTGCGGCCAAGGCCTCGCGCACGGTCAATGTGGTGCTCAAAGACATCGCCTTCGAGCCCAAGAACCTGCACGTGAAGGCCGGCGAGACGGTGCGCTTCGTGCTGGTCAACGAAGGCAAGCTGCCCCACGAATTCAACCTGGGCGACAAGGCCATGCATGCCGAACACCAGAAGGAAATGCTCGCCATGCAGGGCAAGATGTTCACTGCGGGCATGAATCACGAAGGCATGAACCACGAAGGCATGGATCATGGCCAGATGATGGGCCACGGCCACGGCCACGGTGCTGGCAACACCGTGCTGGTGATGCCTGGCCAGCGCGCCGAGCTGACCTGGGCCTTCCGCACATCCGCACCCATCGAGTTTGCCTGCAACGTGCCGGGGCATTACCAGGCCGGCATGGTCGGGGTACTGACCATCGAGTGACATGCGCTCCAAGGTGGGGTGCAAAACCGGTAGACTAGGGGTTATTTCGAACCTTCAGGTCAGTTTCCATGCATCCCGCTGCCGAACACTCCCCGCTGGGCAAGTCCAGCGAATACATCGCCACCTATTCCCCGGAGCTGCTGTTCCCGATCCCGCGTACCGCCAAGTGGGCCGAGCTGGGTGTTACCGCCCAAACCTTGCCCTGGCAAGGCGTGGATTACTGGAACTGCTTTGAGCTGAGCTGGCTGCTGCCGTCGGGCAAGCCGGTGGTGGCGATCGGGCAGTTCGCTATCCCGGCCGATTCGCCCAATATCATCGAGTCGAAGTCGTTCAAGCTTTACCTCAACTCGCTGAACCAGACGGTGTTCGCCTCGTGGGGCGAGCTGCAGGCGTGCCTGGAGAAAGACCTGTCCGCTGCCGCCGGCAAGCCCGTTGGCGTGCAGTTGCGCACCTTGGCCGAGGTCGAAGCGCAGGGCGTAGTGGCCTTGCCGGGGCAATGCATCGACGCGCTGGAGGTTGCCATTAGCAACTACGAGCAGCCGCAGCCAGAACTGCTGCGCTGCGATCCGGAGCGGGTGGTGGAAGAAACTTTGCACAGCCACTTGCTGAAGTCCAACTGCCCGGTCACCGGCCAGCCGGACTGGGGCAGTGTGGTGGTCGAGTACAAGGGCAGGGCGCTGGACGCTGCCAGCCTGCTGACCTACCTGATCAGCTTTCGCCAGCATGCCGACTTCCATGAGCAGTGTGTGGAGCGGATCTACCTGGACTTGAAAAACGTGCTGCAGCCGGAGCATTTGACGGTGTATGCGCGCTATGTGCGCCGGGGTGGGCTGGATATCAACCCGTACCGTAGCACCGCGGCCATCAGCCCGGATAACAAGCGCCTGGTTCGGCAATAACGTGCAAATTGGGTGGGGGCGCCAAGCCCCCCCCAGCTTGTTCAGATCCCCATGCTGTGCAGCGAGTTGGCAATGCTGCGCAAGGTGGCGGTGAGGTCTGGGTGGTCGGCCTCGAAGCGTTCGATTGCCAGGTTCACCCCATCCACCAGGTTATGGTCCGGCGTGGCTTCCTCAAGCTTGAGTTGCGCCTCGATCTGGCGTGCTTCTTCGTGCAGTGCAGCCAGCTCTTCATCCGAAAGTGGCACGTTGCGGTCCAGTTGCTCGCGCAAGCTGTTCAGGCGCTCTTGCAATTCGCGGGCAGGCATTGGCATTTCTCCATCAATGGCTTGGCAAGCCATGGACCTCAGCGAAGCGGCAAAGGTTCTGGCTTGCCTTCAGCGTAATCCACCTGCCGCTGCTTTGCATGATCCGCGTCAAAGGTGCTGTATCAGGGTTTTTCGCCCTTGCGTCGGCGCAGGGCGATGTCCTGCAGGCAGGTGTCCAGCGCCTCCAAGTGGTCGATCACCGAATGCACCCCCAGGCTGAACAACTCCAGCGTCGCCTTGCCGCGGGCCAGGTCCTGCTCCTGCGGGGTCATGGCTTGCCATTGCCGCGAGCTGTGGTCGCAGAATGGGCTGCAGGCGGCTAGCCCCACTGTCCACAGCCCTGCGTTAAGGCCGGACTGCAGCAGGCGTGGGTCGCCGCTGACCAGCACGCAGCCCTCCAGGCGTTCGCTGTCCAGCGTCATCAGGGCCTGCCAGCAGGCGTTCGGTGCCGGCCAGCGCACGCCGTTCACCGAGTGCCCTGGTAACCAGTCGGGCAGCACGTGCGCCAGGCGCTTGCTTTGGCTGCTATTGAGGTCATCCAGCCAAATGCACGGCACTTGGCGTTGGCGCAGGCTGGCGAGGGTGGCCAGTGCGCCTGGGGCGGGCGAGGGGGCGCCGTTGGTGGCCTGTACCAGGCAGCCGCGCAAACCAAACAGCACAGCGGTGAAGGCGGGTGCAGCGTCCATGGCAACTTCCCTCAAATAGTCCGCAGGCTAGGCTGCGATTGTTACCAGGCTGTGACAGCGGGCACCGCGCAACAGTTGTTCACAAAATATTGAGCACTGATGTGTAAAGCTGTTTATCAGCCCGCAAGCCTCTATACTGCCGCCGTACGGCAGCGCACCCCGTGGCGCTTGCGGCCGAGAAATTCTATGGAGAAACACCTATGCGTAGGATCGGTGCCAGTGTGATCGAACGAGTCACCCAGGCCTGTGTCTGCGCCAGCATGCTGCTGGCGCCCGTGGCAGCCACCCAGGCAGCCACCGAGGAAGATCCCTGGGAAGCGGTCAACCGCCCGATCTTCCGCTTCAACGATACCGTCGACACCTATGCCCTCAAGCCTTTGGCCAAGGGCTACCAGGCGGTTACCCCACAGTTCCTCGAAGATGGCATTCACAACATCTTCCGCAATCTGGGCGATGTGACCAACCTGGCCAACAACCTGTTGCAGTTCAAACCTCATGCGGCGGGCGTGGACACGGCGCGGCTGATCGTCAACACCACCTTCGGCCTGGGCGGTTTCTTCGACGTGGGCACCAAGATGGGCCTGCAACGCAACGACGAAGACTTCGGCCAGACCCTGGGCTACTGGGGCGTGCCGAGTGGGCCGTACGTGGTCATCCCACTGCTGGGCCCAAGCACTGTGCGCGATGGCGTGGCCAAGTACCCGGACACCTACACCGAACCCTACCGTTATATCGACCATGTGCCGACGCGCAACTCGATCTTCGCGCTGGACATCATCGACACGCGCGCCAACTTGCTGTCGGCCGAGAAGCTGATCCAGGGCGACAAGTACATCTTCATTCGCAACGCCTACCTGCAAAACCGCGAGTTCAAGGTCAAGGATGGCGAGGTTGAAGACGACTTCTGATCAGCTCATGTGCTGTAGCTGAAATGGGGGGCTGCTGCGCAGCCCTTCGCGGCGCATCCTTCCTATCGGTTTGCGCCGGTCGGCTTTCTTATAACTCCCAGTGATTTGCCCGGTAAAGTGCGCCGCGGTCGACCGCTGCATGCTTGAAACGCCTGCCGGATGGGAGTACCGTCTGCGCCTTACAAGGTACCTCTGACAGTTGCCGGGCAGGTGTTCTTGTCCTACAACTCAAGTAGAGTGTGACCACAAAGAATTCCCGTAGCTGGCCGTCTGCCTTGCCGACACCGCTGCACCAACCTAAATCGGCGCCGTTCGCCCACATGCAGAAAACCAGTGCAACGCTGCTGATCATCGATGACGACGACGTGGTCCGTGCGAGCCTCGCCGCCTATCTTGAAGACAGTGGTTTCAGCGTCCTCCAGGCCGGTAATGGCCAGCAGGGGCTTCAGGTCTTCGAAGAACACCAGCCCGACCTCGTGATCTGCGATCTGCGCATGCCGCAGATGGGCGGCCTCGAACTGATCCGCCAGGTCAGCGAGCGCGCCCCGCAGTTGCCGGTGATCGTGGTGTCCGGTGCCGGCGTCATGAGCGATGCGGTAGAAGCGTTGCGCCTGGGCGCCGCCGATTACCTGATCAAGCCGCTGGAAGACCTGGCCGTCCTCGAACACTCGGTGCGCCGCGCGCTCGACCGCTCGCGCCTGGTGCTGGAAAACCAGCGCTACCGCGACAAGCTCGAAGCCGCCAACCGCGAACTGGAGGCCAGCCTGCACCTGTTGCAGGAGGACCAGACCGCCGGTCGCCAAGTACAGATGAACATGCTGCCGGAAAGCCCCTGGGTGGTCGGTGAGTTCGCCTTCGAGCACCAGATCATCCCGTCACTGTACCTGTCGGGTGATTTTGCCGATTACTTCCGAGTGGACGACCGGCGCATCGCGTTCTACCTCGCCGATGTCTCCGGGCATGGCGCATCGTCGGCGTTCGTGACCGTGCTGTTGAAGTTCATGACCACGCGGCTGTTGTTTGAATTCAAGCGTGGTAGCAAGATGCGCGAGTTCAAGCCGTCGCAGGTGCTCAGCCATATCAACCGCGGGCTGATCAACTGCAAGCTGGGCAAGCATGTGACCATGGTCGGCGGGGTGATCGACGAAGACACCGGCCTGCTGACCTACGCCGTTGGCGGCCATTTGCCGTTGCCGGTGTTGCACACCCCCGAGCACACTCGCTACCTCGAAGGCCGCGGCTTGCCGGTGGGGCTGTTCGACGAAGCCACCTACCAAGACCTGGTAGTGGAGCTGCCGCCGCAGTTCAGTCTCAGCCTGATGTCCGATGGCATTCTGGACCTTTTGCCGGGTGGTACGCTCAAAGATAAAGAAACCGCCTTGCCGGAAATCGTCAGGGCAGCAGGTGGCAGCCTGGATGGGCTGCGTCAACGATTTGGATTGGCTACGCTTGGGGAGATGCCGGATGATATCGCCCTATTGGTGTTGAGCAGGAACCTTCAATGAGTACCGGTAGAATTCAGTTCGCCGAGCAGAGTGGTACCTTCGTACTGAAATTTGTCGGTGAAGTGCGCCTGACCCTATGTTCGGCGCTGGATGCAACGATCGAGAAGATTTTCACTGCGCTGAACTTCTCGGCGATTGTCATCGACTTGACCGAAACCGAGAGCATCGACAGCACCACTTTGGGGCTGCTAGCCAAACTGTCGATTCTGTCGCGCCAGAAGGTAGGCTTGCTGCCGACTGTGGTTACCACCAACCCGGATATTTCCCGGTTGTTGCAGTCGATGGGCTTCGATCAGGTGTTCAATATTGTTGATCGGCCAATTCCGTGCCCGGAGTGCCTGACCGACCTGCCGTCACAGGACCAGAACGAAGAGGTGGTGCGCTCCAAGGTATTGGAGGCGCACAAAATCCTGATGGGCTTGAACGACTCCAACCGTGAAGCCTTCCATGACCTGGTCAATGCGCTGGAGCGCACCTGAGCGCTAGCCGGGGCTGGCCTTTTCGCGGGCCAGCCCACCGGGCTATTTCTTGCCAACAAACTCGGTCGCCTCACCCCCTCCCGCATCCAGCTGATATACCCGCGTCGGCCGCCCCTGTTCATCGAAGAACACCTGCCCCAAGCCCGCGCCGTTCCACAAGCGCTCCCCGGCCTTGCTGTGGCTAGGGGTGCGCGGTACTACCTGCATTTCGCGGCGCTTGGTAAACCAGTTCAGCGGCGAGCGCGGCGCATACAGCCAGCGGTTGAGCCGGTCGAGCACCTCCAGCAAGCGCCGCGGGAATTCGTTCTTGATCCCGCTGCTGGTTATCTGCCACAAGTGCGGGCTGCGCTGGCGGTGGCGGATCAGCACTTCATAGACGAACGAGTAATGCACATCCCCCGATAGCACCACGTAATGCCCCGGTGTGCGCGAGTGGCGGAAAATATTGAGGATGACCTGCGCCGCACCACGGTGGGCCATCCAGTTCTCGGCATCCACCAGCAGCGGGTAGCCCAGCCAGCTGAACAGTTTTTGCACGGTCTCGATCAGCTTCATGCCAAAAATCGGCGCAGGCGATACGATGATCGCCGATGGGTGGTCCAGCAGCGCTTGCTGCAGCTCGCTCAACGCCTCCCAGTCGAGCAGCCCGGACGGCTTGGCCAGGCTGCTTTCGCTGCGCCAGCGGCGGGTGCGGGTGTCCAACACCCGCAACGGCGGGTTGCTGGGCAGGCTGAACTGCCAGCCCTGAAAACGCAGCAGTTCGCTGATAAGCGCATCCTGGGTTTGGCTGTTCAGCCCCTGGCATTGCCGGATCAGTGGCGCGCAACCCTGTGGGTCGTTGCCCCAGGCCTGGCATAGCAGGTAGCCGAGCAGGGCATTGCCGATGATCCGCCGCGAGAAGGGGTGGCCGTAGGCGGTTTCCTCCCACTGCGCAGAGAGGTTCCAGTCGTCGGTGATGTCGTGATCGTCGAAGATCATCAGGCAAGGCAGGTGAGCCATTACCCGCGCTACCTGGCCGAGGTTGCTGGCAAACGCCTGGATCAGCGGCAACTCCTGCTGGTAGCGGGCCTGGCGCGGGGCGGTGAGCCCGCGGGGCATGTCCAGGTTCACCAGCTGCCAAGGCACCGGTGACCATACCAGCAGGTACATCGCCATGACTTCGGCGAAGGTCACCAGATGGTTGTCGGCGTTGCTGGACGAAAAGATCGGCTTGCGCTTACCGCCAAAAAAGCGCTCGCGCAGGGTGTCGTTGCGCGCCTGCGCCGGTAGCAGGTCGGCGCGATGGTAGTAACTGGCCGGGTGCTGGTACAGCGCCTGGCTGTCGGCCACCACCGCGCCCTCCAATGGCTCGTCGAACAGGCCTAGGCGCGCTATCAGGGTGTGGATGGCGCGCAACATCGGGCCGGCGACATCGTCGGCGTACACCTGGTCGCCGGTCATCAGCAGCACGGCGGGGCGCTCTTCGGGTTTTATGCAGGCCTGCACCAGCCGGTCTGCGCACAGTAGGCCATCGGCGGCGGGGTGATGCGGCTTGCGGCAGGAACCGTGCAGCAGGTGGTCGAGCCGATCGCGCAGCACCAGGTTCGGGCGCTGGGCGCCGGGGTAGAGCAGGTGCGGCGCCCAATCGGCGATGCCCTGGCCGTTGATCAGTAGGTCATAGTCGAGTAGCTGGTTGCTGGGTAGCGCGTGGGCGAAGTGGATGTCTAGCAAGTGGATGAAGGCTCGCTGGCCCACCGCGACTACCTGGCATTCGACCTGTGCTTCACTTGCCGGGCAGATGAACGCGGGGTGCAGCGGTTGGCTAGCGACCAGCCAGATGGCCAGGCGCTGGGGTTCCAGGCGGCGCAGTACCGGGCCGGCGAGAACGGAGGGTAAAGGGGTAGAGGAGGTCATCGACAGCTCGGGTGGCTATGCGGGCCACTTCGCGGGCAAGCCCGCTCCCACAGGTGCGGGCTTGCCCGCGAAGAGGCCCAGGGAATCAATATGCAGCTAAAACGTGGCCTAACAAAACGGGCGGAAAATGCTGAACACTTCCCGCCCGCCAGGCAAACCCGAAATGTATCAGGCCTTTGCAGCCATCAACTTCTCCAGCTTCTCCTGGTCCCGCGCGAACTGGCGAATACCCTCGGCCAGCTTGTCGGTGCCCATGGCATCTTCGTTCATCGCCCAGCGGAACTGGCTTTCGGTCAGTTGTTGCTTTGCCTCGCCAGCATTGCCCGGCTTCAGCACTCGCGGCAGGGTGCCTTGGTCATCGCTCAGTTGCTGCAGCAGCTCGGGGCTGATGGTAAGGCGGTCACAGCCCGCCAGTTGCTCGATCTGGCCGATATTGCGGAAGCTGGCGCCCATGACCACGGTGTCGTAGCCATTGGCCTTGTAATAGTTGTAGATGCGCGTGACCGACTGCACGCCCGGGTCCTCGGCACCCACGTATTCCTGGCCGGTGCTTTTCTTGTACCAGTCGTAGATACGGCCCACGAAGGGCGAAATCAGAAACACCCCGGCATCGGCGCAGGCCTGTGCTTGGGCGAAGGAGAACAGCAGGGTGAGATTGGTTTGGATGCCTTCCTTTTCCAGCTTCTCGGCGGCGCGGATACCTTCCCAAGTGGAGGCCAGCTTGATCAGTACGCGGTCGCGGCCAACACCGGCTGCCTCGTACAGTTCGCTCAACTTGCGGGCCTTTGCCAGTAGGGCGGCTTCGTCGAACGACAGGCGGGCATCCACCTCGGTGGAGATACGCCCCGGGATGACCTTGAGAATGCCCGAGCCCACGGCCACTGCGAACTTGTCGCAGGCCAGGTCGACGTCACCCTTGGCATCGGCCTTCACCTGCTTGAGCAGGTCGGCGTAGCCTGGGATGGCGGCGGCCTTGAGCAGCAGCGACGGGTTGGTGGTGGCATCGACCGGTTTAAGCCGGGTGATAGCGTCCAGGTCCCCGGTGTCGGCGACCACGGTGGTGAACTGCTTGAGTTGTTCCAGCTTGGAGGTCATGGGCGTGCTCTGTCCTGTGCAATCACTCGACATTACCCGAGCCCCGGCGGCCGCTCAAGGGCCTGTAGGCGCGGGCTTGCCTGTGAAGGGCGCTGTGAAAGGTGATAATTCGAGTCTCAAGCCGTCACGAGGTTCCGCACCTGCCGCCCAGGCTGCATCAGCGCCCCTGCAACAACTCCACCGCCTGGTCGAACACGGCCAACGGCTCCGCTGCCTTGTGAATATCCGCCGACAGCAACTGGCGGAACCGCCGCGCGCCCTTGAACCCTTGGGCCAGCCCCAGAATATGCCGGGTAACGTGATGCATCGCCCCGCCACTTGCCATGTGCGCGACGATGTAAGGCCGCAACTGCGCCAGCGCCTCGCTGCGGCTTACCACCTGCGCCTCACTGGCAAACAGCTGCTGGTCTACCTCGGCCAGCAAATAAGGGTTGTGGTAGGCCTCACGCCCCAGCATCACGCCGTCGAAGGTGTGCAAGTGCGCCTGGCACTCGGCCAGGGTCTTGATCCCGCCGTTGAGCACGATTTCCAGGTCTGGGAAGTCGGCCTTCAGCTGCGCTGCCACGTCGTAGCGCAGGGGCGGAATTTCGCGGTTCTCCTTCGGCGACAGCCCTTCCAGGATCGCGATGCGCGCATGCACGGTAAAACTGCGGCAGCCGGCGTCGCGCACCTGGCCGACGAAGTCGCATAGCTGGGCGTAGCTGTCGCGGCCATTGATACCAATGCGGTGCTTGACCGTCACCGGGGTCGACACTGCATCACGCATGGCCTTCACGCAATCGGCCACCAGCGCCGGGTGGGCCATCAGGCAAGCGCCGATCATGTTGTTTTGCACTCGGTCACTCGGGCAGCCGACGTTGAGGTTGACCTCGTCATACCCGGCTTCTTCTGCCAGGCGCGCGCAGGCTGCCAGGTCGGCCGGCACACTGCCGCCCAACTGCAGGGCCAACGGGTGCTCGGAGGCGTCGTGGCGCAGGAAACGCTGGGCGTCGTTGTGCAGCAAGGCGCCGGTGGTGACCATTTCGGTGTAGAGCAGGGTTTGCTTGGAGAGCAGGCGCAGGAAGAACCGGCAGTGGCGGTCGGTCCAATCCATCATGGGTGCAACGCTGAAGCGGCGTGACGGCTCAGGGCGCGTATTTTCTGGGTTGTAGCCTGATTTTGCGGTCATTTCGTTCAACGTGTTTTGTACCAATTTTCGGGGTTTTGGGGCATTTTTACCAAGCGCTTGGTACAATGTACCAATCGACAGACGACGTGTACCAATCTCAGATGGCAACGATCAGAACGCGTAAAAAGGCCGATGGCAGCACTAGCTACCTCGTCCAGATCCGCATTAATCGCGACAAGGTGACAGTCTACCAAGAGAGCCAAACGTTCGCCCGCAAACAGGCTGCAGTGGCCTGGGCGAAGCGACGGGAAACTGAGTTGTCTGAGCCTGGTGCTATCGAGCGCGCCAACCGGGTAGGGCACACGGTCAAACAGATGATCGACCGTTACCTTGTAGAGGCAGAGAAAGCTCGGCCTCTGGGCGAGACCAAGCGACGCACTTTAAACGCCATCAAGAACAGCTACCTGGGTGAGATGGTCGACTCCGACATCAGCCAGCAGGTGCTGGTGGACTATGCCCTATGGCGTATGAGCCCCGCAGGCGGTGGCATCAAACCGCAGACAGCCGGCAATGATCTGGCTCACCTGGGTTCAGTGTTGTCGCTTGCCAGAGCGGCGTGGGAGTACGAGATCAACCCCCAAGCTATGCCCGACGCACGCCTTGTCCTGAAACGCCTCGGCTACAACATGAAGAGCCGGGAGCGGGATCGCCGGCCAACGCTTGAAGAACTCGACAAGGTGCTTGAGCATTTCTTCGAGATGCTTGCACGGCGTCCGACAGTCATTCACATGCCGAAGGTGGTTGCGTTTGCCATCTTTTCCACGCGCCGTATGGACGAGATCGCTCGCATCATGTGGGAGGATCTGGATGAGCACCGCCAGGCGGTGAAAGTGCGGGACATGAAGAACCCCGGACAGAAGATCGGTAACGATGTGTGGTGCCATCTGCCGGATGAGGCGTGGGCGATTGTGCAAAGCATGCCGCGTCAGTGCGCTGAGATCTTCCCTTACAACACCGACTCAATCGGCACGGCCTGGTCCAGAGCGTGCAAGATGGTTGGCGTGGAGGACCTGCATTTTCACGATCTGCGCCATGAAGGTGTGAGCCGGTTGTTCGAAATGGATTGGGATATCCCGAGGGTGTCGAGTGTTTCCGGTCATCGTGACTGGAACTCGCTGCGGCGTTACACCCATCTGAGGGGGCGTGGTGATCGATATATGGAGTGGAGTTGGTTAGAGCGGATTATCCAGGCCCCAGTCGCCCTAGGCGCCCGGGTTGAGTAGTTTGTTGGGGTACACGGAACGGCGGTGATTAGCCCTGCGCGTAGCAGCGCTTTGAGTCGATCCGGCTGGCAGGAGTGGCCGCTTTCGACCCACAGCTGCCCTTCGCGACGGGCAGAAATCGGCCAATAGCAGTCATTGCTTACCCGATTGTCGCAGCTCGAAAGATTGCCGGGGCTGAACCCAATGCAATTCTGAGCAGCTTGTCCTACCTGGGTGAGATGACGTCCGAGGAATTCGGCAAACCGGATGCCGCGCGCGTCGGCTAGTTCGCGTTACCAATAACGCCGCTTATGTTCAAAAGGCCCCTACACTTGAAGCCAGTGTGGGGGCTTTTTTGTGGGCCGGTGAAAACCAGCCCCCCCTGCGCTTGTAGACCAACCCCCACAGCGGTGGTTTTACGCAGTGACCGCTAATTCGATCAGGAAGCGCCTTCCTGGCGTTATCCCTCACCTCAACAATAATGGGTGAAAGAATGAGCGTCGTATTCTCGCGCAATGGTGTCAGCATGCCCGATCTGGTCCGCACCAAACTCGCCAATCACCTGGCACGCCTCGGCCGCCCAGCAGATGTGCCTGCCTTTGCACTGGCCGAAGAGCGCGCAGAAGGTTTTTGGAGGGGGTGGAAGCCGCACATGCGCTAACCCCCGCTTCGATTGAGGGGTTGTTTATCGCCGTTGAAGACGCCGCCGCACGCCGGCGGCGGGATCTGGCGCCATGAATGGTGAAGCGATCCAGTCAGACACCTTGAGCGCTTTGGTCAGCCAGCACGCGATCCGCGAAACGGTGGTGGGCCGCGTGGCGTGGATAACCACGAACCATAACGGACGTTCAGGCAGATGTGATGCCAAATAATCGATGGAGTTCGCATTGCCTCTAGGGGGCATTTCAAAACCTCAAAAAAATGACCAAAAGCCCTTGGCATTGATTTCACGGCGATGCGTTGATTAGCCATCCTGACCGCGATCAGCAAAACGCACCGCGATAGCCTGGAATTGCTCATGGTTGGCCAGGAAAACCTCGCAAATATCTGGATCGAAATGCGTAGCACATCCCTGGCGGATTATCTCCAGCGCCTGATCGTGTGACATGCCTTTCTTGTATACGCGTCGGCTAATCAACGCGTCATAGACATCCGCCAATGCCATGAGCCTGGCGCTGATGGGGATGTCATCGGCACTCAGCCCATCGGGATAACCGGTACCGTCCCACTTCTCGTGGTGGCTGTAGGCGATCTCCTTGGCCAGGCGCAGAAATCCCACCGAGGTGCCCAACTGCTCTTCGGCATGCCGGATTGCATCGCGTCCCAGTACCGTATGGGTCTTCATCGTCTCGAACTCTTCCGGCGTGAGGCGCCCCGGCTTGAGCAGTATGTCATCGGGTATGCCGATCTTGCCGATGTCATGCAACGGAGCTGACTTAAACAGCAGGCGGATACTTTCCTCATTGAGAAACTGCTGGAACCTCGGATGTTCGCGAAGCAGCTCGGCCAGTAGTCTGACGTAGTGCTGAGTTCGTCGAATGTGGTTACCCGTCTCATTGTCGCGGGTTTCGGCCAGCGAGGTCATGGCCTGAATGGTCACATCCTGGATAGCGATGACCTCGGCGGTGCGGCGCTGGACTTCCTGCTCAAGGTAAGCCTTCTGATCACGCAAAAAGTCGGCGGCCGCCTTGATCTTCAATTGGGTTTCCACCCGTGCCAGCACGATGGGTGGGTTGATCGGCTTGGTGATGTAGTCCACGGCGCCCATCTGCAAACCCAGGATCTCGTCTTCCATTGTCGCCATGGCGGTGATGAAGATGATCGGGATATGAGCGGTGCGCGGATCGCGCTTGAGCTGCTCTGCCACCTCATACCCCGACAGATCAGGCATCATGATGTCGAGCAGAATCAGATCCGGGCGAGGCTCCTGCACCGCTGCCTTCAGCGCGCGCTCACCGCTGATGGCCACCCGCATGCGGTAGATGTCCTTCAGCAGGCCATTGATCAGCGTAATGTTCTCCGGCGTATCATCGACAATGAGGATGATCGGGGGAAGTGGGTAGTTTAGCGTTTCACTCATGATGTTCCCTCCAGCACGGGGTATCGCGGGCCGTCGATGCACGTTTGAGGGTTAGCCGTGCGGCCTCGAAGTCAAAGTTGTTCACCTCATTCATCAACTGCTCGAAACTGTCCTGGCCGAGTGCTCCGCGCAACGAATCCGCATACTGTTCCATATAATCCGGCGCTGCTCCGTCATTGGCCTCCAGCAGGTGGATGAGCGCTATGGCATGCTGTGCCCAGTCGACGCTCGATACCACCGCCGGTGCTGCCTGGCCGCTACCCAGCGCTTGACGGATTGCATGCACGGCCAGCGAGAGCGCCTCAATCAATTCATTCACCAATGCGTCCGACTCAGCGTGTGCCCCGATCGCGGTTTCCAGCTTACCGGCCATGGCTTGCAGGCCGCTGAAACCGAGGTTGCCTGCAACGCCTTTCACGGTGTGGGCCATTCGCTCGGCCGTCGCCCGATCACCCGCACGTAGCGCGTTCCTCAGCGCTTGCCCTTCCATAGCCCTGCGGTCGGCAAATTGACCCAGCAGCTTGATGTATAGCTGGCGATTGCCCGCCACTCGCCTCAGTCCGTCGGCGCTATCTAGCCCTGGAATGTCCGGTAGGCGCTCCTCGCCCGATGCGGCGCTGGACGGCTCCACTGCCGCCGACCGAGGTACGACCCAGCGCAGAACCGTGGCGATGAGTGCTTGCGGATCCACGGGCTTGGTCACATGGTCGACCATGCCCGCCTCGATACAGCGCTCCCGGTCCTCGACCCTGGCATGTGCGGTCATAGCAATCACCGGGATCTGTGCGCAGTGAGGCCCGACGCGAATACGCCGGGTCGTCTCGAGACCATCCATCTGCGGCATCTGTACGTCCATCAGCACCGCGTCGTATTGCGCTGCAGCCAACATCGACAGCGCCTCGCAGCCGTTGCCGGCAACTTCCACCAGGGCACCGGCAGCCTCGAGAAGCTCCCTGGCAATCTGTTGGTTGATTTCGTTGTCCTCCGCGACGAGCAGGCGCACTCCGGCGAGCACCTTCGCCTGCGCAATGGGTACGGTTAGCGCCACCACGCCCGTTTGCGGCGCGAATAAGTTGACCAGTACCTCTACCAGCGAGGACTGGTTGACCGGCTTGACCAGGAACGCGCGAATGCCGGCCGCTTGCCCAGCGGCGTGCATTTCGTCATGCCCAAATGCACTGACCATGATGGCGTACAGTGCAGGCTGCAGGCCAAGCGCCCGGCGCGTCGTCTCGATGCCATCCATCTCTGGCATTTGCCAATCCACCAATAGCACCCGGAACGGGTCGTCGGCCGCAGCACCGCGAAGGCTCTCCAGAGCAGCCTCGCCTGACGCCACCGCGACCGGCGAAAGCCCCGCTACGAGAAGCATGTCGGAAAGGATCTGGCGCGCGTCGGCATTGTCATCGACGACCAGGACGCGCGCTCCGGCGAGCTCCGCAGGGACAATCTGGCGCTGCGTACGCATGTGCTGGTCAAGACCAAGCCAGACACTGAAAGAGAACGTGCTGCCGTTGCCCGGTTCTGAGTCAACCGTGATCGTTCCGCCCATCAACTCGACGATGCGCTTCGAGATGGCAAGGCCCAGGCCGGTACCACCGAATTGTCGCGTGGTGGAGCTATCGGCTTGGGCAAAGGCCTCAAAGAGTCGCCCGGTTTGCTCGGGAGTCATGCCGATACCGGTATCGCGGACACGAACCTGCAGTTGAACTTTGTCGCCGGTGCGGCCCAGGTTGCGAACCACGACCGTAACCTGCCCCTGTTCGGTGAATTTCACTGCGTTGCCTACCAGGTTCAGGATGACCTGGCCCAGACGCAGCGGATCTCCAAGCAGCGTCTCGGGAACGTCCGACGCCCGGTCGAACAGCAGCTCAATGGCCTTGTCGTAGGCCTTTTGCGCAATCAGCGAGGACACGTTGTCTAGCACTGCGTCTATCTCAAATGGCACTACCTCGACGCTAAGCTTGCCGGCCTCGATCTTGGAGAAGTCGAGGATGTCGTTGATGATGCCAAGCAGCGAAGTGCCCGCGTTGTGGATTTTCGAGACATAATCGCGCTGCCGCTGGTCCAGCGAAGTCTTCAGCGCAAGGTAAGACATGCCGATGATCGCATTCATGGGCGTGCGGATTTCGTGACTCATGTTTGCAAGGAAGTCGCTTTTTGCCCGCGTCGCCTCTTCAGCAATCTCCTTCGCCCGCTGCTGCGCGTGCTCTGCTGCCTTGCGCTCGGTGATGTCCTGCAGCCAGCCGAGCAGCCCTTGCTCCCCCTGGATCTGGATTGGCAGGTAGGTGACAAGTATGGTGCGTTCGCGCCCCTGCCGGTCACGCATCGGTACTTCTTGGTCCTTTGCGATGCCGTCGTCCGTGAGGCGTTCGACGATGGCTTCGCGATCATGCTCATTCGCGTAAATCTGCGAAGCAGCGTCACCGACGCCTACGCCGAACGTTTCACAGAAGCGGGGGTTGGCGAAGCGGATCACGCCCTGGGTAGAAAAGGCTATGTTGATTGGACTCGTATCGAGGATTGCCTGCAGCCGCGCGCGTTCTTCGCTAAGCGCCACTGCTGCCGCATGATGATCCGTGACATCGCGCACCCAACTGGCGACCAGGGTCTCACCGTGGATTGTCACGAATGATGCACCGACCAGAACCCAGAGAATTGATCCATTTTTGTGCAGCAGGCGGGTCTCGAAGTTTTCGACCTTGCCATTTCGTGTCAGCAGTTCGAGGAAGCGCTCGCGCTCCTCAGGGTCGACATACAGGCTCGTGGCGTTGCGCCCGAGCAGGTCCTCGCTGACATAACCGGTCGCCTGTGAAAAGCGTTGGCTTACTTCCCTGACAGCTCCGTTCCGATCTGCCAGCACCAGGCTGGCGGGGCTGGTATCCATGAGCGCGCGGGTGAAAGCCTCGCGCTCGGCTAGCTCTGCGGCAACGCGCTTGCGCTCGTCTACTTCCCGGTTGAGGCGTCGGTTCCAGGCCAGCATGGCGCCGAGCAACAGCAGGACCGCGACCAAGCTCGGGATCGCCCATCTCATTACGGTTTTAATATCGAGGCCGTCCTCGTTGAGGGACTCCTCGAACAGCCGGTATTCCATGAGCGATACGCGATAGTACCGCCGCCAGCTCGCATCGAGCGGCGAATCAATGCGATTGCTGGACTGGAAGAACTGCTCCAGCGCTCGTGCGAGATCCGGCGCGTTGCGCGCAACACCCCACCCAACGCTGGTCGCTTCGCTGACCGGAAACGCAATGGAGAGACGTTCGGGATCTTCACGGGCCCAGCGCAGCGCGCTTTCACTACCCAACACCGTGAAATCCACCTTCGCATCGGCTACCAGTTTCACAGCCTGCTCGGTTGGCGCATAGACGATTCTGACCGGCTGACTGGATAGAGGACCGCGGTTGGCTTCATCGATCCACTGCTCGTAGCCCGTACCCTTCTGCACTGCCGCCGTCAGACCGAGCAGATCAGACACCTCGTTGCCAAGGGACTGGTTGGAGCGATGGGCGATGACCAGGTTGCGTACCCGGTAATAGGGCACGAGCAACATCTTCGTTTCGCGCCAAGGGACGATCTGCAAGTCATTTGGATAAAGATCGCAGCGGCCGTCGGCGAGTAGCTTCGGGTCGTAGCTTGCCTCGCGTACGGTCTCGCCCCGATCGTCGTGAAACTGCGCATCGAAACTCGGCAGTTCCGTTACCTGTGGGCGTAAACCGAGTGACCGCGCGAACGCCTCCGCGTTAGTCCGGTAGAAGGAAGCGCTTGAGCCAGCCACGCATATGCGCAGGACGCCGCTTTCCCGAATCTGGGACAGCGTACGTGCTTCTACGCATGGCATGCCCAACACCAACAAGCCTCCCAGTGCAAGCAACGCTCCCAAGCGCGGCTCTGTTTTCAAAATGCTCCTGCTGGTAGGTAATTGCTCACGATCCAACTCGACATATCCTTGTGAACGCCCTTGCAAGAGCTTGTCCGCCGTTCTGCACTGGTATTATAGGTTTTGGAGTGTAGGCATACGCTGCAGCAAGCGCCAGCAACAAAAACTGGGCCAGCTAGCAACCTCCCACTGCTACTCACCGTTCGGAAAGTGAGTTTCCGGACGCTTACTTAATACTCGCACACCTAAGTTTCTCCAATGTCCGCTATGGGTCGAAAGCGGTCACTACCACATAATGGATTTGGGCATTTTCAGCCGTTCTGATCCAGCCGATTTAGGGGGCGGGTCGATAGCCGCCATCGCAGGCGGCCATCGACGCAAGGTAGCTAAGCCGTATTCGACTGGGTGAAGAGTCGGATGCAGCCAGATGTTCCGTGCGGCCGGTTGACACTGATCAAGTGGGGTGAAATCTCCGTATAAGCGTGCCCGTCACCTCTTATTCAATTGCGCACACTCTTTTCGCGCAGCATCCCGCTGCTGGTCCAGGTAGAGAGCCAGATCAGCAATGTGTATGCCTCGGGCGCTCTTCTGGCTCGGTTCAAGCCGGGTGATCGGCAGCTTGATCTCTCCGGCCAGCACCTTGCGTTGGAATACAAGCGGCGTTAGGTGCGTGAAGTAGTCAGCGCATACCTGTTCGAGCGAGATAATCGCCGTGCCGTTGTACTGCGCCATCAAAACAAAGGCTGTGTTCACGCATGGCCCTCCTGTTCCAGCGAATTCGTCTCTGTGTTGCTGGGCCGAGCGGATTGCCTACCCTCACTGAGCTGGGTTAGCACCTGCTTGCTGGCAAGGTTAAACAACTCGTCGGCGCTAACTGGCGCTATGGACTGCTCGAAGTTGCGCACGGCCTCAAACCGAGTTCGATACAGCCCGGCCTGGCCGAGCCAAGCGGCTGCGTTGGGGGTCGCGGTCGGTGCGGGATCGTCGTGCTGGCTCATGCCGCCTCCTCCGCGCTTGTGGCACCGGCAGGGGTTTCGCGCAATTGGGTGTGAATCCGTTTAGCCAGGCTTCCCAGTTGGGTGGCTTGCAAGCTCGCGCGTGATGCCTGCTGAGTTGCCTTCATTGCGGTTAACGTCCGCTCGGTGAGGCTCAGGGTTTCCAAGGCGCTGATGAGCAGCTCGTAATCCGCCCTGGTCACTGCCAGTCCGGTATACGACATGATTCTGGCTTCGAGCTCGCGGACGTTGCCTTTGAGATGTGCTACAGCCATGTGGTGCTTGCGCTGGCTCGCCTCGGCTTGAACTCGGGCTTCGTCCAGGTCCACTTGCAGGCTTTGTATCTGCAATTTCAGATCGGCTTGTAGACGCTGTTTCCCGATTTCCAAGCCCCTGTTGAAGGCACGATGCCGAGCTTTCGCGAACAGGAAAGGCAGGATGGCCAGGGTGACTAGGAAGATGATGCCCAGGGAAAGAACTTGTTGATGCGGTTGCATGTGCTGTGCTCCAAAAGTAGCCCTCCGCCGTTGGTGTGAGAGTCGGCGGGGGCTATAAGCCCCTGATGGCCGGGGCCGCCTGGTCAAGCAGATTGGGTCGAGCGTTCGGCCTGCCGGTCGAGATATGCGGCAAGGTTGTGCAGGTAGATCACGTGCTGGGCTTTCTTCGATCTGTCGATCTTGCTCAGCTGAAGGTCAATACGGCCTTTGTTGATCAGCTCTTTGAACCGCCTGTCTGACCCGATGTGGGGGAAATATCGCTCTCTGACAGCAGTGAGCGTTGGGCAAGGGGTGGTCCACTCGCTGCGGAGCTGTTCCAGCGTACTCATGCGCATTTCCCGATACTGTCAGGGCTGGGCCGAAGCTTCGCGCGGACTGCTGCTGCGAGCTGCTCTTTACTGGCTCCCGTAACTGCAGCGCAGACATTGCCCTGGTCGTCAGTCACGACAGCGCCAAGGGGAAGCTGTCGGTTGACGGTGGCGATAACGTAGGCTGTCTGACCTGTCTGCAGGACCTCTTCAACGCTGACTTGCGCCTCCATGAGAGCAAGCGCTTCTTCCGTCTGGGCTGCGGAGTCAACTCGGCCATTCGCGATGTCCTGCACAAAATCTCTTAAGGACTGGCACTTGGTGGAGAGGGCGCGCGGAAGTTTCAGGCTGCTGCAAAGCGGACCAAGGGTCACCTTGATGCTGTGATGGGTGCTGTCATTTTCGATCTCGATCTGTGCATCGACCGAGGCTTCAGGGCGCTGCAATTTGCAGGTCGCAGTGCCGCCGTTATCCAAGGTGCGTTGCAGCAGCATGATCTGGCGAAGGGAGATCCTGAATTCGCTCATGCAGCACCCCCATTGGCAGGTACAGCATGGGCTTTACCTTCGAGCGTGACGACCAGCTGCAAGCCGGTGCTGCGCTGGAATGCCTGTATTTTCGCCACGCTGCTGCAGGCGGTTGGATGGATCAGAATTGCCACCGATCCGTTGTGCTGTGCTGATTTCATTCTTCGTGTCCTTGATGTGAGAGAGGGGCACGAAGTTGAAGTTAGCAAAAGCTAAATAATTGTTCAATAGCAGATGCTAAACTGTATGGGCGTGGTCGCGCCCCGGCGGATGGCCGGTAGGACACAACCCGAGGAGGCGTTAGAGCTTTTTCGCGTTCCAGGCCAGTAGGACACGGGCCTGGATATGCATCCGCTCGATCATCGACTCGTCGATGGTAATCGGCGGGTAGACAGGATTATCGGAGATCATTCGGAGCTGGCCTCCAGTCAGACGCTGCAGGCGTTTGATGTAGAGATCGCCGTCGAGGGTGAAGACATAAATTGCGTCTGTCTTCACCTCGGTGATCCCGCGATCCACCAGCAGGGCATCGCCGTCAGCGAATGTGCCAGACATGCTGTCGCCATCGCCAGTGATGATCGCCAGGTTATCGATGTTGGAAAAACTAAGGCCCTGCATCCTGAGCCAGTCTAGGTGAACCGTCATGTCGCGGATGACTTCAATGTGCATTTCCGGGGCTGCCTTGCCATGCCCCATAGAAGCCGCGACATCGAGATGCGGAATCAGAACGTAGTTCTTGTCCTTTGCTGCCCTGGTGGGCAGGCGAACCACGTTGGTTGGGGCTGCGATGGAGGGTTCCTCCATTGGAGGAGATGTCAGCGTCCCTGCTACAAGCCCAATCTTGAGCTCGAGATTAAGCGCAGCCTTTTCCCCCAGCTTGCGGTGGCCGTTGAGCAGTTGCGACAGGTACGACGCGTCTAGGTCGTGAGCCTCGGCGAATTCCTTCTGGCTCAGGTTCCCCATGATCGTACGGAGGGAGGCGATGCGCCTTTCGTTAATGTCCATCTGCAGATGATTGCTTTCCGTTAGCAAACAGTAAATTACGAGTTGCTATTGCCTTCATAATTAGCAATTGCTAATCTGCTGGGCATTGGAGGTGTCTATGACGCTTAGCGAATATTTGAAAACGATAGACAAGGAAGGGGTCGACGCCCTCGCACGGCACTGCGGAACATCGGTCGGCCAACTGAAGCAAGTGGCTTATGGAAACCGCCGTGCAGGTGCGGGGTTGGCTGTCAATTTGGATCGAGAAACGGGAGGGGAGGTTACTTGTGAGTCGCTGCGACCGGACATTGACTGGGGATACTTAAGGCAAGGAAAGGGGTTAGAACGCTGAGCCAGGACTCTCACCTCCCAGCCCAGCTATGACAGTACGAAGCACCATCACTCTCGTCGGCCGGTGGCCTCTCTCACAAGTTCAGCCGGACGACTATTACCAAATGCCATGCCCGCACAGCACGCAAGGCACAGCACACAGGTCGTGGTCGTAGGATAGGTCTTACATGATCCTATGACTAGGCCGTAAACCGAGGATTTACGGTTATGAGCAGGATTGATCTTTTGCCGGGCGCAGGTCCGGTTCTCACTTTGCGACAAGCGCTCTATCGCGCGGGTCGTGATTATCACGGCGGTATCACTAGGCTGGCCTTTGACATGGGGCTCGAGGTGGATGCCCTGCAGAAGAAGTTGCACCATGCCGACGACCGCCGCTGGCCAACCCCCGACGAACTGGAAGAGATCGTGCAGTGGACCGCTGATCCGCGGCTGCTCGATGCACTGGTTCGTCCTGCCGGTGCGGTCTGGTATCGCCCCAAGCCTGTGCCTGCTACCAACGATGCCTTGCAGGCGGTTGCGAAGCTTCTGGCCGAGTCCGGTCAGTTCGTGGGTAGCCTGCATGATGGTGCCTCGGACAACGTTTGGACCTTGTCGGAGGTGTTGAATCTGGAGCAGCGTGGCATGGAAGTTATTCGCCAAGTTCTTGCCATCATGGCGGGCGCGCGCGAAGCCATGGAGGACGTAAGCCATGGCTGATGCCGTCGATTTTGCCAATGACCGCGCTGAGTATTTCCTCCAGTTGTCGCTGCAGCGTCTTGCGCGGCTCCCGGTCAAGCCAAGCGCGCAAATCTGCGAAGACTGCGATGAGCCCATCCCGCTGGCCCGTCAATTGTCAGTCTCCGGTTGCGAAACCTGCATCGATTGCCAAGAGTTGCGGGAGCGCCGGAGATGAGCGACCGCCCAACTCCTACCACAGCTGATTGGGCGCGGCGTTACATTGAAACCTTCGGTCTGGCTCTGGTTCCTATCGAACCGGGTGAAAAGGGGCCGAAGGGGGCCGGATGGAACAAGCCTGGTGGCTATTTCACGAATGCCTCGAAGGCGGAAGCGTTCTGGACCACGAGCCCGAATCACAACCTCGGTGTTGTGCTCGGGCCGAGTGGTGTCTGCTCGCTCGATGTTGATGATGTCGAGCTGACCCGACAGGTGCTGCAGCAGACGCTTGGACTCGATGTCGATGCACTCGCTGACGCATACCCTACCTCCGTGGGCAACCCTGAACGATTCCGCGTGATGTTCCGCGTCCCTGAGGGGGTGGAGCTGAGTCGCCATGCCCTGGTTTGGCCAAACAAAAACGACCCGGATGGCACCATCTACAAAGGGCTCATGGCGCAAGTGAAGGCTGCCATGGACGAGGGTGATGCAGACCGCGAGGCCGCCTTCCGCATGGCGGCTGAGCCTTTCAAGAAAGTGACGGTCTTCGAGTTGCGAGGTGGCCTGGTGCAGGACGTATTGCCACCTTCCATTCACCCAGGCACTCGCAAACCTTACATATGGCGTACCCCTCCGGCATCTGAAGGCTTGCCAGAGCTGCCTGCCGACTTGTTGGCCATCTGGCAGGATTGGGATGAGTTCAAGCCGAAGGGGGAGGGCGTTTGCCCGTGGAAACCGAAGGCGGCAACGCCTGCGCCTGCAGCTCTTCCCATGGCCAAGCCATCAACAGCTGCAGCACGATCTGGTGATCGGCTCCCCGAGGTTATCCCTGAATTCAATCGCATCCATGACATCGCAACGATGATTGAGGCGCACGGTTACAAGCGCATCGATGGGAAGTGGTTGAGCCCGCACAGCAGCTCAGGCCTACCCGGTGTGACAATCACGGAGGGCAAGCTCTACTCGCATCACACCTCGGACCCGCTGGCGAACGGACACAAGAACGATGCGTTCGATGTGTTCTGCATCCTGATGCACGACGGCGACCAGAGGGCTGCGACTAGGGCGGCAGCTCGGATCCTGGGTATTGACGCGAAGTCCCGTCCGCCGGCACCGCCGCCATTGGGCGAACTTCCCCGTGCCCCATCGGTGGTCGAGCCGGCCGAGCTGCCTCCGGTCGTCGATCGAAATGCCGAGCATCTTCCCCGCACCCCATCGGACGTCGAGGCCATCAGCCCGGCCGACTCCTCGGCCACCGGGGGGGCGGGGGGAGATACCCTGGACATTGATGCTGCGATGCGCCGATTTGCCCTGGTCGAAGGTTCCACGAACGTATGGGACTTGGACAAGGGACGGTCGATGAAGCGGACAGGCTTCGAGGCCTTGGTCGGCAAGCCACTCTCGAAAGCGTGGATGGAGCGGACCGACAAGAAGCTCATCGCCTCCGAGCAGGTGCAAGAGCTTGAGCAGGCCCGGAAGATGTCCAGCAAGAAGGGTGGAGCGCTGAAGCTTGAACCGCTCGACCGCTACATCTACATCGATGGGACAAAAGAGGCCTGGGATCGCGAGAAGAAGCGTCGGTTGCCCGAGGGCAGCGTCAAGATGGCCTTGGGGGATGCCTATCAGCTCTGGCTGAACAGCCCGGAACGGCGGGTGGTGGACGTCGATCACATCGTGTTCGACCCGACGATGACCAAGGACCCGGCGATCTACATCAACACTTTTGAGGGCTTGCCGCTTGAGCCGGTCCGTGACGATGCTGCGTGCGAGAACCTGCGGTGGCTGATCTCATTCCTTTGCAACAATGACGCCGAAGCGTTGGATTGGCTGGTCAAGTGGCTGGCCTACCCGCTGCAGCACATGGGTGCAAAGATGGACACCGCGATTCTGTTCCACTCAACCATGGAGGGCTCGGGCAAAAGCCTACTGTTCGCGGACGTCATGGGCGAGCTGTACGGTCGTTACGGTGCCACGGTTGGCCAGGCACAGCTGGAGGGCAACTTCAACGCCTGGCAAAGCGGCAAGCTTTGGGCCGTGTTTGAAGAGGTTGTGAGCCGTGACCAGCGCTACAACCAAGTAGGCAAGATCAAGCACATGATCACCGGCAAGACGGTGCGCATGGAATCAAAGTTCATCAACGGCTGGGAAGAATCCAATCACATGAACTCGGCGTTCTTGAGCAACGAGATCATGCCGTGGCCGATCAGTGAAGACGACCGCCGGATGCTCGTGATGTGGCCAATGGAGACCCTGCCCGCCGAAAGGCAGAAGGCTATCGCCCGAGAACTAGCCAACGGTGGGGTGGCAGCCTTGTACGGGTGGCTGCTCGATGTCGACCTTGAGGACTTCAACCAACGCACTCGTCCGCCGAAAACCGAAGCCCGCCAGCGGCTGGTTGAGCTGAGTCGCACGGCCTGGCAGACCTTCTTCTACCTCTGGCGAAACGGTGAGCTGGGGCACGGCCTGTGGGGCTGCTGCCTGACTTCGGATGTGTACGCCATGTTCCTTGAGTGGTGCTCCCACAACAAAGAGAACTCCATGAGCCACACGAAGTTCTCGCTGATGTTCAGCGCGAAGGTGGAGAAGACGCGCCCTATCCCCTGGACGGATGGCAGTTCTCGCCGATTTGCGGCGTTCTTTGTGCCCTGCGAGGGCGATCCTTCCCTGCCCCCATCCATGAAGTCGGCCGAGCTGGGCAAGACCGTTGTCGAGTGGCGTGCCCGAGCAAAGCTGGCGGGCTGGAGCGTGGACGGTTGGGACCACATCAAGAGGCTTGCGGCATGACTCTGCCATTAAGTGTGTTGGGTGTGTTGGGTTTGTGTTGGGTTGGTTTTGGTGAGCCAACACACATTCAGGCCCCGGAATCTGTGGCTTTGCGGGTATGTGTGTTGGGTGTGTTGGGTTTGTGCGCACGCGCGCGCGCGCGATTTTTTTTAATCGCTGAAATCGAAGGGGGAAGAAATCTCTATGCGAACCCTGAAAAACCCAACACACCCAACACACCCAACACAGTTACTTCCAATCCATTGAATTCATTGGGCTTTGAGTGTGTTGGGTTTGTGTTGGGTTTGCCAAATGCGTGTTGGGTACTGGCCGGGGAGGGCTGGCGATGACGAAGGACCAAGGATTGCGCCTACAGCAGCAGGTGGATCACGCGCTGCACCGCATCGATATGGCGGTACTTATCGACCAGTCCGAACGCCTGCGTCTGGTTGCCGAGCTGATGAAGCATTGGGGAGAGCGACGTGGGCAGCTTGGGCTGGATGCCAGCTTGGGCAGTCAAATGGGCAGCATCATGGAATGGAAGGGGGCTGCACCGCGCGGTGGCTCGTCCGGTTCGCGAATTCTGGTCGGCGGTGCAGGCCTTGATCACGCGGCAGCAGAGGTTGACGCGGCAGTGGTCCAGCTGGAGCGGCGTGATCCGCGCGGGGCTACGCTGGCCAAGCTGGCCCAACTGCGCTACCTGTATGGGGCCACAGTGCGCGAGCAGATGCGCGAGGTTGGGCTGGCTGAGGACGCCGACCGCACCTACCGAAACTGGGTTAAGGCCCTTCACCTGCAGGTGTTTGCCATCCTGGCCGCCCGCGCTGGCCGCGTCCGGCAGCAGACCGTTCGTCGGGTGACTATGCGACTTGCGTGCAACATTGATGAGACATAACCACCACATGGCGACGAACCGAAAATAGGCCCTTTTCGGTTTTTCCGGTGGCATGTAAAAAGACGCCACGATATCAAAAGTGCGCTTAGGCGCTTACCCCACAAGCACTGTGCTGTGCAAGCCGCTCCGAATTGTCGGCGCACCGAGAACCCTGCCAACTGGCGGGGTTTTCTTTTTCCGGCGCCGTGCTTTGCAAATGAGGCTTACATGAACAGCGAGCAACAAACGTTAGCCGAACTGCCAATCTGGATGGTGATCGTGCTGTCCCTGGTCGGCGGTGTTTCGGGAGAGATGTGGCGGGCGGACATGGCGGGCGCTCGCGGTTGGGGGCTGATTCGCCGGTTGGCGTTGCGCTCTGGTGCCTGCGTGACCTGCGGTCTTTCGACCAACATGCTGCTGTACGCCCTCGGCGTATCGGTATGGGCGGCAGCAGCGGTTGGATGCTTGGCTGCGATGGCCGGCGCCGATGTCGCTATCAACCTCTACATGCGCTGGGCCGCCAAGCGGCTGGGCGTGAGCGAGATGCCACCGCCCAGTCACCCTGGTGCCGGTTAAGACAAGCGCTTCTGTTTAGTCGTCAACCTCATTGATGCTGACTTTGAGCGTCCTCGCGAAGTAGCCGTGATGCTCTACAGCCTCGATAACCTCTTTCCTGTTTAGTCCCAAGGGGAGGCTACCGACTTCGCTATCGACTTGGTTTGGTCGTTCAAGCCCGTTCAGAAAACTAGGTTGGAGATCTTTAAGCTGATTGATGCTTGTGCCGCGCTTCACGATCAGAAGTCTCTCAAGCGCCTGATCGCGGTAGATATCGAACTGCATTTTCAAGTCCTTTTTGATGGGGCGTCAGAACGATGCCGCTAACCGGACTTGTTACCACGACTGCTCTTATTTTTACAGCTCACCAATCTGTGAGCTCAACCTACCTGTGAGGTGCTTATGACTCAGAAAACTTACACCGTGTTTCTGCCTGATCGTCCCTTGCCCATTTGTATCGAGGCTGACGATTTCGCGCCTTTGGGTTGCGAGCTGGTTCTGCGTAAGGGCGACGAAGCGGTGGCGCGTACTTCTGATCGCGGTTTTGTGGTTCGTACCGATTTGGCGCGCGAGTCTTGCGCAAATGCTGAACTGTTGCCCTGGGAGCCGAAGCGTTCGACCGTGGAGCCAATTGCGCCTGGCGCCGTTGCGGAGATCAAAAGCCATCCTGCCCCTGTGTGGCCTTTTTTGGCCGGTGTCGGTGCGGCGTTGGCTGGCCTTTATGGGGTCGGCTGCTGGTTGGTGTGATGAAGTACTCCGGTCGTTGCTGGCTAGGGCCGGGGACCCTGGCGATATGGCCGGGGTACGGGGCAGGAAACCCGCGGTTCTTTGTTAGCGGAAGGTTCACCAGCTTAGTGAACTGCGGTGAACTGGTTAACCCCCTGAGTTCATTGGGTGAACTGGACATTTCGACATGACCCACCTGACGAAATCGGAGTTCGCTGCCCGGCACGGATGGTCGAAATCCTACGTTTCAAAACTGGCCAAGCAGGATCGCCTGGTGCTAACCGCCGACGGTAAGGTCGATGTAGAAGCCACAGAACTGCTGCTGGCCGAATCTGCCGATCCGAGCAAGGCGGCTGTCGCCGCTCGGCACGAGGAACACCGCGTCGAGCGGGATGTTCGAAGCCAGCTCCAGCCCGGCCACGGCCCAGCTGCGACGCTGCAGCCAGATTCGGCGTCCGTTGGGGCTCACAACTTCCAGAAGGCGAAGGCGCACCGCGAGTACTACCTCGCCCAACTGGCTGAGGCAGAGTTCAACAAGGTCCAGGGCAACCTGGTCGAGCGGCAGGCTGTAGAAGATGCCGCGTACTCTGCGGGTCGTATGCTTCGCGATCAGTTTCTCGGCCTTGCGCCACAGCTGGCCGCCGAGCTGGTCGCGATGAGTGATCCTTGGGACATCGAGAAACACCTCGTTGACGCCTTCCGCCGTGTCTTCACCGAGGTCGGCAAGATGAACAGCGCCGACCTTTCGCAAGCCATTACACAGAGCTGAGCCTATGCCCACCGGATACGCAGACGGTGCCGAGGTGTACCGCGAAGCGTATTGCAGAGGGCTGAAGCCTGACCCCGATCTGTGGGTCGACGAGTGGTCGGACGAGTACATGCGGATCCCGCGTGATACCGGTGCCGCAGAGCCTGGCAAGTACCGCACCGCGCGTACACCGTACGCCCGAGAACCCATGCGCTGCCTGTCTCCAGCCCACCCGTGCAAGCGGGTGGTGACCAAGGTCGCATCGCAGCTGATGAAAACGCAGATTGCCCTGAACTGGATCGGGGCGCTGATACACATGGCGCCGTCAAACATCTTGACGCTACTGCCCAGCCTGGGACTAGCCAAGCGGGTGTCCTCGCGGATCGGTAAGACGATCGATGCAACGCCCGAGCTCAAGGCGCGTGTGGCGGCTAACCGCTCCAGAGATGCCCGCAACACCATGGACACCAAGGAGTTCGAGGGTGGCACGTTGTTCGCCACCACGGCCGGCTCGGCTGCCAACTTGTCCGAGCTGTCGGCGCGGTACATCTACGGCGATGAGGTTGATCGTTGGGATGTCGATGTCGACCAAGAGGGCGACCCCATCAAGCTGGCCGAAGCCAGGGGCAGTACCTTCGGCCGCAATGCCAAGTTCTATTTCTCCAGCTCACCGCTCATCAAGGGGGCGTCGCGGATCGACGACCTCTTCATGATGGGCGACCAGCGCCACTTCTACGTGCCGTGCCCGACCTGTGGGCACATGCAGGTGCTGAGCTGGGATCGCCTGCTGTACTCGCCTGACTTCAGCACCGTTCACTACCAGTGCGCTGGGTCGGATTGTGATGTGCTGATCGAGGAGCACCACAAGAGCGAGATGCTGGCGAAAGGCGAGTGGCGCGCGCATGCGAAAGGGGACGGCGAGACGGTGAGCTTCCAGCTTAACGCGCTGTATGCCCCGCTGGGCTGGCACTCGTGGACGATGTTGGCCCGCGAGTTCGAGGAAGCCAAGCGCGCCCAGGACCGCGGCGATCTGGAGCCCATGCAGGTGTTCTACAACACCCGCCTGGCTGAGGTCTGGGACAGTGCGATCGAGCAGACCAAGGCCGAAGTACTGCAGGCCCGCGCGCTGCAAGAAGACTACGTGCTCGGCACATTGCCAGTGGGAGCGCTTGCGTTGACGGCCTCCGTCGACGTTCAGGCCAACCGCCTGGAGCTGATGGTCATGGCCTGGGGCGTTGGCATGGAACGCTGGGTGGTCGATCACCAGGTGATCCCCGGTGACCCGGCCGACGAGCGCACCTGGGCGCTGCTCGATGACCGCCTCAAGATTCGCTACCGCCACCCTTGCGGGGTAAGCCTGGCGATCTTGGCCACTGGCATCGACTCCGGCGGCCACCACACCCATGAGGTCTACCAGTTCACCCGCGTACGCCGTTGGCGCAACGTGTTTGCGCTCAAGGGGGCGAGTAAGCCGGGCCGGCCTGTTATCGCCCAGCGCCCGTCGCAGGTGGACGTCACCTGGAAAGGCCAGACCGAGCGAAACGGTGCTGAGTTGTGGATCGTCGGTACCGACACGGCCAAGGACTGGATCTATAACCGCTACAGCTTCGAGAAGGGCCCTGGTGCGCTGCACTTCGCCAAGGACCTGCCGGACGAGTTCTTCCAGCAGTGCGTGGCCGAACGCAAGATCGCGCGCTACGTGAAGGGCTACAAGCGGATCGAGTGGGTCAAGAGCAAGGCCGAGCGCAACGAGGCGCTGGACCTCATGGTGTACAACCTGGCCATGGCCAACTTCCTTGGCCTGCACCGGTACGGCGAACAAGACTGGGACAAGCTGCGGCAGGCGCTCGCGCAGGCCAGCCTGTTCGACCAAGGCGAGCAGAATCCAGCCCGGCCCAAGGCCCGCGAGCCGGTGGCAGATGACCAGGGTGAAGATGATTCGCCGCCACCAACTGCACCGACGCAGGTCAGGCGCAACGAGCCTCCCCCACAACAGCCGGCCCCACGTGCCGCACCCCAACCCATGCACCGCCGCAGCTCCAGCAGCGGCTACCTGAAGAGACGCTGACATGGCTTACACAAAAGCAGACCTCGCCACCGTCGAGCGTGCGATCGCGCGTGGTGAAAAGATCGTTCGGTACTCGGATCGTACCGTCGAGTATCGAACGGTCGATGAGTTGATCAAGGCCCGCGACCTGATCCAGTCTGAACTGGTGAAGGCCGCCGGGCCACGCTCGCGCGTGACTCGCCTCTACCATGGGGGCAAGGGACTGTGAGCGGACGTTATATGTCCCTCGGCCGTTCGGGCATCTTGGTGCCCGAGCGGATCAAGGCCAGCTACGAAGGCGCCGCCGAGGGACGGCGCTCATCGGGGTGGGATGCGCCGGACACCGGCGTGAACAGCCTGATCATGCCAGCCTTGCGCAACCTGCGTTCCCGCTCCCGCAGCGCGGTCCGCAATGACCCATACGCCGCCAACGTCATCGACAAGCGGGTCAGTAACCTGATCGGCACCGGCATCACACCGCATCCGCAGTTGGCGGACAAAGAGGTGCGCAGGACGATGCAGGTGCTGTGGGAGGATTGGGTCGATGAGGCTGACGCCGATCAGCTCACCGACTTCTACGGTCTCCAGGCCCTGGTGGCGCGCACCGTGGAGCAGTCAGGCGAATGCTTCATCCGTCTGCGCCCGCGCCGGCTGGAGGATGGCTATGCGGTGCCACTGCAACTGCAGTGCCTGGCGCCGGAGTTCGTCCCTCACGACAAGTTCGAGATGACCCGCTTTGGAAACGTCATCCGCGCCGGGATCGAATTCAACGGCATGGGCCGGCGGGTGGCGTACTGGTGCTACCGCGTCCACCCCAGCGACAAGTCCTCGCTGAATGTTGGCTACAACCAGTTGGTACGGGTTCCGGCCGAGCAGATGCTGCACATCTTCGAGCCGTTGGAGCCGGGGCAATTGCGCGGTGTGCCGCGCTTGGCGCCGGTCCTGAAGCGCTTGCGCAGCCTGGACAACTTCGACGATGCGGTGCTGTTCCGGCAGGAGGTGGCCAACCTGTTCGCAGGCTTCGTGCGCAAGCCTGCACCGGACGGTCGGCCACAGCTTGATCCCCTCACCGGTGCGCCAGTCGACCTCGACCGGGATGGTTTTACCCCCATGGTGGGGCTGGAACCCGGCACCGTGCAGGAGCTGGGGGCCGGCGAGGAGATCGAGTTCTCCGACCCGCCGGACGCGGGCAACAACTACCGCGACTTCATGCGGCAGCAACTGATGGCTGCTGCTGCCGGCACCGGCTTGCCTTACGAGTTGATGACCGGCGACATGCAGGGCGTGAACGACCGCGCGATCCGCGTGGTGCTGACTGAGTTCCGGCGCCGGCTGGAGCAGCTGCAGTTCCAAGTCTACGTCCACCAGTTGTGCCGCCCGGTGCGGCAAGCCTGGTTGGATATGGCCGTGCTGGCTGGGGCGCTCGACCTGCCGGATTACTCGCAGCGGCGCCGCGAATACCAGCGCACCCGCTGGGTGCCGCAAGGCTGGGCCTACATCCACCCCGTTCAAGACGTCCAGTCCCGGCAGATGGAGATCGCTGCCGGGTTCACCACGCGCAGCGAGACTTGCTTGCGCAACGGTACCGATGCCGAGGTGGTGGACGAAGAAAACGCCGCCGATCTCGCCCGGGCGCAGAGCCTGGGTATCAAGTACAGCACTTTGTCGGCGGTCGATGACGATCCCGACGAGAAGGAGAAAGCATGACCCCCCTGAAGCCCCTCCGTATTTTCAACAAGGCGCCAACGCCGCAGCCCGAAAACGAACAGCACTGGTACCGCATCAGCGCTGCGACCGAGGCAGAAGGTGCTACTGGCGCAGAGCCAACCCCGATCGAGATCTACATCTATGGCGAGATCGGTGGCTGGGGCATCACCGCCAACCAGTTCATTCGCGACCTGAAGGCGATCGATGACGGTGTCTCGCCGGTACAGGTGGCCTTCAACACCAACGGCGGCGACCTGTTCGAGGGTGTGGCCATCCATAACGCGCTGAGCCGCCTGGGCGAGCGCTGCACCGCTCGGATCGATGCCTTGGCGGCGAGCGCGGGTAGCGTTGCGGTATGCGGCGCTCACCGGGTGGTGATGGCGTCGAACGCGATCCTGATGATTCACAACCCTTACACATGGATTGAAGGTGACGCCGAAGAGCTACGCCGGGTGGCCGATGTGCTCGACCAGGCTTTCGAGGTGATCATCGCGGCTTACAAGGCCAAGTCGCCTGACATCGATGAAGCCGAACTGCGCCGCCTGGTCAACGCCGAGAGCTGGCTCACCGCCGAGGAGGCGCTCGCGCTCGGGCTGGTTGATGAGATTGGCGGTGGCGTGCAGGTGCGGGCATGCCTGGGGAATGGCGCGGCCATGGCCCGGTACCAGAAAACCCCTCAGACGTTGCTCGATCAGTTGGCCAATAAGCCGCCGGCAGCCGACCCGGCAAAGCCGCCTGCGCCGACCAAGCCTGACGTCGCCGACTCCACGGCACTGGCGCTGATGATCACTCAGGGCTGTTCCAAGGCGGGTATCGGCAATCTGGCTGAGACGCTGATCGCATCGACCAAGCTGACAGACGCGGCCACGGTGCAGGCAGCGCTTAAGCAGGCTAAAGGCGTACACGATCTGTGTGTCGCGGCGCGGTTGCCTGAGTTGACCAAAGAGTACGTCGCTGCCGGCCTGGATGCTGACGCGGTGCGGGCGCGGCTGTTCGAGAAGATTGTCAGCTCCGGTAAGGGCTTCGAGATCAACAACGCCCTGCCGCCGGCTGACGACGATCAAGAGAAGGTCAAGGCGCAACTCCCCAATCCATCCAACATCTGGGCTGCCCGCCGGCAGGCCGCTAATAAAGGAGCACGACCATGAGCACCATCCACCAGGAACCGATCCACGCCGGTGAATTTCTGCTTTCTGAAGGTGCCGGGAAAATCTCCCGCGAAGCCATCAATATCGTCGCTGGCCCAGCGCTGGTTGCTGGCCAGTTGCTCGGTCTGGTAACCGCAAGTGGTGAGTTCGCTCCCTACAACCCCGAAGCTGAAGACGGCAGCGAGAACGCCGTCTGCATCCTCTTCGCTCCGCTCGGCGAATCGGACGTCTCGCGACGTGGGCGCGCTGTGGTGCGACTGGCCGAGGTCACCGAGGCGCTGTTGACGGGCCTCGACGGCGATGCGGAAAAGTCCTTGGCGGCGCACTTCATCATCCTGCGTTGACCTGACCCCTTCCTTTTTCCAACCCCGCCTTGAGCGGGGTTCTTACTTTCTGGAGTTCCCCATGGCTGAGATTGCCATTTTTCAAGATGATGCTTTCGGCGTTGCAGCCCTGACTGCGGCCATCAACGAGCAAGAGTACGTGCCGGGCCGCCTGGCTGCTCTCGGGCTGTTCCGCGAAGAAGGCGTCCCGACCCTGACCGTTCAGATCGAAAAGGACGGCGATACCCTCGCCCTGGTGCCTGCTGGAGAGCGGGGTACCTCCGGTTTGGTGGTCGCTGGCAGCAAGCGCAAGCTCATCCCCTTCAACACCATTCACCTGCCGCAACGTTTCTCGATCAAGGCTGACGAGATCCAAGGTATTCGTGCCTTCGGTTCCACCACCGAACTGCAGGCTGTTCAGGCAGTCGTGAACAAACGCCTGGGCAAGGCCCGGAGCCAACTGGACGCTACTCACGAGTATCACCGCATGGGAGCGGTCAATGGCCAGGTACTCGACGCTGACGGCTCTACGGTGTTGCTGGACATCTACAAAACCTTCGGTGTGTCCCGACAGACGCTGTCGATGGCCCTCAACGACCCCAACGCCAACATCCAGGCTCAGTGCGTCGATGCGCTGGATATGCAGGAAGACGCGCTCGGCAATGTCACCACCACCGGCGCGCGTGCATTTTGTGGCAAGACGTTCTGGAAGAAACTGATCTCTCACCCGTCGGTGGTTGAGACCTACAAGGGCAGCCAACAAGCTGCAGCCCTGCGGGGCGATGGGCGAGAGGGTTTCGAATTCGGCGGCATCAGCTGGGAGCGCTATCGCGGCAAGGTCGGCGGTAAGGCGTATGTGTCCGATGACGAGGCTCGCCTGGTCCCAGAGGGTGTCTCGGATCTGTTCCTGTCGATCTACGCGCCGGCGGACTACATCGAGACCGTCAACACCGAGGGCCTGCCGTACTACAGCAAAATCGAGGAAATGCCTTTTGGGAAGGGTATTGACGGCGAAGCGCAGTCCAACCCGCTGCACATCTGCACCCGTCCTCGTGCAGTCCTCCGCTTGACGATCTGATCATGGCCTTCCGCGACCTGATCGATGACGTGGACGAGGTGGTGTTCGATGTCCTGGGCGATCTTGCGCATATCGAAGGTCGTGAGGTTCTCGGGATGTTTTCGGCGCCGTGGCTGCAGCCCAAGCTGGGCCAAATCAATACCGGCCTGCGTGAGCCGCACCTGGTCATCCGCGTTGGCGACAACGCGGGTGTCGATACGCGACAGAGCGTGGTGGTCGATCTGCCGCCCGAGGACGGTGGTGGCAACTACATCATCACGCGCGTAGAGCCAGGCGGTGACGGCCTGGTGACGCTTGTTCTGAGGAAAACACCATGAGTGTCGGCAGCTACCACAAGTTGTCAGCCAGTTCAGGGCTGCTGACCCTGCAGATGAGCCCACAAGACGTCAAAGGCTTCGAGGACTTTGCCAAGCTGGTGCCCAAGGCTATGGCTGCAGCTCAGCGACGAGCTATTAACAAGACGCTTCGTTGGCTTCGCGGACAGGTTGCGCGTGAGGTGGGGCGACAAGAGCGAATCGCCATCGCGGCTGTGAGGCAGCGGCTCAAGGCTTTCCCGATGGGCAGCAATGGGCAAGGCAAGCTGTGGTTCGGTATCCGTCCAATCGAAGCCAGTCGTGCTGGTCGTCCTCGGCAAACCCGGACCGGTGTATCCGTTGCTGGGCGTCGCTACCAAGGGGCGTTCTACCGGCAGGTATACGGGGGCAAGCCCGATATCTGGATTCGTACAGCCAGCAAACACTTCGACTCCGCCGATTACCCGGATAGCGAAGTCGCCGGTGGGGGGGGGCGGCGGTCCGGCTGGATTTCGGAGAACGACAGTCGTTTCCCGCTGGCGAAGGCAAAGATCTCGCTCGATGACGTTCGACCTCACTTCGAAGCCTGGACCAACCGGGCTCACGAACGGTTGAAGGTCGTCCTTGAGCAAGAGCTGAACTTTGAACTGCAGAAGTATTTGCGGAGAACAGGCAATGGTTGATGACCCAATACCTCTCGCTGGGATCTACGCGGCGATCGAGCAACACATAAGTGAAGCCATACCAGGCCTCGCTTATGTTGGCACCATGCCGGACGGTATCGACATTGTGCCCATGCCGGCAGTAGTACTCGAGTTGGCTGGCCTTGAGAGTGCGGATAAAGATCCTGGTACAGGCGAAACCGCTGTTGATGCTCGCTTCGAGGCGCGTGTGATTGTTGGCGTAGAGGTGCCCAACTGCTTGCATGTGGTCGCTTTCGCTGCGGCACAGCTGGCGGTACTGCTACGGATGCAGTCATGGGGCTTAGCCGTCGAGTTTGCCCAGTTCGTAAGGGCAGAGCGGGACTGGAGCCGCCCCGAGCTGGATAGTTACGCGGTCTGGGTGGTTGAGTGGACGCAGGTGATCTATCTCGGAGAGGAGGAGTGGCCGTGGCCCCGAGAGCCCGGCCCGCTGGTCGTCGCCTTCGATCCTGACGCTGGTCAGGGCAACGAGCATCACTACCAATCACCTGAGACCCTGGAGTGAGTTACGCGAGCGCCGAGCACGACCGCATGTTGGCCGGCGTGATAATCAAGGGCTATGTCGTGGCGATCGACCTGGACGCTGGCAAGCTGCGCATGTCGGACGGTACCGGCTGGAGCAGTGCCTGGGTGCGTTGGCATTCGTTGGCTGCTGGCAAGGCGCGACACTGGCGAGCACCGAGCCTGGGAGAGCAGGGCGCGTTGGTCAGCCCTAGCGGCGACCCTGCTCAGGGTACTTTCATTCCGGGCCTGTACGGCAACGCCGGCGAGCGTCCGGACAACCGCGACCATGTCGAGGTGTGGCGTTTCGATGATGGTGGGTCCCTGGTCTACGACTGGGCGGCCAATAGCTACACCATCAAGCTCCCCACCGGCACGGTTAACATCGAGGTCGGCAGCAGCAAGGCGGTGGTCACCGACGACGCGATCACCGCCAAGTCGACCGCAATCAGCGCCGAGGCCGAGAGCATCACGGCTAAGGCGGCCATGATCACCCTGCAGGGCTCCGTGCAGATCGACGGGCCGTTACGCGTAACGGGCGACATTTTCGGCCTCGGGAAAATCATCGACACCGGCGGCAACACCGCCAATCACAAACACTGACAGCCCGCTCTCGCGGGCTTTGTCTTTTCTGGAGCATCACTTATGGCAGTTAAGAAAACCGCCGCGACTGACGCGGCGGCGGATGCGGGCGATCCCGCAGCTGTAACTGGCGTGACCTTTGCCGACAGCGCCTACACCTCGCGCTCGCTGTTCCTGCAGGCCGGCGACGACCTGCGCGAGTTGAAGGTGCTGGCTGGCCGCGTGACCGTCCAGGCCGACGACGACGAGGCGCTGGCGTTCCTGGGTGGCCACGCCGACCTGCAGCGCCTGGACTGCTAACCATGATTGGCGTGGACCGGCGAACCGGCCAGCCGCTTTCGGGCCTCGATCATCTGAAACAGTCGATTGAGGACATTCTGACCACCCCCTTGGGTAGCCGACGCATGCGGCCGGAGTACGGCAGCAACCTGCGCCGCTTTGTCGACCTGCCGGTTAATGAGGGCTGGAAAAGCGCCGTGCAGGCCGAGGTGGCCCGCGCCTTGGGCCGCTGGGAGCCGCGCGTGCAGCTGGAGCGCGTCAAGGTGGTTTCCGTGCTTGATGGCCAGATTGGTCTGGAGCTGACAGGCCAGTACCTGGGCAACTCGGCCGTCGTGGAGGTGAGTGCATGATTGACCTGTCTTTGCTACCCCCGCCCGATGTGGTGGAAACCCTGGACTTTGAGACGCTGTATCAGGAGATCGTAGGCATTTTCCGCAGCCATATGGGCGACCAGTGGACGGCGCTGTTGGAGTCTGAACCGGTCGTCAAGCTGATGGAGGTCATGGCCTACCGCGAGCTGCTGATGCGGGCGCGGGTCAACTCGGCGGCCAAGGCCAGCTTGTTGGCTTATGCCAAGCGTGCCGACCTGGACAACCGCGCCGCCGATTACGGTGTGCAGCGGTTGACCATTCGCGCGGCCGATCCTGATGCGGTGCCGCCGGTGGAGGCCGTTATGGAAGACGACGAGGCGCTGCGCTATCGCACGCGGCTGTCGCTTGAGGCGCTGTCCGTTGCCGGCAGCCGTGGCGCATATGAGTACCACGGCCTGACCGCCTCGGCCGAGTTGGCCAACGTGTCGGTCGATTCGCCCCGGTTTTCCGGGGTGGCGCTCGACGCCGCAGTTAAAGCGTTGCTGCCGGCCGGGGCCATTGTGGTGGTCTGTGACTACGACGCCGGACTGGATAAGCCACTGCCCGGCGACGTGTCGCTGGCCATTCTGCCAAGGCTGGATAGCACTTCGCTGCCGGCCCAACTGGTGGCCACGGTACAGGCGGCGTTGTCGGCCGAGAGCGTGCGGCCGGTCACCGACCGACCGCGCGTGCAGACGGGCGCACCGACCGACTTCAAGGTGCAGGCCGTCCTGCACGTCGAAGCCGGGCCAGATCCGGCGGTGGTCAAAGCGACTGCCCGCAAAGGCCTGGACGCGGCCATTGCCGAGGCGCGAAGCCTGGAGGGGCAGTTGCCGCTGTCAGCGATCTATGCAGCGTTACACGTAACGGGCATTAGCCAGGTTGACCTGGTGCACCCGACTGCAGGTATCGCGTGTGACAAGCGGCATTACCCCAACTGCACGTCAATCATGCTGACCACGCAGGTGGCCACGTGAGCCTGCTGCCGCATAACGCCACGCTGCTGGAGCGCTCGCTGGAGGCGGCCAGCGAGCAAGGTATTGACCCGGAAATCATCCGGGGCATTGCCGACTCGACGCGCTGCCCGCCTGACTTCCTGCCGTGGCTCGGTTGGGCCTGGAAGGTAGAGGGCTGGGAGGCGGCCAACAACAACGCCCAGCGCCGCGAGCTGGTCCGCGAGGCGATTCCGGTTCACAAGACCAAGGGCACCGTCGGGGCGATCCGGCGGGTGCTTAAGGCGGTGCGGGTCAATGCGGATTTCAAGGAATGGCACCAGATCCCGAACGCGGCCCCGTACACGTTTCAGGTCACGGCCTGGGCGAACGAGAACCGCGAGGGGGAGGGCTCGATTATTTCGCCGCAGCTTGGGGCGCGTCTGCGCGCCCTGGTCGACGCGGCAAAGAACGAGCGCAGCCACTACGAGTTTCGCCTTGGCGCGCGCTTTGACGGCGGCCTGCTGTTTGCCAATGCCAGCCGAGCGCGCGGCCTGCAGCGCCTGACTGTGAATGCCCAGGCGGTGCAGATCGACGTTGCAGTGCAGGGCCTGCAGTTCGCCAATGCCACCCGGTCGTTCGGCGTGTCTCGGCGCTCTGTCGAGGCCCTGGGCGTTCCGATCAACGCTGAGTCGGGCTTTGTGGTCGCCAGTGCGACCCGTGCCCTAGTCGTCGTGCGTACCACGATGGAGGCTGTTCTATGAGTACCCCGTTACAACCTGTGATCACCAAGGCGGGGCTGGCGGCGATCCTGCGGGCCGATAACACCGGCATCGCGGCGCAGATCACCCACATTGCCCTTGGCACATCCGGCTACACGCCGTCAGCCGACCAGAAAAGCCTGGTTGCGCAAACGGCCAAGTATCCGATTGCCGGCGGCGAGCGCCTGAGCAGCACCTTGCTACACCTGACCGCCCTTGCCGATGGCGACCGCGCTTTTTGGGTGCGGGAAATCGGCTTTCTGCTGAGCGACGGCACCCTGTTGGCGGTGTGGTCCGATTCATCCACCCCACTGGCCTACAAGTCGGCGGATACCGACTTGCTGCTGGCCTACGACCTTTCGCTGGCAGCGCTGCCGGCGGATAGCGTGACGATTGTCAGCAACGAGGCCGGCCTGAGCCTGAGCTTGGCCGGGCCGCTGGCTGCGCAGGCGCAGGCATTGATTGCCGAGCAGCTGCGCGGCCTGCAGCGACAGGATCAGCTCGACCAGCAAGGCCAGTGGCAGCGCGTGGCGGGGGAGCAGCTTTCCCGCTTGCTGTCGCGCATGTCGGACGTGGAGCGCCGGCAAGATGCCGACCGCGAAGGCCTGGCCAGCGGCGTCACCAGCAATGCCGCTGCAGTGATTGCTGATCAGTTGCGTGGCCTGCAGCAGCAGGACCAGTTGGACGCCCAGGGCGAGGTATCGCGCCGGGCTGGTGTGGTTCTCGACAACCATACGCAGCGCCTGCAAGCCGTAGAGCTTCGCCAAGACAACGACCGTGAAGGCTTGTTGAGCCTTTCAATCTGTAACGCAGCGGCCGTCATTGCGCTGCAAACCCTCGTAAGCAAAAACACCTTTGGAGCATAAGACCCCATGAGTCTCGAATCTGATGTAGCCAACCTGGTCACGCAAACCAACTCGCTGCTTTCCTATTTCCAAACCCGAAAGGCGGGCATTGATGCTGCTGTCGCGGCCGCTATCGCCGCAGCGCCAGAAACCTCGCGCTCTTGGTATGTCGACCCGGTCAACGGTCTGGACACCAACAAGGGCACCCAGGCCGAGCCGTTCAAGACCATCAACAAGGCTATCGCGGTTACCCCGCCCAGCGGCGTCTGCACGGCGTACATCATGGACGACTACGACATGCCGGCCGGTATCGGCTCGCTGAACTCGGTGCTGATCATGATCGGGGTAGCGAAAAACGGTGTACGGCCGAAGCTCAAGCCCAAGTACGTCACCAGTACTGATGCCAACAGCGTCACCACCACCAACATGACCGGCTTCAACATGTACCTCGCGTCGAATCTGATTTCGATTCGAGACATGGATATCTACTTGCCGTCGCCTGCAGGGCTAAACCCGGCGCCGAACAACGCCCGTGCCGGCTCGTTCTTCCGTGGTTTCTCTAGCGTGAACGTGCCGACCGTCTTCAACGTGTCCCTGGAAAACGTGGCCGTCACCATGGCTGCGGACTGGTTCGGCAACTTCATCGGCGTTACGTCGAGCAGCGTGGTTCTGGCGACCACCAACGTATCGTTCCCAAGCGGTTTCGCTGGTCGCTACGTCAGCAACGTGGCCGCCGGCGCCCTGGTGAAAGACCTGGGCCATGTCATGTCTAACCTCGCTTCCCTGTAATTCGGAGTACACCCCATGCAAACCCGTAACTTGAGCGTCGACTTTGGCGGCGCGTTCCTTGCCGGCTACAACTATGAAGCCCTGCCCGTGGGCGCGGCCTTGCTGGTGGCTGCCATGCAGATCGACCAAGCGGCCGATGTGGCTCGCGCGTCGGTGATCAACGACCCGCTGCGTGCCCTGGAGCATCAGCGCGCGGCGGACGAGGCCCGCGCGTTCCAGCAGGCCGGTTACGCCGGCGACACGCCGGCCTATGTGAAGGCCTGGGCTGATGCTGCAGGGCTGGAGCCGCAGGAGGCCGCCGACAGCATTCTGGCCAAGGCTAAGGCTTGGGACGATGCGTTGCTGAGCCTTCGCGCCTTGCGCCTCAAGGGCAAACAGGACGTGCAGAAAGCGACAACCCACGCGGAAGCCGAGGCCATTGCCGACGTGGCCATTGCAGCGATCAAGGAGAGCGTGCAGGGCCTCGGCCTCGACGTTTAAGCCAGTTCCCACCCCGTAACCCCATGGGCCGCTAAGCGGCTTTTTTTGTGCCTGGAGGGCACGCATGAATCGAACCCACTTCGAGCACGTCCTGGCGGCGCTGCTGATCATGGTCGCCCTGTGGGGCGTCCTGGCCTGGCTGGGCGTTCCCGCTGGTCACTGGGCCGGCGCCGCTGCCGGCATCTTCTTTTTCGCCGGACGCGAGTACACCCAAGGCGAGCGCAACCTGGCGCACGTCGAGTCGGTACATCTGGCCAACCTGCGCTGGTACGACGGCCTGCGCATCTGGCGATGGACTGTAGACGGTCGCCTCGACTTCTTCTGCCCGCTGGTGGCCTGCTTGACCGTGGCGCTGCTGGTACAGGTGCTGCAGATCCTGCAGCACTGACAGTTTCCTTTTCCCACCCCTCGGGCCGCGCATGACGCGGCCCTGTGCTTTCTGGAGTCTCAAATGGCTGGATTCTTTCACGGCGTTACCGTAACGAACGTCGACACCGGCGCGCGCAACGTCTCGCTGCCATCGTCCTCGATCATTGGCTTGGTCGACACCTTCACAGAAGGCGCCGGCGCCACGGCCAAGGCCGGCGACCTGGTACTGATCACCAACGAGCGCGAGGCGGTCGCCGCATTCGGCGCGGCCTCGGCCATCACCAAGGCCTGCCAGGCCATCTATGCCCGCTCCAAGGCGGTGATTGTCGCCACCGGCGTGGCCAAGGTGGTCGACCCGGCGGCGCAGACTTCCGGGATCATTGGCGGCGTGCAGGCCAGCGGCAAGCGTACTGGCCTGCAGGCGCTGCTCGATGGTAAGAGCCGTTTCAATGCGCAGCCGCGATTGATCGTTGCGCCGAAGCACAGTGCAACCCAGGCGGTGGCTACGGCCATGGATTCGATTGCTGGCAAGCTGCGCGCCATCGGCATCATCGACGGCCCCGGCACCACTGACGAAGCGGCCACCACCTACGCCAAGCTGTTCGGCTCCAAGCGCCTGTACATGGTCGATCCAGGTGTGCAGTTCTGGGACACCACTTCCGGCGCCTCTGGTGCGACGGTAGACGCGCCGGCCTCGGCCTGGGCGGCGGGCATGTTTGCTTACACCGATAGCGAATACGGTTTCTGGTCGTCGCCGTCGAACAAGGAGTTTGTCGGCATCACCGGCACCACCCGCGCAATCGAGTACCTGGACGGCGACGAGACTTGTCGGGCCAACCTGCTCAATAACGCCAATATCGCGACCATCATCCGCGACGACGGTTTCCGTCTGTGGGGCAACCGCACGCTGTCGAGCGATTCTAAATGGGCGTTCGTCACCCGCGTGAGGACCATGGACATGGTCATGGACGCGATCCTGTACGGCCACAAGTGGGCGGTGGACCGGGGCATTACCTCGACCTACATCCGCGATGTGACCGAGGGCCTGCAAGCCTTCATGCGCGATCTGAAAGCCCAGGGCGCAATCATCAACTTCGAGGTCTACGCGGACCCAGTGCTCAACTCGGCCAGCCAGCTGGAGCAGGGCAAGGTGTACTGGAACATCCGCTTCACCGACGTTCCGCCGGCGGAAAACCCGAACTTCCGCATCGAAGTCACCAACCAGTGGTTGACCGAAGTCCTCGACCAAGTCGCGTAAGGAGCGCATCACATGGCAATGATTCCCGAAATTCTGGCCAACATGAACCTGTTTGTGGATGGGGTCAGCTTCCAGGGCGACGTGCCCAGCCTGACCTTGCCCAAGCTCACACTCAAGATGGAAGAGCACCGCCCGGGTGGCATGGACATGCCTATCGAGATGGACGTGGGCATGGAGAAGATGGAGTCCAACTTCACCACCACTGGCGTGCGTAAAGAGTCACTGAAGTTCTTCGGCCTGGCTGACGGCAACGCTTTCAACGGCACTTTCCGTGGCTCGTTCAAGGGCCAGAAAGGTGAAACAAAGGCAGTCATCGTCACCCAGCGCGGCACCCTGAAAGAGCTGGATATGGGCGATTGGAAGCCAGGCGACAAGGCCGAGCTGAAGCACGCTGTGGCCTTGACCTATTACAAGCTGGAGGTCGGCGGCGAGGTCATCTACGAGATCGACCCGGCCGGCATGAAGCGCGTCATCAATGGCGTCGACCAGCTCGCCGGCCAGCGCCGAGACCTCGGCCTGTAGCCCCTCCTGACCTTTTTACCTCCCTCTTCGAAACAAGGACACAACACCATGGCCAAGCCACTGCCAAAGTTCATCAAACTGGAAGCTGACCGCGTCACCGTAACGCTGACCAGCCCGGCCCAGTTCAACGGTGTCCAGCAGGACACCATTTCCCTGCGGGCGCCGACCGTGCGTGATATTCGCAATTCGACCCAAACCTCGGACGGTGACGACGAGCAGCGCGAGCTGAACCTGTTTGCCTCCCTGGCCGATGTTCACGTCAAAGACCTGGAGGGCCTCACCTACAAGGACTACAACCGCCTGGCGACCGGTTACAACTTTTTGGTGCGAGACGACGAGCTTTAATCCGGCCACGCAGAAGCAAGCAGCCAAGCGACTTGCGGCCGAGTTGAATTTCTCCGCCGCAGAGATCCTCACCATGTCCTACGCGGACATGGTTTGGTGGCTTACGGATTGAGCTTGCATAGGGGGCACCGATGGCAAGCAGGCTAGCGTTATCGCTGGTGATCGGGGGCGCTGTCGCCTCATCGGTAGGTGCAGCGTTCAAGACGGTCGAGAACGGCATCCAGAAACTGGAGGCCAAAGGCAACAGGGCCAAGGTGCTGAAGAGCACCATTGGCGAAACCATCAAGCTGCGCGAAGAGTGGAAGCGCGCGCACGACAGCGGCGCGGCAGGTGCAGACAAGCTGCTCCGCAAGCTGGACAGCAATCTGGATGCCTTGCGCAAGCAGGGCGTCGAGGTTGGTCGCCTAAGCCGCGAGTATCAGCGGCTGGGGCGTGAGGCGAAGAGCGCCGATCTGCAACTCAAGGGTCACCAGCAGCTGCAGGCGGGCAAGGCCTCGCTGAAGTCGAACATTGGCCAGGCTGTGGTTGCCACGGGCATGGCCGCAGTGCCGACTATGATCAGCGCGAATTATCAAGCGGTCATCCGTGACATTGCGATCAAGGCCGACATCGTCAACAAGCCGGAGGAGCGGCAGCTTACACGGACGGTGATCGACACAGCCAAAGACACAGGGATGTCACGCAACGATGTGGCTGACCTGGTCAACCAGCTGGTCGGCGCAGGTATGGAGCTGGACAAGGCGCTGTCCTATGCGCCGGTCGCGGCCAAGTTCGCGATTGGCCAGGGGTCTTCGGGTGTCGACACCGCGTCGATGATCCAGGCGCTGCAGCAGAACGCCAAAATCAACGATCCGAAGGTCATGCAGCAGGCGCTGGAGGCTATTGCCTACCAAGGCCAGGCGGGCAGCTTCGAGGCCAGCGACATGGCCAAGTGGTTCCCGCAACTGCTGGCCGGCATGGAGAAAAACGGGATCACCGGGCTAGACGCGGTGACCTCGCTCGGCTCGATGCTGCAAGTCCAGATGAAGACCGCCGGCAGTTCGGACGAAGCGGCGAACAACTTCAAGAACTGGATGGAGAAGATCGGTTCCAGCGACGTGGTCAAGGCCTACAAGGACGCTGGCATTGATTATCAGGGCTCGCTCAACACCGGCCTGCAGAAGGGCATGAACGTCATTGAGGCGTCCATGGCCCTGGCCATGAAGTACGTCGAGGCGACCGACCCCGCGAAGGCTAAGAAGATCGAGGCGGCCAAGGCCAAAATCGACAAGGAAGTCGACCCCGAAAAAGCCAAGGCTGCACTGGACGCTCTGGAAAAGACCCTGCGCACCGGCGACATCTTCGCCGACATGCAGGTCAAGGCGGCGCTCACTGCTTATGGGCAGAACAGGGGGCTGTATGAGGAACTCAAGGCCGACTCGCAAAAGGCTTCGGGCATCCTCGACAAAAACCTGGCCGAGCGCCGTGAAACCTCGGCGCAGCAGTGGGCCGAGACGGTCCAGGCGGCTGACGACGCAATGCGCAGCATTGGCGACGCTATCCGTCCTGCAACTGATATGGCGGCGAAAGGCCTGACAGCGGTCGCCCGTGGCATCACCTCGCTGTCTGACAGCTTCCCGGCTATCGTCGCGGGCATTACCGGCACCGTGGCGGCCATCCTCGCACTCAAGACTGCGTCCAGCGCGTTCAAGATCGGGCGTGGTGTGTTGAATCTCGCGCGAGGTCGAGGCCTGGAGAGGATGGCCGGCCGGGCAGGGCGTGGCGATCGTACGCCCATTGAGCTGCCTAAGACGGGCAGCAAAGTGGTCGATACCGGCCTTGGCCTGCTGGGTAAGGTGTTTGGAGCAACGCCGACGGATGCGGCGCCTGCGAACGACTCGCTAGCAGGCAGGGATGATACGCAGCGGGTGTTCGTGGTCAATACCGATGCATTCAGCGGGATCGGCAGTAGCGTCACAAACAGCGCGCCTGCAGCACCTGCCCGTGGTAGTCGTAGAGCCCGGCGTCGGGCTCGCAGACGAGAGGCAAGGCAAGCGCCCCCAGCCCGGTCCGGTGTGAAAGTTGAGGCCCCTAAGCCGCCACCGGTGAAGCCAGCTATTCCTGCTGCTGCGCCGAAGGTGGTGACCGGGGTTGAAGATTTGGGCAGGGTTGCTCGCTCGGTGCGTGGCGTTACGCGTCTTGCCAAGCGACTGCCTGGTGGGAATGTGGTGGACGCCGGTGCCGCTGCGATCGATGTCGCGATGAATGCCAGTTCTCAAGATGAGAAGGCAGAGGGGTACGGAGGTGCAGCTGGCAGCCTTGCGGGAACACTCGCAGGCGCGGCTGCTGGAGCGGCCATTGGATCGGTGGTACCGGTCATAGGGACGGCAGTAGGCGGCGCCATCGGTGCTGTACTGGGTGGAATGGGTGGCGAGTCGCTCGGCGGGTGGCTGGGCAAGCGCTGGTTTGGCGATGAGCAACCCGAGCTCGAAGCCAGGGCGAAGCCGGAAAGTCCGCCAGCGCCTGAGGAGGCGGTACGTGTATCCCTGGCACCGGCTCAAAAGGACAAGCCAACCCCCAAGGTTGATACCTCGGCCCCGTTACCAGCAGCGGCAAAGGCTGCTGTCTTAGCGCCGATAGTGATCGACAACCGTGAACCTGCCACCCGGTCAGTGCCGGCGGCGCCGGTACCGGCACTAGGTGACACGGTGCGCAACGTGCCAGCCGAGCCTGAGGTGTCGTATGAACCGCTCAACCCGGCGTCTAAAGATCCTTACCTGGTGCCCGCGCTGACGGCCAACAAGGTCCGTTTCCCAGGTGCGCCTCTGGTGCGGCCACCGGCGCAGCCCGAACCTCAACCTGAGGTCGAGCCGATCGAGCAGGAACTGCCGAGGTTGGGCGACACGGTGCGAGCCGTGGCCACCCCGACCCCGGCTGAGCCTGAAGTGTCGTATGACCCGCTCGACCCGGCGCCCAAAGATCCGTACCTGGTGCCCGCGCTGACGGCCAGCAAGGTGCGTTTCCCTGGTGCGCCACTTGTACGGCCGCCGGCGCAACCGGCGCCTCAAGCCGAAGGCGTGCCGATCGCGCAGGAGCCGCCAGCGAAACTGGGCAAGACGGTGCGAGCCGAGGCCGTTTCGGCTCCGGTACAACCTGAGCCAGCAGTCGAGCCTGAACCGGCACCGGCGCTGCAGGAACTGCCGAGGTTGGGCGACACGGTAAAAGCCGTGGCCACTCCGACCCCGGTCGAGCCTGAAGTGTCGTATGACCCGGTCGACCCGGCGTCCAGGGACCCGTATCTGGTCCCGGCATTGACGGCAAGTAAGGTTCGCTTCCCTGGTGCGCCGCTGGTGCGGCCCCTGGCGCAGCCTGACCCTATGCCTGAACCTGTGCTGCAGGAAGCACCGAAGCTAGGCAGCTCAGTGCGAGCCGTGTCTGCACCGGCGCCGACTGAGCCTGCGGTGTCGTACGACCCGCGCGACCCCGAGTCCAAGGACCCGTACCTGTTGCCGGCGTTGACGGCCAACAAGGTGCATTTCCCCGGCGCAGGCCTGGTGCCACCGCAAGCCCAACCGCAACCGGCGCCGGCAACGTCGCCGGTGAAGCTGGGCGAAACGGTGCGCGAGGTTCCGGCTAAATCGGCACCGGCGCCTGTGATGATCAACAGCAGCGAGCGTAGGCCCGCCGCTGATCGTGCGTCACCGCCAGCTGTCCCCCAGTTGGCAGCCTTGCCGGCCGGTTTCGGTGATGTGGTGCGGGACATGGTGGCCAAGTCGGCACCCGTGCCACCTCGGATGCCCGAAGTGGCTCAACCAGCCAAAGTGGCTGCGCCTGGTGCGGTATCGGCGCCGAAGGTGGATCAGGCGTTTTCGTTCTCGCCCAACATCAAGATCGATGTGCAGGGCGATGTGAAAGACCCGTCGCAGGTTGTCCGTGAAATCGAGTCGCCACTGCGCCAGCTGTTTGAGGCATGGCAGCGCGAAGCATCAGCGCGCATGACTTCGGCTCAACTGTTCGATCAACCGCATGTTTAAGGAGGGCCTATGGCCTACATGGAGCAGCTGGAGTCCTCCCTGTCCGGACTGGTTTCAGCGGGTGAGGCCGGTCGCAAGGGGGTGGACGGCATGCTGTCCCCACTCAATAGCGCGGTCGGCAGCATCACGGGTGCCGCGTCGGAGCTGGAAAACATTCCATTCGTGGGGCCTGAGGCGGGTGCGAAGCTTGGCCGGATAGTGCGCAGTATCAACGTGGCACAGTCTCAGGTGGGGCAGGTGGCGTCGATGTATAGCCGAGCAGTCACCGGCGCCGCTCAGGTACAGGAGCGGCTCGGCACCTTCAAGCAGATGGCGGCCAAGGTCACGGCCCAGGCCGGCCGAGTGGCGGGGTTGGTCAGTCCGTCGCTGTCCAATGTGTTGCCTACCGGCGGCCTATTGCGCTCTGCCACTCCGCTACCTGAGTCGGTTGCGCCATACCCGCACCTCCTGATCATCCAGCCACACGACCCAAAGAAGCAGCCGTATTACTTCAACCTGGGCACGGCAGCATTTGACGAGTTGCGGCGTCAGACCTCGTTCCGTTGGGCTGGCCAGGAGCGTCTGCGCCGAAGTGTGGCCCAGCAGGCAGTTGGCTTGGGTGAGGAAAAGATCACACTTAAGGGTGCGATCTTCCCCCACCACAAGGGCGGCATCAAGCAACTGAGCGTGCTGCGTAGCATCGGTCGCAACCTGCAAGCATTGAAGCTGGTCACGGGTTATGGCGAGGTGCTGGGCGATTGGTGCCTGCTCAATATTGAAGAAGAGCAAAGTCACCTGCTGGCGGGTGGCATCCCCCGTAAACAGGGCTTCAACCTGGAGTTTGTGAGCTATGGCAACGACCTGCAGAACGTCTGACGGGGATCTGCTCGATGTGATCTGTCAGCACCATTACGGAAATCTCAATGGCACGGTCGAAGCAGTGCTCGATGCCAACCCGGATTTGGCCAGGGAGGCACAGCCGTACCGTGCCGGCCTGCTGGTGTTGCTGCCCGATCTGTCGGTGCCGGCAGTCGAACTCCTGCAGCTGTTCGACTGACCCCGCGTTACGCGTAACGAAGCCCCGCCCCGTGCGGGGCTTCCTGTTTCTGGAGTAAGCATGAAACCAACGTATCGAATCATCGCGGACCGCAAAGACATCACCGCGCTGATCAATGACCGCTTGCTGCTGTTGCGGATCTCAGACAAGCCAGGCATGGAGTCGGACGAGTTTGAGCTGCGCATTGATGACCGCGACCAGGTCGTTGCGCTGCCTGCTCGGGGCGGAGTAGTGGAGGTTTTGCTGGGCTACGAGGGGCAACCACTGAAGCGCATGGGCGCCTATACGGTCGACGAGGTGCAGTTATCCGGACCGCCTGATGAGCTGACTATTCGCGGCAAGGCCAGCGATATGCGCGGCAGCGGCAAGACCATCCGTAGCGGCAGTTGGGAGAATGTGCCGCTGTCCGAGATCGTCGCTGAAATTGCCAAGCGCAACGGCTGGGAGGTGGTTTGCCCGGTCACGACGAAGGTCGAGCGGATCGATCAGCGCAACGAATCGGATTTCAACTTTGTCACGCGCCTGGCTCGGCAGTACGACAGCACCGCCAAGGTCGCCCAGGGCAAGTTGCTGGTGATGCCCCGGCAGGGCGGGAAAAGCACTTCGGGCAAGTCACTGCAGGTCATCAGTGTCAACAAGACGGAAGTGTCCCGCTATCAGTTCCGGCTAAGTGACCGCAGTACGCAGAAGGCAGTGAAAACCCAGCATCAGGACCAGAAGACCGGTGCTTTGAAGGTGGTCCAGCTGGACAACGAAGAATCGCCAGAGGGCCTGCCCCCAGTTCACACCGACCGCCATATCTACCCCAACGAGACTGCAGCCAGGCAGGCCGCCAAGGCGCGGCTGGCCGCGTTCAACCGCAGCACTGCCGGTGTGCGCCTGGAGATGGCGGGCCGGCACGACCTGTTCGCGGAGTGCTCGGTGAATGCCCAGGGCTTCAAGGTCGGGCTTGATGGCGAGTACCTGGTGGAAAGCGTGGAGCAGATGTTCACGGCCAGCGGGTGGACCACGACCGTGGAGTGCAACGGCGGCAAGAAGGGCAAGGCCAAGGCCTCTGGCAAGAAAAAGAAAGACGACAAGCCGCTCAAGGTTGAGCAGCTCTAACCCCCCCGACACACTGGAGAGAACAATGGCTATCTCGGTTCAACAGTTGCAACAGATCCTCCCCAACGCCGGCCGCAAAGCCGGCGTTTTTGTTCCCGGCCTCAACGCAACAATGGGCAAGTACTCGATCATCACCCCTCGGCGTATGGCTGCGTTCCTTGCACAAGTCGGCCATGAGTCGGGCCAGCTGCTGTATGTGCGAGAGCTCGGTAACGATGCCTACCTGGCCAAGTACGACACCGGGCGGCTGGCGGAGCGCCTAGGCAACACCCCGGCGGCTGATGGCGATGGCCAGCGGTACCGTGGCCGTGGACTTATCCAGATCACCGGGCGCGACAACTACGAGGCCTGCAGCGAAGCGCTGTTCGGAGACAGCCGCTTGCTCAACACCCCCGACTTGCTCGAGCAGCCCGTCTACGCCTCGCTGTCGGCCGGCTGGTTCTGGCAGCGGGCAGGGCTTAATACCCTGGCTGACAAGGTGCTGCAGGCCGATGACTCGGTGTTCGAGCTGATCACGCGCCGTATCAATGGCGGCCTGAATGGGTTGAAGGATCGCCAGGCGCTCTACAAGCGCGCGCTTGAGGTGTTGCAGTAATGCCGCTGAACTGGCGTATCGCCCTTCTGGCCGTTGCGGTCGGGCTCTATGCCGGCGGGCGAGGGGCCTGGGTGTGGCAGGCCAGCGAGTACGGAAAGCAGCTGGCTGAACAGGCTGCAGGTTATGTTCAGCAACTGGCGGACAGTGATCGGGCTCACGGTCGAGAACGTGAGGAGGCTGCAGCTGCAGCCCTGGAGCAGTTGGCAGCGCAGAAAAGTCAGCGACAGGCCTTGGAGGATCGCCTGCAGGAGCAGGGCAAAACACACTGGAAGGAGATGAACGATGCAAAACAGACTCAAGATCGCCTGCGTGACAGGCTGGCTACTGCTGACTTGCGGCTGTCAGTCCTTGTCGACGCCGGAGCCTTTGCCGCCACGGGTGGTGACGGTGGGATGCGAGAAGCCGCCGGCACCGGAGGCGTGGTTCATGGCGCCTTACGCGCCCGACTTGACCCAGCGCATGCTCAACGAATTATCGGCATCACCGACACCGGTGATCGAGGACTGATCGCACTGCAGGCCTGCCAGGCCTACGTCCGCGAAGTCACCAAATGAAAAGAGGCGAGCCGGGTAGATGCGTCAACATCCAGCCCGGCCCGCCGAACCCGCAGACCCTTCCTGCAAGTCCAGCCGTGGCCTCTGCCTTGTGCACAAAGCGCGGCGAGCCTAACACCTGTTTATCCATACAGTAAAGACTTGCATACCTATGACCTCTCCTATTATTCCTTGGATGGGTGGCAAACGCCGCCTGGCCGACCGCTTGATCCCTCTCTTTCCCCCTCATGAATGCTACGTCGAAGTATTCGCCGGCGGCGCCGCGTTGTTCTTCATGCGCCCCCAGCCCGCCCCAGTGGAGGTGCTGAACGATCTCAACGGTGACCTGGTCACCCTCTACCGGGTTGTGCAGAACCATCTGGAGGAGTTTGTGCGCCAGTTCAAGTGGGCGCTCAGTTCCCGGCAGATCTTCGAGTGGCAGAAGATGACGCGCCCTGAAACCTTGACCGACATCCAGCGAGCGGCGCGGTTCTTCTACCTGCAGCAGCACGCCTTCGGCGGAAAGGTCACTGGTCAGACGTTCGGAACCGCGACCACCGGGCCGGCAATCAACTTGTTGCGCATTGAGGAGAACCTATCCGTCGCATGGCAGCGCCTCGCCTGCACCTACGTCGAAAATCTGTCCTGGCTCGCCTGCGCCGAGCGGTACGATCGAGCGCACACGTTCTTTTACATGGACCCACCGTACTGGCAGACCGCAGGTTATGGCGTCGATTTTCCCTTCGAAGAGTATGAGCGCATGGCCGAGTTCATGCGTCGGTGCAAGGGCAAGGTAATGGTCAGCATCAACGACCATCCGGACATCCGCCAAGCTTTCGAGGGTTTCCACTTCGAGTACCTGGATATCCGCTATAGCAACACGAATCAGCGCCAAGGTAAGGCGGAGGTGACCGGCGAACTGGTGATCATGAATTGGGAACCCTCAGAGCTGCAACAGCTTTTCTAGTTGTAGATATTGCAGCCAACGCAAAACTTCAATGCAGTGGGTTATGATCAGATTGATAGTGTGCATGACTTTCTCCTAGGTGAGTTTGCCCACCGATAGTTTATCGTATGCAAGTATGCTTCAGATGGGGCGATTTAACCGGGAGATTTAATTGTATGCCAATAGATTAATGCGTTGCGCTCTATCCATAGGCGCCACTTAGGCCTAAGGCACCTAATTGGCGCCTTTTGTTTTAGGGGGTAAATTTGCTGAAGCTGCGAGGCTACGGGTTCTGGAGCATAAAGTAAGGTGTTGGCGGTAATCACTGATGTACATGTTCACCGGTTCCCGCGGCGCTCTTTTAGAGTCTGATATTAGCTGGCTGGATCGAGCTGTAGATAAACTAATTTCGGTTCATTCCTCAGTCCTTCTGCTGGATATGTTTTTACAAGCTGGTTGCTTTTGGCGTCATAAGTTATTCTATCTGGCAAGCATGCTTCAGCTACGCGAGGGTTGTTAGCATGTAATTTAGAGTAATTTCTTTTCGTCCATGCAAGGATCGCTTTGTGCAGCGGTCGGCACTCTCTTTGGAAGTCTCCTTTAGGAACAACCAAGCCCAGCACATTAAGGCAGTAAGCTAAAATTGGAGAGCTTTTGAAATTGGGGAAATTTTCCAACTGAATGATTTCGTTATAGACTATGCGGTGTAGCTTATGTCTGATTGCACGTCCTGCTGGGCCGGCTAGCGCGAATTGTAGTTTGCTCCATATCATGTTGTGTTGTATTGACCAGCAGTCCCACCATGGTGATTTAACGCATGATGCATGATGAATTGTTTCAAAAATTATGCTTGCCATGTCGTCATATATGGATTCATAGGGGTGCCCGTATGCAACTTTTATACGGAGGTTAATTCTTTTCGGGGCGCTATGTTCGTCAAGAATCTTAACGGCTTCTTTTGTGAAATTCATTATTGCTTGCAGCTTTTGTACCGGTTCGCTTTCGTAGCTATTAGCTAACCCGTTCACTGTGTAGAGATCTGAGGTCGCAGAAGTAAGATAGTCCGTTGCTCTCCTTAGTGGCCGGGAATAGGTAAGGATCTTCGCGTCTGCGTATCCCTGGAGAGCGACTAACACTAACCTGCAGTATGCGTCCCATTGAACTGCACTCCATTTTCTCTTGCCCAACAAGTCAGGGTCTAGTAATGAATCTATACTCTCGATGGCTTTAGGGTTGGAAAACATAGCTTGGCTAAGCGGTCTCAGGTGACCAATTAATCCAGATTCATAAGCGTCTGTCTCATGGTAAAGGAATGAGTTGGGATTGCTTAGTGCCTCCCGTACGATATTTTTGGAAAATGTCTCAATTGCAATGCCATATTTCCCCTGGTCATTGATTTCTTCGAATATTGCGAGAGCGGTTATGGGAGATGAATCGATGATGGCTCGGCACAGACGTTTGTCTGCTATGAGAAGAAGTAAGTCGTGAGCGTATCCTTCGGCATTGGTCAGCCGCTGCAGTACTTTTCCTTCAGGCAATTCATCCGCCTGCTTTCCATGTCTATATCTGTCAGGTGCATGTCTTACGAGTGCTTCCGCAGAAGACGCGAGCTCATCAGCAATTACTGAAAGCTCGGCTGGGTCCCCTTTTATGATATGTCGATAAAGCGATTTAGCAAAACGTTCAGCATTGCTCCTCCCAAATTTAGGTGGACGTATGAAAGCGAACCACGCCCAAGCTAAGAACGTTAGCAAAAAAATGCCACCTAAGAGTGCTTGCCATAAAGCCGGCGAGAGAAGTTTACCTTCTGGAACCAGCCAGCCTTGCGCACGCCATAGGTCAGTTACCAGTGTCAAAAAACCGACCCCACATACAATGAAATAGGTTGCTGCGAAGAGTGGAACGGGCGCCGCTCGAATTCGAAAACGATACCGGACATCTCCAATTGTCCAAGCAAGAACCATAAGAGCAAGTCCGGTTAGAAACTCGGAAAAACCGAAAAACTTTGGTCCTGACGGGTCGAGGTGAAAAAAGCATATCGTCCCATAGCAGATGTCGGTGGTCATAAATCTTCCAGGCAGGCTGTTATCGATGTCATGAGGTAGCTGAGGCTAGTCTTAACTGTAGTAACTGAGTCGCACATGTTTGATTTTGTGACACGCTCTGGCTCACTTATATGGGCTATATTCGGAATGATGGGTAAACAGCGCCGCATTCAATCCGATCTGCGCAGCGGCCACTGTAATTCCAGTGGGCTGAAAAGCGTAAACACCTGCTAACAGCTGATTGCTCAATTTTTGTTATATGGCTGCAGTTCGGGTTGTATGTGTCTATTCACTGCTGCTGAGTTCCGTATCGCTGTCAAGGGCTTTTATTAATTCATCGCTATGCTCTTTGTAGTGTATCAGGAATCGACTGAAACTGTGCCCGAATCCATGATGATTATCGAGCCACTGTTGAGTATCCCAACCTGCTTCAATCAAATCTGACGCAGAAAAAACGAACTCAAGAGCATCGGTTAAAAATGGAATCAATGGTTGAATCTTTTTGTAATTGATGCCATTCAATGAGCCGTGTACAAAGTAATTTCGAATTTTTACACCCGTTGTGCATGCTGTGGAAATCTCGGGCAGTGACTTGCCGAAATGGTTTGCTACGATTTGTGCTCTATAGTTAACTTTTTTAGGGAGTGAAGGTTTCCCAATTCGTCCTAAAGAATTTAATATACTGTTTCGGTCTGGTGATACTGGAAGATCCCTAAATATTTTTTGACATTCCTTTCGTGCTTTTTCAAGCTCTGCTGATATTGATGCAGGGATGGGGGTGGCATCTGGAGGTAGTATGTCAAACATATTTGCTGCAGCTACGAGCCTATCAATGTCGTAAAGATCTCCTTTTTCTAAGCATCCCACATATCGCCACCTGGATGCGGCCCATTCATGGTGGCGATCGATCCAGCTTGTTAGAACGCGTTTGAATTCATCTGGGGAGTTGATTGGGTTAAGAGGGATGTCGCCGGCATGAGGCTTATGATGACTACCTTTGGCTGATGTTTTTGTTGCGTAGCTTGCGAATACTGCTAAGGGTTTAGGTGTTTCGTCGGCATCAATGGAGGTTTCAATTTCTATGTTTTTTATTCCTTGTACGCGTCCCGCTACATAAGACAAGAAGCAGTTCAGGGTCAAAAGATTGTCCATTGCCTCTTTGAATGTGAGGTGTGAGTGGAACTCCAATGAGATCAACATTCGGTTATCAATATGTGCGCTAGCAGGAGGACGCGTATTGAACGCCGGTCTATGATGGACTGAGATCTTTCCGATGGATGTTGTGGCTTCGATGGCGCAATATTTTCCGCTGAAGTATATGAAATGCGGGTGTTCACCAAGGGGGACGGTTCGAGCTCCATCTTTCAATAGTGCCTCAAGGTCCTCGCGCTTCGAAAACCTGTGTCCGAGTACGTCGTGATCGTAGAAGAGTGTGTAAATGTCTTTGGGTTGAAAGCTTATTCGTTTGATGCAATTAGCGTCTGGATCGAAATGATGTGAGCCTAGAGCAACATAATGGGGAAATATATTTGCATAATATCTGAATTCATCTTCTTTAGTTTGAATGAAGGAAGGTGGTTGGCTTATGCAGTCTATTAAGGTTATTTGTTGGCCAGCGTATGAGACCCCAGTACCTTTGACGATGTTTTGCGACTCAATAGGACTGTCCAAATGTATTCGGACGTTGGTGTTCTTTCCATCGAGCTTAAGCTCGCCTACCACGTTACGATTGTCCAGTAGCTGAAACGTTCCAAGGTGGCGGTTAGGTGCTGTTTTTTTCTTTTTACTCATGATGAACCTTGCTCTTCCTTTGCAAGCCAGCGTCAAGTCAAGGCAGATTGCCCGTTTCTCCGGTCAAGAGGAATAGGAATATTCGATTCTGAAAGGTTCGATGGTAAAAAATTGGTACGAATGGTGTGATCTGATGGCACAGGCTATGAATTACGTGGCTTGTGCGGAAAACATGCCCAATCCATCATCGGTGCAACGCTGAAGCGGCGGGAGGGCTCAGGGCGCATGGTTGCTGGGTTAGAGCCTGATTTTGCAGTCATTTCGTTCAACGTGTTCTGTACCGGTTTCGGGATTTTTGGGGCGTTTTTTACCGCGTGCATGGTGCTTTGTACCAAGCGAATCAGGGCGTGTACCGATTCCCAATGCAACGGTCAGTCCCCGCAAGAAGGCAGGCGGCACCATCAGCTGCGAAGCTCAGATCCGCATCAACCACGATAAGACGACAGTTTACCAAGAGAGCGCCTAGGTATCGAATAAACGCGGATCGCACGGGCTTCATCGCGCAGATCAATCACCGCCTGTTGCTGCGGATCTCGGACAGTTGGTGATGCCCCGGCAGGGCGGTAAGCGCTTATCGGGCAAGTTACTCTAGGTCGATGCTCAGGGCTTCAAGCTCGGGCTCGATGGTGAGTACCTGGTGGAAGGCGTGGAGCAAGTGTTCAAGGCCAGCGGGTGGACGACGGAGGCAAAAGAAAGCCCGCCGAAGCGGGCAAGGTCTATCACGTAGGGATGATTTCAGAGTGCCTGAGCGATTGTGAAAAATAGGTGAGTGAAACGTCTACAAAGTGTCACTCACGTTATCTAGATGTTACAGTTATCCACTACCGAAATTACACACCAGCCATCTGCGATCCGGCTGTAATTAAGTAATTATCAATCCAGTGCATTATGCAGCACCTCATATATCACGCCTGTAGCAATTGTCACGAGCAGCAGGTCAGTACCGGCTTGTTGCCATTCATAGCCATCGTAATGTGGAAGACGTCCGATCAGTCGACTGTCGAGCTTCTTGGCGATGCCAGGAGGTAGAGGTTTGCCGCGTGCTAGATTTTTCTGAATACCGGGTGGCAGAGAGGAACCTGGGCTCCAGTAATCGCGGTTGTTGCTGAGGATAACTTGCACCCCGCCTAAGTCGATGGAGGGCCCTCCGTGCCAAGCGTCGCTCTTGTCTAGACCCCTCTGGTTGCCGTGTTGATCATCTTTTTCATGTCCTTTTCCCTTCCCCGGGTCTGCCAGTAACATAGGGCTTACCCCCATTATCAGCGAGAGCGCTACGGCGACACGTATCTTCATATCCATGAGAGCATTCCTTGACAATTCCCCGTCAACAGCATAGCCATTCTATTATCGAGGGCAATTGATACTAGCGGAGCAAAAGAAGCGTTAGCATTCTGTCGGGATGCGAGAACTTAAGTGCCTGCGTTAGGTCGAAGCTCCAGTTTAGCTACCCCCTCGCGCCTCTGGAGGCGAATAGAAATGAGAAAACCCGTGGTTGCTGTGTTTGCTTGTGCTTTGGCACTCGGGATGACGGCATTTTTGCCTGCCGATATCTCCCCTATTAGTTCCGCCTATGCCAAAGGTGGTGGTGGTGGTGGTGGTGGTGGTGGTGGCGGTCATGGTGGTAGTGGCAACGGCGGCGGACATGGAGGTGGGCATGCAGGTGGCATGGGAGGATATAGCGGAAATGGTAAGGGCTTTGGGAGTGATCACGCTGGAAAGGCGACACGCGATCATGGGGTAAGCGGCAATCATTACGGAAGTTCGCGCAACAGCGACAACGGTCATGGAACCACCACCTCGGGTGTCGCTCACTCCAAGGACACTCGCGGGTTGGCCAAATCCACGGCCATCTCTCGAACCACTCCAGGCGACCATAATTCCAAAGGTCTCAGCAACGCTGTTGGGTCTTCGTCAAAAAATGATCGATGATTTGACAGCTTCTATGCGGTACCGACCTTAGCGTGCACGAAAGCCCAGCCTATGCTGGGCTTTTTTGTGCCCGCGATGGCACGGAGCAAGCTACGCCACAAGGAATACTCGGGGCGACAACGGCGGCAAGCCTCGGGCCGCCTGGTTGCACGAAAGCCTACCCCTTGGTTAATGCCGGTCAGTTAAACAAACTGGGGCTGCAAAGCAGCCCCAATTAGGGTGGAGATAGTTGGCATTGATGCCGGGGCTGATGGCGACGCTGGAAATGGATGCGCCAGGTTGCAGGCATTCCTGAACGACCTGGGCTTTGAACGGTTTCGGATAAGAACTTCGTTGGCGCATGGAAATCCTGGCGATAAGGGCGATTGCGTCCGCTTAAAAATACGCGGACGCCATCGCCCTTAAAGCTGGGGTTGGAAGGCGATTTCGCCGGACGCTTACCGGGCTCGATGATGAGTACCTGGTGGAAAGCGTAGAGCAAGTGTTCACGGCCGGCGGGTGGACGACGGCCTTGGAGTGCAACGGCGGCAAGAAGGGCAAGGCCGAGGCCTCTGGCAAGAAAAAGAAAGACATCAAGCGTTTTTTTAGAGTTTTTGCTTGAAAGGCTTTGGAAGTAGCCTAATGTGAAAATTCTGTTGAGTAACGTTGCGTCTCGTTTCTACTAGGCAGTGCTCGCCGGAGCTCTCTGAAATCGCTAGCGCGGTGTAAGTGCCTAATTTCATGTGATTTTTCATTTGCTGGCAGTTGCCTCTTTGGTACGGCGCATCACTTGAAAGGGAGTTTGTCATGCGATTGATTGCCAAACCGAATACGCCTCATGAAAAGTCTGAAACGCCATCGTCACTATGGAAATTGGGTTCTTCCTTTCTGTTGGCGAGTGCTATCGCGCTCACCACCCAGGCATGGGCCGAAGAACCTCCGAAACCCGCCACAGATGCCACCAAAGCTGCAAATGACGCGCTTCTAAAAGAGCTCCCCTTTAACGATAAAACCTCTTTCGAACTGGCTCATAAAGGCTTCGTTGCTCCGCTTCCTACCGAGCCGATCAAAGGCCCTAGCGGTAACATGATTTGGGACCCGAATAAGTACAACTTCATCAAAGAAGGTCAAGCTGCACCTGCGTCCACCAACCCGAGCCTTTGGCGACAGTCGCAGCTTATCAACATATCCGGTCTTTTCGAGGTAACCGACGGTATTTACCAAGTGCGTAACTACGACCTATCCAACATGACCATCGTGGAAGGCAAAGAAGGTATCACCATTTTCGATCCGCTGATTTCCCGTGAAACCGCCAAGGCTGCGCTTGACCTCTATTACAAGCATCGGCCCAAGAAGCCGGTTGTGGCGGTGATTTACACTCACAGTCACGTTGACCACTACGGCGGGGTTCGCGGCGTGATCAACGAAGAGGACGTCAAGGCCGGCAAGGTCAAGGTGTACGCCACCTAAGGGCTTCCTTGAACATGCGGTTGCCGAAAACGTAATGGCCGGTACTGCCATGAGTCGCCGGGCCAGCTACATGTATGGCAACCTGCTGCCGCCCAACGAGACTGGCCAGCTAGGCGCGGGGTTAGGGACCACCACTTCGGCCGGCACTGTGACGCTTATCCCGCCAACTGACATCATTGAGAAAACCGGCGAAAAGCGCACCATTGATGGTCTGACCTATGAGTTCTTATATGCGCCTGGTAGTGAAGCACCCGCTGAAATGCTCTATTACATTCACGAAAAGAAAGCGCTTAACACTGCCGAAGATTCCACCCACACGCTACACAACACTTATTCGCTTCGGGGCGCAAAAATCCGCGAGCCATTGCCTTGGTCCAAGTACCTCAATGAAGCTTTGAAAATGTGGGGTAATGACGTCCAAGTGATGTACGCCATGCACCACTGGCCGGTTTGGGGCAACAAAGAGGTGCGCGACCAGTTGTCCTCGCAGCGTGACATGTACCGCTACATCAATGACGAAACCCTGCGCCTGGCGAACAAGGGTTACACCATGACCGAGATCGCTGAGCAGGTTAAATTACCCAGTGGTATCGCCAATCGATTCTCTAACCGTGGCTACTACGGTTCGCTTAACCACAACGTCAAAGCCACGTATGTCCTCTATCTCGGTTGGTTCATCGGTAACCCCGCCACCCTTTGGGAGTTACCACCGGACGAACAAGCCAAACGCTACGTCGACATGATGGGCGGCTCTGAGGCAGTCCTGAAAAAAGCCAAGGAGTACTACGACAAGGGCGACTTCCGCTGGGTGGCCGAAGTGGTCAACCACGTGGTATTCGCTGAGCCAAACAACCAGGCCGCGAAAAACATGCAGGCCGATGCCCTGGAACAGCTCGGCTACCAAGCTGAAAGCGGGCCGTGGCGCAACTTCTACCTGACCGGAGCCAAGGAGCTGCGCGAAGGCGTCAAGCAGTTGCCAACGCCGGATACCGCTAGTCCGGACACCGTCAAGGCCATGGATCTTGACCTGTTCTTCGACTACCTGGCCATGCGCTTGAAAGGGCCTGAGGTGGCTGAAAAGCACATAACGCTTAACCTTGACTTCACCGATCTTAAGCAGCAGTACACCCTTGAAATGGTCAACGGCGTGCTCAATCACACTGAAGGCATGCAGGCCAAAAACGCGGATGCCACCATTTCCTTAACCCGTGACACCTTGAACAAGCTGATGCTCAAAGAAACCACGCTCAAGGATGCAACCACTGCTGGCTCAATCAAGATTGAGGGGACTGAAGGCAAGCTCGAAGAGCTGATGAGTTACATGGACAACTTCGAGTTCTGGTTCCCGATCGTCACACCTTGATGGTTCAAGATCGCTAGCGGGTGCAGACAAGGCTCTCGATTCAGTCGAGACCTTGTCGCGCTCAATGATTAAAGGCGCTGGCAAACCTTGCAGCCCCCAAAGTCGGAGTGAGCCATCATGAAAAGCTATCGAGCCGGTTATGCGCTCATTGCGCCTGTACGCGTAATGAGCCTGCCGGTACTCGCGCTCGCCACAGCGATTCATACCAGCCCCATCTGGGCGGGCGGGATCCTGATTTATGAAGCAGGACAGGAAGGGAATGGCCTGGCAAACGCAGGTTCCGCCGCTTTGGCCAATGATCCGAGTGTACTCATGAGCAACCCAGCGGGTATCACTCAGCTCAAGGGCATACAGATCAGCGCCAATGCTCAGGTGATTCTTGGCAATCTGCGTTTCTCCCGAGACAGCAACAATCAGTTTGGCGGCAACGAGGGAGGCAATTCGCTGGAATATCTGCCAGGGGCCAGTCTGTTCATCAGCCATCAAATCGACGAGCGCTCTACCGTCGGATTCGGCATGTACGGTAACTTCGGTCTGGCATTGGATTATGACGATGACTGGGCGGGCCGCTACTTTACGCAAGAGGCTGCGATCATTGGCGTTTCGCTGCAACCCACCTGGGCTTACAAGTTTACCGATGATCTGTCGATCGGCATCGGCCCACGTATCATGGTCGGTTACTACCGCACCGAGATGGCCATCAACAACAATCTGTTGGGGCTGGCCGACCGCCCGGATGGCCAACTGGAATACAAGGACACCGATGTCGGCGTGGGCGTGAATCTGGGGGGGCTTTACCAAGTGAATCCGCGCACCCGCCTCGGCCTTGCGTACACCAGCAAGGTCAAACTCGAGTTCGATGATAACCCCCACCTGAGCGACATCAACAACCCGCTGCTCAATGCTGCATTGCGCCGCTTGGAAGTCGACGCTCTGGAGCTCGACTTGAACGTTCCGCAGACCGTGACAGCCAGCATTGCGCATGAGCTTGATGGGCAGTGGACGCTGTTGGGCAGCCTCGGGTGGCAGGACTGGAGCGAATTCGGTGATGTTGGCGTAGATGTCGATGCCAACGGTGGCGGCACAAGTCGGACTGTTGATCGCAAATACAAAGATACCTGGCATGCCTCGATTGGTGCGATGTACCAAGCTACCCCTCAATGGCGGTACAGCGTCGGGCTGGGATACGACAGTTCGGCGGTGGATGACGAAGACCGCACCGTGGACAACCCGATGGGTGAGGCGTGGCGATTAGCTGCGGGTATCAACTACGCGGTGGATGAAGGGCTGGACCTACACCTTGCCTACACCCTGGTGTGGTTGGGGGATATGGATGTCGATCAGACCAAGAGCCGTTCAGGCACCACATTGTCAGGCAGCTATGACAGCAGCGCATTGCACATCATCGGCGGGGGCGCGACCTGGCGCTTCTAAATGACGCGACTCATTGCTAACGTAAGGAAGGAGATCCGGCCTGAAAACCAGGGTATTGGCCGCAAGTCTATGTTTCCCCACGCTCATGCTGCATGGCTGCGCCAGCAAGTATGTGGAAGCCGATCAATATTCGGGGTTCCTCAAGGATTACAGTATCTTGAAGGCGGACAAGTCGCCCTCGGGTGCGGTAGTCATGCGCTGGATCAAACCAGGCTTAGAGGTCAAACGTTACACCAGAGTGTATCTGGAACCCAGCCCACACTCGCTTGTGCAGTCTGAAGCCATCCCTACGTGATAGACCTTGCCCGCCTCGGTGGGCTTTCTTTTGGTGCGCCAGGCATGGCGCGTTGCACGCAAGCGCAAGCGCAACCAGCTTGGCTGTGGTGGCCTCGCTGGTGACTTGGAGGTGAAAGTCCTCTACACACCCGGCAAGGGGAAGTGTTAGCCAGAGAATGCGTTTAATCCAAACGGCCAGCCTTAACGCTCCATGACATAGGTACCAGGCGCAGGGCAGAGGGGCGGATACTTGCGCGAGCCGAGTTTCTTCGGCGCCGCCCGGCTGTCACCCGAGCGCTGGCCGATCCAATCGCGCCAATGCGGCCACCAGCTGCCTTGCTGGCGCTCGCCAGCGGTCTGCAGCCAGGCCTCGGGGGTCTCGGTCGCGGCGGGCGCCGCGTAGTAGAACGACTTTGGGTTGCCTGGTGGGTTCACCAGGCTCTGCAAGTGACCTGCATTGGACAGCACGTAGGTGGTGTCCTCGCCAAACAGCCGCGCGGTGCTGTAGCAGCCCTGCCAAGGGGTGATGTGGTCGGTGGTGCCGCCAATCACATAGGCGCCCACCTTCACCTGAGTCATGTCGATCGACTCGCCAGCAATCTCCAGGGCGCCCGGGTTGCTGTAGGGGTTTTGCTGGATCAGGTCGAGGTAGTCGGCGTGCAGTTGCGCCGGTAGCCGGGTGGTGTCGTTGTTCCAGGCCAGGATGTCGAAAGCCGGCGGTTTGTTGCCCAGCAGGTAGTTGTTTACCCAGTAGCTCCAAATCAGGTCGTTTGGGCGCATCCAGGCGAACATGCGGCCCATGCCCTGGCCGCTGAGCACGCCTTTGCGCCGCGAACTGGCCTTGGCCGCGCGCAGGGCGGCGGGGGTGTTGAACAGCCCCAAGGTGGTGTCGTCCAGCGCCGAGGGCATGTCGAGCACGCACACGGCCCAGCTGGTATTGGCTACCTTGTGGCCTTCGCCACGGGCCGCCAGCCAGCCCAGGTAGGCGGCCAGGGTGATGCCGCCCGAGCAGGAGCCCCCCATGTTCACATCCGGGCTACCGGTGATTCTGCGCGCCACCTCCACTGCTTGGTCCAGGCACAGCGCGTAATCGGACAAGCCCCAGTCGCGATGCTCGCGGGTGGGGTTGCGCCAACTGATGACGAACAGGCTTACGCCGCTGTCCTGAATCCACTGGATCAGGCTTTTTTCCGGCGACAGGTCGATGGCGTAGTACTTGTTGATTTGCGGCGGCGACATCACCAAAGGCCGGGTATAGACCTGTTCGGTAGTGGCGGCGAACTGCAGCAGCTCGAACATGTCGTTGCGAAACACCACTTCGCCCTTGGCCGTGGCGATGTTTTCCCCCACCTTGAACGGCGCGCTGTCGACCTGCCTCGGCAGGCCGCGGTTGCTCAGCAGGTCTTGGCCGAATTGGCGGATACCCCGGGCCAGGCTCATGCCGCCAGTGTCCACCAGCTTGCGCAGTGCTGCCGGGTTGGTCAGCGGTGAATTGCTCGGTGCCAGGGCGTCGGCCAGCAGTGCGGCTATGAACCGGGCGCGGCTTTTTTCCAGCGGGGCAAGGTCGGTGGACTCGATAAAGCGGGTCAGCTCACTTTGCCCGGCCAGGTAGCTCTGCAGCAGTGCGCGCAGGAAGGCGTTGGATTGCCAGGCGGGGTCGGCGAAGCGTTTGTCTTTTGGGTCTGGGGTGATGCCGGAGTGGCCAGCGACAATGCCGCGCAGCGATTTCAGGTAGCCACCCGCATGCGCGCCAGCCTTGAGGGGCGACGTGCCCACGGCCTTGAACAGGCAGCCGGCCCAATTGGCCAGGTCGGCCGGGCGCATGCTGACCAGCGGATTGCCCGCCAGGGGCGGGTTGGCAGTGCTGCCGATCAGCGCTTCGAGCGGAGTGTCGTCCGGCACCTCGACCGGCTTGCGCGCACGACGCTTTCGGCCGGTTGCGGGTGGGCGCTGGGTGTGGGGGGCGGTGTCGCTGGTTCGGGTGGCTCTGCTCATGGCTGCTCTCGTGATTCCGGGCACGGTTTTGTTGTGCACCGACTCTAAGGCAGCAGTGGCTGTGGCCACTTCTCATCGCACGTCAGCCAATTTTCATTTCATGACGAGATGCCAGCGAATCGCGCACTCATGGAGTGCGCGGGCAATCCGCTAGCCACCCACCTTGTTGGTGATCGGCGTGGTGGGCGACACGCTGCACAGCGACTGAACTCAGTCAGTAGGCTGTACCACTGCGCTATCGGCGGCGGCGGGAGCGGCGACAGGCGCTTTTGCCTTGGCACGATTGCGTCGGTCCTGGCCGCGTTGCCGCGAAGCTTGCTGCTTGGCATGCAACGCCTGAGCCGCGGTCACGCTGCCGCTTGCTTGACCGCTCAGGTCCAAGCGCGGCGCATTCTCGACCATGCTTGCCCAGTATCGCGCTCCCCGGCACCACGTCGAGATGCCCAGCTTGAGCTGTTCGCGGGTCAAACCGAGCAGTTCGAGGTGTTGCTCGGCATCCTTGAAAATACCTTCCTTGAGGGGCACCTTGGGGGCCGGGTTGACCGGGAAGGCCAAAGGAAAGTGCTTCTGCAATGGCCAAATCGCTGCCACCGCCGGATCCTGCTCACGGGCCTTCGCCTGCGGCGGCGACCTGCGCTTGGCCGGGGCCGGATTCTTGGCCTTGGCCTGTTCTTTGTCAGCCCGCAGGCGGTCACGTAGCTCAGCTAGTTGTTCAAAACCCATCGTTAAATTCACAGCTTCGAAGTTGAATGTGTGGCGCAAGGATATAACGAGTGAGCACAAGGGGCCATGTGCTAGGGCAAAGGGATGGAAAAAGGCTCATCGTGCTCGGAATGTGCGATGAACCTTTTTGCGGTTGTCGGCCCGGTCAGTAGTGCGTGCTATGCACCGCGGTGGGTTCGCCGCCCCAGTGCCGCCGAGTCAGATCCAGACGTCATTCACTGCAGTTCGCGCGCCCCCTTCATGGCCTGTATTCAAAACGCCTCGCGGCTCGATCATCATCAGCTTCGCTTGCGCTTGTGCCGCGGTTCTATGCGCTACGCCACGCGGCACGACATACAGTTCACCTGGGTTCACCTGCACGCTGCCCTCTGGGAGGTCGATGCGCAAGACGCCTTCGAGCACAACAAACGCTTCATCGGTCTCTGGGTGCGAGTGCCAGATAAACTCACCTTCGATACGCACGACCTTGAATTGGTAGTCATTCATTTCGGCGACGACCCTCGGGCTCCACTGCTGCTCGATCAGCGAAGCTTTTTCAATCAAATTCACGGGTTGTGATGCGGATTGCTGATGGATGTCGGACATGACGGATCCTCTTTGATGGAGCCGTCAGCCTATCCAACAAACCGCACGCTGCTCTTGTACGATCCTGCAACTTAGCGGGCAGCTCGCAAGCGCTCCAGCCAGCGCAACGGCGGCACACCATAGGTGCGTGTGAAGTGCCGGGTCATGTGGCTTTGATCGTGAAAGCCTGCGGCCAATGCCGCATCGACCAGCGTGAAGCCATCCACAATCAGCCTACGAAAACAGTCCAGGCGCCGTAGCGTGACAAAGCGGTAGGGGCTGGTGCCGTAAAGGGCCCGAAAGTCCCGTGACAAGCTCCATTGCTCACGCCCGCTGGCCTGTTCGAGCATCTCCAGGGTGATGCCGAGTTGCAGGTGCTCCATGATGAACGCTCTGGCGCGCTCGGCCGAGCGGTAGTCCAAGCGTTTGCGACCACGTGGCTTGCCGCCGACCGCACGCAGCGCCATTGCCAGGTCATAGACCGCGTCCTGCTCTTCGAGTGTTTCCAGCGGATGATCCAGTGCCTGGACAAAGGCCTCGCTGGCACGGAACAGACGCGTATCGCTGGACAGCCCGCCAGCAATGAAAGGCAATGGTTCGCCACCGAGAACGTTCTGGATCAGCGAAGGGTCGATGTAGGCCATTCGGTAGCGAAAGCCCACCTCGGTGCCGGCCATGCCGTCATGCACTTCATCAGGGTGCAGCACCAGTGTGTTGCCTGGCACGCCGTGGCACAGCACCCCCTTGTAGTGAAAGCTCTGCACGCCGACAAGGGTGCGGCCGATCGAGTAGGTATCGTGACGGTGTGGGTCGTAACCATGGCCGCCGAACCACGCCTCGATGCGTTCCACACTGCCAGGTGGCGCGCTACGTATGACCCAGTCGGCGGCGGTTGATGGGCTTGCTTTTCGTTCCATGAATACTCTTGGCGCTACTGCGTCAACCGGGTGGGTATACGCCATCCTAGTGCACAAGTACCCGGGCGCCCAAGCGCAACCGGCACCGCGACAACTCCGCGCAAATGTTAGAACGCGTACACCAACGTGGCCGTGGCGCTACGTGGGCTGCCATACCAACCACGTGAGCCGATGGCTGTGTAGTAGGTCTTGTCAAACACGTTGTCGAGGTTCAACGAGACGCTGGTTTGCGGCGTGAAAGCATATTGCGCCATCAGGTCGACCACACTGTAGGCACCCTGGGTAAAGGTTTCGCCGTGGGGGCCCGCGTCTTTGTAGTACTCGGTTCCCTGCCAGCGCACACCACCGCCCACCTTCAGCTGCGCCAGTGACTGCAGGCGATAGCTGGTGAACAGTTTGAGGGTATCGCGCGGCACCTCGGTTAGCAGGCGGTCGCCTTCCGAGTCCTTGCTGACGGCATACGTATAGCTGGCCGATACCTGCCAGTCAGGCAGGATCTCGCCTGCTGCTTCCATCTCGAAACCGCGGGTTTTGGTACCCGATTCGGCACGGTAGGCCTGGTTGCCGTCGGGGGCCAGGTTACTGCCGTCGGCCACGGCCAAGTTGTCTTGATGCACCTCGAACACACTGAACGCAGTGGTCAAGCGCTTGTCCCAGAACTCGCTTTTGATACCCAGCTCGTAGTTCACGCCCTCTAGCGGTTCAAGGTAGTTGCCACTGACATCCTTGTTGCTTTGCGGTTTGAAGATCGTGGTGTAGCTGGCATAGGCCGACCAGTTTTCGTTGAGGTCATAAACCAGCCCGAGGTAAGGGGTGACGACCCCGGTTTCGCTGCGCGAGATGCGGCTGGTAGCGCCGGTCGCCAGCGTCTCGTGGGTTTCGTCGCGCTGCCAGTCAATCACCCGCGCCCCAGTAATCAGCGACCAGTCATCGGCCAGGCTCCAGCGCACCGAGGCCACCAGGCCGTCCTGGGTCTCATCCAGCGCATCTTCGGTGGACTTGGTGTGGATGGCGTCCGGTATCGCCAGCGAGCCGTCCCAGCTGTGGATGTTGTCGATGGTCTGCAGCGACCACAGCGGGTAACCGTTGTTACGGTCGTAGGCGCGGTAGTGGCTGGCGCCCAAGTAGGCTTGGTGCTCGCGGGCCAACAGCTCGAACGGGCCCGCAGCCGAGAGGTCGAACGAGGTCTGCCGGGGCTCGCCCGCCCAGCGGCCGGTCCAGGTAGTGATACCACTGCCGTCGGGGTTGACGGTGCCACTGGCGGCAGTGGCAAAGGCATCGTCATAGCTGCGTCGGCTGTGTTCGGCATTCAGTTTCAGTTGCCAGCCGTTGTCCAACTGGTGATCCAGGGTGGTGAACACTGTCTTGGCGCGACGCTTGTGGTAGCTCCAATCCGCGGCCGAGTTGAATGAGCGAGAAGGGCTGAAGTGGCTGCCATCGGTATTGAACATCGGGAAGCCGTGGTTGCCCGCGCCGTCGTTGTCCATTTCCTGGTATTGCGCACCTACGGTCAGCATCGTGCTGTCGGTCATGTCCCACTCCACCACGCCGTAGGCCACCTGCTTTTCCAGGGACTGGCGGTCGATGTAGCTTTGGCTGTCGGTGGTCGAGGCGACGAAGCGCCCGCGCACATTGCCGCTGTCCGACAACTTGCCGGACACATCCAGTTCGGTGCGGTAGTTGTCCCACGAGCCCGCTTTCAGGGTTAGCTTGCGTTGCGTTTCCAGCGTCGGCTTCTTGCGAATCAGGTTGACGGTGGCGCTGGGGTCGCCGGTGCCAGACATCAGCCCCGTGGCCCCGCGTACCACCTCGACCCGGTCATACGACACCATGTCGGCAAGGTCGTCTTTAAAACCGTAGGTGTCGGGCCGGTTGATGCCGTCGACCTGTATGCTGCCAACCTCGAAGCCGCGTACATAAATATGGTTGGCGTCGCTGCCGGCTGGCCCCATGCTGTCGATGACCACGCCAGGGGTTTGTGCCAGTACCTGGGCAACATCGTTCAGGTTCTGGTCTTCGATCTGCTGCCGGGTCACCACGCTGACCGATTGCGGTGTCTCGCGTGCCGAGAGGCGCAACCCGGTGGCGGTGTTGGCCGAGCCGGTGGTATAGCTGCCGGTGCCTTCGCTGGTGGCACCCAGCCCCACGCTGGAGACGGTGGTGGCGGCTAGCTCCAGCGTGCCATTCTGGCTGGGGCTAACCAGCATGTAGTGCTTATCTCCCGCTTGCTGCACCTGCAGGCCCGTACCTTGCAACAGCTGCGCAAAGCCGTGTTCCAGCGCGTAGCTGCCGTGCAATCCCTGGCTAGCGAGGCCGGCGACTTCTTCGTTGCTGAAGCTGACAATCACCCCGCTCGCCGTGGCGAACTGGTTGATGGCAGCGCCCAGCGGCCCCGCCGGGATGCTGTAGCTGACAAGCGCGGCACTGGCATTTGCACTGGCCAGTAGCGCGCCTGAAAGGCTGACCACCAGCGCTGCTTGGCGAATGCTGAAGGCAGGGGGGGAAAAACAAGCGGACATCCATTGGCTCCTTTTCGATGGACGATGCAAGCATTCAAGTGATAAGCGTAATGCTAATAAGAATACTTCGCATGAAAAAGCGGCCGGATAGTTGTCTTTCTTGACGCAATTGTCAACCGGAGTTTTAGGCGGGCGGGCGGATGCAAGCCACCCCTGTAGGGGTGGCAGCAACTGGCGTGATGTCGTGGGGCGAGCGCTTAGCTGAATACCCAGAGCACGCGGGTAGGCTTATCGGTGAGGTTGGCGTAGCGAAAACTGGCGTGCGGTTGCAGCTGAAAACTGTCATTGGCGCGCAGCGTTACCGGCTCGCCGCCATCCAGCCAGACGGTCAGCTCGCCTTCAAGCACGAAGCAGCCCTGTTCCGAGCTGTCGTCAAGGTACTCTTCGCCGCTGCTGGCCCCTGGCTCAAGGTGGCTATCGAGCATGGAAAAAGCGCCGGTGATGGTGGGGGAGGCCAGCACGTCGGTGATGCCGCCGGCCAGGTGAAGCGTACGACGCTCGTGAGGGCGGGTGACCCAGTCGAGTTCGCGGGGTTTGTCCAGTTTGTAGAAATAGGCTGTGGAGACACCCAGTTCTTCGCTGATTGCCGTGAGGTCGGCCACGGTTGGGCGCGATACGCCCCGTTCGACTTGGGAAAGAAAACCCACCGAACGGCCGATGCGTTGGGCCAGTTCGCCCAGTGTCAGGCCCTTGAACTTGCGCAGGTCGCGAATCAGTACGGCCAGGCCTTCGATCTCTTCGTGCACTTTCATAGTTGAATCGCGACTTTCGGACAGGAAAATAATGCCCTGAAAAGTACAGGATTCATCTCGCAAAGCAAAATGCTTCAAGGGCTTGCTGTGTGTCAGTCAAGCAAACAGGGGCTGCAGGGCAGCCCCAGTGAAACCAACTGCCGCTTAGCGAACAGCCTCGTACGTCAGGTCCAGGCACTTGCGGGCTTTTTCCACCAGTTCGTCGATCTCCTCAATGCTGATCACCAGCGGCGGCGCGATGATCATGGTGTCGCCCACGGCGCGCATGATCAGGCCGTTGTCGAAGCAGTGCTGGCGGCAGATCATGCCGACACCTTTGCCTTGGTAACGGGCGCGGGTGGCCTTGTCTTTCACCAGCTCGATCGCGCCGAGCATGCCCAGGCCGCGTACTTCGCCCACCAGCGGGTGGTCGGCCAGCTCGCGCAGGCGTTGTTGCAGATACGGGGCGGTTGTTTCGCGCACCTGCTCGATGATCTTCTCGTCCCGCAGGATGCGCAGGTTCTCCAGGCCCACCGCAGCCGCCACCGGGTGGCCGGAATAGGTGAAGCCGTGGTTGAAGTCACCGCCTTCGCTGATCACTTTGGCCACTTTGTCCCGCACGATCACACCGCCCATGGGGATGTAGCCGGAGGTCAGGCCCTTGGCGATGGTCATCAAGTCAGGCTGGAGGTCGTAGTAGTCGCTACCGAACCACTCACCGGTACGGCCGAAGCCGCAGATCACTTCGTCGGCGACGAACAGGATGTCGTACTTAGCGAGGATTTCCTTCACCTTCGGCCAGTAGGTCTGTGGCGCAATGATCACGCCGCCAGCGCCCTGGATCGGTTCGGCGATGAAGGCGGCGACATTGTCCACGCCGACTTCCAGAATTTTCTTCTCCAGCTGTTCGGCCGCCCACACGCCGAAGTCGGCCTCGGTCATGTCGCCACCTTCGCCATACCAATACGGCTGCGGGATGTGCACGATATCCGGGATCAACCCGCCTTGCTGGTGCATACCGCTCATACCGCCCAGGCCCGCGCCGGCCACGGTGGAACCGTGGTAACCGTTGATACGGCCAATGATGACCTTCTTGTTTTTCTGGCCCTTGAGCGCCCAGTAATGCCGGACCATGCGCAGCACGGTGTCATTGCCTTCGGAGCCGGAGCCGGTGAAAAACACATGGTTCATGCCTGGCGGCGCCACATCGGCGATTGCCTTGGCCAGTTCCAGCGCAGGCGGGTGCGCGGTCTGGAAGAACAGGTTGTAGTAGGGCAACTGCTTCATCTGCTGGCTGGCGACGTCGGCCAGTTCATCGCGGCCATAGCCGACCGCCACGCACCACAGGCCCGCCATGCCATCAAGAATCTTGTTGCCTTCGCTGTCCCACAGGTACACGCCCTTGGCCGAGGTAATGATGCGCGGGCCTTTCTTGGCCAGTTGCTGGACATCGCTGAACGGCGCCAGGTGATGGTCGCGGCTCATCGCTTGCCAGGCAAGCGTCTGCGAATGCTGTTCACTCATTGACTTCACTCCATCAAGTTGCGCAGCCGAACTGCGCGGGTACTTTTTTGTCGTTGGTAACGGTTGTCTTTCAGGCGGACAGCAACAGCCGCTGGCGCAATACCGAGCGCTGCCGGCAGGCCTTGCCAAAGGACTGGAAGATGGTCAGGTAATGCGGGTTATCCATGACCTGGTACTCGGGGTGCCATTGCACGGCCAGGGCAAAGCCCTTGCTGTTCTCGACCGAAATCGCTTCCACCAGGCCATCGGGTGCCAGCGCTTCAACCCTCAGCCCGGGGGCCAATGCATCGATGCCTTGGCCGTGGATGGAATTGACCTCGATGATCGCCGGCAAGCCCATGCGATCAAGCATGCCGCCGGGCTCGATATGCAGGGCGTGACGCGGGCCATACTGCTTTTCGATAGGCTCCCCTTTGCCTTCGCGGTGGTCCATGAACATGCCGGCCTCGTGCACTTTCTGGTGCAGGGTGCCGCCCAGCGCCACGTTCATTTCCTGGAAGCCACGGCAAATGCCGAGCACCGGCACACCGGCGGCGATGGCCGCACGCATCAACGGCAACGTGGTGGCGTCACGCAGCGGGTCGTGATGAGTGCCCGCTGCACTGGCCGGGCCGTGGTAGTGGTGCGGTTCGATGTTGGACGGCGAACCGGTGAAGATCAGCCCATCCACCACGTCGAGAATATCGGCGCTATCCATCAGGTCGGCGAGGCTGGGAATCACGATGGGCAACCCACACGCTGCCTTGGCCGCCGCGCGTGCGTACTTCTCGCTGATGGTCTGGGTTGCATGCAGCTCAATCATGCTGGTGCATGCGGTAATGCCGATAACGGGCAAACGTGGCATATCTTCCTCCGGCAAATCCATATTGCGCGTTGTAATGAAGCGCTAGGGGGCAGCGTCTTGGTCTTTACCTACAGGAACCAGCGGTATTCGCGGGCATCGATGTGGTGCATGAAGTCCAGTTGCTCCTGGTATTTGTTTTCGCAATAGACCATCACGAACTCGCTACCCAGGCCTTCGTTGATCACCGGGTGGTGACGCATGGCGGCCAGGGCGCTGAGGGCATCCTTGGGGAAATCGATACCGCTCTGGCGGTTGTCGTTCAACGGGGCGATAGGTTCGACGCCGCGCTCCAGGCCGTGCTCCATGCCGGTCAGGATGGCCGCCAGTACCAGGTACGGGTTGGCATCGGCGCCGGCGAGGCGGTGCTCGATGCGCAGGTTGCGCGGGTCGGACTCGGGGATGCGAATGCACGCATCGCGGTCTTCGAAGCCCCAACTGGCTTTGCTCGCTGCGTTGACCATGGCGCCGTAACGGCGGTAGGCATTGTGGTTGGGGGCGAAAATCGGCATGCAGTGGGGCAGCAGCTCCAGGCACCCGGCCACCGCATGGCGCAGCTTGCGCTGTTCGGCACCGGCCAGGATATTGTTGCCGGCGTCATCGTACAGGCTGACGTGCACATGCATGCCGCTGCCGGGTGCGTCCAGGTACGGTTTGCTCATGAAGCTGGCGCGGTAGCCATGTTTCAACGCAATACCGCGGGTGCTGCGGCAGAACAGCGCCGACCAGTCCGCCGCGCTCAGAGCATCGTCGCTGTGGGAGAAGTTGATCTCGAACTGGCCTGGGCCCAACTCGGCCGTGATGACGTTGGCCGGCACACCCTGTTCGTTGGCGCCATCGACCATTTCGTGCAGCACCGACGAGAAGCGCGACAGCCGCTCGATGTGCATGTTCGGCTGGTCGTCCTGGTCGTCGGTGGCCGTGTCGCGTGGGTACTGCGGCAGGCCGTTGTCGAGCTTGCGGTCGAACAGGTAGAACTCCAGCTCGAAGGCCACCACCGGGTGGATGCCGCGTTTGGCCAGGCGCTGGAGCACGCGGGCCAGCACTTCACGGGGCTCGAACTCGATCGGCTTGGCGGTGCCGTCGGAGGTGATGAGCATCTGGGCGATCACTTCCTTTTCCCAGCGCACCGGTTTCAGGGTACCCGGTACCAGGCGCCGGGCGGCATCTGGGTCGCCGTCGGCGAAGCAGTAGTCACCAATGGGGTAAAGGCCTCCTTGGGTGCCCAACAGCACGCAGTTTTGCGGCAGCTTCAGCGGTGTGCCAGCGGCGACTTTTTCCAGCATGTCCATGGGGTAGCGCTTGCCGTAGAAGTGCCCGGGGATATCCAGTGCAATCAGGTCGACATAACGTATTTCTGGGTGTTTTGCGCGGAACGCGCGCACTTCAGTTAGCAGATCCGGAAAGATGACACTCATCTTCTTGTCCTTGTGAGGTGAACGAATTCAGTTGAAGACCCAGAGCACACGCGTGGGTTTGTCCGTCAGGTTGGCGTAACGGAACTGCGCGTGGGGTTGCAGCTGGAAGCAGTCATTGGCCTGCAGGGTCACGGCATCGCCGTCATCCAGCCATACCGTGAGTTCGCCTTCGAGCACAAAACAGCCTTGCTCGGAACGGTCCGTCAGGTACGGCTCGCCACTGGTGGCGCCTGGCTCGAGATGGCTGTCGAGCATGGAGAACGCCCCGGCGATGGTGGGCGAGGCCAGCACATCGGTAATGCCCGATTCCAGGTACAGCGTGCGCCGCTCGTGGGGGCGGGTGACCCAGCTGATGTTGCGCGGCTTGCTCAGGTTGTAGAAGTACGCGGTCGATACGCCGAGCGCTTCACTGATGGCGGTGAGGTCCGCCACCGTAGGGCGCGAAACACCGCGTTCGACCTGGGACAGGAAGCCGACCGAGCGGTTGATGCGCTCGGCCAGTTCACCCAGGGTCAGGTTCTTGAATTTGCGCAGGTCGTGAATAAGGATCGCGAGGGCTTCAACCTCTTCGTGCATCTTCATCGATTCGGGCTGCCGTGAAATTTTTAGAGTTATTTTTCATGAAAAAATACAGGAAAAATTTCACGAGTCAAGCTGGATGGGGAAATGTAGGCTGAATAGAGCTGGGCGTGTAGGGATGTGCCCACGCCCGCATGCAGAAACAGCCTGCGTCGGTTTCAGGATGCGCCTGGTCGCTCGCACGCAACCCCCCGGCGCCACAACTGCCATGCTTGCAGGATGCCTTCGGACCAGTGCGCGCAGACGCGCGGCCGTAGGCGAGGAGGCCGCTGGCACCACGCAACCGTGACGTGGCCGGCGCGCCGCAGCAGAACACGCCGGATACCCGCCCTCACAACAACAAAGGCGGGCGCCGTGATGCCGAGGTCCGCTGAATGCCTGACGAACTGCTCCACTTGCCTGTGATCCACCGCATCTTGGCCCGTGACAAGGATACCCCCGGCGCCCTGTTGCCGATCCTGCATGCCATTCAACACGACATCGGCTACATCCCCGATGCCGCCGTCGCCGAAATCGCCCATGCTTTGAACCTCAGCCTGGCAGAGGTACGCGGGGTGATCAGCTTCTACCACGATTTCCGCACCACGCCGCCGGCGCGCCACACCCTGCGCCTATGCCGCGCCGAGTCGTGCCAGAGCCGTGGCGCCGAGGCCCTGGCCGCGCAACTGCGCGAACAGCTGGCACTGGACGACCATGGCACCAGCGCCGACGGAGCCATCAGCCTGCGCCCGGTCTACTGCCTGGGGGCTTGCGCCTGTTCGCCAGCGCTGGAGCTGGACGGCCAAGTGCATGCGCGCCTGACCCCTGAGCGCCTGCGTGCGCTGGTGAACGGTTGCCGGGAGGACGCAGCATGCTGAAGGTTTACCTCCCCTGCGATTCGGTAGCCCGTGCCGTGGGCGCCGACCAGGTCGCCGATGCCTTGCAGCGCGAGGCCGAGCGCCGCCAATTGCCGCTGGATATCCAGCGCACCAGTTCACGCGGCCTGTACTGGTTGGAGCCGCTGCTAGAGTGCGACAGCGCGCAAGGGCGCCTAGGTTTCGGCCCGGTCACCCCGGCAGACGTGCCGTCATTGCTCGATGCCCTGGCCGGTGACGCCGGGGGCCATTCGCTGGCGTTGGGGCCGGTCGAAGCCATTGCTTACCTCAAGACCCAGCAGCGCCTGCTGTTCGCCCGCGCCGGCATCACCCGGCCACTGTCGCTGGACGACTACCGTGCCCACGGCGGTTTCGCCGGGCTTGAAGCGGCCGTGGCCATGGACGGCGCCGAAGTGGTCGCTGCTGTACTCGATTCCGGCCTGCGCGGCCGGGGTGGCGCGGCGTTCCCGGCCGGTATCAAGTGGCGCACCGTGCGCGACGCAGGGGCCGGGCAAAAGTACGTGGTATGCAACGCCGACGAGGGCGACTCGGGTACCTTCGCCGACCGCATGTTGATGGAAGGCGACCCGTTCCTGCTGATCGAGGGCATGATCATCGCCGGCCTGGCGGTGGGCGCCGACAAGGGCTACATCTATGTGCGTTCGGAATACCCCGACGCCATCCGCGTGCTCGACCAAGCCTTCGCTATCGCCCGTGACGCCGGCTACCTCGGCAGCAACGTGGCTGGCAGCGGCCAGGCCTTCGACCTGGAAGTACGGGTGGGCGCCGGTGCCTATATTTGCGGTGAAGAAACCGCACTGCTCGAGTCCATCGAAGGCAAGCGCGGCATCGTCCGCGCCAAGCCACCGCTACCCGCCTTGCAAGGCCTGTTTGGCCTGCCGACGCTGGTGCACAACGTGCTCACCCTGGCCTCGGTACCGGTCATTCTGGCCAAGGGGGCGGCGTTTTACCGCGACTTCGGCATGGGCCGCTCGCTGGGCACCATGCCGTTCCAGCTGGCCGGCAACATCCGCCAAGGCGGCTTGGTGGAACGCGCCTTCGGCCTGACCCTGCGCGAGCTGGTGGAGGGCTACGGGGGGGGCACGGCCAGTGGCCGGCCTTTGAAGGCCGCGCAGGTCGGTGGCCCGCTCGGTGCCTGGGTGCCACCCAGCCACTTCGATACGCCGCTGGACTATGAAGCGTTCGCGGCTATCGGCGCGATGCTTGGCCATGGCGGTGTAGTGGTGGCCGACGACACCCTCAACATGGCTAGCATGGCGCGCTTCGCCTTGCAGTTCTGCGCCGAGGAATCCTGCGGTAAGTGCACCCCATGCCGCATCGGCTCTACCCGTGGCATGGAAGTGGTCGACCGGCTAATCGCCACCAGCGACATAACTGAGCGGCATGACCACGCCCTGTTGCTGCGCGACCTGTGCGACACCCTGCAGTACGGCTCGCTGTGCGCCATGGGCGGCATGACCGCCTACCCGGTGGCCAGCGCGCTGAAGTACTTCCCCGCCGATTTTGGGCTGACCACCACGGAGGCCGCGCAGTGATCAATTTCTTCGACCCCGAAACCGACCTGGGCACCCCGGCCCGCGACAGCGAGGTGCAAGTCAGCCTGAGCATCGATGGCCGTGCCATCAGTGTGCCTGCTGGTACCTCGGTGATGCGTGCTGCGGCCATGCTCGGCACCAGCATCCCCAAACTGTGCGCCACCGACAGCCTCGAAGCCTTTGGCTCGTGCCGCATGTGCATGGTGGAAATCGAAGGCATGCGCGGCTATCCGGCCTCCTGCACCACCCCGGTCAGCGAAGGCATGGTGGTGCACACCGAAACCCCGCGCCTGGCCGGCCTGCGCCGCAACGTGATGGAGCTGTACATCTCCGACCACCCGCTGGACTGCCTGACCTGTTCGGCCAACGGCAACTGCGAACTGCAGACCGTGGCTGGCCAGGTGGGCCTGCGTGAGGTGCGCTACGGCTACGACGGCGCCAACCACCTGGCCGAGAAAAAGGACGTTTCCAACCCGTATTTCGATTACGAGCCGAGCAAGTGCATTGTCTGCAGCCGCTGTGTGCGCGCTTGCGAGGACATCCAGGGCACCTTTGCCCTCACCATCACCGGGCGCGGCTTCGAATCGCGGGTGGCGGCGGCGGGCGGCGACAACTTCCTGGCCTCCGAGTGCGTGTCGTGCGGCGCCTGTGTGCAGGCCTGCCCGACGGCGACCCTGACAGAAAAGAGCCTGGTGCAGCTGGGCCAGCCCGAGCGCGCGGTCATCACCACCTGCGCCTACTGCGGGGTCGGCTGCTCGTTCCGTGCCGAGATGAAAGGCGACCAGCTGGTGCGTATGGTCCCGGACAAGAACGGTGGCGCCAACCACGGCCACGCCTGCGTCAAGGGCCGCTTCGCCTGGGGCTACGCTACCCACCCGGACCGCATCACCAAGCCGATGATTCGCAAGCGCCTGGAAGACCCATGGCAGGAAGTGAGCTGGGACGAAGCGGTCACCTATGCCGCCAGCGAGTTCCGCCGCATCCAGCTCAAGTACGGGCGCGATTCCATCGGCGGTATCACCTCCAGCCGTTGCACCAACGAAGAAGCCTACCTGGTGCAGAAACTGGTGCGCACGGCGTTCGGCAACAATAACGTCGACACCTGTGCGCGGGTGTGCCATTCGCCCACCGGCTATGGCCTGAAGCAGACCCTGGGTGAGTCGGCCGGTACGCAAAGCTTCGATTCGGTGATGCAGGCCGATGTGGTGCTGGTGATCGGCGCCAACCCCACCGACGCCCACCCGGTATTCGGTTCGCAGCTCAAGCGCCGCCTGCGCCAAGGCGCGCGGCTGATCGTGATCGACCCTCGGCGCATCGACCTGGTCGATTCACCCCACGCCCGCGCCGAACTGCACCTGCAGCTACGCCCAGGTACCAACGTGGCCATGCTCAACGCCCTGGCCCACGTCATCGTCAGCGAAGGCCTGTTGGCCCAAAGCTTCATCGATGCCCGCTGCGAAACCGAGGATTTCGCCCGCTGGCGCGATTTTGTCAGCCTGGCAGAAAACGCCCCTGAAGTGCTTGGCCCAGTGTGTGGCGTACCGGCCGAGCAGATCCGCGCCGCCGCCCGCCTGTATGCCACCGGCGGCAACGCGGCCATCTACTACGGCCTGGGTGTGACCGAGCACAGCCAGGGCAGCACGGCGGTAATGGGTATCGCCAACCTGGCCATGGCCACCGGCAACATTGGCCGCGAAGGGGTAGGGGTGAACCCGCTGCGCGGGCAGAACAACGTGCAGGGCTCGTGCGACATGGGCTCGTTCCCGCATGAACTGCCGGGCTACCGGCACATTTCCAACGAAGGCGTGCGTGCCGAGTTCGAGCGTGCTTGGGGCGTGACCTTGCAGCCCGACCCCGGCCTGCGCATCCCCAACATGTTCGAGGCGGCGCTGGACGGCAGTTTCAAGGCCCTGTACTGCCAAGGCGAGGACATTGCCCAGAGCGACCCCAATACCCAGCACGTTACCGCAGCCTTGCTGGCCATGGAGTGCGTGGTGGTGCAGGACATCTTCCTCAACGAAACGGCCAAGTTCGCCCATGTGTTCCTGCCGGGCAGCTCGTTCCTGGAGAAAGACGGTACCTTCACCAATGCCGAGCGGCGCATTTCGCGGGTACGCAAGGTCATGGAACCGCTGGCCGGCAAGGCCGACTGGGAGGCAACCGTGGCCCTGGCCAATGCCCTGGGCTACCCGATGAACTACCGCCACCCGTCCGAAATCATGCAGGAGATCGCCAGCCTGACGCCCACCTTCCACCGCGTCAGCTACGCCGAAATCGACCGCCACGGCAGCCTGCAATGGCCGTGCAACGACGCCGCGCCGGACGGCACGCCGACCATGCACATCGACCAATTCGTGCGTGGCAAAGGGCGCTTCATGCTTACCGGCTACGTGCCCACCGAGGAGAAGGTCAACACCCGTTACCCGTTACTGCTGACCACCGGGCGCATCCTGAGCCAGTACAACGTCGGCGCTCAGACCCGGCGCACCGGCAACGTTGCCTGGCATGATGCCGACCGTTTGGAAATTCACCCAACCGACGCCGAAAGCCGTGGCATCCAGGACGGTGACTGGGTGGGCATCGGCAGCCGTGCCGGGCAGACCGTGTTGCGTGCCAAGGTCAGTGCGCGGGTGGCGCCGGGGGTGGTGTACACCACGTTCCACTTCCCCGAGTCGGGGGCCAACGTGATTACCACCGACAACTCCGACTGGGCCACCAACTGCCCAGAATACAAAGTGACGGCGGTGGAGGTGGTGAAGGTGTTCCAGCCGTCGCAGTGGCAAAAACGCTACCAGGACTTCAGTGACGAGCAGCGGCGCTTGCTGCAAGAGCGCCGTAAAACCGAGAAAGCCGAGGTGCGCCGATGAGCAGCGACAGCCTGGTCAAGATGGCCAACCAGATTGCCCACTACTTCGACAGCGAACCTGACCGGGCGCTGGCGGTACAAGGGGTACGCAATCACCTGCAAAGCTTCTGGACGCCGGCGATGCGCCGGCAGCTGGCGGAATGGAGCGAGGCCCATGCGGAGGACGGGCTTGACCCGAAGGTACGGGAGGCGTTGATCTAGCTGTTGCTGTTGAATGGGGCTGCTTCGCGGCCCTAGCGCTGGCTTGCCGGCGCTAGGGCCCTGACAGGTTGAATTCAGCCTCGGGCCAATTCCGCCAAGTGCGCGATGACTTCTTCGCTTTTAAGTACCAGCACATCCCCTTCCAGTGCATCCAGCACCACCTCCGAGGTATTGCCGATCAATGCCCCGGTAATCCCCGTACGGCAAACCGTACCGATAACCGTCACCACGGCATCGAGCTGTTTCTCGGTATGTGGAATCAGCACGTCCGCCGGCCCTTCGGCCACATGCAGGCACTCTTCACCGATGCCGTATTCAGCCTGGAACGCGGCACAAGCATCGCGATAACGCTTTTCGATGGTCTCGCTCAATTGGTACACCGGGTCCGGCGCCGACAGCATTGGCGATGGGTGTGCACTGATAACGTGCAATTCACCCTTGGCCAAACCGGCAATGGCATAGCCATGGTCAATGATGCTCGCATGTAAGCGGCGATGGTCTTCGTCCTGGTTACCCACGTCTACCGCGGCCAAGATCTTGCCGCCGGTCCACGGCCGTTCGCTCTTGACCATCAGCACGGGGCACGGGCATTGGCGTAGCAGTTTCCAGTCAGTGGGGGTGAGCAAGGCCTTTTTCAGCGGGTTGTCCGGGCGGTGCTCCTTGATCACCAACTCGCAGCCCTCGGCCTGCTGTACGTAGATGATGGTGTCGTGCAGGTTGCCACGCCAGGCCTCTTCATGGGTGATGTTGTCGTAACCGTCATCATGCAGCTGGCTGCTCAGCAGGCTCAGCAGCGCGCTGTGATCGTGCTTTTTGTCGCACATCAGCAGGTGCAGGCGTGCGCCGGTCACCCCGGCAATCAGCTTGGCACGGGTTAGCGCCCGGCTGTGGGCGTGCTCGGGGTCGAGGACGACGAGGATGCTGCGGACGGCTTGCATGAGCGTTAACTCCCTTCAAAGGTGACGGCCAATGACTGACTATAGTCGGCGCTTGCGTCACTGGCGCTTGATGCACATCAAGCATAGTCACTGGCGTCGCCCGGCTCCGCCGGTATAATCGCCGGCCTTGCCCGTTCTGTGTGGTTGCACGCTTATGTCCCTGATCCCCGAAATCGACGCCTTTCTTGGCTGCCCGACGCCCGACGCCTGGATCGAAGCGGCGCTCGCCGACCAGGAAACCTTGCTGATCGACCACAAAAACTGCGAGTTCAAGGCCGCCAGCACCGCCTTGAGCTTGATCGCCAAGTACAACACCCACCTTGACCTGATCAACATGATGTCGCGCCTGGCCCGCGAGGAACTGGTGCACCACGAGCAGGTGCTGCGCCTGATGAAGCGCCGTGGTGTGCCGCTGCGGCCGGTGTCGGCAGGGCGCTATGCTTCGGGCCTGCGCCGCCTGGTGCGCGCCCACGAGCCGGTCAAGCTGGTGGATACATTGGTGGTGGGGGCATTCATCGAGGCGCGCAGCTGCGAGCGCTTTGCCGCTCTGGTACCGCACCTGGATGAAGAGCTGGGTCGCTTCTATCACGGGCTACTGAAAAGCGAAGCGCGCCACTATCAGGGTTACCTGAAGCTGGCCCACAACTACGGTGACCCGGCAGACATCGGCCGCCGGGTCGAGCTGGTGCGTGCAGCGGAAATGGAGCTGATTCAGTCACCGGACCAGGAACTGCGCTTCCACAGCGGCATCCCGCTGGCGCAAGCCGCCTGATTCACACTAGGCGGCCTGGCAGTTAGTTGCGTCGGCCCAGCAGCAGGCCGATGACCAGACCGAAGCCTGCGGAAATGGCCACGGTTTGCCAAGGATGGCCGCCGATATAGTCCTGGGTTGCCTCGACCACCGGTTGCGCTTTGTCCCGCACGCTAGCGGCTGCCTGGCGCGCCTGTTTCAGTTTGAGGCTGACTTGCGCGCGAAGGGTTTCTGCTTCTTCGCCCACCAGAGCTGAGCTTTCATTCAGCAGTTTTTCCGATTCTTCGATCAGCGCCTGCAATTCGCTGAATACCTGGTCCTTGATCTGATCGCTGGCGGCCAGCGCGGGGTTTTTACGGGCCATGAACTCGTCCTCGTTAATGGAATGGATTGAACAATGGATGCTTGTGCGCGAAAAAAGTTGCTTCGCCGTGTACACCGAGCGTTGGTGTAAGATAGCCGCCATTTTCAACAGGGTAGGTACCTTCATGAGTTTCAATCTGGCCAACATGAGCTTCGAGGAACGGGCGCAGATCGAGGCAGAGAAGGCCCGGCTGTTCGAGATGTGGCAGAACAACCTGGGCAAAGCCAAGGGGGAAGCGGCCCGGCTGATCGCGGAAAAGCCACGGCGCAAGGGCAAATGGGCCGAATGGGTGCGGGCTGAGTTGGACGGCATGTCGCCGCCTGAATACGCCAGCATGGTGCGCAGCGAAGTCAACAAGCTGATGGCCGCTGCCAGCGCCAGCCGCTGATCCCCCTTCAGCTTTGGTGAGCCCCCTGTAGGAGCGGGTTTACCCGCGAATTGGCCGGTTCAGGCAAACGCTGCCAGCAAATCCTGGGCAAACGCCTGCTGTGCCTCGCCAACCACTTGGGCCCGGTGCCGTGCCAACGTAAACGGCACCAGAAAATCCAGCCCCGGGTCTAATGCCCACAACACCCCCTCGGCCTCCCACCCCTGCGCGTAATGGCACGGCAAATAGCCAATATGCCGGCCCGACAGAACAAACGTCAGCACACTCTCGATCTGCTCCGCCATCGCCATGCTGTGCTGGCTCTGGAACGGCTCGCCACCCTTGAGAAACCGGTACGGGTGGCGCACCTGGTCCATCTGCTGCAAGCGCTCACGGCTAACGCCAGCCTCGCCGAACAGCACATGCCCCTTACCGCAATACAGCCGTTGCCGCTCTGCGAACAGTGGCTGGTAATCGAAGGCCGCCTGGTTGCCAGAGAAGTAGCTGATGGCGTAGTCCAGCCGCTGCTCCAGCAACAGCCGTTCCAGCTGCGCCGGCGGCGCGCTGATCAGCTCCAGCTGCACCGACTCCTCGCGCCTGCGAAAGGCTGCAATGGCCGTCGCCAGTTTCACGCTCACCGCCTTGTCCTGGCTCTCCGCCAGGCCGATGCGCACGGCCCCCAGCAGCCGCCCGGCAACGCCACTGGCCTGCTGGCGGAACTGCTCGATATTCAGCAGCAACCCACGGGCCGCCTCCAGCAATAACGTGCCTTTTTCCGTGAGCTGGAAACCGCTTTTGCCGCGGCTGCACAGGCGGTAGCCCAGGCGCGACTCCAGTTGCGCCATGCGCTGGCTGATCGTGGGCTGGCTCAGGCCCAGCACCCCTTGTGCGGCGCTGAAGCCACCGGCCTCGACTACAGTGACGAACAGCCGCAGCAGGTGCAGGTCGGGGTCTTGTACCTGTCCGAGCATTGCATTGCTCCTGATGAATGTCAGCTTTGCAAACTTGCCATTTTTGCAATGTAACCCGGCTGCCATGCTTGCGCCATCCAGCCATTTACCGAGGTGTCCGCCATGCGTCGATCGTTGTGCCTGTTGTCTTTGGTCCTGGCCTTGCCGCTGCAAGCTGAAGAAAAGGTCGTCAACCTCTACAGCTGGGCCGACTACGTCGCCCCGCAAACCCTGCAGCGTTTCGAGCAGGAAACCGGCTATAAGGTGCGCTACGACACCTTCGACACTACCGAGGTGCTAGAAACCAAATTGCTGACCGGTCGCAGCGGCTATGACGTAGTGGTGCCGTCGGCGGCCTTGCTGGCCCGGGCACTCAAGGCCAACGCCCTGCAGCCGCTGGACGCCCAGGCTATGCCCGGCTATGGCAACCTCGACAAGGACCTGCTGGCCAAGCTCGCCGAGGCCGACCCCGGTAACCGCTATGCCGTGCCCTATACCTGGGGCACCTTGGGCCTGGGGGTGAATGTGGAGGCGGTACGCCAGCGCCTGGGCGATGTGCCGCTGGACAGCCTCGACCTGCTGTTCAAGCCTGAGTACGCCAGCCGCCTGAAGGACTGCGGCATCGCCATGCCCGACTCACCGCAAGAAGTGATCGGCGTGGCCCTGAATTACCTGGGTAAGGACCCTTACAGCCAGGACAAGGCCGACCTGGCCGCCGCGCAGAACCTGCTGAACCAGTTGCAGCCATCGATCAGCTATGTCGCCAACGGCCGGCAAATCAGCGATCTGGCCAATGGCAGTGTGTGCCTGGCGTTGACCTACAACGGTGATGCCGCAATGGCCGCCGACCAGGCGCGCCGCGCCGGCAAGCCGTTCGAGCTGATCTACCGCATCCCCCGCGAGGGCACGTTGGTGTGGCAGGACAACCTGGTCATCCCCAAGGACGCCCCGCACCCCGAAGCGGCGCGGGCGTTCATCGCCTTCATGCTGCAACCAGAATCGGTTGCCGCGCTGACCAACACGCTGTTCTTCGCCAATGCCAACCAGGCCGCCACGCCTTTGGTAGACGACGCGGTACGCAACGACCCGGACATCTACCCGCCTGCTGCGGTGCGCCAGCGCTTGTATGCCGACCGCAGCATGGCCCTGGCCGACCTGCGCCTGCGCAACCGCCTGTGGACCGCCTTTCGCAGCCGCCAATAACCCATAACGACCCAGGAGCCCGACCGTGGAGCAAGCCGCAAACAACGACCAGGCCATGACCCGTGACAGCCTGTATGGCACCGCCGCCGAAAGTACTTACGCCGGCATTACCAGTTTTTCCCGTCGCCGCTACAGCCGCGACCTGCGTGGCGTCGATGTGGTGGTCAGCGGTGTGCCGTTCGATACTGCCACCAGCAACCGCCCCGGCGCGCGCTTCGGCCCACGGGCGATCCGTGCCGCCTCGGTGCAGCAGGCCTGGGCCCGACACTGGCCGTGGGCGTTCGACCCGTTCGACCACCTGGCGGTGATCGATTATGGCGATTGCGCCTTCGACAGCGGCAGCCCACAGTCGGTGCCGGACCGTATCGAGGCCCATGCCGCGCCTATCCTGGCAGCCGGCTGCGCCATGCTCACCCTGGGCGGCGACCACTTCATTAGCTACCCGCTGCTCAAGGCCCATGCTCGCCGGCATGGCCCGCTGGCACTGATCCACTTCGATGCGCACAGCGACACCTGGCCGGATGAGGACGGCAAGCGCATCGACCACGGCACCATGTTCTGGCATGCCGCCCGCGAAGGCTTGGTGGACCCAGCCTGCTCAGTACAGATCGGCCTGCGCACCACCAATGACGACAGCCAGGGCTTTGCCATCCTCGACGCCCGGCAGGTGCACCGCCAGGGCACCGAGGCGGTGATTGCGGCCATTCGCCAGCGGGTGGGCGAACGGCCGGTATACCTGACCTTCGATATCGACTGCCTCGACCCGGCCTATGCGCCAGGTACCGGCACGCCGGTGTGTGGTGGGCTGAGCACGCTGCAGGCGCTGGAGATCTTGGGCGGGCTGCGCGGTATCAACCTGGTGGGCATGGACTTGGTGGAGGTGGCGCCGGCCTATGACCATGCCGATATCACCGCATTGGCTGGGGCGACCCTGGCGATGGAAATGCTGTGCCTGTATGCGGCGCGGCACAAGGTAGACAAGGGCCAGTAAGCCTGGGGCCGCTTGGCGGCCCTTTCGCGACACAAAGCCGCTGCCACAAAAGGCCTGCGTCCGCCGGTCATGTGTCGTGCCGGGCAGCAAAGCAGCCAGCAAGGCGCATACTGAAACATCAGGAATTATCTCCACCCGCATTCACACTTTTGCCGCGAACCCCTCGCGCCTTAGGCTATCAAACCCACCCGGCGCGGCATTTTCGTACAGGAGGTGAAGCATGACCCCGACATTGCCCATCCTGGCCTTCGGCCTGGCGCTGTGCCTGCCTGCACACGCCGCCACTGAGCCACCCTTGCAACTCGCTGCCGCTAACAACAACCCCTACAACAGCCCCATCCAGCGCGCCAACCCCAATAGCCGCCAGGGCAGCATGCCGGCCACGCCACCGGTGCGCGGCCCGTCTACCGACCCCTACCAGCGCCCGCCCACGCTGGATAACCGCGGCATCGGCAACGGCGACAACCTGCGCCGCCAGCAGCAAACCCCGAACCTGCAACCCACCCGGCCACCGCGCGACAACCCGCGCGCGCCGTGACCCCGTCCAAAGCGCTTGGAAAAAGGAATCGTGCATGCTTCGAGCACCCTGGCTAGCCACCCTGACTGCCGCTGCACTGCTGCCCCTGCTGGCGCAGGCGGCGGCCGAGCAGCAGTTTCGCAGTGAACAAGGCACGTTGATCGTTAGCACCCTGGCCGACGGCCTGCGCAACCCTTGGGCCTTGGCGTTTCTGCCGGGCGGCAAGGACATGCTGGTGACCGAGCGCGCTGGCAACCTGCGGGTGGTCAACGCCGAAGGCAAGGTTGGCCCACCGATCAGCGGCGTGCCCAAGGTCTGGGCCGAGGGCCAGGGCGGCCTGCTGGATGTGGTGTTGTCGCCGGAATTCGGCAAGGACCGCACCGTCTATTTGTCCTACGCCGAAGAGGGCAGTGACGGCAAGGCCGGTACTGCGGTCGGCCGCGGCCAGTTGTCCGAGGACCGTGCCCGGTTAGAGAACTTCAGCGTGATCTTCCGCCAGCAGCCCAAGTTGTCGGTGGGTAATCACTTTGGCTCGCGCCTGGTATTCGACCGCGACGGCTACCTGTTCATCGCCCTCGGCGAGAATAACCAGCGCCCGACCGCCCAGGACCTGGACAAGCTACAAGGCAAGATCGTGCGCATTTTGGCGGACGGCGAAGTGCCCAAGGATAACCCCTTCGTCGGCAAGCACAACGTGCGCCCCGAGATTTGGTCATACGGTCACCGCAATCAGCAAGGCGCTGCGCTCAACCCCTGGACCGGCAAGCTCTGGACCCACGAGCACGGCCCGCGTGGCGGCGACGAAATCAACATCCCCAAGCCCGGCAAGAACTACGGCTGGCCGGTTGCGACCCACGGCATCAACTACTCGCTGCTGCCGATACCTGAGGCCAAGGGCAAGCATGTGCAGGGCATGGTCGACCCGCACCACGTATGGGAAAAGTCGCCGGGTATCAGCGGTATGGCGTTCTACGACAGCCCGACGTTCAAGGCCTGGGACCACAACCTGTTCATTGGCGCATTGGCCACCCAGGAGCTGATCCGGCTGCAGTTGGAGGGCGACAAGGTGGTGCATGAAGAGCGTTTGCTGGGTGAGCTGAAAGCGCGTATTCGCGATGTGCGGGTGGGCCCGGATGGTTACCTGTATGTGCTGACCGATGCCAAGGACGGCGCGCTACTCAAAGTGGGCCTAGGCGACGGCACCTGACGCGGCACTGCCCCTGTGGGCGATTACCCACAAGGTACGTGTAGAATACGGCATGGCTACCGACCCCCAATCCCTCTACCAGCAAGCCCTGGCCACCCAGGGCTACGTTGCCGACCCCGCCCAGGCCAGCGCCGTTCAGGCTTTGCAGGCCTGCTTCGAAGCCGTCGAGCAGGGCCGCGCCACCCACGGCATCTACCTCTGGGGCCCGGTCGGGCGGGGCAAGACCTGGCTGATGGACCAGTTCCATCGGTGCCTGCGCGCACCCAGCCGGCGTCAGCACTTTCATCACTTCATGGCCTGGGTCCACCAGCGCCTGTTCCAGCTCAACGGTACCGCCGACCCGCTGCTGGCGCTGGCCCGGGAGCTGGCCGGGCAGATCAGCGTACTGTGTTTCGACGAACTGTTCGTCAACGACATCGGTGATGCAATCATCCTCGGCCGCCTGTTCCAGGTGCTGTTCGATCAGGGCGTAGTCATCGTCGCCACCTCTAACCAGCCACCCGAGCAGCTTTACCGCGACGGCTTCAATCGCCAGCGTTTCTTGCCGGCCATCGCTGCCATCCAGCGGCACATGCAGGTATTGCCGGTAGCCGGCGACCAGGACCATCGCCTGCACCCCGGCGCCGAACGCCAGCGTTACTGGGTGGCGCAAGCGGGGCAGGGCAGCCAGTTGGCCGAGGTATTCCGCCAACTCAGCCCGGGCGATGCGGGCCACGATCAGCCCTTGGCCATTGGTTCCAGGCAGGTGCAGGTGGTGCGGCGCAGCGCGCAAGCCGTCTGGTGCCGCTTCAGCGATTTGTGCGAACAGCCGCTGGCAGCCATGGAATTCATGGCCCTGTGCGACCGTTTCCCGGCCATCCTGGTGTCGGGCATTCCAGCGCTGGGCGGTGAACAGCGGGCTGGCCGCATCGCCCGTGGCACCGAGGATGGTGCGGCGCGGGTGGTGGCGGGCGACCGCGAACTGCCGGCGCTGTCGCCTAAGGATGATGCCGTGCGCCGCTTCATTGCCCTGGTCGATGAATGTTACGACCGCCGGGTGGCGTTGTACCTGGAGGCACAGGTAGCGCTCGATGCCCTCTACACTCAAGGGTATCTGGCATTCCCGTACCAACGGACCCTAAGCCGGCTACGGGAGATGCAACTGCAGCGCTTCGCCTGAAAAGGAGCCGCCCATGGAGCCGTTGTCGCATCATCTACTGACCCAGGCCTACAACAATGGTTGGGCCAACCACCGCTTGTACAAGGCCTGCCTGCAATTGACCCAGGATGAATTCGTCGCCCCGCGCTGCAGCTTTTTCCCGTCGATCAAGGCCACCCTGAACCACCTGTTGACGGTGGACTGGTTTTACCTGCACATGCTCGAGTGCGAGCAGCGTGGCGAGCAGCCCGAGCCCGATGGCGAGCGCTTCTTCGAGCCAGAACAGCCGTTTGCCACCTGTACCGACCTGCATGCCGAGCAGGCCCAGGCCGACCACCGGCTAATCGCTTATTGCCGCAGCCTGCGCGATGGCGAACTGGGGCGTTATGTAAGCATCGTGCGGCCCGAGCGGGTGCAGCGCGAGCAGCGGCTGCGCTTGCTGGCGCACCTGTTCGAGCACCAGGTACATCACCGTGGGCAGGTGCATGCGATGCTCAGTGATACGGCGGTCAGGCCGCCACAGCTGGATGAGTTTTTCTGTGAGGAAGAGGCGGGGTTACGGGCAGGGGATTTTGCCGAGTTGGGCTGGACCGAGGCGCAAGTCTGGGAAGTGTAGGGTGGGTGCGGGCTCGCCCGCGAAGCATCTACGCCGCTCGTGCGGCGCTCGAGGCTGAACGTGAAAGGGGTTACAAGGCGTGAAACCAGCCCAGGGTGATCATCGCCAGCACTGCATAGCGGCCGGCCTTGGCCAGGGTGACCAGCAGCAGGAAACGCCAGAACGGCTCGCGCATGATCCCAGCGATCAGTGTCAGCGGGTCGCCGATCAGCGGCACCCAGCTAAGCAGCAGCGACCATTGCCCCCAGCGCTGGTAGCGCTGCTGCGCGCGCTGCAGCTGTACTGCACTGAACGGGAACCAGCGCTTGTCGCGCAGGTGCTCGAGGGCGCGGCCCAGTAACCAGTTGACGACCGAACCGAGCACATTGCCCAGGGTGGCCACCAGCAGCAGGGTCGCCCAAGCCTCGGGCTGGCGCAGCAACAGGCCGACCAGCACTGCCTCCGATTGCAGCGGCAGCAGGGTGGCGGCGCCGAAGGCGCTGAGGAACAGCGCCCACAGGCTGAGCATCAGTAGTTGGCGACCACGCTGTCCTTGCCCTCCTGGGTCACGCCGATGACCTGGTAGGCATCCTTGTGGTCACCCATTTCCATGCCCGGCGAGCCCATGGGCATGCCCGGTACGGCCAGGCCCTTGAGGTCGCTGCGCGTGGCTAGCAGGCGTACCTGCTCGGCCGGCACGTGGCCCTCGACGAACTTGCCGTCGATCACCCCGGTGTGGCACGACGCCAAGCGCGGCGCCACGCCCAGGCGTTGCTTGACCGCGCTCATGTTGGGTTCGACATGGTCGTTGACGGTGAAACCGTTGTCGCGCAGGTGGCTGATCCAAGCTTTGCAGCAACCGCAGTTGGGGTCGCGGTAGACGTCGATGGTCTCGGCAGCCTGGGCCAGGCCGGTGACGGCCAGCAGGCTCAGGGTCAGCAAGTGTTTGCGCAGCATGGTGAAGCACTCCTTCCAGCGGTAGGCCCGCAGCATAGCGTAAGCGGCTTGCGCGATGTTCGCTGCAGGCACCTGTCAGCTGGCTGAGGTGCACATTACAGGATTGTCAGCTGGACGCCTCGTCGGTACCGAGGTCGCGCATCAGCAGGGCGTAGTCCAGCGCGACCTGCTCTGGGATTGGCAGGTACACCACATGGCCGTCCCCCGGCGCCACCTGAATGGCCTGCTGCTGGCGGTCGCACAGGCGGTGCAGGTCGAAGTGGTAATTGCCGCGCGGGGTCATCAGCTCCAGATGGTCGCCCACGGCGAAGCGGTTCTTCACTTTGACCTCGGCCAGGCCATCGACACGCGCACCGGTCAGCTCGCCAACGAACTGCTGGCGTTCGGAGACCGAGTTGCCGCGTTGGTAGTTCTGGTACTCGTCGTGCACGTGGCGGCGCAGGAAGCCTTCGGTATAGCCACGTTGCGCCAGAGATTCCAGGTTGCCCATCAGCGCGCGGTCGAACGGCCGCCCAGCCACGGCGTCGTCAATGGCCTGGCGGTACGACTGCACCGCGCGGGCGCAGTAGAAGTGCGACTTGGTGCGGCCTTCGATCTTCAGCGAGTGCACGCCCATGCCGGCCAGGCGCTCGACGTGCTGGATGGCGCGCAGGTCCTTGGCATTCATGATGTAGGTGCCGTGCTCGTCCTCGAATGCCGGCATTTCGCTGCCGGGGCGGTTGCTTTCCTGCAGCAGGAACACCTGCTCGGTAGGTGTGCCCAGGCCCAGGGTCGGCTGCACTTCGCGCACGATGTCGCCGGTGGCGTTCTCGGTGGCCGGCGTGGCGTCGTACTTCCAGCGGCAGGCATTGGTGCAGGTGCCCTGGTTGGCATCGCGTTTGTTGAGGTAGCCCGACAACAGGCAGCGGCCGGAGTAGGCCATGCACAGGGCGCCATGGACAAACACTTCCAGCTCCATGTTTGGCACTTGTTGGCGAATTTCCTCGATCTCTTCCAGCGACAGCTCGCGCGACAGGATCACCCGGCTCAGGCCCAGTTGCTGCCAGAACTGCACGCTGGCCCAGTTGACCGTGTTGGCCTGCACCGACAGGTGTACCGGCATCTGCGGGAAGTGCTGGCGCACCAGCATGATCAGGCCGGGGTCGGACATGATCAGCGCATCCGGGGCCATTTCGATCACCGGTGCCAGGTCCTTGAGGAAGGTCTTGAGCTTGGCATTGTGCGGGGCGATGTTGACCACTACGTAGAAGCGCTTGCCCAGCGCATGTGCCTCCTGGATGCCCAAGGCCAGGTTGGCATGGTCGAACTCGTTGTTGCGCACCCGCAAGCTGTAGCGTGGCTGGCCGGCGTAGACCGCGTCGGCGCCATAGGCAAAGGCGTAGCGCATGGTCTTGAGGGTGCCGGCGGGGGCCAGTAGTTCGGGCTTGGCGGTAGGAGTCATGTGCGCACCGGGGCAAAAGGCGGGGATGCTAGAGCTGGCGGACAAGGCACGTATTGATTTGCATCAAGGAAACCGTGGCACTTTTGGCCAAGCGGCGAGCACTAATATCCAAGAAGCCACCCGAGGATATGCAATGAACGAAGCCGCTTTACAGAACAGAGCCCTGGCAGTGCTTCTGGCGCTGGTGACCATCGCCTTCGTGTGGATTTTGCTGCCTTACTACGGCGCGATCTTCTGGGCGGTGATACTCGGCATCCTGTTCGCCCCGTTGCAGCGCCACCTGCTGATCCGCTTTGGGCGCCGGCGCAACCTGGCCGCGGCCGCCACCTTGTTGGTGTGCCTGCTGGTGGCGGTGCTGCCGGTGATCATTACCAGTGCACTGTTGGTGCAGGAAGGCGCCATGCTGTACCAGCGTGTCGAGAGTGGGCAATTGGACATCGCCGGTTATGTCGAGCGCGGCAAGGACATGCTCCCGGCCTTTGCCCAGCAGGGCCTGGACAGCATGGGCATGGGTAACCTGGACGGGCTGCGCGACAAGATTACCAAGTGGGCCACCCAGGGCAGCCAAGTGCTGGCCAGCCAGGCGTTCAACTTTGGCCAGGGCACGTTCGAGTTCGTGGTCAGCTTCGGCGTCATGACGTACTTGTTGTTCTTCTTCCTGCGCGAAGGCGGGGAGGTCGCCCGCCGGGTGCGGCTGGCAGTACCGCTGCCCGAGCAGCAGAAGCGCCGGTTGCAACTGAAGTTCAACCGCGTGGTGCGGGCGACGGTGAAAGGCAATGTGCTGGTTGCCATTACGCAGGGCGCGTTGGGCGGTTTAATTTTTTGGGTACTGGATATTCCCAGCGCGCTGGTGTGGGCGGTGCTGATGGCGTTTCTGTCGCTGTTGCCAGCAGTGGGGGCGGGCATCGTCTGGGCGCCGGTGGCGGCGTATTTCCTGCTGACCGGGGCGATATTGCCGGGGGCGATCCTGACCGCGTTCGGCGTGCTGGTGATAGGCCTGGTGGATAACCTTTTGCGGCCGATTCTGGTGGGCAAGGATACGCGCATGCCGGACTACCTGATCCTGGTGTCGACGCTGGGCGGGTTGGCGGTGTTTGGGCTTAACGGGTTTGTGATCGGGCCGTTGATCGCTGCCTTGTTCTTGTCGAGCTGGGCAATCTTTGCGGCGACCAAGCCGCAGGTGCAGTTGCCGGAGTAGTGGGAGGTTTTGGCAGGTGTTTGCCTGGTTATTTTCAGCGCCGGGGAGATCGAGCGCCGCCCGCGCGGCGCTTCGCGGCGCAAGGCCGCTCCCACATCTGTTTCGGGCCAATTATCCCTGTGCCGGATGGGGTGCAGCCTTGATGCACGGCTGGAGATGGGTGGAAAGCAGTTGCGCAGCCTTCGATATCGAATGGAACAAACAAGGCGGGCAGAGGTGAACTCACAGGAGTGACTGGCCCGAAACAGATGTGGGAGCGGCCTTGCGCCGCGAAGCGCCGCGCGGGCGGCGCTCGATCTCACAGGCGCTGAAAGTCTCGCGACGAGCCCATCCCGGGTCAGGATGTTTGCGGCATTTCGCCCTTGGCCAAGCGCCGGTTGATGTCGGCAACCACTTCGGGCAAATCGTTGATGGTGTCGATCAGGTAGTGCGGGCGGGAGCCGGCGAACAGCGCGTGAATGCGCTGGCGTTCGCTCTCCAACTGCTCGGCGCTCAGTGCCTGGTAGCCTTCCCAGGTCAGCCCCAAGGCATTGCCCGAGCACACCAGGGCCACGGTCCACATGCCGGCACGGCGGCCTTCGAGAATACCCGGCACGGTGTCGTCGACCTTTACGCAGGCCGCCACATCGTCGATCCCCAGGGCGATTACGTTAGCCAGCGCCTGGGCCGGCCATGGGCGGCCGTTCGGGGTTTCGTCGGTGGCCACTACATGGTCGGCCACGTAGCCATTCTGCGCAGCCAACTCCACCACTTTGTCCATCACCACTTTCGGGTAGCCCGAGCACGAGCCGATCTTCAGGCCGTCCTGGCGCAGCCCGGTAAGGGTGCTCAGGGCGCCGGGGATCAGTGCCGAGTGCACGGCAATTTTCTCGATCTGCAGCGGCATGAAGCGGTTGTAGAGGGCAGTGACGTCATCGTCGGTCGGGGTACGGCCGAACACCTTGCGGTAGCGCTCGGCTATCGCCGGCACATCGCACAAGGTGCGGATGTGGTCCCACTTGCCCATGCCCATCGGGCCGCGGGCTTCTTCGATGGACACCTGCACATCGAATTCGGCAAAAGCTTCGACGAATATCTGGGTTGGGGCGAAGGAGCCGAAGTCGACCACGGTGCCGGCCCAGTCGAGGATGGCGGCTTGCAGCTGGGTGGGGTTGCTGTAGTTCATGTGGGCTAATTCCTGAAATAGGGTGGGCAGAGGGTCAGATGTCCAGCACTTCCATTTCCCGCAGCACTTCGGCCACGGCGTTCACGGCGGCCTGCATGCCGTCCGCCCCGACCACGCCGATGCAGCCGACACGGAAGGTTTCCACTTGGGTCAGCTTGCCTGGGTAGAGGATGAAGCCCTTGGCCTTGACCCGCTCATAGAAGTCTTTGAACTGGTAGCGGGCATCGTTCGGCGCGTGGAAGGTGACAATGATCGGCGCCTGGATCGCGGCCGGCAGGAAGCTGCGCAGGCCGATGGCGGCCATGCCTTCGAGCAGGGTCTTGCAGTTGTCCGCGTAGCGTTGGTGGCGTGCTGGCAAGCCACCTTCCTCGTTGTATTGCTGCAGCGCTTCGTGCAGGGCGGCGACCACGTGGGTGGGCGGGGTGAAGCGCCACTGGCCGGTCTTGGCCATGTAGGCGTGCTGGTCGTGCAGGTCCATGGCCAGCGAGTGGGCATTGCCTTCGGCGGCAGCCAGGGCGGTTTTTTCGGCAAACACGAAGCCCATGCCCGGTACGCCTTCCAGGCATTTGCCGGAGGCAGCGATCAGGGCCTCGAAGGGTATTTCGCGGGCATCGATGGGCAGTGCGCCGAACGAACTCATGGCATCGATGATCAGGCGCTTGCCGTGGCCTTTGATCACTCGGGCGATCTCGGCCAATGGGTTGAGGATGCCGGTGCTGGTTTCGCAATGGATCAGTGCGACATGTGTAATAGCCGGGTCGGCAGCCAGCAGGCGGTCGACGTCGGCGGCGGTGGTCGGCTGGTCTTCGGCGGTTTCAAAGGTGCTGTAGGTGCGGCCCAGTACCTTGCAGATTTTTGCCAGGCGCTGGCCGTAGGCGCCGTTGATCAGCACCAGAACCTTGCCATTGCGCGGCACCAAGGTGCCGATGGCGGCTTCCACGGCGAAGGTGCCGCTGCCTTGCAGGGGCACGCAGTGGTGGCTGGCGCTGCCGTCGAGAATGGCCAGCAATTGTTCGCACACGCTGGCCGTCAGTTGGTTGAAATCACGGTCCCAGGAGCCCCAGTCCACCAGCATGGCTTGGCGGGTGCGGGACGAGGTAGTCAGTGGGCCGGGGGTCAGCAGGATCGGGGCGTTGCTCATTCCGTTATTCCTCACAAGCGGTGGCGTGAACGACGGGGCTAGGTTGCAATTCGCGCTGCCATCAATCAAATTGTTTGTCGTTATCCGAGCTATAAGTCAGGCCGATACAAATGAACCTGTTCCAGTTGCGCGCCTTCGATGCCGTGGCCCGTGAGGGCAGCTTCACCCGTGCTGCTGCACGCCTGTTCATCAGCCAGCCGGCGGTGACCGGGCACGTCAAGGCACTGGAGGAGCACTACCAGATCACCTTGTTGCGGCGTACTGCGCGGCGGGTGGAGTTGACCGAAGAGGGCACCCGGCTGGCGGCCATCACCCGTGCCATGTTCGGCCTGGCCGAAGAAGCACAGGCTATGCTTGAGGCCAACCGCCAGCTGTTGACCGGGCGCCTGGAAGTGGCGGCCGACGGCCCGCACCGGGTCATGCCGATGCTGGCCGTGCTGCGTGAGCGCTACCCGGGCATTACCGTCAACCTGCGCCTGGGCAATGCCCAGGAAACCCTGGCTGCACTGCTCAGCGAGCATGCCGACGTGGCCGTGCTGACCGAGATCGAACCGCGCAAGGGCCTGCATTTGCAAAACCTTTGCGAGTCGCGGCTGTGTGCCTTGCTGCCGGCGGGGCATGCCTGGGCCAGCGCGGAGCGCGACCTACCGTTGGCCGCCTTGCACCAGCAGATCATGGTGCTGCGTGAACCCAGTTCGACCACTCGGCGCACCTTCGACAAGGCCTGCGCCGCCGCTGGCGTGCAGCCGCGTGTACTGCTGGAGCTGGACAGCCGCGAGGCGGTAACCGAAGCGGTGGCTTCGGAGCTGGGCATTGGCGTGGTTTCGTCCACCGAAGTGGCCCATGACCCAAGGGTGGTGGCACGGCCACTGGCCGGCGAAGGGCTGCGCAACCAGCACTTGATCGGCTGCCTGGAGCGCCGTCGCGAACTGCGCCTGATTCAGGCCTTTCTCGGCCTGGCGGCAGGGCTATGATGGCGGTTTCAAGGGGGCGGCCGAAAATGGCCGGCATTGAGCCGACAGGACCTTCGATGAGCGAAAAAAACACCATTTCCATGCAGTTGGTGCGCGAGGCGCTGATGCAGACCTGCCCCGCTGGCCAGCCCGATACCGGCTTGCTGGCCCGGGCGGGTATTGCTGTCGAACAGTTGCACCTGCCTGCGGCGCGGGTCAGCGCCGAGGCCTATGCCCGGCTGTGGCGATTGTTGGCGCGGCGCTGCAACGACGAATTCTTCGCCATGGACCGGCGTGGCCTGCGCAGCGGCAGCCTGGCCTTCATGTGCCGGGCCAGCATGGCCCAACCCACACTTGGTGCAGGGCTGGAAACCGCGTTGGCGTTTCTTTCGTTGATGCTCGAAGACCTGCAGCCAGGCTTGGTGCGCCAGCAGGGGCTGGCGGAAATCGTCATCAACGAGCCCTGCGATGAGCCGCGGCGCGCGTTTACCTATTTCACCTTCTGGATGATCGTGCATGGTGTGGCGTGCTGGTTGGCCGGCCGCCGTATCCCGATTCTGGCCGTCGACCTGCGCTGCGCCGAACCGCCGTTTTGTGGCGATTATCGGGTGATGTTTTCCGATAACCTGCAGTTCGACCGCCCCCGCACCCGCATGATCATTGCCGCCGATTGCCTGGATATACCCATCAAGCGCAGTGAGGAAGAGTTGCAGCGGTTTTTGGCCGAGGCGCCGGGTAACATTTTGGTCAAGTACCGCGACCCGGCCAGCCTGGGCCTGCGTATTCGCGCCGACTTGTTGCGCCTGCCACCGGGCCAGTGGCCTGATGGTGACGCGCTGGCGCGCCAGTTGTGCCTGTCACCGTCCACGTTGCGCCGCCGGCTGGCCGAGGAGGGACAGTCCTACCAAGGCCTCAAGGACAGTGCGCGCCGCGAATTGGCCATTGCCTGGTTGGGCCGGCATGAAGCGGCCATGGGCGAGATCGCCGAGCGCCTGGGTTTTGCCGACAGCAGCTCGTTTTACAAGGCGTTCCGCAAATGGTTCGGTTGCAACCCCGGGCATTACCGTGCGCTGATCCAGGCCCGCGACCGCGGTTAGCAGGTGGAACACGGCCAGCCACGCCCCAAGGCAGCGGGGCGGCTATTTACAATGATTCCTGCTGCTGCCACGCACCAGCGCTGAGCAAGGTAATGGCTTTTGACAGCCAGGACCTTGCTCATGCCCACCTCCACCCTACGGCCGCAAACCCAGTACCCCGCCAACGATTTCATCGTCCCCCTCCTGCCCGGCTGGATGACGAGCGCCGATCACCGACAGGTCAAAGCACTACAGGCCAGCGTTGTGGCCCACTTGCGAAGCCAGCAGTTGATGGCCGGCTTGTACAAGCAGATACAGCCACTGGATGCGTTCGCCAAGGACCGCCTCGGTGCAGCCATCCAGGCAAAGATGGACGTTACCGTCGACCTTGAAACTGCGGTATGGCAAGAGCAGCGCTTGCGCGTCAGTACCCAGCCGTTCAACCCGATCGAGGGGGTTTTGCCCCCGGACTTCGAGACCCAACTGGTGCTGCAACCCCTGTTACAGAAGCTGTTGCAAAACTTTAGCGCGGGTGAGTCGTTTTCCGACGACACTGCCGTGTTCAAGGTTTCGCCTATTGCGGGTGAGCCGGCACAGCCGGTGATCGACCGTGTCGACACCCTGGTCACCGTGTGCCGCGAAAGTGATGTCGGGTCCGCTTACCAAAGCTACCTGGCCAAGGTGCTGGGGCAAACCTTTACCGACACGCTGGCCAAGGACCTACGCCTGGCGCTGGCGCTGGCTGCGGAGCTGGCCGCATTGCAGGGGCAGCTTGCCAGCAGCGACCTGCAGATGCTGCGCTTGATAGGCCGCGCTCAACCGGCGCTACATGCGCAAGGCTGGCAGGTTGAAGCCAGGGCGTTACAGCTGCTGGGTTGCCGGGTGGATGGTGGCATGGCGTTTGAGCTTCACCAGCCAACGCGGCAGCAAGGCGACTTTCCTTATGGGCCCCCCAACCGCCTGAAAGGGGTAATTGTGTACCTGCCCCAGGCTGGGGACTTCCCGTTGCGCCGGTTCGCTGACTGGGACGCGGCGAACCGGGCGCTTGTGCAGGCAATGGCCGGCAACGCGTTCAAGGAGGCGTTGGTTCAGTGTATTGCCTTGAGCGACCGTACGGGCTACCTGACATTGCTCAACCAGCGCTTGAGCGATGACCAGCCAGACCTGCAGCCCGCAGGTGTTTCGATCAAGGGCGATGTGTTCAGCGGGCTGGCCCAATGGCATGTGCAGCGCATCAAGGCTGATGCGCGGTTCCTGGCCGTGCCCACAGCGGACGCCGACAGCGCTGCGACAGCCAAACGGTTGGCCAATATTGCCGATGCCGGGCTGACGTTGTTGGGGTTGGCCGGCCTGTTCGTACCGGTAATTGGCGGGCTGTTGTTGGCCGACATGGCCAGGCAGTTACTCGGCCACGTTTTCGCCGGCGTCAACGACTGGAGCCAGGGCCATCAACACGAAGCCTTGGAGCACCTGTTGACGGTGGCCACGTCCGCCGCACTGCTAGGGGTGACGGCGCTGGGGGTGCACACGGCGCGCAATGCCTTCGTCGAGTCGCTGGAGCCGATCACCACCGAACAGGGCACGCAACGGCTATGGCGCAACGACCTTGAGCCCTATCGCAAAGCGCCCGCACAGCTGTTGATGCGCGAGCGCCATGATGGTCTGTTCAGCGCTGACGGCAGCCTTTGGTGGCATGACGACGGTACATTTTATGCGGTGCGCCAGGATGCCAAGGGTAACTGGCGGCTGCTGCACCGCGAGGGTGCACAGGTTTATGGCCCGCCGCTTCGGGGCAATGGTGAGCGTGGCTGGTGGCTGAGTGTCTACCGCCCGCTGGAGTGGCAAGGCAGCGCGCACCTGCTGACACGCCTGTGGCCCGCGGCCAGGGCGCTGGATGCCGAGCGGTTGGCGCAGATACTGCGGGTTGCCGATGTTGACGAGCCGATGCTGCGCAAACTGTTGGTCGAACGCCGTGCACTGCCGGTTGCTTTGCGTGACACGCTCGAGCGGTTTGCGGTGCACGAGCAAAACGAGCGTTTCTTCGCGCAAACCAGCGAGGGCGAGGGCTTTGTAGCCCGCTTGCAGTGGTGCAGTCAGATACTCGCCCTGCACGACGAGGCGCTGGAGGACCAGCTCACTGCGGCTATTGACCATGCAGAGCGCTTGCGCCCATCGATGCTCGACCATTTTGCCGAGCAATATCTGCGCGATGACCCGGCGCTGCCAGCGCTGGCGCGGCATTTCCCCACGTTGCCGAAGGCTTATGCGCTGGAGTTGCTTAAAGACGCTTCGCAGGCGATGCGCGAAACACTCATCGGCCATTCGCGCCTGCCGCTGGCCCTGGCGCAGCGGGCACGGGCGCTGCTACAAGAGGTGCGCCTGGTTCGGCTGCGCGAAGCGCTGTACCTGCGCGGCAGCTATTGTGCCGACCTGGTAAGGCTGGTGTTCATTTTGCTGCGCAAGGCCGGCCTTGCCGCCGGTCAGGTCGACCTGGTGTGGCGGGAGGGTTCATTGTCCGGGGCAGTGCTGGAGCGCCTGCAGCCTGCCTATGACGAGTTGGCGCAACAGCTTGATATGGTCTGGAAGGACGGACGCTTCGTGCTCTATGACAAGGCGGGCTTGCAGAGCGAGCTGAAGGTGGCCGAACCGCACGGGGTGTTCGAAGTGTTGGCGGCCGTTTTAGCACCCGGTTTTTTGCAGAAAATGGGGTGGCTAGGTGACGATGTTCCAGGGCAGATTCGGGCGCAGCTGCAAACCGGGCTCCCGGCTGATCGCCAAGGGATGTTAAAGCTGATGGGCTGGCGTGAAGCCAGGCCGTTGGGGGCAGTACTTCAGCGCCTGGAGGATGGCCGCGTGGGGTACCCACTCGGGCCGCTGCTGTCATGCCTGGAGCAGCCCGAATTAACGCTGCGCCGCCGGATTCGTAGCCTTTACCCAAGCTTCAATGAAGAGGCGGTCGAACGTTATCTCGGGCTGTTGTATCAATACACCCTATCGCCTTATAGCGCGCTGTTGAACCAAGAGCAGGAATATGACCGCTTGGACGAACGCCTCAACGCCTGGGCGCGCCATCCGCAACGGTTTCAGCGTGAGCAGCGCTTGCAGGTCAGTGACGAGTTTCGCCGGGCCTGGCGCATGGAGGGTGTGCGCCTGCCCGACCCAGGGCAATATGGCTGGGGCTCACAGCTGTATTTGGCCTCGCTACCCGTAGGTGAGCTGCCCACGCTGCCCGTTGGCACTGACTATGGCCACGTCCTCCAATTGACACTTGTCAACATGCGCCTAAGCGTATTGCCGCCAGGCTTTCTGGCCTGCTTCCCGCGGCTGAAGACACTGCGTTTGGGCTACAACCAGTTGCAGACCCTGCCGGCCGGCTTGGAGCAGCTGACGCACCTGGAGGAGCTGAACCTGACAGGCAACCGTATCCGCTTCACGGCAGCGCAGGCGCAGGTGCTGGCCAACTGCAGACAACTGCGTTTCCTTGATCTCAGTGACAATGTGATTGGCTCGATCGGCTTGCGCGTGGGGCAACTGGTAAACCTGGCGTCCTTGAACTTGCGCAACACCAACCTCAGCGCGCTACCTGACGGCCTTGAGCGGTGCGAGCGGCTGACCTACGTCGACCTGAGCAACAACCAGGTCGCTCATCTTCCAGATGATGTGCTCGACACACCCGTGTTGCGCCGCCAGGTGCTGGTGCTTTCTGGTAACCCGCTGCCGGTAGAGCAACTTGACCGCTTGCGCCCGGTACCTCCGCCCACGCCGGAGCCTGCGCCTGGCGCCGATGACGAGCCTTCGGGGAAAACCCGGTGGTTGGATACTTTGCCCGATGACCAGCGCCAGGCTGCCGGGGTGCAATGGGACGCATTGCGCGCCGAGGAGCGCGGCGACGCTTTCTTCGACTTGCTCGACGAGCTGACCCGGAGTACCGACTTCATTGTGGTTCCACAAGAAATCGGCCGTCGCGTGTGGGGAGTGATTTCGGCGGCAAGCACCAGTGATCGAGTGCGCCAGGACCTGTTCGAGCTCGCCGCCGACCCCCGCACCTGCGCCGATAGCGCTGCGCACTGCTTCAGCCAGTTAGAGGTTGGCATGCACGTCTCACAACTCACCCACAATGGCGAGCCGGCAGCCACCGCCAATGAGCGGCTACGCCTGGCGCAGCGTCTGTTCCGCCTGAAGAAGGTGGAGGACTTGGCGCGCGAAGACATGAATGCCCGTTACGCTGACGGGCGCTGGCAGCAAGGGGAGGACGACGAAGAGGAAGTTGAGGTGAGCCTGGTCTACCGTACACACCTTGCCCACCGCCTTAACCTGCTGGGCCAAGCCGACAGCCTGTGGTTCGCGACCTTGGCCGAAGTGGAAGAAGCCGACATTGACAATGCCTACAGCAGGGTACTTGCGGCCGAGGCCACCGATGAGCGCGCCGTGTTCATCAGCAAGCTGCCGTTCTGGCAAGCCGCCTTGCGTGCGCAGAACGCTGCGGCATTCGCGGCCATTGAGGACGGCTACCTTGAGCAGTGGGAAGCGATGGAAACGCAGGGGCAATCGCAGCCCGGCAGCGAGGCCGCGCTGGGCGACCCACATTATCTGGCACAGGCCAAGCGTTTGCTTCAGGAGCGGGACGAGGCGCTTGCTGAACTGGCCCTGCAACTGACCCGAGCGGCTTTGCCGGTGCGGGCAGAAGCCCTGTCACCCAGCGGCCAAACCAGTCATCCAGATTGACAACTTAGGCCATTGCCGCCGGGCCTGTGCGGCGCGAACATCGTCAGACCGATGGTTTAACTCCAAAAACAAGAAACCAGGAGTCTGACGATGCGTGATTACACCGAGGCCGCTCGTGCGTTCGACCATGGCCAGGCTGCTGCGGCGGCGTTGCATGGCAACCTCGAAGCCCTCAATGCCTGTGTCGAATGCTGCGACCGCCATGCCGGTGCCGACACGCTGGCGCTGATCCACGAAGACCGCGATGGCAACACCACGCGGTACAGCTTCGACCAGCTCAAGGCGCAAGCTGCGCGTTTTGCCAATGTGCTCAAGGCACAGGGCGTGGCACCCGGGGACCGGGTTGCCGGCCTGATGCCGCGGACCCCGCAATTACTGGTTACCATCCTTGCCACCTGGCGCCTCGGGGCCGTCTATCAGCCACTGTTCACCGCGTTCGGCCCCAAGGCCATCGAGCACCGCCTGGAGCAGTCCCATGCCCGCGTGGTCGTCACCGACAGCCACAACCGCGCCAAGCTGGACGATGTGCACGCTTGCCCGACCATCATCACAGTCAACGCCCGCAGCGGCGAGCTGGACTTCCAGCAGTGCCTGGACCATGCCGCGGATGTCTGCGAGCCGGTCATGCGCGCGGGTAACGACCCGTTCCTGCTGATGTTCACCTCCGGCACCACCGGCCCGGCCAAACCGCTGGAAGTGCCGCTGCGTGCCATCGTCGCTTTCCAGGGCTACATGCGCGATGCCATCGATCTGCGCCCCGAAGACATCTTCTGGAACCTGGCCGACCCGGGTTGGGCCTATGGCCTGTATTACGCGGTCACCGGCCCGCTGTCGCTGGGCCACGCCACCACCTTCTACGATGGCCCGTTCAGCGTCGAAAGCTGCGCCAGGGTGATCGCCAAGCTGGGCATCACCAACCTGGCCGGCTCGCCCACTGCTTACCGTATGCTGATCGCTGCGGGCGATGGGTTCTCGGCGCCAATCAAGGGCCGCCTGCGAGTGGTCAGCAGCGCTGGCGAACCGCTCAACCCGGAAGTGATCCGCTGGTTCGCCGACGAACTGGGCGTGACCATCCACGACCACTACGGGCAGACCGAGCTGGGCATGGTGCTGTGCAACCACCATGGCCTGCAGCACCCGGTGCACCTGGGCTCGGCCGGTTTTGCCATCCCCGGCCACCGCATCGTGGTGCTGGACGAGCAGGGCAATGAACTGCCAGCCGGCCAGCCGGGCATCCTTGCTGTCGACCGCGAGCAATCGCCGCTGTGCTGGTTCGCGGGCTACCACGGCCTGGCGACCAAAGCCTTCGTCGGCAAGTACTACCTTAGCGGCGACACTGTCGAGCTGAACCAGGACGGCAGCATCAGCTTCGTTGGGCGTAGCGATGACGTGATTACCACCTCCGGCTACCGAGTCGGCCCGTTCGATGTCGAGAGCGCCCTGATTGAGCACCCGGCGGTGATCGAGGCGGCGGTGATCGGCAAGCCAGACCCTGAGCGTACCGAGCTGATCAAGGCTTTTGTGGTATTGGCCGGTGGTTACCAAGGCAATGCCGAGCTGGAAGAAACCTTGCGCCAGCACGTGCGCCAGCGCCTGTACGCGCATGCCTACCCAAGAGAAATCGAATTCGTCAGTGAGCTGCCCAAAACCCCGAGCGGCAAGCTGCAACGCTTCATCCTGCGCAACCAGGAAGTCGCCAAACAACAAGCGCAACAGGCCACCCCTGCGAGCGCCTGAAAGGAAACCGATCATGCAAATAGCCAACAAACACTTCATCGTTAGCGGCGCTGCCTCCGGGCTGGGTGCTGCCACCGCGCAGATGCTGATCGAGGCCGGCGCCAAGGTCATGCTGGTCGACCTCAATGCCCAGGCCGTCGAGGCCAAGGCCCGCGAGCTGGGTGACAATGCACACTTCGCAGTGGCCGACATCAGCGACGAGCAGGCCGCACAAGCGGCGGTCGAGGCGGCGCTCAGTGCGTTTGGCAGCCTGCACGGCCTAGTCAACTGCGCCGGTATCGTCGGTGCCGAAAAAGTGCTGGGCAAACAGGGGCCGCATGGCCTAGCCAGCTTTGCCAAGGTGATCAACGTCAACCTGATCGGCAGCTTCAACCTGCTGCGCCTGGCCGCTGCGGCCATGGCCGAAGGGCCGGCCGATGGCGGCGGCGAACGCGGGGTCATCATCAACACCGCCTCCATCGCCGCCTATGACGGCCAAATCGGCCAGGCCGCCTACGCCGCTTCCAAGGGCGCTATCGCCAGCCTGACCCTGCCGGCTGCCCGTGAACTGGCGCGTTTCGGCATCCGTGTGATGACCATCGCCCCCGGTATTTTCGAAACACCAATGATGGCCGGCATGACCGAGGAAGTGCGCGCATCGCTGGCTGCTGGCGTACCGTTCCCGCCGCGCCTGGGCCGCCCGCATGAATACGCTGCGCTGGCCCGTCACATCATCGAGAACAGCATGCTCAACGGCGAGGTGATCCGCCTCGACGGTGCACTGCGCATGGCTGCCAAGTAAGGAGAGCGAACATGACCCTCGCCAATGACCCGATCGTTATCGTCAGCGCCGTGCGTACGCCCATGGGCGGCCTGCAGGGCGACCTCAAGAGCTTGACCGCACCGCAACTGGGCAGCGCGGCCATCCGTGGCGCCGTAGAGCGTGCCGGCATCGATGCTGCCAGTGTCGAGCAGGTGCTGTTCGGCTGCGTGCTGCCGGCCGGCCTGGGCCAGGCGCCGGCGCGCCAGGCGGCGCTGGGTGCCGGGCTGGACAAGCACACCACCTGCACCACCCTGAACAAAATGTGCGGCTCGGGCATGCAGGCAGCGATCATGGCCCATGACCTGCTGCTGGCCGGCACCGCCGACGTCGTGGTTGCCGGCGGCATGGAAAGCATGACCAACGCGCCGTACCTGCTGGACAAGGCCCGTGGCGGCTACCGCATGGGCCACGGCAAGATCATCGACCACATGTTCATGGACGGCCTGGAAGACGCCTACGACAAAGGCCGCTTGATGGGCACCTTTGCCGAAGACTGCGCCCAGGCCAACGCCTTCAGCCGTGAGGCCCAGGACCAGTTCGCCATTGCCTCGCTAACCCGTGCCCAGGACGCGATCAAAAGCGGCCGCTTTGCCGCCGAGATCGTGCCGGTGGAGGTCACCGAGGGTAAGCAAAAGCGCCTCATCAAGGACGACGAGCAGCCGCCCAAGGCGCGCCTGGACAAGATCCCGCAGCTCAAGCCGGCGTTCCGCGAAGGCGGCACGGTGACCGCTGCCAACGCCAGCTCGATTTCCGACGGTGCTGCTGCGTTGGTGCTGATGCGCCGCTCCGAAGCAGACAAGCGCGGCCTCAAACCGCTGGCGGTGATTCACGGCCATGCCGCCTTCGCCGACACCCCGGCACTGTTCCCCACCGCCCCGATCGGTGCCATCGACAAGCTGATGAAGCGCACCGGCTGGAACCTGGCCGAGGTCGACCTGTTCGAGATCAACGAGGCCTTTGCCGTGGTCACCCTGGCGGCCATGAAGCACCTCGACCTGCCGCACGACAAGGTCAATATCCATGGCGGCGCTTGCGCCCTCGGCCACCCGATCGGCGCCTCTGGCGCGCGCATTTTGGTGACGCTGTTGTCGGCCCTGCGCCAGAACAATCTGCGCCGTGGCGTGGCGGCCATCTGCATTGGCGGTGGCGAGGCCACGGCCATGGCCGTCGAATGCCTGTACTGAGGTGAACCATGCTGGTAACTGACGAGCAACAACAAATCGCCGACGCGGTACGCGCTTTTGCCCAGGAGCGCTTGAAGCCGTTTGCCGAGCAGTGGGACAAGGAACATCGCTTCCCCAAGGAAGCCATCGCGGAGATGGCCGAGTTGGGCCTGTTCGGCATGCTGGTACCCGAGCAGTGGGGCGGTAGCGACACCGGTTACGTGGCCTACGCCATGGCCTTGGAAGAAATTGCCGCCGGTGATGGCGCCTGCTCGACCATCATGAGCGTGCACAACTCGGTAGGCTGTGTGCCGATCCTGCGGTTTGGCACCGAACAGCAGAAGGCACAGTTTCTGACCCCGCTGGCCACCGGCGCCATGCTTGGCGCCTTCGCCCTGACCGAACCGCAGGCCGGCTCCGATGCCAGCAGCCTGAAGGCCCGTGCACGCCTGGAGGGTGACCACTACGTGCTCAACGGCAGCAAGCAGTTCATCACCTCTGGGCAGAACGCTGGGGTGGTGATCGTGTTTGCCGTGACCGACCCGGACGCCGGCAAGCGCGGTATCAGCGCCTTCATCGTGCCTACTGATGCGCCCGGTTACCAAGTGGCGCGGGTCGAGGACAAGCTCGGCCAACATGCCTCCGATACCTGCCAGATTGTCTTCGACAATGTGCGCGTGCCGGTGGCCCACCGCCTGGGCGCCGAAGGCGAGGGCTACAAGATTGCCCTGGCCAACCTTGAAGGTGGCCGTATCGGCATCGCCTCGCAGGCCGTGGGCATGGCCCGTGCGGCGTTCGAAGTGGCGCGCGACTACGCCAACGAGCGGCAGAGTTTTGGCAAGGCGCTGATCGAACACCAGGCCGTGGCCTTCCGCCTGGCCGACATGGCAACGAAAATTGCCGTGGCCCGGCAGATGGTGCTGCATGCCGCCGCGCTGCGCGATGCCGGGCGCCCGGCGCTGGTGGAAGCGTCGATGGCCAAGCTGTTTGCCTCGGAAATGGCCGAAAAGGTCTGTTCGGACGCCTTGCAGACCCTGGGCGGTTATGGCTATCTGAGCGACTTCCCGCTGGAGCGGATCTACCGCGACGTTCGGGTTTGCCAGATCTACGAAGGCACCAGCGACATTCAGCGCATGGTCATTGCGCGTAATCTTTGAAGGAGCAGACTGCATGGCATTCGAAACCATCCTGTTGGACATCCACGGCAAGGTCGGCCTGATCACCCTCAACCGCCCCCAGGCGCTGAACGCACTGAACGCGCAGATCGTCGGCGAGATCAACCAGGCGCTGGACCAGCTTGAGCGTGACCCGAGCATTGGCTGCGTGGTGCTGACCGGTTCCGCCAAGGCCTTTGCCGCTGGCGCCGACATCAAGGAAATGGCCGAGCTGCAATACCCGCAAATCTACGTTGACGACCTGTTCAGTGATGCCGACCGCATTGCCAACCGACGCAAGCCGATCATTGCCGCGGTATCCGGCTTTGCCTTGGGCGGAGGCTGTGAGCTGGCGATGATGTGCGACTTTATCCTGGCTGCCGACAACGCCAAGTTTGGCCAGCCGGAAATCAACCTCGGTGTGCTGCCGGGCATGGGCGGCACCCAGCGCCTGACCCGAGCGGTGGGCAAGGCCAAGGCCATGGAACTGTGCCTGACTGGCCGTTTGATGGGCGCTGAAGAGGCCGAGCGTGCGGGCCTGGTGGCGCGTATCGTGCCGCAGGCGGAACTGCTGGAGGAGGCGCTGAAGGTGGCCGCGACCATTGCCAGCAAGTCGATCCCGGTGAGCATGATGGTCAAGGAGAGCGTCAACCGTGCGTTCGAGGTGACCCTCAGCGAGGGTGTGCGCTTTGAGCGTCGCGTGTTCCATGCGGCCTTCTCCACCGAAGACCAGAAAGAGGGGATGGCAGCCTTTATTGCCAAGCGTGAGGCGCAGTTCAAAGATCGTTGATTCTGGCGGGGGGGCTGGCTGGGTGGGGCCTTTGGGTGCATGCCTTGAGAGGTCTCACAGGCGCTGAAAATGTCATGGTAAACACCTGGTAGCCCTCACCCAATCCCCGCCCTGCACTTGGTAGCCCGAACCCAATCCGTATCAGCCCCCACACGCCCACCCCAAGCCTCACCTCCGAGCACCGACCAGCGGATTGTAGGCATCGGAAGCAAATTCGCACCCATTTGCAGTTGCTCCACGCGACGTGGCGCCTTAGACTGCCGCCCCCTGTAAAAAGAGTGCCGGTTGGCGCTTGAAAAATTCTGCTGCCGACGCCAAGGCGTCGGCGGCACCCGAATCGCCCCAATGCACATTTTTTCATAGAGAAATCGATGACCAAGGAACAGTTGCTGGCCATGTCGGCCGATGACTACATGAACGCTGAACAGCTGGCCTTCTTCACTGGGCTGCTGCAGGCGATGAAAGTCGAAACCCATGAACGCATCGAACTCAGCCGCACCACCATCGAAGGCCTGGACACCCCGTCGGACCCTGCCGATGTAGCTTCGGTCGAAGAAGAGCGTAGCTGGCTGGTCAATGCCATCGACCGCGACCAGCGCCTGTTGCCTCAGCTGGAAATGGCCCTGGACCGTATTGCCGACGAAAGCTTCGGCTGGTGCGATGACAGTGGTGAGCCGATTGGCCTGAAGCGTCTGCTGATCAGCCCGACCACCAAGTACTGCATCGAAGCCCAGGAGCGCCACGAGCAGCTCGACCGCCACCAGCGCCAGGTGTAACCCCGCGCGGTGTACCCAGCCCCACGGAGCGATCCCTGGGGCTTTTGGCGTTTCTTGTTGGCAGAGGTTTTGTTGCCCAGTGCGTAACACTGCTGTACAGCGATGCGCTGTTTCCGCGTGACGAGCAGGCGTATCATGGCTTTATCGTTAGGGTGCTAATCAAATTCCGGAGGGTATGATGAGTAGCCAGGTCGATGTAGCCGTGATGATTGGCTCGGGCGTGCCGAGCACGCTGCGGGCGTTGGGCAAACGCATCTGCTGGGTAGTGCTGGTCAATGGCGAGCGCCGTGGTACAGCATTCGCCACGCGTGAAGAGGCGCTGGAGTGTCAGGCTGCCTGGTTGCAGCAGTTGAAGAAAGGTCTGGCTGCCTGAGCGAATGCACAGCCCCGGCGACCAAACAGGTTGTTGTAGGCTGGCGCAGTGCAAGAAATGCACTTTGCCTCTCGACGGATTTCGGTGTTTTGTTGCATATTCTTCTACTAGTAATGTGCTGATGGTTGCAGGGCCCGTTCAGACGTGCGCTCTGGCAATGCCTATCGCTTCTTTTCTGGCAGGTGGGTTGTCAGCCATTACGCTTCCCGAATCGGGAATATGCCGAAAGCCTGTTTAAGGCCAGATCTGGCAGGCCAGAGTAAACAATCCTGCACGCTGCATCGCCAGCGGACACAGACATGTCGCATATCGCTTTATTACTCTTTTCGCCCATCGACAAGAAATTGCCGTGCCTCACCGAGCTTGGATGAGGGCGGGTTGTAACCGGTTGAGGATTACTTCATTGGCAGTCAGCACTCTTGATACCCATGCGTTGTTCGCCTTGGGCGATTTGCGCGGTAAATTGGCCCAGCTGTTCCAGGGCCGCTTTATCTATGTCACCGAACAGAGTCCCGAAGGCCTGTACATGGCCGAAATCGACACCGAAAGCGCCTTGGTGGTCGATGACAAACAGCGCCTGGAACTGAAAGTTGGCGACCACTTTCGCGCCGCCGTATTGCCCAGCCGCGAAGGTGGCAAACTGGAAATGCGCTTTCGCGAAATCAAGCTTAACGTGTATGGCGTAGGCGATTACGCCTTCGTATCGGTGCCCGAAGGCGAGGGCATCGTGTTCCGTGAGGGCCACGGCGTGATGCTGGTGTTCGCCGCGCAGCAACAAGTGCAAGAAGGCCTGGGTAAGTTGCTGAAGGCAGTGACCGGCAAAGTTGCCAAATGGCGCAAGGGTGAACTGACCACCTTCAAGGCCAGTGAATGAGCGACAGTAACGCCGCACCTGCCACGCGTGCCGCGTTTCATCGGCAGCACCAGGCAGGTGCCGTGGCCGAGGCCGAGCGCTTGCTGGCCAGGCGCGCAGCCCTGCAAGGCGCCTGGTTGAACTGGGTGGCAGGCGAACTGTACCGCCTTGGCCCGGCGCCGTATGTCGCCATGGTTCGACGGGAGTTGCAACGCCTCAGCCAAGGGTGAGGCGGTAACCTTCAATCAATGACCGCGATCACGGCCGCTGCTGACTTCTTCAGGTACCGGCTCGTTCGACATGCGCTTGCGGAACAGCGCCGCCCGGGCCAGTAACAGCGTGGTCACCGGCACGGTAATCGACAGCAGGATCGGAATCAACCAGGCGTGCAGCACTGGCGCTTCCTTGAGCCAGGAAAAGTACAGGATCGAGGCCAGCGCGACGCACCAGGTGCCAATGGTCGAGGCCAGTGCCGGCGGGTGCATGCGCTGGAAGTAGTCCTTCAGGCGCAACAGGCCCAAGGCACCGATCAGCGCGAACAGGCTGCCGGTCAGCAGTAGCATGGCAGTGAGCACCTCCAGCCAGAGGGGCAGTACAAGGGTTTCAGTCATTCGATCACCTCACCGCGCAGCAGGAACTTGGCCAGGGCAAACGAGCCGACGAAGCCGAACAGCGCAATCAACAGGGCACCTTCGAAATAGGTGTCGCTGGCATAACGAATCCCCAGCACCAACATGGTCAGCATGGCCAGGATGTACAGGTAGTCCAGCGCCAGCACCCGGTCCTGGGCGGACGGGCCGCGGAACAGCCGGATCAGCGCCAGGGCCATGGCCAGGGCGAAGATGAACAGGCTGGTGAGGACAGCATGGGCGAGCAGGCCTGTCATTGGAAAATCTCCATCAGCGGGCGTTCGTAGGTGTCCTTGAAGTGCTGGATGAAAGCGGCCTTATCGTCCAGGTCGAACACATGCAGCAGCAATACGCTGCGGTCCAGCGCCAGTTCGGACCAGACCGTGCCGGGCACCACCGTGGTAATCATCGACAGCGCCGCCAGGCCATGCGGGTCGCGTAGCGAAAGTGGGATGTGCACGAATGCCGAGCGTGGTGGTTGCTTGCCGGCCCGCAACACGCCACGGGCCACCAGCAGGTTGGACATGATCACGTCGATGCCGACCCGGCCGATCAGCCGGGCGATGGCCAGCGGCCGCCGCACGTGGGCATGTTGCGGGCGCAGGGGGGCCATCAGCAGCGGCGTCAGCACACCCAGCGCAGCACCCAGCAACAGGTTGCCGGGGCTGACCGAGAGGTTTAGCAACAGCCACAGCGCAAACAGCGAAACCGATAACAGCGGGGCGGGGAACAGTCGGCTCATGGCTGCACCTGTACGTCGAGCGAGGTCGGGCCAGGAATTGGCCGGGCGGCCATCACGGCGTCGATGTAGGTATCCGGAGCCTGTAGGCTGGCAGCGGTATCCTGGGTGTAGCGCAGCAACGGTTCGGCCTTGAGGCTAAGGATGATGCACAGGCCAAGCAGGATGACGATGGGCAGGCACTCGTAGCGGCGCAACACCGGCGACGGGCGTTCTTCGGGCTTCCAAAAGCGCTGGATACCAACGCGGCCAAAAGCGATCAGCGCAGCCATGCCGGACAAGATCAGCAAGGCTACCAGGCCCCAGCCTGCTGCGCCCAGTGGGTGCTCGGGCGGCGTACCCAGCCCCTGCGGATTGAACAGCGCACTGATCAGGTTGAGCTTGCCGACAAAACCCGACAGCGGTGGCATGCCGATGATCAGCAGGGCGCAGGCGATAAAACTGAGGCCGAGGAAGGCCATGGTCCACGGAATGATCTGGCCGATCACCACCTTTTGCTCGTCGTCCAGGTTGATGCCCTTGGGCGGGTGCAGCGATTCCAGCGGCGGCGGCATGGCATCTTCTTCATCGTCCAGCGGCGCTTCGTTGGCTGAGCGCGAACGTTCGACCAGTTCGGCGAGCAGGAACAGCGCGCACAGCGCCAGCGTGGAGTTGACCAGGTAAAACAACGCCGCGCCGGTCAGCGCCGGCTGGGCAAAACCGACAGCGCCGAGCAGGGTGCCGGCCGACACCAGGATACTAAGGGCCGCCATGCGCTCAAGGCGTTGTGCGGCCAGGATCGACACCGCCGCCACCGCCAGAGTAACCAGGCCACCGTACACCAGCCATTGCCCACCGAAGTGTGCCGAGGCCCCGGCCTGCCCGGAGAACAATAGCGTCCACAGGCGTAGCACGGCGTACAGGCCGACTTTGGTCATGATGGCGAACAGCGCCGCCACCGGCGCGCTGGCCGAGGCATAGGCCGGCACCAACCAGAAGTTCAGCGGCCAGATGCCGGCCTTGACTAGGAAGGCCATGGCCAGGATGGCTGCACCAGCATGCAACAGGCCGCGGTCGGCCTCCGGCACCAGCGGAATCTTCAGGGCCAGGTCGGCCATGTTCAGGGTGCCGGTTACGCCATACAGCATTGCCGCGCCGATCAGAAACAGCGATGAGGCAAACAAGTTGATGGCGATGTAATGCAGGCCGGCGCGCACCCGGGCTCGCCCCGAACCGTGCAGCAGCAAGCCATAGGAGGCAGCCAGCAGCACCTCGAAGAACACGAACAGGTTGAACAGGTCGGCGGTGAGGAAGGCGCCGTACAGCCCCATTAACTGGATCTGGAACAAAGCATGGAAGCTGGCCCCGGCACTGTCCCAGCGGGCGCGGGCAAACAACAGGGCGCTGAAGCCGATGATGCCAGTGAGGGTCAGCAGTAGCGCGGACAGGTGGTCGACCACCAACACGATGCCGAACGGTGCCGGCCAGTTACCCGGCAGGTAGACACCGATCGATTCCGCCTGGCCCTGGGTGCGTACCCATAGCAGCAAGCTGACCGCGATGCTAAGGCCGGCGAAGGTCGACAGCAGGTTCAGCCGGGCTTTGATCTGCCGGTGTTTCTCGCCCAGCAGCAACATCACGGCCGCTGTCAGCAGCGGCAGCAGGATGGGCGCGATGATCAGTTGACTCATGCCACTCATTCGTCACGCTCCCGGCCATCCACGTGGTCGGTACCGGTCAGCCCTCGCGAGGCCAGCAACACCACCAGGAACAGCGCGGTCATGGCGAAGCTGATGACGATGGCAGTAAGCACCAGGGCCTGCGGCAGCGGGTCGGTGTAGTGCAGCAGGTCCTGGGTAACACCGTCCTTGATGATGGGCTCCTTGCCGATGAACAGGCTGCCCATGCTGAAGATGAACAGGTTGACCCCGTACGACAGCAAGCACAGGCCCATGATGACCTGGTAGGTCCGCGGGCGCAGGATAAGCCACACCCCTGAGGCGGCCAATACGCCGATGGCGACTGCAATCACTTCTTCCATCAGGCGGCTCCTGCTTGACTGGTTTTCGACGGGTTGCCCGGGCGGTAGGCGCGCACCGACTGGTGCGCCAGGGCCGTGAGGATCAGCAGGGTCGCGCCGACCACCACGGTGTACACGCCGACATCGAAGAACAGCGCGCTGGCCACGTGCACATCACCGAGCAACGGCACGTGCAGGTGGGCGGTATGGGTGGTGAGGAACGGGTAGCCGAACAGCATCGCGCCGACCCCGGTCAGGGTTGCGCACAGCAAGCCGGTACCCATCCAACGCAGCGGCCGCAGGCTCATCTGCGCCTCTACCCACTGGGTGCCCGCTACCATGTACTGCAGAATGAACGCCACCGACATCACCAGGCCGGCGACGAAGCCGCCACCTGGCTGGTTGTGACCACGCATGAACAGGTACATCGACACCAGTAGGGCGATCGGCAGCAGCAGGCGCACCAGCACCGCAGGCACCATCATGAAGCCCAGGGCAGTATCGGTGGCATGGCGCGGGTTGATCAGGTCGGTGACCACATCGGGCGCCAGCTGGCGCTGCTGCGCCGGCAATTGCATGCTCTCCTTCGGTGGGCGGAAGCGCCGCAGCAGGGCGAACACGGTCAGTGCCACGGCCACCAGCACGGTGATTTCACCCAGGGTATCGAAGCCACGGAAGTCCACCAGCATGACATTGACCACGTTGGTGCCGCCGCCTTGGGGCAGGGCCCGGCTCAAGTAAAACGAGGAAATGTCGTTGGGCGTCGGCCGGGTCAGCATGGCATACGACAGCACGGCCATACCGCCACCCACCAGCACTGCCAGCAGCAGGTCCCGCAGGCGGCGCATGCGTGCACGCTCCAGGCTGCCTGGCAGTGGCGACACGCCTTCGATCCGCCGCGGCAGCCAGCGCAGGCCAAGCAGGATCAGCACAGTGGTGACCACTTCCACTACCAGCTGGGTCAGGGCCAGGTCGGGCGCGGAGAACCAGACGAAGGTGATGCAGGTCATCAGGCCACAGACACTGACCATGATCAGCGCTGCCAAACGGTGGTACTTGGCCTGGTAGGCGGCACCGATGGCGCAGGCGATGGCGATCAACCACAGCGCGACGAACACCCCCGAGCCCGGAATTTTCGGCCGATCGCCCCAGCTAAGGCCGCTGTAGAGCATGGGCGTGAGGCCGGCGAGGAAGGCAGCCACCACCAGCATGAACAGCTGCGACTGCAGGCGGCGCGTGGTGAGCAGGCGTTCGATGCGCCGCGCCAGCAGCATTAATTGCACCTGGCCGTGTTCGAACAGGCGCTTGCCGTTGAAACGCTCGATTAAGGGCGGGTAGGGGAAGCGGCCCAGGCGCAGCTGCTTGCGCAGCAACAGGTACAGCACGATACCGCCGCTCATGGCCACCAAGCTCATGATCAACGGTGCGTTCCAGCCATGCCAGATGGCCAGGCTGTATTCCGGCAGGGTGCCGCCCACCACTGGCAGGGCGGCGGCGGCCAGCAGCGGGCCCACCGACTGGGCGGGGAAGATGCCCACCACCAGGCAGGTAAGCACCAGCAGTTCGACCGGTGCACGCATCCAGCGTGGCGGTTCGTGCGGGGTATGGGGCAGGTCTTGGGCCGTTGGCCCGAAGAACACATCGACGGTAAAGCGCAGGGCATAGGCCACGCTGAAGGTACCCGCCAGGGTGGCGATCACCGGCAGGGTAGCTTCGACCCAGGCGGTGGAACTGATGAACACCGTTTCGGCGAAGAACATTTCTTTGGACAGGAAGCCGTTCATCAACGGTACGCCCGCCATCGAGGCACTGGCCACCATGGCCAGGGTGGCGGTATACGGCACCAGGCGGATCAGGCCGCTGAGGCGGCGGATGTCACGGGTGCCGCTTTCGTGGTCGATGATACCGGCGGCCATGAACAGCGAGGCCTTGAAGGTGGCGTGGTTGAGAATGTGGAACACAGCAGCCACCGCGGCCAGCGGGCTGTTCAAGCCCAGCAGCAGGGTTATCAGGCCCAGGTGGCTGATGGTCGAATAGGCCAACAGGCCCTTGAGGTCGTTCTGGAACATGGCGGCGAAGGCGCCGAGCAGTAGGCTGAGCGCGCCGGCACCCCCGACGATCCAGAACCACTCCTCGCTACCCGATAGCACCGGCCACAGGCGCGCCAGCAGGAACACCCCGGCCTTGACCATGGTAGCCGAGTGCAGATAAGCCGATACCGGGGTGGGTGCTGCCATGGCGTGGGGCAGCCAGAACTGGAAGGGGAACTGGGCGCTCTTGCTCAGGGCGCCGATGAGGATCAGGGGCAGCAGCACCGGGTACAGCGCATGCTGGCGGATGGTGTCGCCGGCAGCCAGGACCTTGTCCAGGTCGTAGCTGCCGACCACATGGCCGAGGAGCAGGGCACCTACCAACAGGCACAAGCCGCCTGCACCCGTGACCATCAGTGCCATGTAAGCACCGCGCCGGGCGTCGGCACGGTGGTGCCAATAGCCGATCAGCAGGAAGGAGAACAGGCTGGTGAGTTCCCAGAAAAACACCAGCTGGATCAGGTTGCCGGAGATTACCAGGCCGAGCATGGCGCCCATGAAAGCGAGGAAGAAGGCGAAGAAGCGCGGTACCGGGTCTTGTGGCGACATGTAGTAGCGGGCATACAGCGACACCAGCGCGCCGATGCCCAGCACCAGCAGCGAGAACAGCCAGGCGAAGCCGTCCATGCGCAGTACCAGGTTCAAACCCAGGCTGGGCAGCCAGAGGAATTCTTCGCGAATCACGCCACCGTGGGCGACCTGAGGGTACAGCAGTGCTACCTGGACGGTGCCGACCAGGGCCACGAGCCCGGCGAGAATGGACTCGGCGTTACGTGCGTTGTGCGGCAGCACAGCTGCCAGGCAACTGCCCACGAACGGCAGAAGCAATAGCACTATCAATGACATAGCGGCCTATTCTGGAGAAGTTTGCAAAGAATCATACGTGCCGAGGTGATGATCACCAACACGCAAGCTGTCGCAGAATCCTACAAACAGGCTGTGACAAGCTGTTTTTTTATAACAGTTTTTTACAAAGCATAGCCGCTGTTGACCTTTTCATAGCCCGGCCTGGCGTTCGCCGTCTGCCTGCACGTCGCGTGCTTCGATAGCTTGGCGGGGGCGGCGCACCTTGAGTTCGCTGACCACCACCGCGATCACGATCAGCAGGCCGCCGAGCAGCGCCACGCCCGGCAGGCGCTCACCGGCAAGGCGCCCGACGATCCCAGCCCATACCGGTTCGCCGGCATAAATGAGGGTGGCACGGGTGGGCGAAACCGACTTCTGTGCCCAGTTCATCGCTACTTGGATCACCGCACTCATGGCGCCCAAGCCCACGGCACTGGCCAGCAGCAGCCAGGAGAAGTCGGGGATGCGCTCCTGGGTTGGCACGATCATCAGAAACGCCAGCAGCGAAGCGGTCGCCAGTTGCACCACGGTGACTCGGCGCACATCGACCTGGCCGGCATAGCGGCTGATCAGGATGATTTCGCCCGCGATGGCCACGGCGCTGACCAGGGTCACCAGTTCACCCTCGCTGAAGTGCAGGCTGCCGCCCTCTGGCCCAGCCAGCAGCATCAGGCCGGCGAACGCCAGGCAGATACCGATGCTGGGCATCAGACCGGGCCGCCGGCCCAGTACCAGCCACTGCAGTAGCGGCACGAACGGCACGTACAGCGCGGTGATGAATGCCGATTGGCTGCTGCTGATGGTTTGCAGGCCCATGGTCTGCAGGCCGTAGCCGAGCATGATCGACACGCCGATGAGCACGCCGGCCTTGAGTTCGGTGAAGGTCAGCCCGGGCAGTGCCCGCGCTGAAACCATGCCAACGAACAGGGCGGCTGCAGCGAAGCGCAAGCCGACGAAGAACATCGGGCCGCTGACGCTCATCACGTTGTGCACCAGCAGGAAGGTGCCGCCCCATAGCATGGTGATGAACACCAGCACCAACTCGGCCTTGCTCAGGCGAAAGGTAACGGTGGGGGTCGGCTTGCTGCTGGGTTGGCTCATGGTCTTGCGCACTCGCAGGGGGCGGCGCACAATCGCCGCAAAGTGGGCAGTATACTGCGCAATATCGACCAGTGAGCAATATAGTGCACAAAGATTCTTCGCACCGGGCATCGGTGCTGCAACATGTCAGCCTCAATGTTCGCAGCCTGCGCAATGGCGCCGGTATGAGCCAGGCGGCATTGGCCGAGCGCTCCGGGGTCAGCCGGCGCATGCTGGTGGCGATCGAGGCGGGCGAAAAAAATGTCAGCCTGACCACCCTCGACCTGATTGCCGAAGCCTTGGGTGTGGCGTTCAGCACGTTGATCCAGGCGCCCGACCAGCGTGACCCCGGCCGCATCGAAGAGCTGGCCTGGGCCGGCGAGCACCCGCAGAGCAGGGCGGTGCTGCTGGGCAGTAGCGTGGCGCGGCGCGAGGTGGAGCTGTGGGAATGGACCCTGGCGCCGGGCGAGTGCTATTCCAGCGAGGCCGATGCCGAGGGTTGGAGCGAGCAGATTTATGTGGCTGAAGGGCAATTGACGCTAATTATCGAAGGGGTGGAGCATCGGCTGCAGGCGGGGCAGTTCCAGGTGTTCCCCAGCAACTGCCAGTATGCCTATCGCAACGATGGGGCGGTGGCGGTGCGCTTTGTGCGCAATGTGGTGATTTGACGCTGCAGGCTGCTACAGAAGCTACCCGAGCCTTTGTGGGGGCAGCCTCACGTTGCGAAAAGGGGCGCAAAGCGCCCCCAACTATCAAGACCTATCAACGATCCAGCAACTCATCGGTCTTGACCACCTTGGCATAGGCAAATGCCAACGCTGCCATAGCCGAATCATGCACCTGCGCTGCTGGCACTTGCTTGCCGTTGAATTCCAGTGGCAGCGTGGCACAGGCATCGTGCGCCACGGTCACGTCATAACCCAGGTCAGCCGCAGCACGGGTGGCGGCGTCGATGCACATGTGGCTCATGCTGCCGACGATGGTCAGCGCTTCGACGCCGTGCCGGTCCAGCGTGTGCTCAAGGTCAGTACCCAGGAAGGCGTTGACCTTGTGCTTGAGCACCACCGGCTCGCCCGCCAGCGGCTCGACCTTGGCGTGGATGGCCGCGCCCTGCGAGCCAGGCGCGAAAAACGGTGCATCGGCACTGTCGAATTCATGCCGCACATGTACCACCAAGTCGCCTCGCTGGCGCGCCGCGGCCAAAAGACGGGCAGCATTGTCGGCTGCCAGGTCGGCGCCCTCTAGGGTCCATTTGCCGCCGGGGAAGTAGTCGTTCTGGATATCGATGATGATCAGCGCCTGCTTGTTCATGTTGCCTCCTGTGGCAGTAGTCGTTGGCTGACGTTAGTTATAGGCTGTGTGCACCGACCTGAGGATTGGCGTGACCGACACAATGAGGGCAAAAACTGACAACCCCGCCAGCCTGGATATCGGCCTGCTGCTGTACCCCGGTGCGCAGCGTGCCGCCGTGCATGGGCTGGCCGACCTGTTTCTGGTGGCCAACCGGGTTGCTGGCGAACTGGGCGCTGTCGAGTTGCCGCGGGTGCGCATCAGCTTCTGGCAGGCCGATGACGCCGGGCAGTTGCAGCTTGCCCCTGAGAGCCCAACCGCCGCCGCGTCTGACCTGCGGGTGCTGATCATTCCGCCAAGCCTGGAGTCGGCACCGCAAGGCGAGCTGCTGGAACGCCACCGCGCTTCGCTGTGCCGGTTGCACGGGCGTGGCACAGTGATGGCTTCGGTGTGTATCGGGGTGTTCTTCATCGCTGCCAGCGGCCTGCTGGACGGGCGCCCGGCTTGCACCCACTGGAACTACGTGCATTCGCTTGCCCAGCGTTTTCCCAAGGTGCGGGTCGAGGCCCAGCAGCCATTGCTGGACGACGGTGACATCGTCACATCGGCCGGCTTGATGGCCTGGACCGACCTGGGCTTGCGCTTGTTGGAGCGCTTTATGGGCGCGACGGTGGCGCGCGAAACTGCCCGCTACCTGGCGGTCGACCCGGTTGCAGCAGCGCTGCCCGGTGCTGTATTCAACCCGCGTTTGGAGCATGGCGATGAGGCGGTGCTGAAAGTGCAGCACTGGTTGCAGGGCAACGGCGGGCAGGACGCTGACCTGGCCAGCATGGCCGCCTGCGCAGGGCTGGAGGAACGCACCTTCCTGCGCCGTTTTCGTGCCGCGACGGGGTTACGGCCGACCGAATACTGCCAGCAAGTGCGGGTAGGGCGGGCCTGCCGCTTGCTGGAGTTCACCCGGCGCAATGTCGAGCAAATCGCCTGGGGCGTCGGTTACCAGGACCCGGGCGCGTTTCGCAAAGTGTTCCAGCGCATCACCGGCCTGACCCCGAGTGATTATCGGCGACGCTTCGCGGTATCCGGTTAGTGCCCTTCCAGTGGCGGAGAAACCGCTTGACCTTGATATAACTTGAGGTTTTACCCTGTTCGGTATCGCGTTGTACGCGTCCGTCGCCAGGAGCTCTTCATGACAGCAACACCCCATGCCCTGTGGTTCACCCAGATGATCGAATATGAAGTGCCAAGCATATGCCAGCAGGCATTGGCCCAAGCGCTGGTGGCGCGCAGCGAAGAGCTGGCCACGCGCTGCGAAGGGCTGCAGAGCGTCAGCATCCAGGCCAGTGACGACGGCAGCCGGGTGTTGCAGTACCTGCAATGGCAGTCCCGCCAGGCATGGGCGGCGGCGGCAGTTTATTTCGTCGAGGAGCCGTTCCTTGACCTGCTCGGCCAGCATCAGGCGCGTGGTGTCAACTTCGCTGCCTACCAGACCCTGCGTAGCTTGGTGCGCGGTGCCGATGGCGGCCTGCATTGCCAGGTAGGCGAGCCTCAGGCATACCACGGCGCGTAGTGCGGGTAGCGGTCCAGGCGGGCACCGATGACCATTTCGCTGACCCATGATGTCAGAATCGAGCTGTAGGCCTTCTGGCTCGCTTCGCTGGACAACGCGTGGTCGGCACCGTCGACGATGCGGTGGGTGAGCGAATGGGCGCTGACGAATGCCGAGCGATAGCTCATCAACGTGCTGTGCGGCACGTAGGCATCCTGCTCGGACTCCACCAGCAACACATCCCCGGTAAATTCGGCACAGGCGGCCAGTGCGCGGTTGTCCGCCGGGCCGAGCGGGCGCTGGCGGTAGGCGCTAAGCCGTTGCCGGTCGAGGGTTTGCTTGGGGCTATTCCATTCCTCGTCCCAGTACATGGCAGGTACCCGCAAGGCCAGCCATTTGACAGGCCGCTCGCGGGTCAACAAGGTGGCGAGGTAGCCGCCATAGCTGCTGCCGATGATGGCAATGGCACTGGCGTCGACGGCTGGGTGGCCGACCAGGCGGTCGTAGGCTACTAGCAGGTCCATCAGGTTTTGTTCGCGCGTGACCGTGAGCCGCTGGCTTTCGGTTTTTTCGTGGCCGCGCAGGTCGAAGGTCATGCAGACGCAGCCTAGCCCGGTAATATGCCGAGCCCGGGCCAAGTCGCGTTGCTGGCTGCCGCCCCAGCCATGGACGAAGAGGATGCCCGGCATTTTGCTACCCGGGCTGACCAAGGTGCCGACGATGCTGTCATTCTCGACTTGCAGCTCAACGGTTTCACTCTGAATGGCCATGTTCGCGAATCCGCGCAAATTTGCTGAGTTGTCCGAGTTCACTGTCGTTTCCTTGGTAGAAGAGGGTGGCGTCAGTGGGCAGGTCGGGGGTGCCGAACACCTCATGGGTGGAGGCCCGCACCCGTTGCAGTGCCGGGTCGTCGGCAAACGCCTGCAAGGCCAGCAGCTCGGCACTGCTGGCACCGCCCAGGCGCCAGGATTGTTCTAGTACGCCGCTGCGCACGTGGCCTTTGGGGGTGAGGCCGCGGGCAATGTCGTAGTTGCGCCGCGAAGCGATGAAGCCTGGGAAGTGCTGTTCGGCGGCCTGCTCGTAGGCCATCGCCTGGTTGATAGCCAGGCGCAGGTGGTCATCCAGCGGTAGTTGCAGCAGCGTTTGGTAGCCGCCACGCACCACGACCAGGTCGGAGCCACCGTATACTTCGGTGCCCTGATGGTCGTGGGTCAATTGCTGGGTGCCGTGATAACTGCAGGTCAAGCCCGCGACGCGCACCTGGCCGACGCTGAAGGTTTGCACGTCACTCAGGTCTTCCTCGAGCACCAGCCCCCACACTGCCAAATCCTGATCATCCATGCCGGCTAGCAGTGGCTCCAGGGCATCTGCCGTGGTGATGACCTGTTGCCCGCGGCCGGCACAAGCCAGCACAGGCTTGACCCGCAACGGGCCGTCCAGCAGCAGTAGCTGGGCGGCGGTGCGCGCATCGGCTTTGCTGAACACGGTGTAGCCGCGCAGCAGGGCGTCGCTGGCTTGCCGGGCGAAGTCATCGGTCCAGCCGGTAGGGAAGCTGGCCCCGGCCGGCAACGGGTGCGAGATCGCCTTGGTGGCCATGTAGGGGTGTGCGACCAGGCCGCCGAACAGGTCGTGCTCGGCGCAAATGCCCATGGCTGCATGGCGCTTGGGCTCGACCAGGGTTTCGGTTGGCAGGTAGTAGTAGCCATCGGCAGCAGTGGGTGGCTGCTTGGGCTGCACCGCTCGGCAACCCAGTAGGCGGGCCAGGCCTTCGGCAAGCTTGAGGTGCACGGCATGCTCGTGGTCAGGGGTGTGGGCGCGGGTGTCGAGCAGCACCACGCCGCTTCGAGGGGCGCAGGCATTGGGCATGGTCATCCGCCTGTGTGCAATGAATGTACTGCGTGTGAAGCCGGTGGCGTTGGGAAGTTCAGCGCCACTTGATCGGCGGTCCTGGTTGTGCTGTAGGAAACGTCTGGGTTGTGCAGGGCGGGCTGGGCAATGCATGCCGTGTGTTGGTCGTCATGATTGCAGGGCTTGGGCGGCTGTTCCATTATCGTCACACTGGATCAACCGTAGCCGCAGGAGAGCGCATGAACGTTCACACCACCCTTGAGCAAAGCGTGCCGCAGCGCCTGGCGCGCGTGCGCCAGGCCATGGCCGCAGCGGGCATCGATGCTTTGCTGGTACCCTCGGCCGACCCCCACCTTTCCGAGTACCTGCCGGGTTACTGGCAGGGGCGCCAGTGGCTGTCGGGTTTCCACGGCTCGGTCGGCACGCTGGTGGTCACGCCTGGGTTTGCCGGGTTGTGGGTCGATAGCCGCTATTGGGAACAAGCAGAGCACGAGCTGGCAGGCAGTGGTATCGAGTTGATGAAGCTACTGCCGGGCAAGCCTGGCGCGCTGGAATGGCTGGGCGATCACATCGAGCCCAACGGCAGCGTGGCGGTGGATGGTGCGGTGATGGCCCTGGCTTCGGCACGCCAGCTGGGCGAGCGGCTGAAGTCGCGCGGTGCGCGGCTAGTGACCGACAAGGACTTGCTGGCGCAGGTTTGGGAAGGGCGACCCACGCTGCCGAGCAACCCGGTGTACCAGCACTTGCCGCCGCATGCCACGGTGAACCGGGCTGAAAAACTTGCACAGTTGCGCCAGAGCGTGCAGGCAAAGGGGGCCGATTGGCATTTCATCGCCACCCTGGATGACATTGCCTGGCTGTTCAACCTGCGTGGTAGCGATGTGTCCTACAACCCGGTGTTCGTGGCCTTTGCCCTGATCAGCCAGCAGCAGGCCATCCTGTTCATTGGCCAGGACAAGGTCGATGATCACCTCCGTCAGGTGCTGGCGCTCGACGGTATCGAGGTGCGCGAGTACGCCGAAGCCGGCAAGGCCCTTGGCGCCATACCGGCCGGCAGCCGCTTGCTGGTCGACCCAGCCCGGGTAACCTGCGGGTTGCTGGGCAATTTGCCTGCCGGGGTTGAACGGGTGGAGGGGCTCAACCCCACCACGTTAAGCAAGGCGTGCAAAGGTGACGACGACCTGGTGCACATCCGTCAGGTGATGGAGCAGGACGGCGCGGCCTTGTGCGAGTTCTTCGCCTGGCTCGAGGCCAGCCTCGGCCGGGAGCCGATTACCGAACTGACGGTCGACGAGCAGCTGAGCGCTGCACGTGCCCGCCGTCCAGGCTTCGTGTCGTTGAGTTTCGCGACCATTGCCGCCTTCAATGGCAATGGCGCAATGCCGCATTACCGCGCCACCGAGCAGTCGCATGCGGTCATCGAAGGCGATGGGTTGCTGCTGATCGATTCGGGTGGGCAGTACCTAGGCGGCACTACCGACATCACGCGCATGGTGCCGGTGGGCAACCCCAGCCTTGAACAAAAGCAGGATTGCACGCGTGTGCTTAAAGGCATGATTGCCCTGTCGCGCACTACTTTCCCGCGTGGTGTGCTGTCGCCGTTGCTTGACGCCATTGCCCGGGCGCCGATCTGGGCTGACCAGGTGGATTACGGCCACGGCACTGGGCATGGGGTGGGCTACTTCATGAACGTGCACGAAGGGCCGCAAGTGATTGCCTACCAGGCAGCGCCCACGCCGCAGACCGCGATGCAGGTGGGGATGATCAGCTCGATCGAGCCGGGTACGTACCGCCCAGGGCAGTGGGGCGTGCGCATCGAAAACCTGGTGGTCAATCGCGAGGCCGGCAAGAGCGCTTTCGGTGATTTCCTGAACTTCGAGACGTTGACGCTGTGCCCGATCGACACCCGTTGCCTGGTGCCCGAACTACTGGCCAGGGAAGAGCTGGACTGGTTGAACGGTTATCACGCCAAGGTGCGCGAGCGCCTGACGCCCTTGCTCAAGGGCGAAGCCCTGGCCTGGTTGGAGGCGCGTACCGCACCGCTGTAGGGCAAATGATGAAAAGGGCAGCTTATGGGCTGCCCTTTGTTCTACTTGCAGATGACAATCATGCTGCGGCTGGTGTAGCCCGCAGGGTTGATGCCGAACAGGTAGTCGCCTGCTTCTTCATCAGTATCGCCTGAGCGTGCGATGACTCGGTAGCCACGTGTGCTGCAAGCGCTGGCGGCCTTGCTATAGCAGCTGTCCCAGGAGGAAGAAAGGCCGGAGCAATTGATATGCAGGCCCTTCTTGCCTTTTTTGACCTCAGTTTTGGCCGTAGCGGCACATCCAGCAATAGCCAAGATGGCCAGGATGAGAAAAATACGTTTCATTCCTGTCCTTAAATGCAGGGCGGATCAGCTGTCTGGCCCCGTCGTTATCGCTTCGGTTCTTCCTGAAATACCCCAAGCGTCCGTGTTCTGTGCAGTAGATAGCGTAAACATGATCATTTTGTGACAGCTTAATCAGCCAGGCGGGCCGCTACAATCACTAATCCCGTCTGAAATCAAATAAGTCTCATGTCAGTCCGCTGCGACGGCCGGGCTGGGCTCCTTGCGCATTGACAGGGTGGTACCGACTGATGCGGTTATGATCGCCAAAATTGCCAGCCATTGGGTAAGCGTCAGCACCTCGCCGAGAAACAGCAGGCCAGACAGTGCGCCGAACGCCGGTTCGATGCTCATGAGGGTGCCGAAAGTACGCGCCGGGATACGCGTGAGCGCAACCATTTCCAGGCTGTAGGGCAAGGCGGTGGACAGCACCGCGACGCCTATAGCCATGGGGATCAGGGCGGGCGCGAGCAGTGCGCTGCCCGCATGGGCAATACCAATGGGCGCCACGAACAGGGCGGCGACCACCACACCGAGGGCTGCGCTCTGGATGCCGTGCTCGGCCCCGGCCCGTTGCCCGAACAGGATGTACAGAGCCCAGCACACGCCAGCGCCCAGGGCATAGGCGGCGCCCTGCGGGTCGAGCGCTTGCCCACCATGGCCCGCAGGCAGCAACAGCAGCAAACCCGCGATAGCCAAGGCAATCCACAGGAAGTCGACGGGCCGGCGCGATGAGAAGATCGCCACGGCCAGTGGGCCAGTGAACTCCAGTGCCACGGCGATGCCGATCGGTACCGTTTGCAGCGCCATATAGAAGAGGAAGTTCATGCCGCCCAGCGCCATGCCATAAATGATGACATTGCGCAGGGTGTTGGCGGTCATGCGCACACGCCACGGGCGCAGTATCAGCAGCATGATGATGCTGGCGAAGATCAGTCGCAGGGTGGTCGTGCCCTGAGCGCCGATGACAGGGAACATGCTTTTGGCGAGTGAGGCACCAGATTGAATCGATGCCATGGCGATCAGCAGCAGGCCGATCGGAAAGAGGGTAGCGGCCAGGCTGCGGGGCTGGGTGTTCATTTCTATGCGGCAATCCTTGGGGCGGGGTTGGGGTGAGCACTATAGTGCGCATTGCGAGGGTGGGCGGCAAGGTGCACGGCTTGGGTTTTGTATTACCAGGGAAATCCGGCGCTGCCCGTGCCACGCTCAAGCGCATAGCCGCTAAATCAATTACTTGAAAATAAAGGTTGACGGGCTTTCGAATCCCCTTATAATGCGCCCCACTTCCAGCGACAACGGAACGACAAACTCCTTGAGATTCAACGAGTTAAGTAGTTCAGAAGAAGCTGAAAGGGCTACGATCGAATGATCGAAAGCGGTTGAGATGATGGTTGACAGCGTTGCTAAACGCTGTATGATTCGCCTCCCGCTACGAGAGATCGCAGCGAGCCAAGTGTTTGAAGCTAAACGAGTTTCTCGCGAAAAACTTCAAAATAAACGCTTGACAGGCTCTGAGGAAAGCGTAGAATGCGCGCCTCGGTTGAGACGAAAAGCTCTTAACCAAACGCTCTTTAACAAATTGAATCAAGCAATTCGTGTGGGTGCTTGTGAGTACGGACTGATAGTCAAAAAGATTATCAGCATCACAAGTGACCATGCGAGAAATCAAATAGTCATTTGAGATTGCTGAGCCAAGTTTAGGGTTTCTTAAAAACCCAAGCAGTATTGAACTGAAGAGTTTGATCATGGCTCAGATTGAACGCTGGCGGCAGGCCTAACACATGCAAGTCGAGCGGATGAGAAGAGCTTGCTCTTCGATTCAGCGGCGGACGGGTGAGTAATGCCTAGGAATCTGCCTGGTAGTGGGGGACAACGTTTCGAAAGGAACGCTAATACCGCATACGTCCTACGGGAGAAAGCAGGGGACCTTCGGGCCTTGCGCTATCAGATGAGCCTAGGTCGGATTAGCTAGTTGGTGGGGTAATGGCTCACCAAGGCGACGATCCGTAACTGGTCTGAGAGGATGATCAGTCACACTGGAACTGAGACACGGTCCAGACTCCTACGGGAGGCAGCAGTGGGGAATATTGGACAATGGGCGAAAGCCTGATCCAGCCATGCCGCGTGTGTGAAGAAGGTCTTCGGATTGTAAAGCACTTTAAGTTGGGAGGAAGGGCAGTAAGCTAATACCTTGCTGTTTTGACGTTACCGACAGAATAAGCACCGGCTAACTCTGTGCCAGCAGCCGCGGTAATACAGAGGGTGCAAGCGTTAATCGGAATTACTGGGCGTAAAGCGCGCGTAGGTGGTTTGTTAAGTTGGATGTGAAAGCCCCGGGCTCAACCTGGGAACTGCATCCAAAACTGGCAAGCTAGAGTACGGTAGAGGGTGGTGGAATTTCCTGTGTAGCGGTGAAATGCGTAGATATAGGAAGGAACACCAGTGGCGAAGGCGACCACCTGGACTGATACTGACACTGAGGTGCGAAAGCGTGGGGAGCAAACAGGATTAGATACCCTGGTAGTCCACGCCGTAAACGATGTCAACTAGCCGTTGGAATCCTTGAGATTTTAGTGGCGCAGCTAACGCATTAAGTTGACCGCCTGGGGAGTACGGCCGCAAGGTTAAAACTCAAATGAATTGACGGGGGCCCGCACAAGCGGTGGAGCATGTGGTTTAATTCGAAGCAACGCGAAGAACCTTACCAGGCCTTGACATGCAGAGAACTTTCCAGAGATGGATTGGTGCCTTCGGGAACTCTGACACAGGTGCTGCATGGCTGTCGTCAGCTCGTGTCGTGAGATGTTGGGTTAAGTCCCGTAACGAGCGCAACCCTTGTCCTTAGTTACCAGCACGTAATGGTGGGCACTCTAAGGAGACTGCCGGTGACAAACCGGAGGAAGGTGGGGATGACGTCAAGTCATCATGGCCCTTACGGCCTGGGCTACACACGTGCTACAATGGTCGGTACAGAGGGTTGCCAAGCCGCGAGGTGGAGCTAATCTCACAAAACCGATCGTAGTCCGGATCGCAGTCTGCAACTCGACTGCGTGAAGTCGGAATCGCTAGTAATCGCGAATCAGAATGTCGCGGTGAATACGTTCCCGGGCCTTGTACACACCGCCCGTCACACCATGGGAGTGGGTTGCACCAGAAGTAGCTAGTCTAACCTTCGGGAGGACGGTTACCACGGTGTGATTCATGACTGGGGTGAAGTCGTAACAAGGTAGCCGTAGGGGAACCTGCGGCTGGATCACCTCCTTAATCGACGACATCAGCCTGCTGATGAGCACCCACACGAATTGCTTGATTCAAGAAGTTGAAGACGATCAAGACCCAAAGTTTTACCCTTAGGTCTGTAGCTCAGTTGGTTAGAGCGCACCCCTGATAAGGGTGAGGTCGGCAGTTCAAATCTGCCCAGACCTACCAATTTTGGTTGGAATGTGAGCACCCCATGCCTCTGAATAAAGAGTGGTGAGGACGGCTCTTCTGCAGTTCAAATCTGCCCAGACCTACCAATATGCGGGGCCATAGCTCAGCTGGGAGAGCGCCTGCCTTGCACGCAGGAGGTCAGCGGTTCGATCCCGCTTGGCTCCACCACTTACGCTGTACTGCTTGATCAAACTCAGAAATGAGCATTCGCTTCGAATGTTGATTTCTGGCTTTTGTCAGATCGTTCTTTAAAAATTCGGATATGTGATAGAAATAGACTGAACACCAGTTTCACTGCTGGTGGATCAGGCTAAGGTAAAATTTGTGAGTTCTGCTCGAAAGAGCGACGTGCGAATTTTCGGCGAATGTCGTCTTCACAGTATAACCAGATTGCTTGGGGTTATATGGTCAAGTGAAGAAGCGCATACGGTGGATGCCTTGGCAGTCAGAGGCGATGAAAGACGTGGTAGCCTGCGATAAGCTTTGGGGAGTCGGCAAACAGACTGTGATCCAGAGATCTCTGAATGGGGGAACCCACTCAGCATAAGCTGAGTATCTTGTACTGAATACATAGGTGCAAGAGGCGAACCAGGGGAACTGAAACATCTAAGTACCCTGAGGAAAAGAAATCAACCGAGATTCCCTTAGTAGTGGCGAGCGAACGGGGACCAGCCCTTAAGTTGGTTTGAGATTAGTGGAACGCTCTGGAAAGTGCGGCCATAGTGGGTGATAGCCCCGTACACGAAAATCTCTTATCAATGAAATCGAGTAGGACGGAGCACGAGAAACTTTGTCTGAATATGGGGGGACCATCCTCCAAGGCTAAATACTACTGACTGACCGATAGTGAACTAGTACCGTGAGGGAAAGGCGAAAAGAACCCCGGAGAGGGGAGTGAAATAGATCCTGAAACCGTATGCGTACAAGCAGTGGGAGCCTACTTTGTTAGGTGACTGCGTACCTTTTGTATAATGGGTCAGCGACTTATATTCAGTGGCGAGCTTAACCGAATAGGGGAGGCGTAGCGAAAGCGAGTCTTAATAGGGCGTTTAGTCGCTGGGTATAGACCCGAAACCGGGCGATCTATCCATGGGCAGGTTGAAGGTTAGGTAACACTGACTGGAGGACCGAACCGACTACCGTTGAAAAGTTAGCGGATGACCTGTGGATCGGAGTGAAAGGCTAATCAAGCTCGGAGATAGCTGGTTCTCCTCGAAAGCTATTTAGGTAGCGCCTCATGTATCACTGTAGGGGGTAGAGCACTGTTTCGGCTAGGGGGTCATCCCGACTTACCAAACCGATGCAAACTCCGAATACCTACAAGTGCCGAGCATGGGAGACACACGGCGGGTGCTAACGTCCGTCGTGAAAAGGGAAACAACCCAGACCGTCAGCTAAGGTCCCAAAGTCATGGTTAAGTGGGAAACGATGTGGGAAGGCTTAGACAGCTAGGAGGTTGGCTTAGAAGCAGCCACCCTTTAAAGAAAGCGTAATAGCTCACTAGTCGAGTCGGCCTGCGCGGAAGATGTAACGGGGCTCAAACCATGCACCGAAGCTACGGGTATCATCTTATGATGATGCGGTAGAGGAGCGTTCTGTAAGCCTGTGAAGGTGAGTTGAGAAGCTTGCTGGAGGTATCAGAAGTGCGAATGCTGACATGAGTAACGACAATGCGAGTGAAAAACTCGCACGCCGAAAGACCAAGGTTTCCTGCGCAACGTTAATCGACGCAGGGTTAGTCGGTCCCTAAGGCGAGGCTGAAAAGCGTAGTCGATGGAAAACAGGTTAATATTCCTGTACTTCCAGTTATTGCGATGGAGGGACGGAGAAGGTTAGGCCAGCCTGGCGTTGGTTGTCCAGGTTTAAGGTGGTAGGCTGGAATCTTAGGCAAATCCGGGATTCTAAGGCCGAGAGCTGATGACGAGTTGCCTTTAGGCGACGAAGTGGTTGATACCATGCTTCCAAGAAAAGCTCCTAAGCTTCAGATAACTGGGAACCGTACCCCAAACCGACACAGGTGGTTAGGTAGAGAATACCAAGGCGCTTGAGAGAACTCGGGTGAAGGAACTAGGCAAAATGGCACCGTAACTTCGGGAGAAGGTGCGCCGGCGAGGGTCAAGGACTTGCTCCGTAAGCCCATGCCGGTCGAAGATACCAGGCCGCTGCGACTGTTTATTAAAAACACAGCACTCTGCAAACACGAAAGTGGACGTATAGGGTGTGACGCCTGCCCGGTGCCGGAAGGTTAATTGATGGGGTTAGCGCAAGCGAAGCTCTTGATCGAAGCCCCGGTAAACGGCGGCCGTAACTATAACGGTCCTAAGGTAGCGAAATTCCTTGTCGGGTAAGTTCCGACCTGCACGAATGGCGTAACGATGGCGGCGCTGTCTCCACCCGAGACTCAGTGAAATTGAAATCGCTGTGAAGATGCAGTGTATCCGCGGCTAGACGGAAAGACCCCGTGAACCTTTACTATAGCTTTGCACTGGACTTTGAATTTGCTTGTGTAGGATAGGTGGGAGGCTTTGAAGTGGGGACGCCAGTTCTCATGGAGCCATCCTTGAAATACCACCCTGGCAACTTTGAGGTTCTAACTCAGGTCCGTTATCCGGATCGAGGACAGTGTATGGTGGGTAGTTTGACTGGGGCGGTCTCCTCCCAAAGAGTAACGGAGGAGTACGAAGGTGCGCTCAGACCGGTCGGAAATCGGTCGTAGAGTATAAAGGCAAAAGCGCGCTTGACTGCGAGACAAACACGTCGAGCAGGTACGAAAGTAGGTCTTAGTGATCCGGTGGTTCTGTATGGAAGGGCCATCGCTCAACGGATAAAAGGTACTCCGGGGATAACAGGCTGATACCGCCCAAGAGTTCATATCGACGGCGGTGTTTGGCACCTCGATGTCGGCTCATCACATCCTGGGGCTGAAGCCGGTCCCAAGGGTATGGCTGTTCGCCATTTAAAGTGGTACGCGAGCTGGGTTTAGAACGTCGTGAGACAGTTCGGTCCCTATCTGCCGTGGACGTTTGAGATTTGAGAGGGGCTGCTCCTAGTACGAGAGGACCGGAGTGGACGAACCTCTGGTGTTCCGGTTGTCACGCCAGTGGCATTGCCGGGTAGCTATGTTCGGAAGAGATAACCGCTGAAAGCATCTAAGCGGGAAACTTGCCTCAAGATGAGATCTCACTGGGATCTTGAATCCCCTAAAGGGCCGTCGAAGACTACGACGTTGATAGGTTGGGTGTGTAAGCGCTGTGAGGCGTTGAGCTAACCAATACTAATTGCCCGTGAGGCTTGACCATATAACACCCAAGCAATTTGCGCACGAAGCCAAATTGTGGTGGTGAAGATGATACGAACCGAAAGTTCGCAACGAACCACAAATATCACATATCCGAATTCGCTGGGCTGTCCATCTGGACATTCTGGCTACAGAATTTCTTGACGACCATAGAGCATTGGAACCACCTGATCCCATCCCGAACTCAGTAGTGAAACGATGCATCGCCGATGGTAGTGTGGGGTTTCCCCATGTGAGAGTAGGTCATCGTCAAGATTCATTTCGCAAAACCCCTATCTGCGCATGCAGGTAGGGGTTTTGTCTTTGGGGCGCAAAAATCCCAGCGGTCCCCCATGCCCAGCCTTGCATGCCCTCCCGTAGGGGCGGGCTTGCCCGCGAACACCGGCAAAACCAGTGCCACCGACCGTGTAGCGCTCAAAGCAATCATGAAATGTGCGTCATTTATGCCTGACGAATCACAGGGCAATGCTACGCTCGCGGAAATACTCAGCACGGATACCCACCATGGAAATGAACTGGCACCAGGCCCTGCAAGAGAGCCTGAGCTGGCTGGCAATCGCTTCGTTCATCACCCTAGTCTGCTTCACTGCAGCCGCCACGCTGGCTGTACGTTGTACGCGTTGGGGTGCCCAGTTCTGGCAGCTTGCCGGGCCTTATTTCAGTTTCAGGCGCAGCTGGCGGCCGCTGCTGGTGTTCGCGTTGTTGCTGGCCCTGACGTTGTTCTCGGTACGCCTGAATGTGCTGTTCTCGTTCTGGTACAACGGCTTCTATAGCGCTTTGCAAGGCCTTGACCAAGCCGCTTTCTGGTACCTACTCGGTGTGTTCGCAGTGCTGGCCACTATCCATGTGCTGCGGTCGCTATTCACCTTCTATGTAAGCCAGGCGTTCAGCATCAAGTGGCGGGTATGGCTTACCGAGCGCTTGACCCACGACTGGATGCACGGCGATGCCTACTACCGTGGCCAGTTCCTTGCAGAGCCGGTGGACAACCCGGATCAGCGTATCGAACTGGACGTGAATGCCTTCGTCACCAACTCCGTGTCGTTGGCCTTGGGCGCGGTCAGTGCGCTGGTATCGCTGGTGGCGTTCACCGGGATTCTGTGGGGGCTGTCGGCACCGCTGACGGTCGCTGGGGTGGAGATTCCACGGGCGATGGTGTTTGCCGTGTACCTCTATGTCATCCTCGCCACCTGGTTCGCCTTCCGCCTCGGGCGCCCGCTGATTCGCCTGAACTTCCTCAACGAAAAGCTCACTGCCAACTTCCGTTACGCGCTGATGCGCCTGCGTGAGAATGCCGAGAACATTGCTTTCTACCAGGGCGCGCAGGTCGAGCGGGGCACGTTGCTGGGCCGCTTTGGCGCGTTGATCGAGAATGCCTGGGCACTGGTTTTCCGAAACCTCAAGTTCAGTGGTTTCAACCTGGGTGTTAGCCAGGTAGCCGTGGTGTTCCCCTTCATTCTCCAGGCACCGCGTTTCTTCAGCGGGGCGATCAAGCTGGGCGATGTCATGCAGACTTCCCAGGCCTTTGGCCAGGTGCAAGATTCGCTGTCGTTCTTCCGCGAGTCGTATGATGCGTTCGCCCAGTATCGGGCCACCCTCGACCGTCTTACCGGATTCCTCGATGCCAACGAGCAGGCGAGTGCCCTGCCGCGAGTCATCACCGAGGAGAAGGAACAGGCCTTGGAGATCACTGGCCTACAGGTGCTGCGCCCGGACGGGCATTCGCTTATCGCCGACCTGGATCTAACCCTGCAGGCCGGGCAGGCCCTATTGATCAAAGGGCCGTCGGGCAGCGGCAAAACTACGCTACTGCGTGCGCTGGCGGGTCTCTGGCCGTATGCCGAAGGGGAGGTCAAACGCCCGATGGGGCATCAGGCACTGTTCCTGTCGCAGCGCCCGTACCTGCCGCTAGGCGATCTGCGCACTGTCATTGCCTACCCGGCGGCCAGTAACCCCGAGGACGAAGTGCGCATGCAGCAAGCGTTGTGCCAAGTGAACTTGGCCCATTTGGCCGAGCGGCTGGATGTCAGTTGTGACTGGTCGCACATTCTCTCAGTGGGTGAGCAGCAGCGCCTGGCGTTCGCCCGGGTGCTGTTCAACCGCCCGCAGGTGGTGTTCCTCGACGAATCCACATCGGCCATGGACGAAGGGCTCGAGCATGCGCTGTATTCGCTGTTGCGCATGGAAATGCCCGGGGCATTGCTGGTCAGTGTTGGGCATCGCAGCACGCTGGCGGGGTTCCATACCCATCGTCTGGAGGTGGATGGGCACGGTGGTTGGTCGTTGCTGGAGCAGCAACCGGCGCTGGCCTAGTTGCCGTCAGCGCAACAGCGCCACCCCGACCAGGGTGGCGCTGGCAAACCCCGCACCGACCAAGAACGTTGCCTGGAACCCCGCGCCATCCCACAGCAGCCCGGCCACCACACTGGCCGCTAGCAGCGCCACCCCGGTCAGCAGGTTGAACAAGCCGAAGGCGGTACCGCGCAGGTTGCCAGGGGCGCTGTCGGCAATCATGGCGGCGAAGATACCCTGGCTGAAGCCCAGGTGTAGGCCCCAGGCGGCAACCCCAAGGGCCAGCCCGGCCCATCCCGGCAGTAGGGCCAGTAGCAGGTCGGCGGCCACCAGTAGGCCTAGCCCCATTATCAAAACGGCACGGCGGCCCATGCGGTCCGAAAGCACCCCGGCAGGGTAGGCCGACAGTGAGTAGGCCAAGGCCATGAGCACCAGCACTGCCGGTGCCCACAGCGGCGCCAGGCCCATGTCCTGAGCGCGCAGCAGCAGGAACGCCTCGCTGAAGCGGGCAAGGGTAAACAGTGTGGCCAGGCCGATCAGGCGCCAGTAAGCCGGCCCTAGGCGAGCCAGTTGGTGCAGTGCCAGTGGCGAGCGTACCGGTCGGGTGCTCGCCGGGGTTTCAGGTTCGCGTACGAACACAAGGAGGATGTACACCGCCACCAACGCCGGGAGCACCGCCACCCAGAACACAGTCTGGAAATGGCTCGCTGTCAGCCACATCAACAGGATCGCCAGCAATGGCCCAAGGAAGGCACCGATGGTATCGAGCGTCTGGCGCAGGCCGAAGGCGGCGCCGCGCAGTTCGGCGGGGGTGACATCGGCCACCAAGGCGTCCCGGGGTGCCCCACGAATGCCTTTGCCGACCCGGTCGACGAAACGCGCCGCGATCAGCCACTCCAGCCCGGAGGCCAGGGGGAACACCGGCTTGGTCAGCGCCCCCAGGCCATAGCCCAGCACCGTAAGCAGCTTGCGCTTACCGAGGCGGTCGCTGAGGGCGCCAGAGAACACCTTGGTGATCGAGGCGGTCGCCTCGGCGATGCCTTCGATAAAGCCCACTGCTACCACCGACGTGCCTAGCACGGTGACCATGTACAGCGGCAACAGGGCGTGAATCATCTCCGAGGAAATGTCCATGAACATCGACACGAAACCCAGCGCCCAGACGCTGCGAGGTATTTTCTGCAGGGTTTTGCTGGCACCTGTGAGGCGGCTATTGTCGTGGCTATGCATCAGGGGGCTCTGCGCAGTTGCTACGATCAAAACTGTAGGAGCCAGCGCGCAGGATGCAAATTGCACGGCAGGGCTGGGAACTGCACGGATACTTACAACCAGCCGGGCAGGGCAGTGTTTGCTGCACTGAATATCAACTTCTGACACGGCAGGGCTGCAAATCAGCCCACATGCCCCCGATCAATGCAGCGAATAGTGCGGCAAAAAGTGCCGCAGCATGCTAAACCATGCACCCCAGCCTGCTGTGAGATAAACCCGGTGAAAGCCGCCCGCCTCACCCTGATCTGCCACGCCCTGACCCAGGCCCAGAAGACTGGGCGCCTACACGGTGTGGACGACGGCATCCTGCCGTTGGCCCAACTGCCGGGCGCTGAGCGGCCTGGCATACAGCTGCTGACTGCGCCGGAGCGGCGCGCCTACGAAACGGCGGCAAGGTTGTCGGGGCAGGTGCAGGTCGAACCGGCATTGGCCGATTGCGACCTGGGGTGTTGGCAAGGGCTGAGTTTGAAGCAACTCCAGGCCGAACAACCGCAGGCGTTGGCAGAGTGGCTGCAAGATCCGGCCAGTGCTGTGCACGGTGGTGAGTCGTTTGCCGCGCTGTGCCAGCGTATGGCCGCCTGGCTGGCCGCCTTGGACAGGCCGGGTGAATGGCTGGCGGTCACCCACCCAATGGTTATCCGCGCTGTGCTGGTGCAGGTGCTCGGCTGCCCGATGAGTGCCAGCCAGCGTATCGACGTGTTGCCGCTGTCGCGCCTGCAGCTGAGCTTTACCGGGCAGTGGCGGCTGCGCCTGGGCTGTGAAGGTTAAAACGCCAGCTTGTAGCCAATCAGCAGCAGCATTGCCGCCAGGCAAGGGCGCAGCACGCGGTCGGAAATCCGCCCGGTGAGGTGGCTGCCCAGGTAGATACCTGGCAGCGAGCCGAGCAGCAGGTAACCCAGCAGCGACCAGTCCATGTTGCCCATGCCTGCATGGCCCAGGCCTGCCACCAGGGTCAGCGGCACGGCATGGGCGATTTCAGTACCGACCAAGCGGCGGGTAACCAGGAACGGGTACAACAGGAAGAGCGCCACAGTACCCAGTGCGCCGGCACCAATGGAGGTGAGGGTGACCATCACCCCCAGTACCACGCCGGTAAGCACGGTAAGGGTGGTCAGGCTGCGGTCGCTGAGGTGGTAGTGGTCGCCGGCATGGCGGCTGGCGAAGGCCTGCAGGCGCGATTTGAACAGGATGGCCAGCGCGGTCAGGATCAGCACCACGGCAAGGCCTTGCTTGATGACCGAGTTGAGCGCCGAAGTGTCGGTGTGCAGGGTGCTGAGGAACCACAGGGTCAGCGCTGCCGCAGGTACGCTGCCCAGGCTCAGCAGGCCGGTGATCTTCCAGTCGACGTTCTTGTTGCGCGCATGCACCCAGACACCACTGGCCTTGGTGATGGCGGCATAGAGCAGGTCGGTGCCGACGGCCGTTGCCGGGCTGATGCCAAACCACAACAGGATTGGGGTCATCAGCGAGCCGCCACCGACGCCGGTCATGCCGACGATGAAACCTACGACCAAGCCCGCAATGGTGAAACCGAAAGAACCTACATCCATACGCTACTCGACTACCCAACATTGCCCGTTTTCGGATGCAGCCAGCATATAGATTTTTTTATAGCCAAATAGACTTGTTCGTTATTAGGTTATAACCGAGGCATCGCCGCATACGCGCTTCTACCAAAGACGCAGCAGCGCCGCACAGTCACCGATCGGTCATCACCACCATCACATGCGCATCGCCGCCATCGTCACTCTCCGACAAGTAGATATGCCCCACCTGGCTGTTGAAATAGGCGGTCTCCTGCGGCCCGATACTTACCGCCTCGCCGGTTTCGAACTCGATGCGCACACGCCCGCTCAGCACCAGCGCGAACTCTTGCCCGGGATGGCGGATAAAATCGTCGAATTGGCCGCGTTCACGGGCAATGATGCGCGCATAGGCCGGCGTCATGCGCCGCTCAGGGAAATCACCGGCGATTGGGTGGTAGTCATAGGTACCAGTCGAATAACCCGCCGCTGCCGGCAGTGAATCGACCACCACGGTCACCGGTACCGGTGCCGTGACCGTGCCACTGGCGCGCAACAGCTGGGCAATGTCGACATTCAGCGCCCGCGCGGCGGCGGCGAGTTTTTCGTAGCTGACCGACACCTGCGCCAGCTCCATCTTCGACAACGTCGACACCGGTACGCCACTGGTTTCCGACAACTGCTTGAGGGTCATCTGGCGCGCCTTGCGCACTTGGCGCAGGCGCTGGCCGACTACGGCACGGTCCAGCAGGGGTAGGTCAGCGGGCATTCGGGTTCTCGGTAGGCGGCGTTGGTCGGGCATTTTACCTTGGACCCTTGCGCATGGCTAAATTCTCATATATTAGAATTCTCACAAATGATAATTAGCTTGCCAGGAGCGTGCATGACCCCGATCTACGACACCCTGATTATCGGTGCCGGCATTGCCGGCGCATCCTTGGGCTACCGCCTGGCCGGCCAACACACGGTGTTGCTGCTTGAGCGCGAGGCGCAGCCGGGTTACCACTCGACCGGGCGTTCGGCGGCGATGTTCATGGAAGCCTATGGCACCCCGCAGATCCAGGCGCTGACCCGCGCCAGTCGGGCCTTCTACGAAACTCCGCCGCAAGGTTTCTGCGAGCACCCGCTGCTGGAGCCGCGGGGTTGCCTGTATGTGGCCAGCCTGGAGCAACGCGCGCTGCTCGAGCAGACCCACGCGCAGAACCTGGCGAACGGCACCGACGTCAGCCTGCTCGATCGCGACGCCGCCCTGGCGTTGGTGCCCAGCCTGCGTGGCGAGGCCCTGGCCGGCGCAGTGCTTGAACCGGGCGCCATGGACTTGGACGTGCATGCTTTGCATCAGGGCTTTTTGCGCGGCTATCGCAGCGCTGGCGGCGAGTTACGCTGCAACGCCGAGCTGACCCAGGCTTGGTACCTGGATGACCTGTGGCAGGTGCAGCTGGCTGATGGCAGCCGCGTACAGGCGCGGCGGCTGGTCAATGCTGCAGGCGCCTGGGCTGACCGCGTGGCTGAGCAGTGCGGTGTGGCGCCTATCGGCTTGCAACCGTGCCGGCGCAGCGCGTTCACCTTCGCCGGCCCGGCAGGCCTGGACTTCGCCCGCTGGCCGGCGGTAATCGGTGTCGACGAAAGCTTTTACTTCAAGCCCGATGCCGGTCAGCTGCTGGGCTCCCCAGCCAATGCCGACCCTGTCGAGCCTCAGGACGCCGCACCCGAGGAGCTTGATGTAGCGCTGGGCATTTACAACATCGAAGCCATGACCACCTTGGCGATCCGCCGGCCGAGCCATACCTGGGCCGGGCTGCGCTCGTTCGTTGCCGATGGCGATCTGGTGATCGGTTTTGATGTACACGTCCCTGCCTTCTTCTGGCTGGCGGCACAAGGTGGTTATGGCATTCAGTCCGCGGCGGGCGCTTCGCGCCTGGCTGCCGACCTGCTGCTGGACCAACCGCTGTGTCCTGGCCTTGTCAGCCAGGGGGTGGTGCCCGAGCGCCTATCCCCGGCCCGTTTCCAGCAACCCTGAAAGGAGCATCCCATGAGCAATGATATCCAGCGTTTCCCCAGCAGCCTGCCGTTTCCGTTCTCCCGCGCGGTGAAAGCCGGCGGTTTCCTGTTCCTCTCCGGCCAAGTGCCGATGAGTGCCAGCGGCGAAGTGGTACGCGGCGACATCCAAACCCAGACCCGCGCCGCCTGCGAGCGCATTGGCGAAAGCCTGGCAGCTTGTGGCGCACGCTTTGACCAGGTGGTGAAGGCCACGGTGTGGTTGTCCGACATGAGCCACTTCGCCGGCTTCAACGAGGTTTACAAAGAGTTCTTCGGTGCGGCGCTGCCGGTGCGCTCCACCGTGGCCTCGGCGTTGGCGCTGGGGGTGGATGTAGAGATTGAAGTGCAGGCGTTCGTCGGCGAAGCCTGAGCCGGCAGATAGCCCGAATAGGCGCGGTGCCAGTGACACAACAACAATAAAACCAGAGGTGCACATGCAAGAGCAGTTGAAGATTGCCGGCGCATTCGTCGGCGTGATAGTGGGGGCGGGGTTTGCTTCGGGGCGGGAACTGTTGTTGTTCTTCGTCGATTTCGGTGTGTGGGGGCTGCTCGGTGCGCTGGTCAGCGCGGTCCTGTTCACCTTCCTCGGCATGGCCCTGGCAGGGCTGGGCAACCGTCAGCAAGCCACCTCGCACAAGGATGTGATCCAAGCCATCTGCGGCCGTCACCTGGGCCTGTTCGTCGATTGGCTGATCACCTTTTTCATGTTCGCCGTCACCGTGGTCATGCTGGCTGGCGGTGGCGCGCTGCTGGAGCAGCAATTCGGCGTCCCGGCACTGGCCGGCAGCGTGCTGGTGACGCTGGTGGTGGTGGGGATCGTATGCCTCGATGTACGCAAGGTGATCCTCGCAATTGGCGCCATCACGCCGTTGTTAATCCTGGTGGCGTCGGCAATTGCGTTGTACGCGGTGTTCAGCCGTGAGCAGAGTTTCGCCCAGCTCGACCAGTTGGCCAGCCAGCAACAGGCCGGCACGCACCACTGGCTGCTGGGGGCATTCCTGTATGTGTCCTACAACATTGTGGCAGGTGCGCCGATCCTGGCCATTCTGGGTGGTTCGGCCAAGGGCGAGAAAACCGCGGTGTGGGGTGGCCTGCTCGGTGGTGCGGCGCTGGGTGGCCTGATGCTGGTTATGAGTGCCGGGCTGTTGTCGCGCCTGGACAGCGTGGCTGACCTGCCGATGCCAATGTTGTCGATTGCCAACGAAGTGTCGCCGCTACTGGGGCTGGTGATGTGCCTGATCATCTTCGGCATGATCGTCAACACCGCCGTAGGCACGCTGTTTTCCTTCCTTTCGCGGCTGCTGCCGGCGGGCACCGCGAAGTTCCGCTGGGGCTCGGTGGTGACCGGCGTGGTGGCATTCGGTTGTAGCTTGGTCGGGTTCATCAGCTTGGTGGGGGAGGTGTACCCGTTGTTCGGCTACCTGGGCTTTGTGCTGATGGCGGCAGTGCTGCTGGCCTGGGTGCGGCGGGGTAGGCTAGTTAGAGCGGCGGTGGCATAAGGGGCTGCTGCGCAGCCCAATCGCGAGACAAGGCCGCTCCCACAGGTGTTCGCGATGCCTGTGGGGGCGGCCCTGCGTCGCTAAAGGGGCGCGAAGCGCACCCCAAGGCCATCAGATCCGGAAGCTACCCACCAGCTGTTTCAAGCGCCCGGCCTGCTGGGCCAGTTGGTCGCAATGGTGCAGCGTCTCGTGAAGGTTCTCCACCCCTTGCTGGTTCAGGGCGTTGATCTGGGTAATGTCCAGGTTGAGGCTCTCGACCACGGCGGTCTGCTCTTCGGTAGCGGTAGCCACCGACTGGTTCATACCATCGATTTCACCAATGCGCTGGGTTACGCTGGCCAGGCGCTCACCGGCCTGGTTGGCCACCTGTACAGTCTGCTCGCTGGAAACCTGGCTGGTGTTCATGGTGTGCACCGCTTCACGCGAGCCCACTTGCAGGCTGGTGATCATGCGGTGGATTTCTTCCGCCGACTCCTGGGTGCGGTGCGCCAGGTTACGTACCTCGTCCGCCACCACGGCAAAGCCACGGCCGGCTTCACCAGCACGCGCCGCCTCGATGGCGGCATTCAGCGCCAGCAGGTTGGTTTGCTGCGAGATGCCCTTGATCACGTCGAGGATCTTGCCAATTTCGTCGGTGCTGGCATTGAGCGTTTCGATCTGTGCGCAGGACTCGCTAATGCGCTGCGACAAGGCGGTCATGGCGCTGATTGCTTCTTCGACCACTTCGCGGCCACCGTGGGCCTGCTCGCTGGCACCGCTGGCATGCTGCGAGGCGTCGGCGGCGTTGCGGGCGATTTCCTGGGTGGCGGCACCCAGTTCGTTGATCGCCGCCGCCACACTGTTGGTGCGCATGCTTTGCTCTTCGGAGCCACTGATCGAAGCGTTCGATGCACTCACTACTTTCTCTGACAAGTCGTGCACCAGGCGGGTGGCCGAGGACACTTCGCTGATCGAGGCATGGATGCGCTCGACAAAACGGTTGAACGAAGTGGCCAGTTCACCGAACTCGTCCTTGTTCTGCACGGTCAGGCGGCGGGTAAGGTCACCTTCACCCTCGGCGATGTCGCGCATCGCACGGCCCATGGTGGTCAGCGGGCTCATCAGCACTGGGATCAGCAGGCCGAGCAGGCCAGCGATGGCGGCCACGGCAATCAGCATGGCGATGATCGCCGAGGTGCGGAACTGGCTGAGCGCGGCGTAGGCCTTGTCCTTATCAATCGACAGGCCGATGTACCACTGCGCCGACGGCAGGCCGGCCACCGGGGCGAAGGAGATGATGCGGTCCTGGCCATTGAGGGTGACGTCCTGCATGCCGGTAGCCACCCGCAGGTTGCTGCTGGGGTAGATGTCCTTGAGGTTTTTCATCACCTGGTCTTTGTCAGGGCTGACGATGACCTGGCCATTGCTATCGGCCATGAAGGCGTGGCCAATGCCACCGAAGTCGACCGAGTTGATGATCTCGACCAGCGTGTCGAGGGTGACGTCGCCACCCACCACACCCAGCAGTTCGCCATTGCGCTTGCTTTTCACGGGTGTGGCGATGGTTACCATCAAGCCGCCGACGGCGCCTTGGTAGGGGGCGGTCAGGACGGTCTGCCCGGCGTTGGCCGCGGCGCCGTACCACGGCCGCTGGCGGGGGTCGTAACCGGCGGGCATCTGGGAATCGGGGCGCTGGGTGAATGCGCCGTTGGCCTGGCCCAAGTAGGTAAACAGGAAATTCCGCGTGTAGGACGGCTGCTCGATCAGCCCGGCCAGCGTGTCACCGGCGCCTTGCTGGGCGATGTCCTGCGCCAGGTTTTCCAGTACCAGGATGCGCCCGCTCATCCAGTTCTGCACACTGCTGGCGGTCAGTTCACCGGCTTGCTGCACCGAAGCTTCGATGTTCTGGCGGATGGTGTTGCGTTGCAGGTAGTCGTTGTACAGCGTGAACAGGGCAAATGCCAGGACCACGACGCCGCAGGCGCTGAGCAGGATCTTGTGGCGAAATTTCAGGTTCATGTTTCGAGACCTTGAGCCAATGAAGGGAGGGCGCAGCGCGCTCATGACGCATTGCGGAGCCTATCGACCGGGATATCGGCTCAACGGCTAAAAGATTGAAGGCCTTACAGAAATTTCTTACAGCCGTTTCGACAGACGGTATTCACGGGCTACACAATTGCTCAATCAACAAGCGTGCGGCCTGCAGCAGGGGTTGTTGCTTGCGCCACAAGATGTGTACCGGCAACTGCAGCTCGTTGCGGGTATTGCGAAAATCCAGGCGCACCAAACGCCCGCTGGCGAGCAGTGGGGCGACCCGCGACAGCGGCAGGTCGCCCCAGCCCAGGCCGGCTTCCACCATCTGCAAGGCAAGGTCGAAACTGTCGGTGGACCAGTGCGTGGCGCCAATCAGCGGGCGTGGGTCTGCCAGTGGCAGGTCGCGGCTGCGCACCAGCACTTGGCGCACTTGGGTCAGGTCCTCGAGGTAGTGGATGCGCCCTTCGCGCAAGGCCGGGTGGGCCGGCGACAGGGTGGCCACCAACGACTCCATGCCGATGTGCTGGAAGCCGCGTCGGGCATCTACCTGCAACCCGGCAAAGGCTACGCAGAGGTCGGCACGACCGCTGTCTAGCAGGTGCAGGGCTTCTTCCTGCGGGGCGCTGAGCAGGGCGATGTCCAGCATTGGGTGGCGCTCGCCAAGGCGGGCGATGGCCGCCAGCAGCGGGCGGTGATCGATGTCTGGCACCACCGCCAGGGTCAGGCTGCTCTCCAAGCCTTGGGACAGTTCCAGGGCATGCACTTGCAGCAGCCCCAATTGCTCGGCAATCAGCCTGGCGTGGGGCTCCAACGCCATGGCCTGCGCTGTCGGGCGGACTTCGCGCGGGCCGCGCTCGAACAGGCTGTAGCCCAGCTGCGCCTCCAGGTTGCCGATGGCCATGCTTACCGCCGAAGGGACCCTGTGCAGCGCCCGCGCGGCGGCGGAAAACGAACCGCGGTCGAGCACGGCGAGAAACAGCTGGATGTTGTCGCTGGAAAAGTTCATGGCAGCCTCCTGTCAGCAAATCTGACAGCTGCTGACTTTTGCTGTCAAACACAATGAAGCATGATCGCCCTCAACCGCTTTTGTCATTTGAAGGTAACCCGGTGCAGGGACTTAAACGCAAACTGGTCTACGTGACTTTCTATGAACTGATCGGGCTGTGCATGTCGACCCTCGGCCTGGCTTACCTGTCGGACACCCAGGCTTCGCATACCGGGCCGTTGGCTGTGATGATCACGACCATCGCCATGCTCTGGAACCTGGTCTACAACACGTTGTTCGAGTACTGGGAAAGCCGCCAAGCCAAGCGCGGGCGCAGCGTGGCGCGGCGGGTGGCGCATGCCATCGGCTTCCAGTTAACCTTGGTGGTGTACCTGATACCGCTAATTGCCTGGTGGCTGGACATGACCCTGCTGGAGGCATTGTTGGTGGACATGGCGTTCATTGTGCTGGTGCCGTGCTACACCTTTGCCTACAACTGGGCGTTTGACCGGGTATTTGGGCTGCCGAATTCGACCATGGCTACCGCCTGATTTAGCCGCTGCTGGCCCCACGCGGGCAACTACTCAGGCGGCAGACGAATGATCAATGGCTCCTGCTGCTGCCTCACCTGTTGCTCAACCGGCGGCTCCACCGGCCGCGGTGCACTGGCCAACAAACTGTCCTCGACCTGCCCCGACAGGTAATACACCCCCGCCATGGCGCCGCTCTGGCGGTTTTCCATCAACTCCTGCCATTCCTGGTTCAGCGCCACATTGAGGATCACCCGCAACTGCTCGACCATCTGCGGGTGTTCGCGGTCATGGGTCATGATCCCATAGCCGGCCGCGGCAATCGAAATCATCGCCCCGGCCACCTTGCCTACTGCCGATGCAACGGCACTGGCGATGCCGCGTGGCGCCAGGGTCGCGCCAAGCTTTTCGCTGGCCTGGGTGGCCACCGAGTTCAGCCCGACATCGGTCTTGCCAGGGCCTTTGCTGGCTTGTTGGTGCAGGTGTTGGCGCATGGCTTGCCAGGCCGGTTGCTGATCCAGCGACTTGGCCCGCAGCAATTGATACAGGCTGGCATTGCGCGCATCCGGCGGCCCCAGGTGGATGGCGGGGATGCGATTGAGGCGTTGGCTGAACTGTTCGGGCGGCGCGTTGTGGCGGCTGATGATGGCCGGCAGTTGCTGGCCGAGCAGTTGCAGGTACAGCTCGCAGGCACGGTCGCGGATGCCTTCGGGGTTGATCTGCTCGGCCACCGGCTCGATCACGCGCTCGTGGTATTGCTCTTGCAGGTACAGTGCCAGGCGCTTTTCCGCCGACTCCCGGCCTTCGCCGCTGTCGAGCTTGTACCAGGCCACCTTGAGGGTAAGCCATTGCTGAGTCCAGTAGCCGGTGAACCAAGGGATGAAGTCGCTTTCGGTGCGTTGTTGAACCTGTTCCTTCCACACCCGCATGGAGCGCCGGGCATAGTCGTTGGCCGAGCCGGTAGCGCCGGCTGAGGCGTCGATCAACTCTTGGTCGATGCGTTGCCAGGCAGCTTCGGTAAGTACCACCGGTGGCGGCGGGACAGGTGGGGGCTTGCCCGCGCAGCCGGCGAGGGCCAGCAGCAGGCACAGCAACAGCAGGATGCGAGAGCTCACGCGACCGCCTCCCTGGTAGAGGCTGGGGTGGTTCTCGGAGTATAGGGCGGGGGGCGGGGGGCTGCCCTGCAGCCCATCGGCAATCGCCCTGCCAACGCGCGCCCTACAGGGGCCGCGTCAGCTTTGCCGGGTTATCCCAGGTCGAGTTTTTCTTCCAGGCGGTCGAGGTGCCTGTGCATCAACCCCAAGGCGGCCTCGGCATCGCCTTGCTCCACGGCATCGATGATCGCCGCATGCTCCTCCCACGCGCAGTGGTCGCAGCATGGCGACTCGTAGCGGGCAATGATCAGCGAGGTCATCGGCACCAGCCCATTGAGAAACCGCGCCAGCGGCGCGTTGGCGGCCACTTGCGCGAGCTTCAGGTGAAACTCGCCGCCCAAGCGGATCGCTGCGCAGCGCTCGCCGCTTTCATGGTGCTGGCGCTCTCGCTCCACCAGCTGCCGCAGTTGGCGTATCTGCAGCGGCCGGGCGCGTTGGGCGGCCAGGGTGATCAGTGTGGTTTCGGCCAGGCGCCGAGCGCTGAGCACCTGGCGTGCCTGGCCCGGGTCGGGCGCGGCCAGGTGCGCAGTGTGGCTGGGGCGCTGCACCACCACCTGCTGGTCGGACAAGCGCCCGAGTACGCGGCGGATCACCGTACGGCTGACACCAAAGGCATGGCCCAGCGCCTGTTCGGGCAACAGGCTGCCAGGTGGTAGGCGTTGTTCGAGAATGGCATCGAACAGCCGCGGGTAAATCTGCTCGGCTGACAGGCGGGTTTCGCCGGCGGCGAGCAGGGCAGGCAAATGGGGGGCGGCGTTCATGGGCGCTCTCCTGGGGTCATGGATGCAGGTGTTCGTCCGGGATGTTCAGCGGGATGCCCATGCGCAGCCCTTCGGCCAGGATGTGCTGGCGCATCTGGGCACTGGCCTGGGCACTGCTGCGTTCACGTATGGCACGCACCACCGCTTCGTTTTCCTTAAGCCGTGCGGCCAGGTGCTCTGGGGAGTTGCGCAGCATGTCGGCGCTCTGCTTGAGCGCATTGCCGGTTTGCTGCACCACACTTTGGAAAATCGGGTTGGTGGTCAGGGCGAACAGCGCTTCATGGAAGGCAATGTAGGCCTTGACCCCGGCTTCGCTGTCATCGGCCTCCAGCGCTTCACGCATGTCCATCAGCGTTAAGCGCAGTTGGCCGATGTCCTGGCTGTTGGCTGATTGCGCCACCAGGCCGACTATGAAGGGCTCAAGGGTGTAGCGCAGCTCCAGCACGTCGGCCAGGCTGGCTGCGGCGCTGGTGTCCAGGCTTTGCTCCTGGGCGGCGCTATCGGCATCCAGTACCAGCACACCCTTGCCCGGCAGCGCGCGCACCAGGCCCAGGGTTTCCAGCACGGTCACCGCTTCGCGCAGGCTGGGGCGGCTGATGCCCAGTTGTTCGGCCAGCTCGCGCTGGCCCGGCAACATGTCGCCGGTACGCCATTGGCCCCGGGCCAGGGCTTGGCGGAGTTTTTCCACCACTGAGTTGACGACGGTCGATGAGCTGATCACGGTTCGCTCCTGGAAGGGCCGGCAGCAGTGCCGGCCACGTTCGCTCAAAATTCCTGTTGATGGGTGTTGGGCTGCTTGCGTGGCGTAGGGGCGAAGCCGGGTTTGCCGTCCAGCACGTTCTGCGCGCGCTCCAGGTCGATGTCCTTCTCCCAGCGAGCGATGGCGACGGTCGCCACGCAATTGCCGATCAGGTTGGTCAGCGCCCGGCCGATGCCCATGAACCAGTCCACCGCCAATACCAGCACCAGGCCGACTACCGGGATCGCAGGCACGGCGGTGAGGGTGGCGGCAAGGATCACCAGCGCCGAGCCTGGGATGCCGTGAGCGCCCTTGGAAGTCACCAGTGACACCAGCAGGATGGTCAGCAGGTCGGTCATTGCCAGTGGCGTGCCGGTGGCGTTGGCAATGAACACGATGGCCAAGGTCAGGTAGATGGAAAAGCCATCGAGGTTGAACGAATAGCCGGTGGGGATCACCAAGCCGACAGTGGAACTGCCGATGCCCAGGTGCTCCAGCTTGCGCATGATTTGAGGCAGCACGGCGTCGGAAGAGGCAGTGCCAAGGACGATGGTCAGTTCTTCGCGCAGGTACTTGATCAGTGGCAGCAGCTTCAGGCCCGACAGGCGCATCACCGTGCCCAGCACGATCAGGACGAAACCGGCGCAGGTCAGGTAGAACAGCGCCACCAGCCCGCCCAGGTGTTGCAGCGATTCCAAGCCGTACTTGCTGGTGGTGAAAGCGATGGCGCCGAACACGCCAATCGGCGCCAGGCGCACGATCATGCCCATGATGCGGAAGATCACGTGGCTCAGTTCGTTGATCAGCCGCGAGATGCCGGCTGCCGAATCGCCCACCAGGTTCAGCGCACTGCCAAACAGCACCGAGAACAGCAGCACCTGGAGGATGTTGTTGTCGGCGAAGGCACCGATCACCGAGGTGGGGATCAGGTCCATGAAGAACGCCGTGGCACCATGGATGTGCTGGCCGCGCTCGGCCAAGCCATTGGCGTCGGCGCTGGACAACTGGTCCAGGTGGATGTTGGCACCACTGCCAATGCCGCTGCTGAAGGCGAACACCAGGCCGATCACCAGCGCCAGGGTGGTCAGCACTTCAAAATAGATCACCGACTTCAGGCCGATGCGCCCGACCTTTTTCAGGTCGCCGGCACCCGAGATACCGCTGACCACCACGCAAAACACGATCAGGCCAATGAGCATCTTGATCAGCTTGATGAAGCCGTCGCCAAGCGGTTTGAGTTGCAGTGAAAGGTCGGGGAAGCTGAGACCGCAGGCGATGCCGAGGGCAAGGCCCAGTACGACTTGCAGGAATATCGAACGCGAGCACCATTTGAGCATGGTAGGGATCTCTGGTCGGTGTCCTTGCTTCGGTAGCCGCACGGGGCGAAAGAGCGCAGGACTTAATTATTGTGGTCTTACCGGTTTGTTCAGCGCGAAGCCATAAAAGCGCGAAAAATCCGAGAATGCAAGGGTTTTTGGCCTTACCGGTCTGACCAGTTGTGGGGCATTTTGACCTGCCCGGCTCTAGTTCGGTGCACGCAGGCAGGTCGCGCTGTGTTGCGGCCATTCGCCGATAAACCCACTCCCACCGGGGCTGTGCACTGGAATTAGACCGGGGTTTGGCCAACGCCAACGGCAGAGTTGCAATCGGCTTGCCAAGCGCCAAGCCAACGTCGATTTTTTCGATAACGCTATGATTCGTAAGGTTTATTTGCTTTATGTGGCTGAACTCGTAGAATCCGCGCCCGACCGGGGAGTCACTTAACGGCCGATTGAGGGAATTTTCATCCCGATAATCGCCTGCGGACAGGCTCCTGGCGATTATATGAATGGAGTCTCATCGTGCGTCTCAACCTTCCGGTAACCCCGGTCGAGCAACGTTTCCCCTCTGATCAGCGGCTGATTTCTGCTACCGATACCGCCAGCCTGATCACTTACTGCAACCCCGAATTCGCCGCCATCAGCGGTTATAGCGAGGCTGAACTAATTGGCAGCCCGCACAACCTGGTGCGCCACCCGGACATGCCACCGGCGGTGTACGAGCTGATGTGGCGCTACCTGAAGGCCGGCAAGAGCTGGATGGGCATCGTCAAAAACCGCTGCCGCAACGGTGACTATTACTGGGTCAATGCTTACGTCACGCCCATCCTCGAAGCCGGGCGGGTGGTGGGCTATGAATCGGTGCGGGTCTGCCCTACGCGGGAGCAGGTGGCCCGTGCCGAGGCCCTGTACGCGCGTCTACGTAACGGCCAGGCCATGTTGGCATGGCCACACCGCCTGACATTGCTGGCGCAAGCCCTGGCCTTGCCGCTGGCGGGCGGGCTGCTGGCGCTGGGCGCCAACCAGCTGTGGCCGGGCCTGGTGGGGCAGGGCCTGACCCTGGGCCTGTTCGTAGCCTATGGGCTGTGGGCGCGCAATGCCGTCGGGCGGCAGATGCAGCAGGTTGTGCACGGTGCCGAGGGTATTTTTGCCGACCCGATTGCAGCCTTGACCTACAGCGACCTGCCCGGTGCCGCCGGGCAATTGCAATTGATGTTGATCAGCGGGGAGGCACGGCTAAAAACCGCGCTGACGCGTTTGAGCGACCTCGCCGCGCAAATGGCCGTGGCCGCCCACGATGCCGGGCAGTTGTCGCGCAGTACCGAGGCAGCGCTGCTGGAGCAGCGTGCGGAAACCGACCTGAGCGCCACCGCCATGAACCAGATGGCTGGGTCCATCGGTGAAGTGGCCAACCATGTGCAGCTGACCGCCGCCGAGGCCCACACCGCGCACCTGCTGGCCGAGCAGGGCAGCCAGGTGGCCGATGCCAGCGGCGCGGCAATTCGCACCCTGGCGGGTACCGTGGCCCAGATCAACCAGGCGGTCACCCAGCTGGCGGGTCAGACCGGTTCTATTGCCGAGGCCACCGGCATGATCCGCGGCATCGCCGAGCAGACCAACCTGCTGGCCCTCAATGCGGCCATCGAGGCGGCCCGTGCTGGCGAGCAGGGCCGCGGCTTTGCCGTGGTCGCCGACGAAGTACGGGCATTGGCTGACAAGACCCGGCAGTCGACCCTGCACATCCAAGCTATTATCGACGCATTGCGCAGCGGTGCCGAGGAAGCGGTGGCCATCGCCAGCCAGGGCATCGACGGTGCCGAGCAGGGCGTTGCCCAGGTGCAGCAAGCCCAGCAGGCGCTGCATGGTATTCGGCAGGCAGTGCAGCGTATCAGTGACATGAGCCAGCAGATGGCCACGGCCTCGCAGCAGCAGTCGGCAGTGGCCGAAGACGTTTCGCGGCAAATCAATGGCGTGGCTGGCATTGCCCAGCACAGCGCCCACAGCGCTAATGCCGCGGCTTCGCGCGGCGCCGAACTGGAAGAGGTGTGCGCCGGATTGCGCGCCCTCGTGGAACGCTTCAACCGCTAAGGCAGGATGCTTTATGGATGATAACTACCGCGCGGCCGTGGACGCGGCCGCAATTTTTTCCGAAACCGACCTGCGTGGCAACATCACTTACGTCAACCAGCAGTTCTGCAGCATTTCGGGCTACAGCCGCGAGGAATTGTTGGGGGCCAACCACCGCATCCTCAATTCCGGCTTGCACGAGCCGGAGTTTTTTGTCGGCATGTGGCGGGCGCTGGCCGCCGGCCGGGTGTGGAAGGGCGAGATCTGCAACCGAGCCAAGGACGGCTCGTTGTACTGGGTCGACAGCACCATGGTGCCGTTGGTTGACCCGCTTACCGGCCAGGTGCGCAAGTACGTGTCGATTCGCTTCGACGTCACCGAAAAGCGCCAGCTGCTGCATACCTTGCAATGGCGGGTGGGCCATGACGTGCTCACCGGCCTGCCTAACCGCGCCTACCTGTCCGACCTGCTGAACCAAGCCCTGGCCTACTCGCGCCACGAAGGTATCCCGCTGGCGGTGTGCATGCTCGACTTGGATGGCTTCAAGGCGGTCAACGATGGCTACGGGCATGCTACGGGCGACCTGCTGCTGGTCGAAGTGGCGCAGCGCCTGAAGCGCATCCTGCGCGGTGGCGATGCCGTGGCGCGGTTGTCGGGGGACGAATTCGTGCTGATCTTGCGCGATGTCGACGAAGACCGCCAGCTGCATGCGGCGCTACGCCGGGTGCTGCGGGCCTTGGCAGCGCCCTATGTGGTGCGCGAGCACAGCCTGACGCTGAGCGCCAGTATCGGCGTGACGCTGTACCCGCAAGACGACGAAGACGCTGATACCCTGGTGCGCCACGCCGACCAGGCCATGTACGTGGCCAAGCAGCGCGGGCGTAACCGCTATCACCTGTTCGACGTGTCGCAGGAGCAGGAGCTCAAGGCTACTCACCAGACCGTGGCGCGGGTGCGCCGGGCCCTGCACAACGGCGAGCTGTGCCTGTATTACCAGCCCAAGGTCAACTTGCGCAGCGGCCAGGTGCTCGGTTTCGAGGGCTTGCTGCGTTGGCAGCGGCCAGGCCGCGGCCTGGTACCGCCGGGCGATTTCTTGCCCTGGGTAGAGCAGACCGACCTGATCGTCGAAATTGGCGAATGGGTGCTCAACCAAGCGCTGAACCAGTTGCAGGCCTGGCAGCGCCAAGGGCGGCCCTGGTCCTTGAGCGTAAACATTGCAGCGCGGCATTTGCAGCGCAGCGACTTTGCCGAGCGCTTGCGCCAGTTGCTGGCGGCGCACCCGGTAGTGGACCCGGCACGGCTCGACCTGGAAATTGTCGAGTCGGTGGCCATCGACAACCTGCAGCACGTCAGCCGTTGCCTTGACGCCTGCCGCACGCTGGGCGTGCGCTTTTCCCTGGACGACTTCGGCACCGGCTATTCGTCGCTGAACTACCTTAAGCGCTTGCCGACCCAGACGATCAAGATCGACCAGTCGTTTGTGCGCGACATCTTGCATGACCAGGACGACCTGGCGCTGACCGCAGCGGTAATTGGCCTGGCCCGGGCGTTTGGCCGCGAGGTGATTGCTGAAGGGCTGGAGACCGTCGAGCACGGCCGGGTACTGATGGGCCTAGGCTGCGAACTGGCACAGGGGTACTGCATTGCCCGGCCGATGCCAGTCAGTGAGGTGGAGGCCTGGGCGCAGGCCTATCGGCAGCCGCCGCAGTGGTGCGACCCTTGATGTGGCGTTAAAGGGCCAGGGGCTTGATCTCGGCCAGCACCGGGTACGCCACCCGTTTGTCAATGTGCAGGGTGTCGTCGTTCATCCAGCTAAGGCAATCATTGCTCACGCAACCGCTTGTACAACGTGGTGCGGCTGATCCCCAGCCCGCGGGCCACCGCCGAGAGGTTGCCGTTGGCTTGCGCCACCAGCGTCTGCAGGTCTGCCGCTTCGGTGGCGACCGGCGCAGGCACTTGCGCCTCGGCCAGAAAGCCCTCAGGCAAGTGCTCCAGGCCGACCGGCCCGTTGCCGGCCAAGGCCAACGCCACTTGCAGCACACTCACCAGCTCGCGCAAATTGCCCGGCCAAGGGTGCTGGTCGAGCAGGTCGATAATGGCCGCAGGCAGCCGCGCAGGCTGCCCAGGTTCGCGGTAACGGGCATGCACCTGCTCGATCAACTGCCGCCGGTCAGCGCGCTCGCGTAGCGGCGGCAACACCACCGCCAGCCCAGCGATGCGGTAATACAGGTCCTGGCGAAAGCGCCCAGCACGCACTTCTTCGGCCAGGTCGCGGTTGCTCGCCGATACCACGCGGATATCCACCGCCACCGGTTCGCCGCTGCCCAACGGCTGGACGCTGCGCGACTGCAGTACGCGCAGTAGGCGGGCCTGGGTGGGCAGGGGCATGTCGCCGATTTCGTCGAGAAACAGGATGCCGTGGTCGGCCTTGCGGATCAGCCCCGGGTTACCCTTGTGGTTGGCGCCGGTAAACGCGCCTTTGTCGTAGCCGAACAGTTCCGACTCCACCAACTCGGCCGGGATCGCCGCGCAGTTGACGGCCACCAGTGGCAGGCTGGCGCGGCTGCTGGCGCGGTGCAGGGTGTCGACGAACACTTCCTTGCCCACACCGGTTTCACCTTGCACCAACACTGGGATGTCCTTTTCCAGCAGCAGGCCGGCCTGCGCCAGAGCCTTCGTCAGGCGTGGCTCGCTGTTGCCTGCAGCGGGGCGCGGGTTGGCTGCGCGCGGCGGCTGCCACTGGCAATGAAGGCGGTTGCGCCCGGGGGCCTGCAACGCGAAGGGCTGTTGCCGGGGGTGACTGAGCAGTTGTTGTAGGGGTAACTGGAACAGTTGCTCGATGTTGTGCCGCAGCGGGTTGCCACCGAGCAGGCTGTCGGCCCGGTGATTGGCGGCCAGCACCTGCCCGTGCTCATCGAACACCAGCAAGCCGGCCCAGGGGCTGTCGAGGTTGTCGGAGGCGCTGTTGAACATCAGTTGGACGTGCCGGTCGGCATGTTCGGCAAGGATCAGGCGGTTTTCCAGGCTCTGGCACATCATGCGCACCAAGCCCAGCGTCTGGCTGGCCGGCAGGTAGCCGTCGCTGGCCACATCCAGCACCCCGACCAGTTGCCGTGCGGCATCGAACAGCGGCGCGGCGGCGCTGGACAGGTAGCGGTTCTGGCGCAGGAAGTGCTCATCCTGGGCAACGTGGATCGCCTCCGCGCAGACCAGCGTGGTGCCCAGGGCGTTGGTACCGACGCCGCGCTCATGCCAGTGGGCACCCGCGCTGAAGCCATGCTGCTGGCGCGGTTCGATGAAACGCCGCGAGCCCCAGGTGTCCAGTAGGCAGCCATTGGCATCGGCCAGCATCACCAGGTAGCTGGCATTGCCCAGCAGGTGCGCGTATTGCGGCAGGACCTCTTCGCGGGTCAGGCGCAGTAGGGCCTGGCGGCGCTCCAGCAGGGCACTCAGTTCGGCGCGGGTCAGGCAGTCGAAGTCCGGCACCTGCTGCGGCTGCAGGCCATGCTCGCGGCAGCGGGCCCAAGAGGCCTGGATCAGCTGGGCATGGGTCGAAGCGGAAGCGGCCATGGGCTGTCCTGTGTGGTTGTTGTTATGGGCCGACCGCTGTTCAGTGTTGTCCAGGGTTGTTCATTGTCAAACCGGCAACTGTTCAGTTGTTCAGTGATTGTGTTCACTTGCGAACCCGTGGTTTGCCGGCGCTGCCGCCCAGGCCTTGGGCCAGAGCGTCGGGGCATAAGTGGCACGAAACTGGCTGTGACCGGCAGACAACAATTACAAGAAGGCCACGCCATGTCCCTGGTGTTGGAGCAGGTCAGCCGCAGCGTCGACAACCAGGCTTGGATCGTTGATGCGTCACTGCGTTTCGAGCCCGGCTCGTTCAACGTGTTGCTCGGGCGTACCCTGGCCGGTAAGACCAGCCTGATGCGCCTGATGGCCGGGCTCGACCGCCCGGACCGGGGGCGCGTGCTGATGGATGGCCAGGACGTGACTGGCGTACCGGTGCGAAAGCGCAATGTGTCGATGGTGTATCAGCAGTTCATCAATTACCCCACCCTCAGCGTGTTCGAAAACATCGCCTCACCGTTGCGCCAGGCGCGCATGGCCGAGGTGCAGATCCGTCAGCGGGTACAGGAAACCGCCGAGATGCTGCGCATCGAAGCCTACCTGCAGCGCTCGCCGCTGGAGCTGTCCGGTGGCCAGCAGCAACGCACGGCCATGGCCCGGGCGCTGGTCAAGGATGCTTCGCTGATTCTGTTCGACGAGCCGCTGGTGAACCTTGACTACAAATTGCGCGAGGGTCTGCGCCAGGAGCTGCGCGCATTGTTTGCAGCGCGCCAGTGCATTGCCGTGTATGCCACCACCGAGCCTAACGAGGCGCTGGCGCTGGGCGGCACCACCACCCTCGTGCATCAGGGCCGAATCGTGCAGCACGGGCCTACCGCCGAGGTTTACCAACGGCCGCGCAGCGTGCTGGCCGCCGAGTTGTTTTCCGAGCCGCCGATCAACCTGGTGCCTGGCCGGATCAGCGGCAACGAGGTGAGCTTGGCCCAGGCCGTGCACTTTGCTCGCAATGCCGACTTGCAGTCACTGGCCGAGGGTGATTACCGCTTTGGCGTGCGCCCCAGCCACATCACCCTGGTACCGGCCCACGACGATGACCTGGAGCTGGCGGTGTTGGTGGAGCTGGCCGAGATAAGTGGTTCAGAGACTTTCCTGCATGTGCGCAATGACCACTGGCGCATGACCCTGCACCTGCCTGGGGTGCACGAATACCAGGTGGACACGCCGATCCGCGTGTTCATCCCCACGCACAAGCTGTTCGTGTTCGACCACGCTGGGGCGCTGGTGCAGGCCCCGGGGCTGCGCCAGGCAAGGAGGGGGTGATGGCCGAAATCCGCCTGCGCCAACTGGCGCACAGTTACAGCCGCCAGCCCAGCAGCGAGGCGGACTACGCCCTGCATGCGCTGGAGCATGTGTGGGAGCAGGGCGGGGCCTACGCCTTGCTCGGGCCGTCGGGTTGCGGCAAGTCGACGTTGCTCAACATTATTTCCGGGCTGTTGACGCCGTCCCACGGCGAGGTGCTGTTCGACGGCAAACCGGTCAACCAGCTGTCGCCACAGGCGCGCAACATCGCCCAGGTGTTCCAGTTTCCGGTGGTGTACGACACCATGACGGTGTTCGATAACCTGGCGTTTCCCTTGCGCAACCAAGGCCTGGACGAAGCCCGGGTGCGTGCTCGAGTGGAGGAAATTGCCGAGGTGCTCGACTTGGCAGCCGTGCTGCGCAAGAAGGCGCGCAACCTCAGTGCCGACGAAAAGCAGAAAGTCTCCATGGGGCGTGGCCTGGTGCGCGATGACGTCTCGGCGATCCTGTTCGACGAGCCGTTGACGGTCATCGACCCACACCTGAAATGGAAGCTGCGGCGCAAGCTCAAGCAGATCCACGAGCAGTTCAACATCACCATGATCTACGTCACCCACGACCAGCTGGAGGCCTCGACCTTCGCCGACAAGATCGCGGTGATGCACGGCGGGCGTATCGTCCAGTTCGGCACCCCGCGCGAATTGTTCGAGCGGCCGCGGCATACCTTCGTCGGCTACTTCATCGGCAGCCCAGGGATGAACCTGATCGAGGTGCGCGCCGCAGCGGACGGGGTGGTGTTCGGCGATGTTCACCTGCCGCTGCCCGATGGCCTGCGTGAGCGCTTGGCGAACACGCCGGGTGGGCGCCTGCAGGTGGGCATCCGCCCAGAATTCGTGCAGCTGTGGGACAGCCCGTTCGATGACGCCTACCCAGTACGGGTGCTGGATGTCGAGGACCTGGGCACCTACCGCATCGTCACCCTCGAACTGGGCGGTGTCGCGCTCAAGGCTCGCCTGGGCGAGGACCGCCCGCTGCCCGTGGCCCAGGCCTGGGTCAGCCTGCCGGCGCAGTGGCTGATGCTGTACGTCGACGATGTGCTGCTGGAGGCCGGGCCATGAACAAGGTGCCAAACAACAAGGCCTGGTGGCTGGTGCTGCCGGTGTTCCTGCTGGTGGCGTTCAGTGCCGTGGTGCCGATGATGACGGTGGTCAATTACTCGGTGCAGGACATCTTCGACCAGTCCAACCGCTACTTTGTCGGCGCCGATTGGTACCGCCAGGTGCTGCGCGACCCGGCGCTGCATGATGCGCTGCTACGCCAGTTCATCTATTCCGCCTGCGTGCTGCTGATCGAGATCCCGCTGGGCATCGGCATTGCCCTGACCATGCCGACCAAAGGGCGCATGGCCTCGGTGTGCCTGATTGTCATGGCCATCCCGTTGCTGATCCCGTGGAACGTGGTCGGCACCATCTGGCAAATTTTCGGCCGCGCCGACATCGGCCTGCTCGGCGCCACCCTGGCCAAGCTCGGGGTCAGCTACAACTATGCCGGTGACCCGTTCGACGCCTGGCTGACCGTGCTGGTGATGGACGTGTGGCACTGGACGTCGCTGGTGGCGTTGCTGTGCTATTCGGGGCTGCGCGCCATCCCCGACGTGTATTACCAGGCCGCGCGCATCGACCGCGCCTCGGGCTGGGCGGTGTTTCGCCATATCCAGTTGCCCAAGTTGAAGAACGTGCTGCTGATTGCGGTGATGCTGCGCTTCATGGACAGCTTCATGATCTACACCGAGCCCTTCGTGCTGACCGGTGGCGGGCCCGGTAACGCCACCACCTTCCTCAGCCAGACCCTCACACGCATGGCCGTGGGGCAGTTCGACCTGGGCCCGGCGGCGGCATTCTCGCTGGTGTACTTCCTGATCATCCTGCTGGTGTCGTGGCTGTTCTATACAGCCATGACCCATGCCGACAAGGACTAGGCCATGAGTACGCGCAAATCGCTGGCCCTGCTGGTGTATTTTTTCTTCCTGCTGGTGCCGATCTACTGGCTGCTGAACATGTCGTTCAAGAGCAACACCGAGATCCTCGGCGGCCTGACCCTATGGCCGCAGGCCTTCACCCTCGACAACTACCGGGTGATCTTCACCGATGCCAGCTGGTACAGCGGCTACATCAACTCGCTGTACTACGTGTGCCTGAACACGCTGATTTCGCTGTTGGTGGCGCTGCCGGCGGCGTATGCCTTCTCGCGTTATCGCTTTTTGGGTGACCGGCACCTGTTCTTCTGGTTGCTGACCAACCGCATGGCCCCGCCGGCGGTGTTCCTGCTGCCGTTCTTCCAGTTGTATTCGTCGATTGGCCTGTTCGATACCCACATCGCCGTGGCCCTGGCCCACTGCCTGTTCAACGTGCCGCTGGCGGTGTGGATTCTGGAAGGGTTCATGTCGGGCGTGCCCAAGGAAATCGACGAAACGGCCTACATCGACGGCTATAGCTTCCCGCGTTTCTTCGTGAAGATTTTCATTCCGCTGATTGGCTCCGGCATCGGCGTGACCGCGTTTTTCTGCTTCATGTTCTCCTGGGTAGAACTGCTACTGGCGCGCACCCTGACCTCGGTGAATGCCAAGCCGATCGCTGCGGTAATGACCCGTACCGTATCGGCCTCGGGCATCGACTGGGGCGTGCTGGCAGCGGCGGGGGTACTGACCATTCTGCCGGGCATGCTGGTGATCTGGTTTGTACGCAACCATGTGGCCAAGGGCTTTGCCCTGGGCCGGGTGTGAGGAGGGCCGGTAATGGAGTGGATGGCTTGGACCCTGCCGACGGCGCTGTTCTTCGCCGCCATCGGTGTGCTGCTGTCGTGCATGACCTTGTTGGAGTTGCGCCGCCCTTGTGTGGAGCGGCGTGGTTTTCTGCCGCTCGTCACCAGCCGTGGCGATCGTCTGTTCATCGGCCTGCTGGCCAGCGCCTACCTGCATTTGCTGGTGGTGGGCGTCAGCGAGTGGCCACTGTGGGTAGCCTCGCTGCTGTCGCTGGCGTGGCTGGTGGTGGTGCTGCGCTGGGGCTAAGCGAGCGCCCTGGGAATAACTGAAACGGGAGATCACAATGTTCGACAACAAGCACAACACGCGACATTTGACCCTGGCCGCGTTGCTGGTGTTGGCCGGCGTGCAGGGCTCGGCGTGGGCCGACCAGTACGAGGATGCGGCAAAAAAATGGCTCGGCAGCGAGTTCAAGCCATCGACCCTGACCCCGGAACAGCAACTGGCCGAACTCAAGTGGTTCATCAAGGCCGCCGAGCCGTTCCGTGGGATGAAGATCAACGTGGTGTCCGAAACCATCACCACCCATGAATACGAGTCCAAGGTGCTGGCCAAGGCCTTCAGTGAAATTACCGGCATCCAGCTGACCCACGACCTGCTGCAGGAAGGCGATGTGGTGGAAAAGCTGCAAACGCAGATGCAGTCGGACAAGAACATCTATGACGGCTGGGTCAACGACTCCGACTTGATCGGTACGCATTTTCGCTACGGCAAGGTGGAATCGATCACCGACCTGATGGCCAATGAGGGCAAGGACTACACATCACCCACCCTGGACCTGAAGGACTTCATCGGCATTTCTTTCACCACCGCGCCTGACGGCAAGGTCTACCAGTTGCCGGACCAGCAGTTCGCCAACTTGTACTGGTTCCGTGCCGACTGGTTTGAGCGACCCGAGCTGAAGGCCAAATTCAAAGAGAAATATGGCTACGAGCTGGGTGTACCAGTGAACTGGTCGGCCTACGAGGACATCGCCAAGTTTTTCACCGAAGACGTCAAGGAAATCGACGGCAAGCGCGTCTATGGCCACATGGACTATGGCAAGAAAGACCCGTCGCTGGGCTGGCGTTTCACCGATGCCTGGTTCTCCATGGCCGGAGGCGGCGACAAGGGCCTGCCCAATGGCTTGCCGGTGGATGAATGGGGCATTCGCGTGGAGGACTGCCACCCGGTGGGTTCCAGCGTGACCCGCGGCGGCGATACCAATGGCCCCGCCGCCGTCTATGCCACGCAAAAATACGTGGACTGGATGCGTGCCTACGCGCCCAAGGAAGCCCAGGGCATGACCTTCTCCGAAGCCGGCCCGGTGCCAGCCCAAGGCAACATCGCCCAGCAGATATTCTGGTACACGGCGTTTACCGCCGACATGACCAAGCCGGGGTTGCCAGTGGTCAATGCCGATGGCACGCCAAAGTGGCGCATGGCGCCCTCGCCGAAGGGGCCGTACTGGGAGGAGGGGATGAAGCTGGGGTACCAGGACACCGGTTCGTGGACCTTCTTCAAGTCCACCCCCGAGAAGCAACGGCTGGCGGCGTGGCTGTACGCTCAGTTCGTCACCTCCAAAACCGTGTCGCTGAAAAAGACCATCGTTGGCCTTACGCCGATCCGCGAGTCGGACATCAACTCCCAGGCCATGACCGAGCTGGCACCCAAGCTGGGCGGGCTGGTGGAGTTCTACCGCAGCCCGGCGCGGGTGCAGTGGACACCAACCGGTACCAACGTGCCGGACTACCCACGGTTGGCGCAGCTGTGGTGGAGCCACATTGCTGAAGTGGCCAGTGGCGAGAAGACCCCACAACAAGCGCTGGATGGCCTGGCTCGCGACCAGGACCGCATGATGGAGCGTTTGCAGCGGTCCAATGCCCAGGCGACCTGTGCACCCAAGCTGAACCCGGAGAAAGATGCCCAGTACTGGTTCGACCAGCCGGGTGCACCGAAGCCAAAACTGGCCAACGAAAAGCCCCAGGGCGAGACAGTCAGTTACGACCAGCTGCTGAAGTCGTGGGCGGCGGCGAGGAAGTGATCGGCTGAACGCCGCGGTAGTTTCTTTGCGGGCAAAGCCCAGGCATTAATCACGGGCAAAAAAACGGCACCTGCCTGAGGTGCCGTTTTCATTTCGCGCGGTATTACTTGTGCAGCTCTTGCGCCGCATACAGCGTGTTTTCCAGCAGGCACGCGCGGGTCATCGGCCCCACACCACCCGGCACCGGCGTGATCCAGCCAGCACGCGGCAGAGCAGTCTCGTAGACCACGTCGCCGACCAGCTTGCCATCGTCCTGGCGGTTGATGCCCACGTCGATGACGATAGCGCCTTGCTTGATCCACTCACCTTTGACCAGGCCCGGCTTGCCGGCAGCTACCACCACCAGGTCGGCACGGCCAACATGGCCGGCCAGGTCCTTGGTGAAGCGGTGGCAAACGGTCACGGTGCAGCCGGCCAGCAGCAGCTCCATGGCCATCGGGCGGCCAACGATGTTGGATGCGCCGACGATCACTGCGTCCATGCCGTACAGGTCCTGGCCCGTGCTTTCCAGCAGGGTCATGATGCCCTTCGGCGTGCACGGGCGCAGCAGCGGAATGCGCTGGGCCAGGCGACCGATGTTGTACGGGTGGAAGCCGTCCACGTCCTTGTCCGGGCGAATGCGCTCGAGCAGCAACGAGGCGTCCAGGTGTGCGGGCAGCGGCAGCTGCAGCAGGATGCCGTCAACCGCTTGGTCGTCATTGAGGCGGTCGATCAGCTCGGTCAGGGCCTGCTGCGTGGTTTCGGCGGGCAGGTCGAACGCCTGGGAAATGAAGCCGACCTCTTCGCAGTCCTTGCGCTTGTGCGAGACATAGACTTGGGAGGCGGGGTCTGTGCCGACCAGGATCACTGCCAGGCCCGGCGTACGCAGGCCTTGCTGGCGACGCTCCACGACACGTTGAGCGATCTGCTGGCGCAGGCTGGCGGCGATCGCCTTGCCATCGATTAGGTGTGCAGTCATAGACGCGTGATTAACCATCGAGAAGGAAACAATTAAAGAGGGCGCATTCTCGCACGACACGGGCCAAGGGCAAAGGCGGGTGGTCGGGCAAATCCTCTAAGCCCTTAAATAATTTAAATTTTTTTGAGAAAGGTGTTGACGACTTTTAGGCTCGCCTATAAGATTCGCCGCACTTGTCGGGCACAGCCTAGCACTGGTTGGCTAAGTCGGGCAGAATGAGTGGTTTAACAGTTACCTGTTAAATGCCTTGTTCGGTTAGGCTTCAAGCTTAAGCGCCCGTAGCTCAGCTGGATAGAGCATCCGCCTTCTAAGCGGATGGTCGCAGGTTCGAGTCCTGCCGGGTGCGCCATTAGGCAGCTTTGGCAAGCAAGTAGGTCGTAATGCAATATGGTGGGCGTAGCTCAGTTGGTAGAGCGCTGGATTGTGATTCCAGTTGTCGTGGGTTCGATTCCCATCGTCCACCCCATATTCTTCAAGGGCGCCTCGATAGCATCTGGCGCCTTTGTTTTAAGCGTTACGCGGACGTGGTGAAATTGGTAGACACACTGGATTTAGGTTCCAGCGGCGCAAGCTGTAAGAGTTCGAGTCTCTTCGTCCGCACCATGCTTCTGTAAGGTTGTACCGCAAGACCGCAATATGGTGGGCGTAGCTCAGTTGGTAGAGCGCCGGATTGTGATTCCGGTTGTCGTGGGTTCGATTCCCATCGTCCACCCCATATTTTTGAAGAGGCGCCTTGATCGTGAGATCGGGCGCCTTTTTTGTTTTGGGGTTGTGTGGCTGTGGTGGGTATGTCTTGGGTGCTTTGGTGTCGGTGAGATCGAGCGCCGCCCGCGCGGCGCTTCGCGGGACAAGCCCGCTCCCACATCTGTTTCGGGCCAATTACGCCTGCGCCAGGTGGGTTGCAGCCTTGGTGCATGGCTCTAGAGATCAGCTGCGCAACCTTCGATATTGAATGGAACAAACAAGGCGGACAGAGGAGACTTCACAGGAGTGATTAGCCCGAAACAGATGTAGGAGCGGGCTTGTCCCGCGAAGCGCCGCGCGGGCGGCGCTCGATCTCACTGGCGCCACAAGGCTCAAGCCAGGAGCTTTGCAATTCCCCCCCCCTTGCAATCCTCTAGTGACACCCCAATAAAAGCTGTTAGATTTCAGCCGGTTGAAACACCGGCCCAGATGGCCGGCAGAGGAACAACCCAATGATTGCAAAAGAAGCCCGTCAGGCCTTGGCGCTGCAGCGCTTTGCCGAAGCCAATCCGCAGTTGCTCGAGGAAATTCGCGAGCTGGATGCGCGCGAGCAGGCCCAGCAGATCGAGTGGGCGTTCGAGGATGCGGCCGAGGAGCAGGGTATCCAGCCTTGGGAGTTGGCCCTGCAACTGATTGCCGAAACCCCGGAGCAGCTGCAGGCCATGCGCCTGGAGACGCACCGCGAGGTAGCCGAGGCGCTGGGGATGGCGTGGGAAGAGTACTGCCAGTTCAACGAAATCGACCCTGAATAAAGGAGGCGAATTCGTTCTGGCAGTTGTTTGACAAGTTATTTCGGCTGCATTGCGCCATTGGCGTGGCGCGGCCCTTGCTGAAGCAGGCTCGGCGGTATGCCGTGCGTGCCTTGAAAGTTAATCGACCGGCGTGGTTTCCCGTCGTCCCGAGTGGGGTGACTTCTGCTGCGCGACTCACTAGAATGCTTGCCCTTGATTCTGGAGTCGGGCTAACGCCGGCTAACGTCTGTGCAACGAGGAATATCCATGCAAGTTTCTGTTGAAAATACTTCCGCTCTCGAGCGCCGCATGACCATCGCCGTTCCGGCCGAGCGCGTCGAGAACGAAGTCAACAAGCGTCTGCAACAGACTGCCAAGCGCGCCAAAGTTGCGGGCTTCCGCCCAGGCAAAGTGCCGATGAGCGTGATCCGTCAGCGTTTCGAAGCCGATGCCCGTCAAGAGGCCTTCGGTGACCTGGTCCAGGCGTCCTTCTACGAAGCTATCGTCGAGCAAAAGCTGAACCCGGCTGGCGCCCCTGCGGTAGAGCCGAAGTCCTTCGAAAAAGGCAAGGACCTGGAATTCGTTGCTATCTTCGAAGTGTTCCCAGAGTTCACCGTTGGCGGCCTCGAGTCGATCAATGTCGAGCGCCTGAGCGCCGAAGTGGCTGACGCCGACCTGGACAACATGCTGGAAGTGCTGCGCAAGCAGAACACCCGCTTCGAGGCCGTTGAGCGCGCCGCGCAAAATGACGACCAGGTCAACATCGATTTCGTCGGCAAGGTCGACGGTGAAGTGTTCGCTGGCGGTTCGGCCAAGGGCACCCAGCTGGTACTGGGCTCCGGCCGCATGATCCCAGGCTTCGAAGACGGCCTGGTTGGCGCCAAGGCTGGTGAAGAGCGCGTTGTCAACGTGACCTTCCCAGAGGACTACCAGAACCTGGACCTGGCTGGCAAAGCCGCTGAGTTCACCATCACCGTCAACAGCGTTGCCGCGCCTGCGCTGCCAGAGCTGAACGAAGAGTTCTTCGCCCAGTTCGGCATCAAGGAAACGACCCTGGAAGGCTTCCGCACCGAAGTTCGCAAGAACATGGAGCGTGAACTGCGCCAGGCCATTAAGGCAAAGGTGAAGAACCAGGTCATGGACGGCTTGCTGGCTGCCAACCCGATCGAAGTACCGAAAGCCCTGCTGGAAAACGAAGTCAATCGTCTGCGCGTGCAAGCTGTTCAGCAGTTCGGTGGCAACATCAAGCCAGAGCAACTGCCGGCCGAGCTGTTCGAAGAGCAAGCCAAGCGCCGTGTGGTGCTGGGCCTGATCGTCGCCGAAGTGGTCAAGCAGTTCGAGCTGAAGCCGGACGAAGGCAAGGTTCGTGAAATGATCGAAGAAATGGCTTCGGCTTACCAAGAGCCTGAGCAGGTCATCTCCTGGTACTACAAGAACGACCAGCAACTGAACGAAGTGCGTTCGGTTGTGCTGGAAGAGCAAGTTGTAGATACTGTTCTGCAGAAAGCGACTGTGACTGACAAGTCGGTCTCGTACGAAGATGCCGTTAAGCCAGCACAGGCCCCTGCCGACGCTGAGTAACAGGCTTCTCGCGTAGGAAACCCCACAAGCCAGCCTTAGAGCTGGCTTGTGCGTATTCAAGCCATGACTATTTGGGAGTGAGCGCAGGACATGTCCCGCAATTCTTATATTCAGCAGAGCTCTGACATCCAGGCCGCAGGCGGCCTGGTCCCGATGGTTATCGAGCAGTCCGCCCGTGGCGAACGCGCTTACGACATCTACTCGCGCCTGTTGAAGGAGCGTGTGATCTTCCTGGTTGGCCCGGTAGAGGACTACATGGCCAACCTCGTCGTTGCGCAACTGCTGTTCCTTGAAGCGGAAAACCCGGACAAGGATATCCATCTGTACATCAACTCGCCGGGCGGTTCCGTCACCGCTGGCATGTCGATCTACGACACCATGCAGTTCATCAAGCCGGACGTCTCGACCATCTGCATCGGCCAGGCCTGCAGCATGGGCGCCTTCCTGCTGGCCGCAGGTGCCAAGGGCAAGCGTCACTGCCTGCCGAACTCGCGCGTGATGATCCACCAGCCGCTGGGCGGCTTCCAGGGTCAGGCTACCGATATCGAGATCCATGCCCAGGAAATCCTCAATATCAAGGCACGTCTGAATGAGCTGTTGGCCTACCATACCGGCCAGGAACTCGAGACCATCAAGCGCGACACCGAGCGTGACAACTTCATGAGCGCCTCGCGCGCAGCCGAGTACGGCCTGATCGACTCGGTCTACGACAAGCGGCAACTGGCCTCCTGAACCGGGGGGCCACAGCAGGTAGGCGCGGAATGCGCCTACCTGCGGACTTGAAAAAGCCCGCAATTGCCTTCATCTTGTGTTGCAAGCCTACCGGATTGGATCGATCGAATGACTGACACCCGTAACGGCGAGGACAGCGGCAAATTGCTCTATTGCTCCTTCTGCGGCAAAAGCCAGCACGAAGTGCGCAAATTGATTGCCGGGCCCTCGGTATTTATCTGCGACGAGTGCGTCGACCTGTGCAATGACATCATCCGTGAGGAGGTGCAGGAAGCCCAGGCCGAGAGCAGCGCGCACAAATTGCCTTCGCCGAAAGAAATCAGCGGCATCCTGGACCAGTACGTCATTGGTCAGGAGCGCGCGAAAAAGGTGCTGGCCGTAGCGGTGTACAACCACTACAAGCGCCTGAACCAGCGTGACAAGAAAGGTGACGAAGTCGAACTCGGCAAAAGCAACATTCTGCTCATCGGGCCGACCGGCTCGGGCAAGACCCTGCTCGCCGAGACCCTTGCACGCCTGTTGAATGTACCGTTTACCATTGCTGACGCCACCACCCTGACCGAAGCCGGTTACGTGGGTGAGGACGTCGAGAACATCATTCAGAAGTTGTTGCAAAAGTGCGACTACGACGTGGAAAAGGCCCAGATGGGCATTGTCTACATCGACGAAATCGACAAGATTTCGCGCAAGTCGGACAACCCGTCCATCACCCGTGACGTTTCGGGCGAGGGCGTGCAGCAGGCACTGCTGAAGTTGATCGAAGGCACTGTGGCCTCGGTACCCCCTCAAGGGGGCCGTAAGCACCCGCAACAGGAGTTCCTGCAGGTTGATACCCGCAACATCCTGTTCATTTGCGGTGGTGCGTTCTCCGGCCTGGAAAAGGTCATCCAGAACCGCTCCACCAAGGGTGGTATCGGTTTTGGCGCCGAAGTACGCAGCAAGGAGGAGGGCAAGAAGGTTGGCGAGTCCCTGCGTGAGGTCGAGCCGGACGATCTGGTCAAGTTTGGCCTGATCCCGGAATTCGTCGGCCGTCTGCCGGTACTGGCAACCCTCGACGAGCTGGATGAGGCTGCGCTGATGCAGATTCTCACCGAGCCGAAGAATGCCCTGACCAAGCAGTATGCCAAGCTGTTCGAGATGGAAAGCGTCGACCTCGAGTTCCGCAGCGATGCGCTCAAGGCCGTAGCGCGTAAAGCCCTGGAGCGCAAGACTGGCGCCCGTGGCCTGCGTTCGATCCTCGAAGGCGTGCTGCTCGACACCATGTACGAGATTCCTTCGAAGAAGGATGTCAGCAAAGTGGTGATCGACGAGAGCGTCATCGAAGGCACTTCGCAGCCGCTGATGATCTACGAGAACAGCGAGCCGCAAGCCAAGGCCGCGCCAGACGCCTGATACAGGCAAAGGCCGGTTCACGGTTGCAAGCAAGAAGGGGCCTACGGGCCCCTTTCTGCTTTTCCTGCGCTAGCGCTTGTAATTTCCCAAGCGTGCCCCCACATTAGGTCCAAGCATCATTTCCACCGGTTTCCGGCCATAAGGCCGCTGTAGAGGCGAAATCATGAAGACCACCCTCGACTTGCCTCTTTTGCCATTGCGCGACGTCGTTGTTTACCCGCACATGGTCATCCCGCTGTTCGTGGGGCGCGAAAAGTCCATCGAAGCCCTCGAGGCGGCGATGACGGGCGAAAAGCAGATCCTTCTGCTGGCCCAGAAAAACCCAGCCGACGACGACCCGGGTGAAGACGCCCTGTACCGCGTTGGTACCGTTGCTACCGTACTGCAACTGCTGAAACTGCCCGATGGCACCGTCAAGGTGCTGGTTGAGGGCGAACAGCGCGGTGCCGTCGAGCGGTTCAGCGAAGTAGAAGGGCACATCCGTGCCGAAGTTTCCCTGATCGACGAAGTCGACGCCGCCGAGCGTGAGTCGGAAGTATTCGTGCGCACGCTGCTGTCGCAATTTGAGCAGTACGTGCAGCTGGGCAAGAAAGTCCCAGCCGAAGTGCTGTCTTCGCTGAACAGCATCGAAGAGCCTGGGCGCCTGGTTGATACCATGGCTGCACACATGGCCCTGAAGATCGAGCAGAAGCAGGAAATTCTCGAAATCGTCGACCTGCCGACCCGTGTCGAGCACGTGCTGGCGCTGCTGGATGCCGAAATCGACCTGCTGCAGGTCGAAAAGCGTATTCGCGGTCGGGTCAAGAAGCAGATGGAGCGCAGCCAGCGCGAGTACTACCTGAATGAGCAGATGAAGGCCATTCAGAAAGAACTCGGCGATGGCGACGAAGGCCACAACGAAGTCGAAGAGCTGAAAAAGCGCATCGAAGCCGCTGGCTTGCCCAAGGATGCCCTGGCCAAGGCCCAGGCTGAGCTGAACAAGCTCAAGCAGATGTCGCCGATGTCGGCTGAGGCCACCGTGGTGCGGTCGTATCTCGATTGGCTTGTGCAGGTGCCGTGGAAAGCCCAGAGCAAGGTGCGCCTGGACCTGGCCAAGGCCGAGGAAATCCTCGATGCCGACCACTATGGCCTGGAAGAGGTGAAGGAACGCATCCTCGAGTACCTTGCCGTGCAAAAGCGCGTCAAGAAAATCCGCGGCCCGGTGTTGTGTCTGGTAGGCCCACCCGGCGTCGGTAAGACCTCGCTGGCCGAGTCGATCGCAGCTGCCACCAACCGCAAGTTCGTGCGCATGGCCCTGGGTGGTGTGCGTGACGAGGCCGAAATTCGTGGCCACCGCCGTACCTACATCGGTTCCATGCCCGGTCGCCTGATCCAGAAGATGACCAAGGTTGGGGTGCGCAACCCGCTGTTCCTGCTGGACGAAATCGACAAGATGGGCAGTGACATGCGTGGCGATCCGGCCTCGGCATTGCTCGAAGTGCTCGACCCGGAGCAGAACCACAACTTCAACGACCACTACCTGGAGGTCGACTACGACCTTTCGGATGTGATGTTCCTGTGCACCTCGAACTCGATGAACATCCCGCCGGCGCTGCTCGACCGAATGGAAGTCATCCGCCTGCCGGGCTACACCGAAGACGAGAAGATCAACATCGCGATCAAGTACCTGGTGCCTAAGCAGGTCAAGGCCAACGGGCTGAAGAAGGAAGAGTTGGAGGTCGACGTTTCGGCGATCCGCGACATCATCCGTTACTACACCCGCGAAGCCGGCGTGCGTGGCCTGGAGCGGCAAATCGCCAAGGTCTGCCGCAAAGTGGTCAAGGAACATACCGGGCAGAAGCAGGTCAAGGTCAAGGTGGCTAGCGAGCAGCTGGAGCACCTGCTGGGGGTGCGCAAGTTCCGCTACGGCCTGGCCGAGCAGCAAGACCAGATCGGCCAAGTTACCGGCCTGGCCTGGACCCAGGTGGGCGGCGAGCTGCTGACTATCGAGGCCGTGGTCATCCCCGGCAAGGGCCAACTGATCAAGACCGGTTCGCTGGGCGATGTCATGGTCGAGTCGATCACCGCCGCGCAAACCGTGGTACGCAGCCGGGCCCGCAGCCTGGGCATCGCCGCTGACTTCCACGAGAAGCGCGACGTGCATATCCACATGCCGGAAGGCGCCACGCCGAAAGACGGCCCTAGCGCCGGTGTCGGCATGTGCACCGCGCTGGTGTCGGCGTTGACGCAGATTCCGGTGCGGGCCGATGTGGCCATGACCGGCGAAATCACCCTGCGGGGCCAAGTATTGGCCATTGGTGGGCTGAAGGAAAAACTGCTGGCGGCACACCGTGGCGGGATCAAGACGGTGATCATTCCCGAGGAGAATGTTCGCGATCTGAAGGAGATTCCAGAGAACATCAAACAGGATCTGCAGATCAAACCGGTCAAATGGATTGACGAAGTCCTGCAAATTGCGCTGCAATACGCGCCGGAGCCCTTGCCAGATGTGGCTCCGGAGATTGTCGCGAAAGATGAGAAGCGCGACGGCGATGCTAAGGAAAGAATCAGCACGCATTAGTAGTTTTTGGCTGGGGGGCTTTCCTTGACAGTATTTTCGGCGCCTTGCTATAAAGCGGCACGCTATTGTCGCCAGGCCTCCCAGCGCACGTTTCATAAGCTTTTCATTACATACTTAGAAACAAACTCAATAGAGAAATAAGGGGACTTAGAGTGAACAAGTCGGAACTGATTGACGCTATCGCCGCATCTGCTGACATCCCGAAAGCTGTAGCCGGCCGTGCGCTGGACGCAGTCATCGAATCCGTCACCGGCGCCCTGAAGCAAGGTGACGATGTGGTACTGGTTGGCTTTGGTACCTTCTCGGTCAAAGAGCGCGCAGAGCGCACCGGCCGTAACCCACAAACCGGCAAGGCGATCAAGATCGAAGCCGCCAAGGTTCCAGGTTTCAAGGCAGGCAAAGGCCTGAAAGACGCCGTCAACTAAGTCGTCTCTTTCAGCCGGACTTGGCTTGGTCAGGTCCGAGCACGGTGATGGCGGGGCGCAAACGTTCCCGCCTGACACGTTTGCTAAGAAAAGGCGCATCCTCGGATGCGCCTTTCTTTTATCAGGTTTCGACCCACGCTCCGCGGTTGTCGACGCAGTGGTACAGCCGTTTCTGGGGGACGCATGCTGCAAAATATCAGGGACAATTCACAAGGTTGGATTGCCAAGACCATCATCGGCCTTATCGTCGTGTTGATGGCATTGACCGGCTTCGAAGCCATTTTCCAGGCCGCCACCCATAGCCAGGACGCCGCCAAGGTGAACGGCCAGACCATCAGCCAGAACGAGCTGAGCCAGGCGGCCGACATGCAGCGCCGGCAGTTGGTGCAACAGTTGGGCAAGGACTTCGACCCAGCGCTGCTGGATGACAAATTGCTGCGTGAAGAGGCGCTCAAAGGCCTGATCAGCCGCAAGTTGCTGCTGCAAGGTGCCGAAGATGCCAAGTTTGCCTTCTCCGAGGCTGCGCTGGACCAGGTAATCCTGCAGACGCCGGAATTCCAGGTGGATGGCAAGTTCAGTGCCGACCGTTTCGACCAGGTCATTCGCCAGATGGGCTACGGCCGCATGCAGTTCCGTGACATGCTCGCCGAGGAAATGCTTATTGGCCAGCTGCGCACTGGCCTGGCCGGCAGCAGTTTCGTCACTGACCAGCAAGTCGATGCTTTCGCCCGCCTGGAAAAGCAAACCCGCGATTTCGCCTCCCTGACCTTCAAGGCCGACCCGGCCGCGGTCAAGGTCAGCGATGAAGAAATCAAGGCGCACTATGACCAGCACGCCAAGGAATTCATGTCGCCGGACCAGGTAGTGATCGACTACGTCGAGCTGAAGAAGTCGGCGTTCTTCGACCAGGCCAAAGTCACCGACGAAGAGCTCAAGGCACAGTACGAGAAAGAAATCGCCAACCTCGCCGAGCAGCGCCATGCCGCGCACATCCTCATCGAGGTCAACGACAAGGTCACTGACGCCCAGGCCAAGGCACGCGCCGAAGAGATCGAGCAGCGTCTGGCCAAGGGTGAAGACTTTGCCGCGCTGGCGAAACAGTTCTCCCAGGATCCAGGTTCGGCCAACAGTGGTGGTGATCTCGGTTTCGCTGGCCCAGGCGTGTACGACCCGGCGTTCGAGGATGCACTGTACAAGCTGCAGGATGGCCAGGTTTCGGCACCGGTGCGCACAGAGTTTGGCTACCACCTGATCAAGCTGCTGGGCGTGCAGGCGCCGGAAGTACCGAGCTTTGCCAGCCTGAAGGACAAGCTGACTCGTGACCTGAAGATCCCGCTGGTCGAGCAGCGTTATGTCGACGCCAGCAAGCAGTTGCAGGATGCCGCGTACGAGGCTTCCGACCTGGCCCAGCCGGCCCAGGACCTGAACCTCAAGGTGCATACCTCCGCGGCCTTTGGCCGTGAGGGTGGCGAAGGCATCACTGCCAACCGCTCGGTGGTGCAGGCGGCGTTCTCTGAAGAAGTGCTGGATGAGGGTGCCAACAGCACCGCCATTGAGCTCGACCCGGAAACCACTGTGGTGCTGCGCGTCAAGGAGCACCGCAAGCCGGAGCAACTGCCGCTGGAGGCCGTAGCCAAGAACATCCGCGAACACCTGGCCAAAGAGAAGGCGACTGCCGAGCTCAAGGCCAAGGCGGACAAGCTGATTGCGGGCCTGCGTGACGGTTCCATCGCGGCGGCCAGCGTGCATGAAGGGCAGGGCTGGAAGGCCTACGAAGCGGTCACCCGTGGCGAGGACGGCATCGACCCGGCCGAGCTGCAGGCGCTGTTCCGCCTGGGCAAGCCGCAAGCCAAGGACAAACCCGTGTATGGCAGCGTAGTGCTGCGTGACGGTAGCCTGGTGCTGCTGCAGCTCAAAGGGGTCAACGAAGGCGCTACTGCCACCGACGAAGAGAAGCAGCAGATCCGCCGCTACCTCGCGTCGCGTGCTGGTCAGCAGGACTTCGCGGCCTACCGCAAGCAGCTGGAAGCCAATGCCGATATTACCCGTTACTAAGGTGATGCCAGCATGAACGAGCAGGCCGCCTAGTGCGGCCTGTTTCGTTTCCGCTTATCCCAGGGAAACGCGGTCATTGTGGGAGCGTGTTGCAGCGCTAGCGTTTCACCCCTTCATAGCTATCCAGCGTATCCCGCGCAATTTCTCGCCCCAGGGCAATCAGCTCTGGCGCCTTGTAAAACTCGAAAAACCGGCACACCCGCTTGGGCACGTTGATCAATACATCCGGCGGATAACCGGCGATCTTGTACTGCGCCAATGAGGTCTGCATGACCTCGAAGCTCTGGTTGATCAGGTCCAGCAGCGAAGCAGGCCCGACGTTGTCAATGATGAATGAGCCGGTCGCCGACTTCGGCGCACCCTCACGCTCCGGCGCTGCCGCCGGTTGCTGGGCTTCGGGGTCGGCGGCATCCAGCCACGGGCTCGGCGGCGCCAGGCCCTCGGCGACGATTTCCTGTTCGATGCGGATTAGCTCCTCGGCTGGTTTGCGCCGGAACGGCAGGCGTGAACCCAGCGAGTTCAACAAGGCATCGAAACGCATCTTGAACGCCGCCGGACGTTCGATCACCGGTAACTGGTACTGCTTCTGGTTGGTGGCATTGAGGTTGACGGCGATGATCAGGTCGCAGTGGCTGGACACCACCGGTACGATCGGTAGCGGGTTGAGTATGCCGCCATCGACCAGCATGCGGTTGCCTTGCATCACCGGCGTGAACAGGCTGGGGATGGCCGCAGAGGCGCGCATGGCTTGGTGCAGGCAGCCTTCCTGAAACCAGATTTCTTGCTGGTTGGTGAGGTCGGCCGCAACTGCCGTATAGGGGATGCGCAATTGCTCGATGTTAATTTCACCGACGATCTTGCGGATTTGCCCGAACACCTTGTCGCCGCGAATCGCGCCCAGACGAAAGCTGACGTCAACCAGGCGGAGCACATCGAGGTAGTCGAGGCTTTCGATCCAGTTGCGATAGTCTTCAAGCTTGCCGGCGGCGTAGATACCGCCAATCACTGCGCCCATGGAACAGCCGGCAATGCAGGCGATGTCGTAACCACGGCGCTCGATTTCCTCGATCACGCCGATGTGTGCATACCCTCGGGCTCCGCCCGAACCCAGTACCAGCGCCACGCGTTTACTCATGAACATTCCTCGGCCAGTGCACCCATGGGCCTACAATGCACCCATCGCGGCCTGTGCTTCAATGTAGATCGCGCTGAGCTACTGTAATAGGCTGGCTAGCGAAGCTGGCTGGGCAGGGCACTTTTCAGCTGCCGGGGCGTCGAATTGCCACTGTTTTTTTCCATTGAGGAACTACCGATGAAAGCCTGGATTTGCCTTCCACTGATTGCCTTGGCCCTTGCTGGCTGCGCGGGCAAGACGGCCTACCGTGAGAGCTGTGCGACCCAACTGGATGCCGCCTGGAAGGAATTGGACTTGGCCAAGGCCGAAGGCTTTGCCGGTGCCGTCAGTTACTCCAAGGCCTTGTCGCTGCTGACCGGGGCCAAGACCCAGCAACAGTTCGAAGGTTATGAAAGCTGTACCAACAAAGCCGAAAAGGCGCGCTTCTACATTCGTGAGTCCCGCGCCGGGCGCTGACCAAGGAGCGTCTTATGTCTGCCATGCTTAACCACGTGGTTGGCCAAATAGTGGCCTTGCAGGTGCGTCTGCTGGCCTGCCGTGAACGCTTGGCTGCTGACACCGACAGCGAGGCCTTGCACGACCTGCGCACCACCCTGCGGCGCCTGCGCAGCCTGCTACGGCCACTGCGCGGGCTGCCAGGGGTGGAGCAGCTGGAGGCGGCCGCCAGCGCGTTGGGTGCCCTGACTACGCCGCTGCGTGACCGTGAGGTGCTGGCGGCCGAACTGATCGGGCGTGGTTATGCCGCCGCTGGGCAGCGGCGCTTGGGCGGACGGGCCAGGGTCTTCGCTAGCGTCGCGGCTAGCCCGCAGCTGGCGCGGGTAATGGCGATTGTCGATGCGTTGCCGTTGTTCCTGCGTGCAGCCGGCCGCGAAGGCCTGGTCAAGGCGCTGGCAAAGCGTATCGACAAGCGCCTGATCAAGCAGTGGCGCGAGCTGCATGAGGCCCTGCAAGATCCCGCCCATGACCGCCATCGCCTGCGGTTGCTGATCAAGCGTGCGCGCTACGGCGACGAGGCCTACCCGCAGCTCGACCATGCCGGCAAGAAACTGCGGCGCCTGCTGAAGCAGGCACAGGGCGACCTGGGCGACTGGCATGATCGCCTGCAATGGCTGCTGCAGGCGCGCGACGATGCGGACTTGGCACCGTGCAAAGGCGCCTGGGAGCGGGAGCTGCACGAGGCCGAGCGCCAGTCGGATGTGACGCTGGATGCCTTGCAACAAGCGCTGGCACGGCGAAAGCCCGAAAAATGACCGATATGCGGGCTGATTGCCGAGGGTTTGCTGGCTAGGATGGGCAAACCCTTTCGCGGTATGCAGGAGCCAGCCAATGAATTTCAACCAACTGCTCGACGCTGTGCGGGCTAACCCCGAGGCCGTCAGCGTCCCGCCCAGCTGGGGCCAGGGCCGCGCCGCCTTTGGCGGGCTGATGGCGGCGATGGTGTATGAAGCCATGCGCCTGAAACTCTCCGATGGCCGCCCTGTGCGTTCGCTGGCCATCAGCTTTGTGGCGCCGGCTGCGGCGGATGTACCTATTCGCTTCGACGTGGAGGTGCTGCGGGAAGGCAAGGCGGTCAGCACCTTGCTGGGGCGCGCCGTTCAAAATGGCCAAGTGGTGACCCTGGTACAGGGTAATTTCGGCGCAGGGCGGCCATCTGTGGTCGATGTGCCGGCGTTACCGGCCATGGAAATGAAAGCACTCGAAGACGCTGCCCCCGAGCTCCCCCATATCCAAGGCGTAACACCGGCGTTCATGCAGCACGTGGCTTTGCGCTGGGCGGTGGGGGGGCTGCCGTTCAGTGGCAACCAGTCCCGCCAAATGGGCGGCTGGGTGCGCTTGCGTGGGGTGGCTGAAGAACCGGTCAACGAAGCGCACCTGCTGGCGTTGGTCGATGCCTGGCCGCCGAGCCTGATGCCCTTTCTCAAGCAGCCCGCTGCAGGCAGTACGCTGACCTGGACCATTGAATTCATGCAGCCCACGGCGCAGCTGTCGACCTTGGACTGGTGCCATTACTGCGTGGAAACCGAACATGCGCGGGATGGCTATGGGCACGCCGCCGCCGCCTTGAGGACGGCGCAGGGCGAGTTGCTGGCCTTGAGCCGGCAGACGGTCACCGTTTTTGCCTGATCGAGCGCTGGCGCGCAAAGCACTCCACTGACATCAACGGTGATGCTTGTGGCGCTCCCGCCAGGCTTTCCACCAGGCCCCGCTCAATAAGAAGCGCGGAAAGGTGACGAACTGCTCGGTCAGCAGGCGTTGCACAGCATCCTTGCGGTCGGCGAACGGCTCAGGTTGTTCGGTTTCCAGGCGATGGCCCTGGCGCTGCAGGCCCAGGCCGGCGATCAAGGCAATGATGCCAAGCGCAATCTGGCCGAGGTCGAGGCTGAACAAGCCGGACAGAATCAGCAGCGCGCCAAGAATGAACAAAGGTACGGCGATCAGGTGCAGCACCAGGTTGGCTGGATGGCGATGGTTATGGTGGTAGCCGCGCCATTGCCAGGCGGGCAGGTTAGGCAGGCGTTTGCTCATGGGCATTTCCTCTCGGTCATGCCCAAAGCTTAGTGCGGCCCCCGGGCGGGGGCCAATCGAGGCTAGCTATGGTGACTATAGCTTCAGCTGGCCAATGGCCTTGTTCAGTTCGCCGGCCAGGGTCGCCAGTTCGTTACTGGTAGTCGCCGAGCCCACCGTTTGCTGCACCGTCCGTTCGGTGACATCGCGGATGCTCACCACGGCACGGTTCATTTCCTCGGCTACCTGGCTCTGCTGTTCGGCAGCCACGGCAATCTGCGTGTTGCTCTCGCGCATCTGCGCCACGGCACCGGTAATGTCGGCCAGCGCTTCACCGGCCGCCTGGGCCTGCCGGACGCAATCATCGGCCTTGTACGAGCTTTCCTGCATGAACTCCACCGCATCGCGGGTGCCCGACTGCAGGGCTGAGACCATGCTGGTGATTTCGTCAGTGGAGGTTTGCACGCGCTTGGCCAGGTTGCGCACTTCATCGGCCACCACGGCAAAGCCGCGCCCCAAGTCGCCGGCACGCGCCGCTTCGATGGCGGCGTTGAGCGCCAGCAGGTTGGTCTGTTCGGCGATGCTGTGGATGACACTGACCACGCCGTTGATCTTCTGGCTGTCTTCAGCCAGTTGGCGAATCATCTCGGCGGTCTGCTGCACGCCGCTGGACAGCCCGGATATCGAATCCTGCACCCGGCTGACCACCTCTTTGCCACTGCCAGCCAGGCTGTCGGCGGTTTGTGACAGGTCGCGGGTGGCGCCGGCATGCTGGGCAATGTGGTGCACTGTCGCCGACATTTCGTTGATGGCGGTAGCAGCCTGGTCGGTCTCGCTCTGCTGGCCGAGCATGCCGCGGCGCACGTCGCTCATGCTCGCCGCCAGGCGCGCGGCGCCGAAATCCAATTGTGCGGCGGTGTGGGCGACGGTGCTGACCACGCGGTGGTAGGTCGCCTGCATGGCGTTGAAGGCCCCGGCCATCTGGCCGACCTCGTCGCCACAAGCCAGTGGCACGCGGGCCGACAAGTCGCCGGTTTTCTCTACGTGCAACATCACATCCTTGAGGGTATTGAGCTGGCTGAGCAAGAAGCGGATCAACAGCTGCGAGGCGCCGAGCATGGCCAGCATCAGGATCAACACGCACACCGCATAATTGCTGAAGCGGTCGAAGAACACCTGGCGCAGGCTGGGTGACTCGGCCAGCACGGCCACTTGCTGCTCACCGTGACGTAGCACCTGCGCGCCGCGTAACGGGTTGTCGCCGAGGATCCAGGCGTTTGCCAGTTCGACCCAGCCCTGGGCGTTGCGCAGGCTATCCAGAGGGGTGCCGGCGAAGCTGGGCGTTTGCCCGGCCGACCAGCTGATGACGTTGGCCTGGCGCGGCAGAGTTTGCCCGGCTGGCCAGGCGGCCAGCAGTTGGGCTTGCGCGGCGGCCTGGGCCTGCGCCGCCTCGGCTCGGGCGCGCTGCTCCAAGTGCACGGCATACAGCACCAGTAGCAAGGTGGTGACAAAGGCCACCGCGTTGACGGCCCAGAACTTGTATTTCAGGGAAACATTGCTAAGCCAGGCACCCATGGGCAGGTCTTCTCTGAGTTGAGCGGGAACAATATTGGCAAGGTGCCATCATTGTGCCTTCATCAGCCAAACCCTTTGTTGATGTGCATCAAGTAAATGCTGGCGCCTGTAATGGCCCTATCGCCGGCAAGCCGGCTCCCACAGGTACAGCGCCGTGCTCGAGGGCAGTGCAGAGCCTTGTGGGAGCTGGCTTGCCGGCGATAGGGCCACTACAGGTTCACGGGAGTTGGAAAAACGCCCGCGCTGTCGCCGTGGTATGCGCCGCCGCGTGCTCGGCAGGCTCACCCCGATGCAACGCCACTTCACGCAACACTTCTGGCAGGAACGCCGGCTCGTTGCGCCCATTCTTCGGTTTCGGTCGCAGGCTGCGTGGCAGCAGGTAAGGCGCATCGCTTTCGAGCATCAGCCGCCCCTCGGCAATGTTGCCCACCAGCGCATGCAGGTGCGTGCCCCGGCGCTCGTCGCAAATCCAGCCGGTAATGCCGATGTGCAGGTCCATGTCCAGGTAGGCGAACAGCGCGTCGCGCTCACCGGTAAAACAATGCACCACTGCCCCGGTCAAGTGGTCGCGGTAGTGCTTGAGGATCGCCAGCAAGCGTTCGCTGGCATCGCGTTCGTGCAGAAACACCGGTAGGCGCAGCTCGGCAGCCAGCGCCAGCTGTACCTCCAGGGCTTTTTCTTGCAGCGGGCGAGGGGAGAAGTCGCGGTTGAAATCCAGGCCGCATTCACCCACGGCGCGCACCCGTGGCTCACTCAGCAGTTGGCGCAACTGGCGCTCGCTGCCTGCATCCCAGGCCTTGGCATCGTGGGGGTGAACCCCCGCCGTGGCGAATAGGTGCGCGCCGTTCGCATCCAATTGCTGGCACAGTTCCAGCGCTTGTTCGCTGACCGCCAGGCTGGTGCCGGTCAGTACCATCTGCGTAACGCCGGCTTCGAGCGCGCGCTCGACGACTGCCGCCTGCTGGTCGTGGAAACTGCTGTTGGTCAGGTTGACGCCGATATCGATCAGTTGCATGGTGCTTACTCGTGCCGCGGGACGGCCAGCATAGCAAACACTGCGTTTTTCTGAAAAAACCAAGAACTTCATGCTGTTGCCGTGGTCTTTTACCGTCATTTCCACTTGGCGGTGCAACCCCCATGGATGCCGGCCCACCGACCACGGACACGATTTACATGCGGCAATACTGGCTGTTTTTCCTGCTGTTGCTTGGGCTGACCTTGACCGGGCCTGCCCACGCACGTCTGCCAGGGCCGCAGCACACTACGCCGCCTGCCAAGGTGCGCGACCTGCAGCAGATTCGCACTAGCCAGGTGCTGCGAGTGCTGGTCAACCAGAGCCGCAATAGCTCGGGTGAGGTCAAGGGCGAGCCGGTCGGTATCGAGTATTATCGCCTGCGGGCACTGGAGCATTACCTCAATGCCCGCGCCGCTGACGGCCAGGAAATCCAGCTCAAGCTGATCCCTCGGGCCAAGGAGCAACTACTGGGTGCCTTGGCCCGTGGCGAGGGGGACCTGGCGGCGCCGGGCGAGTTGCTCGACCCCAGCGTGGTGCGCGGTGTCAGCAGCAGCGCGCCGGTGCTTGACCAGGTGCCTCTGCTGCTAGTGGGGCGCAAGGGCGAACGCAGCTTCACCCATGTCGAGCAACTGTCTGGGCGTACCGTGGCCTTGACCAGTGCCAGTGCCGCCGGCCCCTTGATCCAGCAGGTCAACCAACAATTGGCGCTGCGCAAACGCGCGCCAATCAAGGTGGAGTGGGTTGACTCGACACTGGCGGTTGAGGACGTGCTGGAGATGGTCCAGGCCGGCATCTATCACCTGACCGTGGTCGAGCAACCGATTGCCCGGCGCTGGGCCCGGGTGATGCCGCGCCTGCGGCTGGACAGCCGTGTGCAACTGGGGACGCCGCAAGCCATGCGCTGGTATGTTGGGCGTGATGCGCCGCAGTTGCTGGCTGCAGTCGATCGCTTTTTGCAGGGCTATCGCGCGCCTGGCAACCAGGACGCCGCGTTCGAGCGCATCTATCGCCGCCAATACCGGGTGCACAACCCGTTGGCTAGCAAGGACCGCCAGCGCCTGGCCTCACTGCGGTCGGTGCTGCAGAAGCACGCAGAGGCGCAGCAGATTGACTGGCTCAACCTGGCTGCGCTGGCCTTCAAGGAGTCGTCGCTCAACCCCACCGCGCGCGGTACCGGCGGTGCCCATGGCCTGATGCAGATCACACCGTCGGCAGCGCAGCGCGTGGGGGTGAGCAACACCGCCACGGTGGACGGTAATGTCCAGGCCAGTGCCCGCTACCTGGCGCTGATCCGGCGCAAGTTCTTTGCCAGCCCCAAAATCAACGAGCGTGAGCGCATGGCCTTCGTGCTGGCGGCCTACAACCTAGGCCCCGAGCGGGTTCAGGCTATGCGTGCCGAGGCGCGGCGGCGTGGGCTGAACGGCAACCAATGGTTCTTCCAGACCGAACGCATTGCCATGGAGCAGGTAGGCATGGGGCCGGTCAACTTCGTCAATAGCATCAACAAGTACTTTTTGGCGTTCAACCGGGAGCGCACCGGGCTAGAGCGAGTAGCAAAGCGCTAATAAATCGATTTGTTCGATTGTTTTGTTGGGGTTTTTGCGATTTTCATATCTATTGAATTGATTATGATGGCACCCATTCCAACACAACTTCCCGCTTCAAGGACATCTCGACATGAACAACGCTACCCTCAATACCCTGTTCGCCACCCGTGCTGGCGCAGGCCTCAGCATCATCCGCATCTTGGTCGGTATCATCTTCATGGCGCATGGCGCGCAAAAGCTGTTCGGTCTGTTCGGTGGCTATGGTCTTGAAGGCACCGGGCAGTGGATGGAAAGCATTGGCTTGGCCCCAGGTTACCTGATGGCCCTGTTGTCCGGTGGTGCCGAGTTCTTCGGCGGCCTGGCCCTGGTGATTGGCTTGCTGGCCCGCCCGGCCGCCTTGGCGCTGACTGTGACCCTGGTGGTGGCAATCTTCTCGGTGCACATCGGCAACGGCCTGTTCATGGCCAACAACGGTTACGAGTTTGCCTTGGCCCTGCTGGCTGGCACCGTTGCAGTGCTGATTGAAGGTGCCGGGCGCTTCTCGCTGGACCGCCTGATCGCCCGGTAATGAGCTGCAAGCTTTAAGCTACAAGCCGCAAGCCAGAGCAGGCCGAGTATTGGCCTGCTCTGGCTTGCGGCTTGTAGCTTGCAACTTCACGCTCATCGCTCTAGCATACCGTCTGCGCCGATTTAAACAGCTACTTGCGGGGCGCAGGAAGCCCACCTCCGGGTCATCCGAAATACCGCTAAAGCGCTGGTTCGGTGACGCCTCCCACCGCTGCCCAGCGGGATTCGCGAGGCGGAGATAAGCTCCATGAGTTGCCCACGTACCAGTGTCTGTTTAAGCCCTTTGCCTGCCAGCCAGGCGTCCCGTACACCGCGCATACTGCTCGGCGGCCAGCATCAGCCCACCCTTTTGCGTCACCTCGAAGGCCTGTCCCGGCGCAAGGGCCAGGCGCGTGCCTTTCTGATCCAGTTCGTCGAAGCCGGCTGCCACCTCGCGCAGTATGGCAATGACCGTTTCGACTTGGCTGTAATCCAGGCGCCGGTGCCGGACGAGGCTGCCGAAGTCATCGGCCACCTCACCCGCATCGCGCGCCAAGGCCTGATTACCCGCCGCTGAGGAGCGCGCTGTTGAGTACCAACATTATCACCACGCAAGGCCATGCGGCGCTGAAGAGCGAACTGGACCACCTGTGGCGGGTGTATCGCCCGGAGATTACCCAAAAGGTCACCTGGGCGGCGTCGCTGGGTGACCGTAGCGAAAACGCCGACTACCAGTACAACAAGAAGTTGCTGCGCGAGATCGACCGTCGGGTGCGTTACCTGCGCAAGCGTCTTGAAGATGTGAAGGTGGTGGCCTACTCGCCGGAGCAGGAAGGCAAGGTGTTTTTCGGTGCCTGGGTGGAGGTCGAGAACGACGAGGGCGAGACCATGAAGTTTCGCATCGTCGGCTATGACGAGATTTACGGGCGCAATGACTACATCTCGATCGACTCACCCATGGCACGCGCCTTACTGAAGAAGCAGGAGGGTGATGAGGTGGTGGTGCACACGCCTACCGGTGAAGCGACCTGGTATGTGAGCAGCATCACTTACGGCCAATAAATGGATGTTGTTGGTGCGGGCCTCAAGTTTCCCGCAACACCGCCAAGGGGCTGGCATTCAAAGCCCGCCGCGTGCCCAGCACCCCTGCACCACCTACCAGCAGCGCCCCCGCCAGTGGCAGCGCCAGCAGCCACGGATGCGGGCTCCACTGCAGGTCGAAGGCATAGCGGTACAGCACCAGGGTAATCAACTCGCACCCCACCGCGGCCAGTAACCCGCTGGCGGCGCCGAGCAGGCCGAACTCGATCCGCCGTGCCTTGACCAGCAAGGGCCGCGCCGCCCCCAGCGCACGCAGCAGGGCGCCCTGGCGGATGCGTTCGTCCAGTGTTGCCTGCAAGCCAGCAAACAACACGGCCAGCCCGGCTGCCAACACAAACAACAACACGTACTCCACTGCCAGGGTCACCTGGGCGAGAATGCTGCGCAACTGGTCGAGCAAGGCGTCTACCTGCAAGATGGTCACTGCCGGGAACGCCCGTGACAGCGCCACTACCTCCAGGTCATGGCCTGGCGCCAGGTAGAAGCTGGTCAGGTAGGTAGTAGGCAGCCCCTGCAGAGTGCCGGGCTGGAAGATCATGTAGAAGTTCGGCTGGAAGCTGTCCCAGTGCACGCTGCGAAGGCTGCTGACCCGGGCCTGGCGCTGCTGCCCGCCGATGTCGAAGGTCAGCAAGTCGCCCAATTGCAGTTTCAGGCTGGTGGCCAGCTCGGCCTCCACCGAAACGCCGGGGAGTTCACCTTCGGCTGGCAAGGCTTGCCACCAGTCGCCGGCAGTTAGTTGATTGCCGTCGGGCAATGCGGCGGCCCAGGTCAGGCTGAGGTCACGTTGCACGGCACGTTCGCCGGCTGAGTCCTTGCTGACCACCTGCTGCACCGGCTGCTCATTGATTTGTACCAGGCGCCCGGGCGTTACCGGGTACAGCGGCGCCGAAGTGGCGTTGACCTGTTGCAGGCGCTGGGCGAAGGGTGCTCGGTCATCCGGCAGGATGTTGAGGGCAAAATGGTTGGGCGCATCTTTGGGCAACTGCGCTTGCCAGGTGTCGAGCAGTTCTGCGCGCAGCAGGGCGACCAGGGCCATCGCCAGCAGGATCAGGCCGAACGCCAGGGCCTGGCCGGCAGCGGCCATGGGGTGGCGCAGCAGTTGGCCCAGCCCCAGGCGCCAGGTCAGCGGTGCCCCGGCCAGCAGCTGGCGCAGGCTGCGCAAGCCCAGCAACAGTAGGCCGCCAAGCAGCAGCGCGGCGACCAGGCCGCCACCGAGCAGGGCAAAGGTGAGTAGCAGGTCGAGGCTCAAACGCCACATGATCAGGCCCAGGGCGAGCAGGGCGGTGCCGTATACCAGCCAGCTGCTAGGCGGTATCGGCAGTAGGTCGCGGCGCAGCACGCGCAGCGGCGGGACCTGGCCCAGTGCGGCGATGGGGGGCAGGGCGAAGCCGGCCAGTGCCACCAGCCCGGTGCCGATGCCGGCAAGGGCCGGGATGATGCCGCCGGCAGGCACCACGCTTGGCAGTAGGCCATGCAGCAGGCGGAACAGGCCTAGTTGCGCCAGCCAGCCGAGCAGCGCGCCGACCAGTGCCGCGACCAGGCCGAGCATAGCCAACTGCAGGCAATACAGGCCCAGGGCCTGGCGCCGCGAGAGGCCCAGGCAGCGCAGCAAGGCGCTAGCGTCCAGGCGGCGCGCGGCATAGCGGCTGGCGGACAAGGCCACGGCCACCCCGGCCAGCAGCACCGCCACCAGGCTGGCCATGTTCAGGTAGCGTTCGGCCTTGCCCAAGGCGCCGCCGATTTGTTGGTTGCCATCGCGGGTATCGCGCAAACGCTGGTGGGCGGCCAGGTCCTTTTCAACGGCCTGGCGGTACTGGGCCAACGCCTCGGCATCCCCGCGCCACAGGTCACGGTAGGTGACCCGGCTGCCCGGCTGGATCACGCCGGTGGCTTGCAGGTCGGCCAGGTTCATCATTACCCGCGGGGTAAGGCTGTAGAAGTTGTTGGCGCGGTCTGGTTCGTAGGTAAGCACGCGGCTCATGCGCAGGGTTTTCATGCCGACGTCGATACTGTCGCCCACCGACAGCCCCAGTGCCGCCAGCAGGCGCGGCTCGACCCACGCCTCGCCAGGCGCCGGGCCGCCACCGGGGGCTTCTGCGGCATAGGGCGCTGCGGCGCTGCGCACCTGCCCACGCAACGGATAGGCGTTGTCGGCAGCTTTGACACTGGATAGCTGGATGCCGTTGTCGCCGCCGACCACGCTGGTGAACTCAACCACCTGCGCATGGCGCAAGCCAAGCGCCTTGCCGGCTTCGAGCTGTTGCTCGCGGGCCGGTGCACTGCCTTGCAGTACCAGGTCGGCGCCCAGGAACTCGCTGGCGCGCAATTGCATGGCGCCGTTCAGGCGGGCACCGAAATAGCCGATGGCCGTGCTGGCCGCCACCGCCACCAGCAGGGCGAAGAACAGTACGCGCACTTCACTGGCGCGAAGGTCGCGCAGCAGTTGGCGTAGGGCTAGGCCGCCCAAGCGGGACAACGGCATATGGTTCATCGGGCCTCCACCGGGGCTACCAGGCGGCCCGCGTCCAGGCGGATCTGGCGGCGGCAGCGGCAGGCCAGGCGTTCGTCGTGGGTCACCAGCACCAGGGTGGTGCCACGCTCCTTGTTCAGTTCGAACAGCAGGTCGCTGATGCGCTCGCCGGTGTGGCTGTCGAGGTTGCCGGTGGGCTCGTCAGCAAACAGCACCGCCGGTTGTGCGGCGAAAGCGCGGGCGATGGCCACCCGCTGCTGCTCCCCGCCCGACAGTTGGCGCGGGGTGTGGCTCAGGCGCTTGCCCAGGCCAACCCGTTCGAGCAGGGTGCGCGCGTGATCGCGGGCATCGCGGCGGCCGTCCAGCTCTAGCGGCAGCATGACGTTTTCCAGGGCGTTGAGGCTGTCGAGCAGTTGGAACGACTGGAACACGAAGCCCACATGTTCGGCGCGCACCCGCGCGCGCTGGTCTTCATCCAGCGGCCCCAAGTCGTGGCCGGCGAGGATTACTTGGCCGGCACTGGGCTGATCGAGCCCGGCGAGCAGACCAAGCAGGGTCGACTTGCCCGAGCCCGAAGCGCCGACGATGGCCAGGCTATCGCCTTGGGCCAACTCAAGGGAGAGCGCGTGCAGGATGGTCAGGTCACCTTCCGCGCTGGGGACCACTTTGCTAAGGTTCTGCGCAACGAGAATGCTGGGGCCCATGGAGAATCCGATGCGAATGTGGTGGTTGAGTGCCGGTCTGGCCTTGTATTGCCTGGCCCAGAGCGCGGCGGCGGGAACACTGCTGGTTGTCGGCGATAGTATCAGCGCCGGTTTTGGCCTGGATACCCGCCAGGGTTGGGTGGCTTTGCTGCAGGCCCGTCTCAAAGACCAAGGTTTCGATGACAAAGTGGTCAATGCATCGATCAGCGGCGATACCAGTGCAGGTGGTCAGGCGCGGTTGCCGGCGCTGCTTGCAGCGTATAAGCCCAGCCTGGTGGTGCTGGAGCTTGGTGGCAACGATGGCCTGCGCGGGCAGCCGCCGGCGCAATTGCAACAAAATCTTGCCTCAATGATCGACAGTGCGCGCCAGGCTGGTGCCAAGGTGCTGCTGCTGGGTATGCGCTTGCCGCCCAATTACGGTGTGCGCTACACCACTTCGTTTGCCAAGGTGTATGAACAACTGGCCACTGACAAGCAGGTGCCTTTGGTGCCGTTTTTCCTCGACGGGGTAGGGGGCGTGCCTGAATTGATGCAGGCCGACGGTATCCACCCGGCTCAGGGTGCTCAGCAGCGCCTGCTGGAAAATGCCTGGCCGGCGATAAAACCCTTGCTGTGACGCTTTAAACGGCGCCGGCTTTCGGCTAAGGTTGCGCCCCCCGTTTCGAGTGCCCCCAATGCCGCGCCCTGCCTGGTCCCTGTATGCCTACCAACTGATCGAGCCCGATGAGCAGCTCGACCTGTTCGCCTGCCAGGAAATCCGCGTCCACTTGGTGGCTAGTCAGCTTGAGCTGGGCGTGCCGGTTGACCGCACCCTGTGCGGTGGCCTGCTGCCGGCGCAGCCGCGCTGGTCGGGCGTGCCGCGTTCGATCTACCGCGACGGCCGTCTGTGCGACCTGTGCCGCGCCATCCTCGATGCCCAGCGGCGCGGCATGCGCCCGGTGTGGCCCGAGCTGCAGGGCGCCTGAGCGGCAGGCACCTTTCATCATCTGAAACGCCTGCTTGGCGCCAATGCCTCCCGCTTGCAACGGCGCGGGTGTACAATCGTTCCTCTTGACCCACCTTTCGAAGGACTTACCGGATGTTGCCGCGCTTTCCTGTCGTCACCCGTAGCCTGTCCCTGGCCGCCCTGTTGGTAGCGGGTCCCGCTGCTGCACTGGAGCTGCCACTGCCACCGCCTGGTGAAGACATCGTCGGCCAGGTGCAGGTGATCAAGGCAAAATACGAGGATACGTTTGCCGATATCGGCACTGCCAACGACCTCGGCTACCTGGAAATGATCGCCGCCAACCCGGGCGTCGACCCCTGGCTGCCGGGTGCTGGCACCGAGATCATCTTGCCGACGCGCTACATCCTGCCGCCTGGCCCGCGTGAAGGGGTGGTCATCAACTTGGCCGAGTATCGTTTGTATTACTACCCGAAAGGGCAAAGCGTGGTGCACACCTTCCCGCTCGGGATTGGCCGTGAAGGTTGGGGGTCGCCCATCGCCAACACCAAGATCATCGCCAAGACACCAAACCCAACCTGGACGCCGCCTGCTTCTATTCGTAAAGAGCACGCTGCGGACGGTGACATCCTGCCGGCTGTTGTACCGGCCGGTCCGGACAACCCGCTGGGGCCATTCAAGTTCACCCTGGGCGTGCCGGGCTACCTGATCCACGGCTCGAACAAGAAGTTCGGCATTGGTATGCGTACCAGCCACGGTTGCTTCCGCATGCTTAACAACAACGTGCTGGAACTGTCGAAGATGGTGCCGGTGGGAACGCCGGTGCGCATCATCAACGAGCCTTACAAGTTCGGTATCAGTAGCGGCAAGGTCTATTTGGAGGCACACACGCCGCTGGACGACCAGGGTAATCCGTCGGTGGTCGACAAACACACAGCGGTTATCAATGCCTTGCTCAAGCGTGAAGACTTGGCCAATAACCTACGCATGAACTGGGATATGGTGCGCGATGTGGTTGCCGCGGAAGATGGCATGCCGGTGGAAATTGCCGTGCCGACCGAGAGCCAAGGTGGAGCACCGATGGTGTCGAGCATTCCGCCCGAACTGCAGTAGGGTTGTTGCGACACATCTGGGCCTGCCTTAGTGCAGGCCTTTTCGTTTTTACCTGGCGCGTTTGCCTTGTACCCGGGCAATAAAAAAGCCGACCCACAAGTGGGTCGGCTTCATAACAATCCGTGAGGATTATTACTTGCGGCTGGCTTTGTCCAGCATACGCAGAGCACGCTCATTGGCTTCGTCAGCGGTCTGCTGAGCCTTCTGAGCGGCTGCCAGTGCGTCGTCAGCCTTACGGTAGGCTTCGTCAGCACGAGCTTGAGCGCGAGCTGCTGCGTCTTCAGTCGCAGTCAGACGAGCTTCGGTTTCTTTGGATACGCTGCTGCAACCGGTAGCCAGAACTGCGGCCAGAGCCAGAGCAGAGAATTTCAGAACGTTGTTCATCGTGTTCCCCTTCAAGGACTTTCTATTAAATAGCCATCTCTCGGAAAAGAGAAACTGGCCGGCGTACATAGTACCCATTACTTGTAGTAAGTAAACTGACTAAGCGCAAGAACTGCAAAAAAAATGTTCCTTGACGGCAGTGGACACGATTTGCGATACGCGTGTGAGAGCGCCTGCAGGGTTCGCAAGCGACTGTAGTACAGGAACTTTTTGTTGAACTTGCAGTGACTTTAACTGTCCCTCAGCGTCTTAAGCCCTAGAACATCCGGAGGCTGTTGAGCGTGCAGCGAAGAGCCGTTTTTGCGGCGTTTTCGCCATTTTTAACCGCTGCCACCTTGAGCAACCCTGCATGCCGCGCCTACTATCTTGTGAGCGCCAGAGGATCCGAACGATTGCAATCGTCCAGTGGTCGAAGGGGGCAATAGGTGGCATAGAGGTTCTGTGCCGGATAAACCACCATCGGTTAAGGTATGGGTCTGCCGAGAAGACCTGCGAGGAGTAGTGATGAGCGAAGCGCTGACCATCCACCATGACCAGGCCGGTCATCAGTTCGAGACCAATGTGGACGGTCATCGTGCCTACCTGACCTACATGGACCTGGGCAAGCAGACGCTGGACATCTATCGCACCTTCGTGCCCAACGCCTTGCGAGGCCGCGGGATTGCTGCCGCCCTGACCGAACGGGCGTTGGAGTACGCTGAGCAGATGGGCTATACGGTGATTCCGTCCTGCTCGTACGTGGAACGCTACATGGAGCGCCAGCAGCGGCATTCGAGCAAGGCTTGAGCCGGCGACAGCCGCCAAACATAAAAAAACGCCGGGCAGTGCCCGGCGTTTTTTGTTACAGCAAAGCTCAGCCGCGTTTACGTTGCGGCAGCACATCCTTCAGCTTGGCGTGCATGCTGCGCAAGGTCTTCTCGGTGGCCGACCAGTCGATGCAGGCATCGGTGACCGACACGCCATATTGCAGTTCGTCCAGGTTCTTGGGAATCGATTGGCAGCCCCAGTTGAGGTGGCTCTCGACCATCAGGCCGATGATCGACTGGTTGCCTTCGAGGATCTGGTTGGCGACGTTCTCCATCACCAGCGGTTGCAGGGCTGGGTCCTTGTTGGAGTTGGCGTGGCTGCAGTCGACCATGATATTGGCCTTGATCTTGGCCTTCGCCAGGTCTTGCTCGCACAGGGCGACGCTGACCGAGTCGTAGTTCGGCTTGCCGTTGCCGCCGCGCAGTACCACGTGGCCGTAAGGGTTACCCTTGGTGGTGACGATCGACACGCCGCCTTCCTGGTTGATGCCCAGGAAACGATGTGGCTTGGACACCGACTGCAGGGCATTGATGGCAACGGTCAGGCCGCCGTCGGTGCCGTTTTTGAAGCCGACCGCCGAAGACAGGCCCGAGGCCATCTCGCGGTGGGTCTGCGATTCGGTGGTGCGGGCGCCGATGGCCGACCAACTGATCAGGTCTTGCAAGTACTGCGGGGAAATCGGGTCAAGTGCTTCGGTGGCGGTCGGCAGGCCCATCTCGGCCAGGTCCAACAGCAGCTGGCGGCCGATGTGCAGGCCGTCCTGGATCTTGAACGAGTCATCCAGGTAGGGGTCGTTGATCAGGCCTTTCCAGCCAACGGTGGTGCGCGGTTTTTCGAAGTACACGCGCATGACCAGGTACAGCGTGTCGGACACTTCCTCAGCCAGTACCTTCAAGCGCTCGGCGTATTCGTGGGCAGCCTTGATATCGTGGATGGAGCAAGGGCCAACCACGACGAACAGGCGATGGTCCTTGCCGTCGAGAATATTGCGCACCACTTCACGGCCGGCAGTTACGGTCTGCAGGGCCTTGGCGCTGAGAGGGATTTCCTTTTTGAGCTGATCGGGGGTGATCAGCGTCTCGTTGGAGGCAACGTTCAAGTCATCGATCGGTAAATCAGCCATCGTGTTACTCGTCAGGTCACGGGTGCCGGCCGCCAACTATCCCCGTGCGGCCCAGCAGCAGAATAATCGCAGCGGGGAGCCGAACCTTAGCGCGTTACAGGTGGCGCGACAATGGGCTGGGCCCAGTCCGTGTGGGGTTTTTCCGAGATGGAAGGCGTTTGCCGCGAATGGGCTGCCCAGCGCTGCGCAACCTGTGTAATAAAGAGGGCTGACTTTTACCTGGAGATCGGTATGCATCCGCACACACCCCGCATCGGCATCATCGGCAGTGGCGCCATCGGCGGCTTTTATGGGTTGATGTTGGCGCGGGCCGGCTTTGATGTGCATTTTCTGTTGCGCAGCGAGTACCAGGCCGTCAGTGAGCAGGGGTTGAGCCTGGACAGCGTTGTGCATGGCGCGCTGCAAATGAAGGTGCAGGCTTATGCCAGCGTCGCCGATATGCCGCCCTGCGACTGGCTGCTGATTGGGGCCAAGGCCACCAGCAACGACCAGCTGGCGCCGCTGATCGTGCAGGCGGCCGCTGCCGGTGCCAAGGTGGTACTGCTGCAGAACGGCCTGGGCGTGGAGGAGCAATTGCGCCCAGCCTTGCGCAGCGATATGCACCTGCTGGGCGGCCTATGTTTCATTTGTGTCAACCGCCAGGCACCCGGCGTGATCCGTCACCAGGCCTTGGGAACGGTCAACCTTGGGTACCACAGCGGGCCAGCCAGCGATGGCGGCGCCGCGCTGGTCAACGAGGGCGCGGCGCTGTTCCGGGCCGCTGGCATCGATTCGCAGGCCATGCCAAACCTGGCCCAGGCGCGCTGGCAGAAGCTGGTGTGGAACGTGCCCTACAACGGTTTGTCGGTACTGCTCGGTGCCAGCACCACGCCGCTGATGGCCGACAGCCACAGCCGCGCGCTGATCCAGGCGCTGATGGCCGAGGTGGTACAGGGGGCGGCGGCGTGTGGCCACGTACTGCCCGAGGGCTATGCCGAAAACCTGCTCCAGGTGACCGAGCGCATGCCCGATTACTGGCCCAGCATGTACCACGACTACGCCCACAAGCGCCCGCTGGAGTTGCAGGCCATTTATGCTGAGCCGCTGGCGCGTGCGCGAGCCGCAGGCTGTAGCTTGCCGCGCATGCAGATGCTGTATGAGGCGTTGGCCTTCATCGATCACAGCGAGCAGGCTCGGCAAAGCCAGCGTTGAGCTTGCCGGTGCTCTCCAGCCCCCGCCAGCAGTGCGCCGGACGGCCAAGCGCGAGGCCGGCGCGCTGCTAAGCTGAAGCTTGCTCTGCCGCTACGGCAGTCGAGGAGGTCGAATGATCCGCTCCATGCTGTACGCCACCGACCTCGGTGTCTACGCCCCTTTTGTCATGCAGCACGCGCTGGCGCTGGCGCGTACCTTCGGCGCAGAGTTGTATGTGATCCACGCGGTGGAGCCCATGGGCCAGTTCGCCGAATCGCTTCTGCAAAGCTACCTCGATGAGCAGACGCTAGACCAACTGCACAGTCAGGGCGTGAACACGGTAATGGCCAACATCGAGCAACGCGTGCTGGAGAACTTTCGCGACGAGTTGGGCGAGGAGGCCGACCTGGCGGTGATCAAGACTGTGCGGGTACGGCAGGGCGACCCGGCGCAGGTCATCCTCGATCAGGCCCAGCGGTTGAGTGTCGACCTGCTCATTTTCGGTAGCCACAGCGCCGGCGCGGGCGTGGATGTGCCCTTGGGGCGCACCGCGGTGCGGCTGCTGCAGTTGTCCCCTGTGCCGGTGTACATGGTGCCGTTGGCGCAGCATTTGGGGCGCAGGAAAGCGTGAAGATGGTTGTAGGCCATTTCCGTGGCATGTAACAAAATAGTTCTAGATTTATTTCCAGAACCACTAATATAGTTATATATCGTCGCTGCTGCTGCCGCGGACTCATCGCTGAACCGAGGGGAACCTATGAAGCTTCAACAACTGCGCTACATCTGGGAAGTGGCGCACCATGACCTCAACGTCTCCGCGACGGCGCAAAGCCTGTACACCTCGCAGCCAGGTATCAGTAAGCAGATCCGCCTGCTGGAAGATGAGCTGGGCGTTGAAGTTTTTGCTCGCAGCGGCAAGCACCTGACCCGCGTTACCCCGGCCGGCGAACGCATCATCAATACCGCCGGCGAAATCCTGCGCAAGGTCGAAAGCATCAAGCAGATTGCCCAGGAGTTCTCCAACGAGAAGAAGGGCACGCTGTCGATCGCCACCACTCACACCCAGGCGCGTTATGCCTTGCCGCCGGTAATCAGCAGCTTCATCAAGCAATACCCGGAAGTGTCCCTGCACATGCACCAGGGTTCACCCATGCAGATTGCTGAGATGGCCGCAGACGGAACGGTCGACTTCGCCATCGCCACCGAGGCGCTGGAGTTGTTCGGCGACCTGATCATGATGCCGTGCTACAAGTGGAACCGTTGCGTGGTGGTGCCGCAAGGTCACCCATTGACCAAACTGCCGAAGCTAACCCTGGAAGCAGTCGCAGAATATCCGATTGTCACCTATGTATTCGGGTTTACCGGGCGCTCGAAGCTGGACGAGGCCTTCAGCCACCGTGGTCTCACGCCAAAAGTTGTGTTCACTGCGGCGGACGCCGACGTGATCAAGACTTATGTGCGCCTGGGCTTGGGCGTGGGTATCGTTGCTGGCATGGCCGTGGATGCCAAGCTTGACAGCGACTTGGTGGCCCTGGACGCCAGCGAACTGTTTGAAGCCAGCATCACCAAGATCGGTTTCCGCCGTGGCACCTTCCTGCGTGGCTTCATGTGCGATTTCATCGAGAAATTCGCCCCGCATCTGACCCGTGAAGTGATGGCCAAGGCCATTCAGTGCCATAACAAGCAGGAGCTGGAAGAGTTGTTCGAGGGTGTCGAGCTGCCGGTGCACTGACAGCAGCTATAAGCGACAAGCTTCAAGAGAGAGCAGCCCACATACGGGCTGCTTTTTTCTTGCAGCTGCCAATCAAGCCTTGCTGATCAGGTTGCCTGCGTGCAACCCGCATTCCTTCTGCGTCGACTCTTCCCACCACCAACGGCCTTCGCGCTCATGCTGGTTCGGCAGTACTGGCCGGGTGCATGGCTCGCAGCCGATGCTGATGAAGCCGCGCTCATGCAGGCTGTTGTACGGCAGTTCGAGCATGCGGATATATCCCCACACCTCTTCACTGGTCATCTGCGCCAGCGGGTTGAACTTGTACAGGGTGCGCTCGGGGGTGGAGAAGGCGCTGTCGATTTCCATTGCCGCCACCTGGCTGCGGGTGCCCGGGCTCTGGTCGCGGCGCTGGCCGGTGGCCCAGGCGCTAACGGTGGCCAGCTTGCGTCGCAGCGGCTCGATCTTGCGAATACCGCAGCACTCGCCGTGGCCGTCCTTGTAGAAGCTGAACAGGCCCTTTTCTTTGACGAACGGGTCGAGCTTGGCGCGGTCGGGGCTGAGGATTTCGATTGGTAAGTTGTAGTGCTCGCGCACCTGGTCGATGAACCGGTAGGTCTCCGGGTGCAGGCGACCGGTGTCGAGGCTGAATACCTTGACCTGCTTGTTCAGCTTCCAGGCCATGTCCACCAACACCACGTCCTCGGCGCCGCTGAATGAGATCCATAGGTCATCACCGAAGTGCTCGAAAGCAAGTTTGAGGATGTCCTGCGGGGACTTGTTGGCATAGGTCGCGGCCAGGGCGGCGACGTCGAAGGGTTGGCTCATCAGGCGGTTTCCATCTTGGCTGTGGCGCTGTGCGCTCGTAGTGGGGTGATGGTATCAAAAAAAGGCCGGGTAGACGGGCTTGTAGTCGGCGGCAAACCTGCGCTGTAGCTGTGGCGGCGGGCGTGCCCGCGATGCCGGCGCCGATCACAAGCCTTGCAGCGTCTCCATCAGCACCCGCACCTTGGCAATCGACTCTTCATACTCGGCCTGCCACTCGGAATCGGCCACCACCGCGCCCCCACCCCAACAGCTGACTTGCCCGTCCTTGACCAGCAGGCTGCGAATGGCAATCGAGCTGTCCATCTCGCCGCGCACGTCCACATACATCAGCGAGCCGCAGTACAGTGCGCGGCGCGAAGGCTCCAGCTCATCGATGATCTGCATGGCGCGAATCTTCGGGGCGCCAGTGATCGAGCCGCCGGGGAAGCTGTCACCGATCAGGTCCAGGGCGTCCTTGTCGCGGGCCAGCCGGCCAATGATGCTGCTGACCAGGTGGTGCACGTTGGGGTAGCTCTCCAGGCTGAACAGCTCTGGCACCTGCACCGAGCCGATCTCGCAGGTGCGCCCCAGGTCGTTGCGCAGCAGGTCGACGATCATCAGGTTTTCCGCGCGGTCCTTGGGGCTGTGCCGCAGCGCTTCGGCATTGCTGGCGTCCTCGGCCGGGTCCGCCGAGCGCGGGCGGGTGCCCTTGATCGGGCGGGTTTCCACCTGGCCCTGGCTGACGCGGATGAAACGCTCGGGCGAGAAGCTGAGCACGGCGCTGCCGTCGGCCAGTTGCTGGTAACCGGAGAAAGGCGTGGGGCAAGCTTTGCGCAGGGCCTGATAAGCGCTCCACGGGTCGCCCTGGCAGGGGGCGCGGAAGCGTTGGGTAAGGTTGATCTGGTAGCAGTCACCGGCCTGGATGTAGCGCTGCACCTGGTCGAAGGCGGCCTTGTACTGCTCGGGCTGCAAGTCGCCGGTCATCGCAGCCAGTAGCTGGAAGCTGCCGCTTTTTGCGTTGTCGACAGTTTCGAACAGGCTAATCAGGCGTTCGCGTTCGCCGCCCGCCAGGCTTGGGTGGAATACCAGTTGGCTGGTGGCGCGCTGGTGGTCGGTGACCAGTGCCCAGGCATACAGGCCCAGTTGTGCGTCCGGCAGGCCGAGGTCGTCAACGGCCAGGCTTGGCAGGTGTTCCAGGCGGCGGCCGAAGTCATAGCTCAGGTAGCCGATCAGGCCACCGGCGAACGGTAGCTCGCTGCCTTCGGGCAGGTGGGCATGGCCCAGTAGCGCCAGGCCCGCGCGCAGGCGCTGGAGGAAGGCGCGGCCATCCTCATCAGGTTGCGCCTGTAGCTGTTGCACCGGCCAGGCACTGAGCAGGTCGAAGCGGCCGCGTTCGGCGCCGGGGCGGGCGCTGTCGAGCAGAATCGCACCGGGGGCCTGACGCAGGCGGGCGAAGTAGGCAGCAGGGTCGGGCTGGTAGGGTAGGGGGTGGAGCGTACAGGTCGGCATCAGTATGGACGGCGATGTAAAAGCGAGGGGGACGATTGTAGACCTGTGTAGGAAAAGCGCCTAGCACTGGGCGCGACATTCAACATCGTGTTGTGTTTGGGGCCGCAAAGCGGCCCCCGTATTTCATTGCCCAGGCACGTGGCCGAACAACCCTTGTGCTACCCGCACCCGCTGCTCGGCATCCTCGGTAATACCCTCCTTGGCCAGCGCTTCCAGGTGCGCCTCGATAGCATGGGTACGCTGGGTAAGCCCGCAGTCGTTGGCGATCTGGATGTTCAAGCCTGGGCGGGCATTGAGCTCCAAAATTAGCGGCCCCTTGTCCTGGTCCAGCACCATGTCGACGCCAATGTAGCCCAGGCCACACAGCTCGTAGCAGCCGGCGGCGAGCTTCATGAAGCCGTCCCAGTTCGGCAGTTGCACGCCATCCACCGCGTTGGTGGTATCCGGGTGCTTGCTGATGATGTTGTTCAACCAGGTGCCGCGCAGGGTTACACCAGTGGCCAGGTCGACGCCCACGCCGATGGCGCCTTGGTGCAGGTTGGCCTTGCCGCCGGACTGGCGGGTTGGCAGGCGCAACATGGCCATTACCGGGTAGCCCATCAGCACGATGATGCGGATGTCCGGCACGCCTTCGTAGCTGATGCTCTTGAAGATCTGGTCGGGGGTGACCCGGTACTCGATCAGCGCACGGTCGCGGTGGCCGCCCAGCGAGTACAGGCCGGTGAGGATGCTCGAGATCTGGTGCTCGATTTCTTCATGGCTGATGATCTTGCCCGACACCGTGCGGTAGCGGTCCTCGAAGCGGTCGGCGATGACCAGGATGCCGTCACCGCCGGCGCCCTGCGCCGGCTTGATGACGAAATCGTTGCGCCCGCCGATGATCTGGTCAAGCTTGTCGATCTCTTTTTCGGTCTCGATGATGCCGTACATTTCCGGCACATGAATGCCGGCCGCCAGGGCGCGCTCCTTGGTGATGATCTTGTCGTCGACGATCGGGTACAGGTGGCGCTTGTTGTACTTCAATACGTAATCCGCATTGCGCCGGTTGATACCCATGATGCCCCGGGCCTCCAGGGCTTTCCACGTCTTGATCAGGCCAAACATCAGGCGTCAGCCTTCTTCAGGAATGCCTTGAAGCGCACGAGCTCGGTCAGGCGGTAACCGCGGTAGCGGCCCATCGCCAGCATGAAGCCCACCAGGATCAGCAGCACGGCCGGGAAGGTGAACACAAAGTACACCAGCTCCGGCACCATCATCAGCAGGTGCGCCACGGAGGCGGCGAACAGGGTGCCGATGGCCACTTTCATGGCATGGCCGCCGCCACGCTCTTCCCAGGTGATGGACAGGCGCTCGATGGTCATGGTCAGGATGACCATCGGGAACAGTGCCACCGACAGCCCGCGTTCAAGGCCCAGCTTGTGGCTGAACAGGCTGATGGCGGCGATCAGCACGACGACGAAGGTCAGCACCACCGACAAGCGCGGCAGCATCTGCAGTTTCAGGTGCTCAAGGTACGAACGTAGCGACAGGCCCAGGGCGGTAATTACCGTGAACAACACGATACCGAAGCCCAGCTGGGTTTCGCGGAAGGCCAGGGCGATCAGCACTGGGGTGAAGGTACCCAGGGTTTGCAGGCCGATCAGGTTGCGCAGCACCAGGATCACCAGCACGCCGATCGGGATCATCACCATGATCATGAAGGTTTGCTGGGTCTGCAGCGGCAAGCCGTACAGCGAGTATTCGAGGAAGTCGGCGTCGGTATTCTCGTCGGTCAGCTTGGCCAGGCGAATGGCGTTCATCTCGCTGTTGTTCATGCTGAAGGTAACGTTGGCCTTCTTGCCGCCATCGACGGTGATCAGGTTGTCATCACCGGTCCACCACAGCAGGCGGTCGCTGGGCAGGCCCTGCTCGCCGGTGTCCGGGTTGAAGTACAACCAGTCGTTGCCGTTGAAGCTGCGCAGCCACAGTTCAGGGGTTTGCGGGGTGTCGGCCACCAGGCGGATGGTGTGCACCTTCTCCATCGGTACGTGGGCGATCGACAGCAGCAGGTCGATGACCTGGGCCTTTTTCATGGCCGAGGTGTCACCGGCCAGCAGCAGCTTGACGTTGTCGTCGTTGAGGTTGTTGACCCGCTTGATGGTCTCGCTAACGAAGGTTTCGACGTCGGCGGAGTGCTGGCGGATAGGTGCCATCAGGGCTTCGGCGGCAATCTTCTCGGGGCCATCCACCGCCAGGCTGTCACGGAAGGTCGGGCCTTTGACCGTGGTTTTCTCGTTGCTGTAGCGCTTGGTCAGTACCAGGCGGTAGTAGAGGGTTTGGTTGCCGCTGGCGCGACGGGCCGACCAGGTGACCTTGCGGTTGCCGTCGGCGCGGTTGACGCTCACCCCGTAGTTGTTGGAGATGAAGCTCTCATTGAGGCTGACGTAGTCGCGGTTCAGCGGTGGCACGAACATCTGCACCTTGACCGGGTCCTTGGTACTGGCCACGAACTCGACCTTGGCGTCGATGTTCCACAGGTCGTCGGTTTCATCCTCAGTCACCGGGATGCCGAGGACGAAGATCTGATAAGCGGTGACCGCCACGCCCAACAGCACCAGCACGGTGATCAGGACTTTCAGATGGAGGGTAAGAGAGCGCATCGGGATTACTCTGCTTTGGGAGCGTCGGTGGCACAGGCAGGTTTGCCGGCCGCATATTTAAGGCTTGGGTCTACCAGCGCGTCGAAGTGCTTGAGCGCCTCGGAGCCAATCAGCAGCGGGAACTGGAACGCGCTGCGGTCGGTGAGGTTGACTTCGATGGTGCGCCTGGCCTGGCCCATGCAAATTTCGAGTTCGATGACCGGGCGGGCCGTGTAGGCCTTGCCCGATTCGGCATCGTAGTCACCGGCCCGGCGCTTGATTTTGCTCACGCGTGCCAGGGGGCGTTCGATTGGGTGCGAATGCGCAGCATCGATGGCCAGGTAGAAGCGCACCCAGCTTTCGCCGTTGCGCTTGAACCGCTTGATGTCGCGGGCGCTGAGCGATGCGGTCTTGGCGCCGGTGTCGAGCTTGGCGGCCACTTCCAGGTCCAGATCGCCCAGGCGTGCATATTCGTTGAGACCATACACGGTCTTGCCCGCCGCCTGGCCAAGGGCCGGCAGCAGGGTGAGGCATAGCAGCAATAAAACGGGTGTAAGTCTCATATTCCTGGCGCGGTGCAGTGCAAGGTTCTGGGCAAGGTTTGGGTCAAGGCGACTGGCAACTACTGCGCAAGCGTCCTCGTGCATCTGTCAACAAGCATGAATGTATGACAGACAGGCTATCCATAACCCCATCGGAGGCGCGGCATTCTATCACGCCGACGTCTTGACGCCAGCGGTGCGCGATCTGACAGCGGTGGGTGGGCGATAGTTCGTTCTTAGACGATTGTCGACAATATTCATTTTGTCTTTGACTGTGACGGCTTATTTAGCTAATTTCTCGCAAAGAGATTTTCAAGGTGTCGACAATATGCAGGACCTTTCCACCCCCAGCCCGATGCTGACAGACGAAACGGAAACCTTGTCCGAAAACGTCTTCCGGCGCATCCAGGCGGCCATCGTCAAGGGTGACATCGCCCCCGGCAGCAAGATTTCCGAGCCGGAACTAGCGCGCACCTATGGCATCAGCCGTGGGCCGCTGCGCGAGGCTATCCACCGCCTCGAAGGCCAGCGCCTACTGGTGCGCGTGCCGCATGTGGGGGCGCGGGTGGTGTCACTGAACCACGCCGAACTGATCGAGCTGTACGAAATTCGCGAATCGCTGGAAGGCATGGCCTGCCGCTTGGCCGCCGAACGCATGAGTACGGCGGACATCGATGAACTGCGCCGGGTGCTCGACACCCATGAGCGCGATGCCGCGTTCCAGGCCGGCCTGGGCTACTACCAGCAGGAAGGCGATTACGACTTCCATTACCGAATCATTCAGGGTAGCGGCAACCAGACCCTGGTCAAGATGCTCTGCGGCGAGCTGTACCAGCTGGTGCGCATGTACCGCATCCAGTTTTCGGCCACGCCCAATCGGCCACGCCAGGCCTTCGCCGAGCACCACCGCATTCTCGATGCCATCGCCGACCGTGACGGCGAACTGGCCGAACTCCTGATGCGCCGCCACATTGGCGCGTCCAAGCGCAATATCGAGCGTCACTACCTGGACGCTCACAACAACAGCCCACGAGGTGAGAAATGACTGTGAAGAGCACCCCCGGTCAGCGTTTCCGCGACGCCGTTGCCGCTGAACATCCGCTGCAGGTGGTAGGCGCTATCAACGCCAACCATGCCCTGCTGGCCAAACGCGCCGGCTTCAAGGCCATCTACCTGTCCGGTGGCGGCGTGGCTGCAGGCTCCCTGGGCCTGCCAGACCTGGGCATCAGTGGCCTGGACGATGTGCTCACCGACGTGCGCCGGATCACCGACGTGTGCGACTTGCCACTGCTGGTGGATGTCGACACCGGCTTTGGCTCCTCAGCCTTCAACGTCGCCCGCACTGTCCGCTCGATGTGCAAATTTGGTGCTGCTGCGATCCACATCGAGGACCAGGTTGGCGCCAAGCGTTGCGGCCACCGCCCGAACAAGGAAATCGTCAGCCAGCAGGAAATGGTCGACCGCATCAAGGCCGCTGTCGATGCTCGCACCGATGACAGCTTCGTGATCATGGCGCGTACCGACGCCCTGGCCGTCGAGGGCCTGAACGCTGCGCTGGATCGCGCTGCCGCCTGCGTCGAGGCCGGCGCCGACATGATCTTCCCAGAAGCCATCACCGAACTGCAGATGTACAAGACCTTCGCCGACCGGGTGAAGGCACCTATCCTGGCCAACATCACCGAGTTCGGCGCCACGCCGCTGTACACCACCGAAGAGCTGGCCTCGGTTGATGTGTCGCTGGTGCTGTACCCGCTGTCGGCGTTCCGTGCCATGAACAAGGCTGCCGAGAATGTGTACACCGCACTGCGCCGCGACGGCACGCAGAAGAACGTGATCGACACCATGCAAACCCGCATGGAGCTCTACGATGCCATTGGTTACCACGCTTTCGAGCAAAGCCTGGATGCGCTGTTTGCCCAGAAGAAAGGCTGAAGGCTTTGTTGGAGCGGCTGGCCTCTTCGCGGGCAAGCCCGCTCCTACAAACAGGTTTCCACTGCCCCCTGTAGGCCCGGGTTTACCCTTGAAGAGGCCGGTACAGGCAAACACGATTAGCCAGCAAGACTTCCATAACAAATTCAAGAAAGGAGAAACACCATGGCCGAAGCAAAAGTACTCAGTGGCGCAGGCCTGCGCGGCCAGGTGGCCGGCCAGACTGCGCTGTCGACCGTGGGCCAGGCCGGTGCCGGCCTGACCTACCGTGGTTACGATGTGCGTGACCTGGCCGCCGCTGCCGAATTCGAAGAAGTCGCCTACCTGCTGCTGTACGGCGAGCTGCCGAGCAAGGCCGAGCTGGCCGACTACAAGCACAAGCTCAAGGGCCTGCGTGACCTGCCCCAGGCGCTGAAGGAAGTGCTTGAGCGCATCCCCCGCGACGCCCACCCGATGGACGTGATGCGCACGGGTTGTTCGGTGCTGGGCACCCTCGAGCCAGAGCTGACCTTCGACGCCCAGCGCGACAAGACCGACCGCCTGCTGGCGCTGTTCCCGGCGGTGATGTGCTATTGGTACCGCTTCACCCACGACGGTGTGCGCATCGACTGCACCAGCGACGAAGACACCCTGGGCGGCCACTTCCTGCACCTGCTGCATGGCAAGAAGCCCAGCGCGCTACACGTCAAAGTGATGAACGTGTCGCTGATCCTCTACGCCGAGCACGAATTCAACGCGTCGACCTTCACCGCCCGCGTTTGTGCTTCGACCCTGTCCGACCTGTACTCGTGCGTAACCGCCGCTATCGGCTCGCTGCGCGGCCCGCTGCATGGTGGTGCCAACGAAGCGGCGATGGAGCTGATCGAGCGCTTCCAGAACCCGCAGGACGCCACGGCCGAGCTGCTGCGCATGCTCGAGCGCAAAGACAAGATCATGGGCTTTGGCCATGCCATCTACAAAGAGTCCGACCCGCGCAACGAGGTGATCAAGGGCTGGTCAAAGCAGTTGGCCGACGAGGTCGGTGACAAGGTGCTGTACCCGGTTTCCGAAGCCATCGACAAGACCATGTGGGAGCAGAAGCGCCTGTTCCCCAATGCCGACTTCTACCATGCCTCGGCGTACCACTTCATGGGCATCCCGACCAAGCTGTTCACCCCGATCTTCGTCTGCTCGCGCCTGACCGGCTGGGCGGCGCACGTCTTCGAGCAGCGCGCCAACAACCGCATCATCCGCCCGAGCGCCGAGTATGTCGGCGTCGAGCAGCGCCAGTTTGTGCCGATTGAGCAGCGCTGATTAGTTATAGAGAGGCAACCCGTTTCCCTTGTGGGAGCGGGCTTGCCAGCGAATGCGTCCGACCGGGCAACCCATTTGCACCTGCTGACGCATTCGCAGGCAAGCCCGCTCCTACAGGGACGGAGCAACCTTCCGAATCCTGTGACCGAGCCTGAATGATGAACACTGCATACCGCAAAGCCCTGCCAGGCACCGACCTGGACTATTTCGATGCCCGCGCAGCGGTCGAGGCGATCAAGCCCGGCGCCTACGATGGCCTGCCTTACACCTCCCGCGTACTTGCCGAAAACCTGGTGCGCCGCTGCGACCCGGCCACCCTCGACGCCTCGCTGGGCCAACTGATCGAGCGCCAGCGCGACCTCGACTTCCCGTGGTTCCCGGCCCGCGTGGTATGCCATGACATCCTTGGCCAGACCGCGCTGGTCGACCTTGCCGGCCTGCGTGACGCCATTGCCGACAAAGGCGGCGACCCGGCCCAGGTCAACCCGGTGGTGCCGGTGCAATTGATCGTCGACCACTCGCTGGCCGTCGAGTGCGGTGGCTTCGACCCGCAAGCCTTCGAAAAGAACCGCGCCATCGAAGACCGTCGCAATGAAGACCGCTTCCACTTCATCAACTGGACCAAGAAAGCGTTCAAGAATGTCGATGTGATCCAGCCGGGCAACGGCATCATGCACCAGATCAACCTGGAGAAGATGTCGCCGGTCATTCACAGCGACCGTGGCGTGGCCTACCCGGACACCTGCGTTGGCACCGACAGCCACACCCCGCATGTCGACGCCCTGGGCGTGATCGCCATCGGCGTGGGCGGCCTGGAAGCCGAAAACGTGATGCTCGGCCGCGCCTCGTGGATGCGCCTGCCAGAAATCGTCGGTGTCGAGCTGACCGGCAAGCTGGCGCCGAACATCACCGCCACCGACTTGGTGCTGGCCCTCACCGAATTCCTGCGCAAGCAGAAAGTCGTCGGTGCCTACCTGGAATTCCATGGCGAGGGTGCCCGCGCCCTGACCCTGGGCGACCGCGCCACCATTTCCAACATGGCCCCGGAATACGGCGCCACTGCGGCAATGTTCGCCATCGACCAGCAGACCATCGACTACCTGCGCCTGACCGGTCGCGAAGAGCAGCAGGTCAAGCTGGTGGAAACCTATGCCAAAGCCACCGGCCTGTGGGCCGACAGCCTGAGCGGCGCCGTCTACGAGCGCACCCTGAGCTTCGACCTGTCGAGCGTGGTACGTAATATGGCAGGCCCGTCCAACCCGCATGCCCGTGTCGCCACCAGCGACCTGGCGGCCAAAGGCATTGCTGGCAGCTGGGAAGAAGTGCCGGGGCAAATGCCTGACGGCGCGGTGATCATTGCCGCGATTACCAGCTGCACCAACACCAGCAACCCACGCAACGTGATTGCCGCAGGCCTGATCGCACGTAATGCCAACAAGCTTGGCCTGGCCCGCAAGCCGTGGGTCAAGTCGTCGCTGGCGCCGGGCTCCAAGGCCGTGCAGCTGTACCTGGAAGAGGCTGGCCTGGAGAAGGAGCTCGAGCAGCTCGGCTTTGGCATCGTCGCCTTCGCCTGCACCACCTGCAATGGCATGTCTGGCGCGCTAGACCCGGTGATCCAGCAAGAGATCATCGACCGTGACCTGTACGCCACCGCGGTGCTGTCGGGCAACCGCAACTTCGACGGGCGTATCCACCCGTATGCCAAGCAGGCGTTCCTGGCTTCGCCGCCGCTGGTGGTGGCCTATGCCATCGCCGGCACCATCCGCTTCGACATCGAGAAGGATGTGCTGGGCGTGGTCGATGGCAAGGAAATCCGCCTCAAGGACATCTGGCCTAGCGATGAAGAGATCGACGCCGTGGTACGTGCGGCGGTCAAGCCGGAGCAGTTCCGCAAGGTGTACATCCCGATGTTCGCCATCGAGGAAGACCGTGGGCCGAAGGTGGCGCCGTTGTATGAGTGGCGCCCGATGAGCACCTACATCCGCCGCCCGCCATACTGGGAAGGGGCGCTGGCTGGCGAGCGTACCCTGCGTGGCATGCGCCCGCTGGCGGTGTTGCCGGACAACATCACCACCGACCACCTGTCGCCGTCCAACGCCATCATGCTCGACAGTGCCGCTGGTGAGTACCTGGCGAAGATGGGCCTGCCGGAAGAGGACTTCAACTCCTACGCCACCCACCGTGGCGACCACCTGACCGCGCAGCGGGCGACCTTCGCCAACCCCAAGCTGTTCAACGAAATGGTGCGCGGGGAAGACGGTAGCGTGAAGCAAGGTTCGCTGGCGCGCATCGAGCCGGAAGGCAAGGTCACTCGCATGTGGGAGGCGATCGAGACCTATATGCAGCGCAAGCAGCCGCTGATCATCGTCGCCGGTGCCGACTACGGCCAGGGCTCGTCCCGTGACTGGGCGGCCAAGGGCGTGCGCCTGGCGGGTGTCGAGGCGATCGTCGCCGAAGGCTTCGAGCGTATTCACCGCACCAACCTAGTCGGCATGGGTGTGCTGCCGCTGGAGTTCAAGCCAGGCACCGACCGCAAGACCCTGGGCCTTGACGGCAGCGAGACCTATGACGTGCTGGGCGCGCGTACGCCAAGGGCGACGCTGACCCTGGTGGTTACCCGCAGCAATGGCGAGCGCCTGGAAGTGCCGGTGACCTGCCGCCTGGACACCGCCGAGGAAGTGTCGATCTATGAGGCGGGCGGGGTGCTGCAGCGCTTTGCCCAGGACTTCCTCGAAGCGTCCGCCTAACCATAAGAGCGGGGGCCGCTTTGCGGCCCATCGCCGGCAAGCCAGCTCCCACAAGGATCGTGTAATTCCGCAACCAGCGCGATACCTGTGGGAGCTGGCTTGTCGGCGATGGGCGGCTTAGCAGCCCCGGGGTTTATGCCTTTCAGACAGGACAGCAAAGCAATGGCTCACGTACCGCAAGTAAAAATCCCCGCCACCTACATCCGTGGCGGCACCAGCAAAGGCGTGTTCTTCCGCCTGCAAGACCTGCCCGAGCAGGCGCAAATCCCCGGACCGGCCCGCGATGCCCTGCTGCTGCGGGTAATCGGCAGTCCCGACCCCTACGGCAAGCAAATCGATGGCATGGGCGGCGCCACGTCGAGCACCAGCAAGACCGTGATCCTGTCGCCGAGCATCAAACCCGAACACGATGTCGACTACCTGTTCGGCCAAGTCAGCATCGACAAGGCCTTCGTTGACTGGAGTGGTAACTGCGGCAACCTCTCTGCGGCGGTCGGTTCGTTCGCCATCAGCAGCGGCCTGGTCGACCCGGCCCGTATTCCGCGCAATGGCATTGCCACCGTGCGCATCTGGCAGGCCAATATCGGCAAGACCATCATCGCCCACGTGCCGATTACCGAAGGTGAAGTGCAAGAAACCGGTGATTTCGAGCTGGACGGCGTAACGTTCCCGGCGGCCGAGGTACAGCTGGAGTTCCTCGACCCGGCGGCTGACGAAGACGGTGACGGTGGCGCCATGTTTCCGACCGGCAACCTGGTCGATGACCTGGTGGTGCCGGGGGTTGGCACCTTCAAGGCAACCTTGATCAATGCCGGCATCCCAACCATTTTCGTCAATGCGGCGGACATCGGCTACACCGGTACCGAATTGCAGGATGCCATTAACGGCGACCCGCAGGCGCTGCTACGCTTCGAGACTATTCGTGCTTATGGCGCCGTGCGCATGGGCCTGATCGACAACGTCGACCAGGCTGCCGGGCGTCAGCACACGCCGAAAGTGGCTTTCGTCGCGCCGCCGAGCACCTACACTGCGTCCAGTGGCAAGGCGGTGCAGGTGGGTGATATCGACCTGCTGGTGCGGGCCTTGTCCATGGGTAAGCTGCACCATGCAATGATGGGTACGGCCGCAGTGGCTATTGGTACTGCGGCGGCCATTCCGGGCACGCTGGTCAACCTCGCCGCTGGCGGGAGCGAGCGCAGCGCCGTGCGTTTCGGCCACCCCTCTGGCACCCTGCGGGTCGGTGCCGAGGCGCGCCAAGTGAATGGTGAGTGGACGGTGACCAAGGCAATCATGAGCCGCAGTGCTCGCGTGCTGATGGAGGGCTGGGTTCGCGTGCCTGGCGATAGCTTCTAACGCACCACTGGCGCTCGGCTTCAAGCGGGGCCGCTGCGCGGCCCATCGCCGCCAAGCCAGCTCCCACAGGTACTGCACAGGCCTCAAGAACTGTGCGAACCCTGTGGGAGCTGGCTTGGCGGCGATGGGTTGCGCAGCAGCCCCAGCACTTTTGAAGGGAGCTGGATATGAGCGCCAATGTGGACCTCAACGACCGCCCGGACTACGACCGGGTGCTGCAAACCCTGGCTGACTACGCCCTTGGCTACCGGGTCGAATCCGCCGAAGCCCTGGACACCGCGCGCAACTGCCTGATGGACACCCTCGGCTGCGGCCTGCTGGCCCTGCGCTTCCCGGAATGCACCAAGCTCCTCGGCCCTCAGGTGGACGGCACCGTGGTGCCCAATGGCGCACGTGTCCCCGGCACCGCCTACCGCCTTGATCCGGTCAAGGCTGCCTGGGACATCGGCTGCACGGTACGCTGGCTGGACTACAACGACACCTGGCTGGCCGCCGAATGGGCCCACCCCTCGGACAATCTCGGCGGCATCCTGGCCGTTGCCGATCACCTGTCGCAGAAGCACCTGGCCGCTGGTGAAGCCCCCCTGTTGATGCGTGATGTGCTGGAAGCCATGGTCATGGCCCACGAGATCCAGGGCGTGTTGGCGCTGGAAAACGCCTTCAACCGGGTTGGCCTCGATCACGTGATACTGGTCAAAGTGGCCTCCACCGCAGTCTGCGCAAGGCTAATGGGCGCCAACCGCGAACAGATGCTCTCAGCGTTGTCCCACGCCTTCGTCGACGGCCAGGCGCTGCGTACCTATCGGCACGCGCCCAACGCTGGTTCGCGCAAGTCGTGGGCCGCTGGCGACGCGTCCAGCCGCGGCGTGCGCCTGGCCGACATCGCCATGCGCGGGGAGATGGGCGTGCCCGGTGTGCTTACAGCGCCACAATGGGGCTTTTACGACGTGCTGTTCAGCCACACCAACAAGGACCTGGCGCTCAAGCCGGCCGGCCAGCAAGCGTTGCGGGTGCCACAGACCTTGGGTAGCTATGTAATGGAAAACGTCCTGTTCAAGGTCAGCTTCCCTGCTGAGTTTCACGCCCAGACCGCCTGCGAAGCCGCAGTTATCCTGCACCCGCTGGTGCGCAACCGCCTGCATGAAATCGACCGCATCGTTATCACCACCCAAGAGTCGGCGATCCGTATCATTTCCAAGAGCGGCTCGCTGGCCAATGCCGCCGACCGCGACCATTGTTTGCAGTACATGGTGGCGGTGCCGTTGATCTTCGGTCATCTGGTGGCCGAGCATTATGAAGACACCTTCCACGCCCACCACCCCAGTATCGACCGCCTGCGCGAGAAGATGGAGGTGGTGGAAGACCCACGCTTCAGTCGCGAGTACTTGGAGCCGGACAAGCGCTCGATTGCCAATGCGCTGCAGGTATTTTTCAAGGATGGCAGCAGTACCGAGCAAGTGCTTGTGGAGTACCCGATCGGACATCGGCGGCGGCGCGGGGAGGGCATACCGTTGCTGGAGGCAAAGTTCAGGGCCAACCTGGCGACACGCTTTGCGCGGCAGCGGTGCGGGGAAATACTGGCTGTGTGCAAGGACCAGCAGAAGCTTGAGCAGATGGCGGTGCACAGGTTTGTCGACCTGTTCGTGATCTGACGTTGCTGCGTGCGGTTTTCAGGGGTTGTGGTTTTCGATGGAGGAGCGGGCTTGCCCGCGAAGAGGCCGGCAATGCCAACACAAAAACCATAAAAAAGCCCCGGCATTTCTGCCAGGGCTTCTTCTTGTAGCTTGCAGCTTACAACTCGCCGCTCAGCTTACGCCTGAACCACTGGGATCTTGGCGTTGGCCGCCGCTTCACGGAACTCGGCGATCTGGTCGAAGCTCAGGTAGCGGTAAACGTCGGCAGCCATGCTGTCGATGTCTTTCGCGTACTGCATGTACTCTTCGACGGTCGGCAGCTTGCCGATGATCGAAGCGACAGCAGCCAGTTCGGCCGATGCCAGGTACACGTTGGTGGCGTCGCCCAGGCGGTTCGGGAAGTTACGGGTCGAGGTGGAGACCACGGTCGAACCGGTCTGCACGCGTGCCTGGTTACCCATGCACAGCGAGCAGCCTGGCATTTCCATGCGCGCACCGGCCTTGCCGTAGATGCCGTAGTAGCCTTCTTCGGTCAGCTGGTGAGCGTCCATCTTGGTTGGCGGGGCCAGCCACAGACGGGTCGGGATACCGCCCTTGACCTTTTCCAGCAGCTTGCCGGCAGCGCGGAAGTGGCCGATGTTGGTCATGCACGAACCGATGAACACTTCGTCGATCTTCTCGCCCTGTACCGAAGACAGCAGGCGGGCATCGTCCGGGTCGTTCGGCGCGCAGAGCACAGGCTCTTTGACGTCGGCCAGGTCGATTTCGATGATTTCAGCGTATTCGGCATCGGCGTCGGCCGACAGCAGCTCAGGCTTGGCCAGCCAGGCTTCCATGGCCTGGGCGCGACGCTCCAGGGTGCGGGCATCGCCGTAGCCTTCGCCGATCATCCAGCGCAGCAGGGTGATGTTGGACTGCAGGTACTCGGCAATGGCCTTTTCCGGCAGCTTGATGGTGCAACCGGCAGCGGAGCGCTCGGCCGAGGCGTCGGACAGCTCGAAGGCTTGCTCGACGGTCAGATCGTCCAGGCCTTCGATTTCCAGGATGCGGCCGGAGAAGGCGTTTTTCTTGCCTTTCTTCTCGACGGTCAGCAGGCCCTGCTGGATGGCGTAGTAAGGGATGGCGTGGACCAGGTCACGCAGGGTGATGCCTGGCTGCAGTTTACCCTTGAAGCGCACCAGGATCGATTCTGGCATGTCCAGCGGCATGACGCCGGTGGCGGCGGCGAAGGCCACCAGGCCGGAACCGGCTGGGAACGAGATGCCGATCGGGAAGCGGGTGTGCGAGTCGCCACCGGTACCCACGGTATCAGGCATCAGCATGCGGTTCAGCCAGCTGTGGATGATGCCGTCGCCTGGGCGCAGCGACACGCCGCCACGGGTGCGGATGAAGTCTGGCAGGGTGTGGTGGGTGTTGACGTCAATCGGCTTCGGATAGGCCGCGGTGTGGCAGAACGACTGCATGACCAGGTCGGCGGAGAAGCCCAGGCACGCCAGGTCTTTCAGCTCGTCGCGGGTCATCGGGCCAGTGGTGTCCTGGGAACCGACGGTGGTCATCTTCGGCTCGCAGTAAGCACCTGGGCGCACGCCCTGGCCTTCTGCCAAGCCGCAGGCACGGCCGACCATTTTCTGCGCCAGGGTGAAGCCTTTGCCGGTGTCGGCAGGCTGCTCTGGCTTCTTGAACAGGTCCGAAGCGCCCAGGCCCAGCTCGGCACGGGCTTTTTCGGTCAGGCCACGGCCGACGATCAGCGGGATTCGGCCGCCAGCGCGGACTTCATCCAGCAGAACTTCGGTTTTCAGCGCGAAGTTGGTGACCAGTTCGTCGCTGCCGTGACGGCGCACTTCGCCTTTGAACGGGTAAACGTCGATGACGTCGCCCATGGCCAGGTCGGTGCAGTCGAACTCGATCGGCAGGGCGCCGGCGTCTTCCATGGTGTTGTAGAAGATCGGGGCAATCTTGGTGCCGAAGCAGAAGCCACCGGCACGCTTGTTCGGTACGTACGGGATGTCGTCGCCGAAGAACCACAGCACCGAGTTGGTGGCGGATTTACGCGAGGAACCGGTACCCACCACGTCGCCGACGTAGGCAACCGGGAAGCCCTTGGCCTTGACCGCTTCGATCTGCGCCAGTGGGCCGACCGAACCTGGCTGCTGTGGCTCGATGCCGTCACGGGCCATTTTCAGCATGGCCAGGGCGTGCAGCGGGATGTCAGGGCGCGACCAAGCGTCCGGAGCAGGGGACAGGTCGTCGGTGTTGGTTTCGCCAGGCACCTTGAACACGGTCAGGGTGTACTTGTCGGCGATGGCCGGACGCGAGGTGAACCACTCGCCGGCAGCCCAGGAGTCCAGCACGGCCTTGGCGTGAGCGTTGCCGGCCTTGGCTTTTTCGGCCACGTCGTGGAAGGCATCGAACATCAGCAGGGTGTGCTTGAGCTGTTCGGCCGCGACGGCGCCCAGTTCGGCGTCATCCAGCAGTGCGACCAGCGTTTCGATGTTGTAGCCGCCCTGCATGGTACCCAGCAGTTCGGTGGCGTGCTTGCGGTCGATCAATGGCGACTTGGCTTCGCCCTTGGCGACGGCGGAGAGGAAAGCGGCCTTGACATAGGCAGCTTCGTCGACCCCTGGTGGTACGCGGTTGGTGATCAGGTCTACGAGGAAGGCTTCTTCGCCGGCCGGCGGGTTTTTCAGCAGCTCGACCAGGCCTGCAGTTTGTTCGGCGTTCAGCGGCTGGGGCACGATACCCAGGGCGGCGCGCTCTTCGATGTGTTTGCGGTAGGCTTCAAGCACAGTTATTTCCCTCATCAGTGGTCCCTAAAGGGGGTCCGGGACGCTCATCCAGCATTCAATGCACCCATGCGCTGCCACGGCTTTTTGGGCCGCCCAGCCAGGGTCGCAAAGAATCCTTACAGAAGCTGCTTTCAAAGTTTTACGCCTGCAGAACGGGGAGCTGATGAGGGCTGGCACGGGCATGCGAGGGATGCATGGCCCGGGCCAACGCCGTTCTACCGGATGTACTGTGCTCGTGACGCTTTGAAAACAGCTTCCAACGGACATTGTTGCCTTTGAAAAGGCCGGATGATTCTACGGTAAAAAAAGCCCGAAGGTAAGGCGCTGAAGATGACTTTAACGAGTGACCCTGGTTAGACAAAGGGCTAACATGGGCCCGTGTTCCACCGCCAAGCTGTTGTTTTTCATGTCCAACAAGTCCATCAAAACCCCTTGCGTCGGCCTGTGCTCCACGGTGTACGGCGACACGGTGTGCCGTGGCTGCAAGCGTTTTCACCACGAAGTGATCAATTGGAATGGCTACGACGACACGCAAAAGCGCGCCGTGTGGCTGCGCCTTGAGCAACTGCTGGTGCAGGTGATGATGGCCAAGCTGGAAGTGTTCGACAAAGGCCTGCTGCGCCAGCAACTGGAGCAGCGTTCCATCCGCTTCGTCGCACAGCAGTCCGAGTATTGCTGGGCCTATCAGCTGATCGCCCGCGGGGCGCGGATGATCCGTGACCTGGAGGCCTACGGCATGGTGTTGCTGCCCGAATTTCGCGATTGGCAGCTGCCACAGCTGCGTGATGCCATCGATCGCGAGTTCTTCCTGCTGTCCGAAGCGCATTACCAGCGCTATATCGCGCCGGCATTTCTGGCGCAGTCGTTGAAGTAGACTGCTTCCTTCTGTAGGGCATAGCCTTGCCCGGTTAGCGTTTGGCTCACCTCAAGCAGCACAGTGAGTCACCATGAGCGATTACCTTTACCACCCTGATTTCTCCTTTCTGGCGCGCTGCTGGTGGCAGCTGTCCGATGAACTGCTCAACCCCGATCAATGGTGGGACTCCATTGCCGAGCTCGCGCCAGTGTGGCTGCACTTTGGCGGAGCCGGCATTCACAACGATAAATGGTACAAGTACCTGCGCGCAGAGCCCGAAGGCGAAGGGCCGTTGCAGCTGGGGCCGGAGGACTACAGCCGGCCAGGCCATGTCTATGGAGAGCTGTTCTGGTTTGCAGCCTATGTGTCTTCGAAGGGGCAGGCAGGGCCGAAGCTGTGTTATGAGATCAGGCCCTACGACAGAAAGTGGAAGCCACTCAACAGGATAGTCCACCACAACCCTACCGTATTGTCGGGCTATGCGGGCATCAAGGATGTTGCAGAGCCTGAGGCGGGTCAGCATTGCTTGAGCGGCCCTTCGCACTTGTGGTCCTTGGCTGGGCTCGATTACCGAGAAATAAAGCGCGGCGCGCGAATGTGCAACGTGATCTTGCAAAATGCCGCCGGCCAGCGGGCAAGGCGCTACGCCAACAATGGGGCTTGGTTGATCAACACCGTGAATGGCAAGCCTGGCCTGATGGCCCTGGAAGTGCTGGATTATGCTCATGAAGCCCGTGACGTTGCATGGGGCTCTGGTTTGAACCAGATAGGCAGCCGATACGCATTCAAGCCGGAGTACAGTTTCATTGCGCGTAGCTGGTGGCGGCCTGACGAGCCCTCGGCACCGGCAGGCCTCATTGCCGCGCGGTTCGATGAGGGGGTGGAGTGGTACCCCAGGGCCGGGCTGAATGTGGAGGCCAGCGACACCCTGCAGGATCGCTGGTGTGACGATGAGACCCGCCCGGCCTGTGACCATTTCTGGTTTGCGGCCTATGTGGACAACGGGGCGTGTGTTTACGAAATATGGCCGCTCGACCAGCGTGGCAGGCGCTTGAACTTCACCCTCCGAGAACAGCAAGGGTGGCGCACGAGCCTGGCGCAACGTGGGGAAAAGGAGCGTGCGGAGCCGGATTTTCTCTGGCGGCTGGTGGGATTGGACCCGGCTGCCCTGGAGGAAGCTACAACGGTAACCAATGTGAAGTTGCAACACATCAGTGGTCAGCTTGTGAAGCTGGCGCATACCGGTAGCGAAAACAGGCTGAGGGCAGGGGTGCAGGGTGATGATGGTTCCCTGACACTGCACATACTGGAAACGTCAGCCAGAAGTTAGCCCGGTAGCAGGGCGCCGTAAGGGCGCCCGTGCCTGCTGTCAATCGCCGCTGTACTCGCAGCCACTGGTGCAGGTTTCGTGAATGCGCACCTTCGACAGCTCGGGCAGCAGCGGCTTGACCTGATCCCAGATCCATTTGGCGATCACTTCGCTGGTGGGGTTTTCCAGGCCTGGGATGTCATTTAGGTAGTTGTGGTCCAGCTGCTCATAGATCGGCTTGAAGATGGCCTTGATCTCGGAGAAGTCGCGGATCCAGCCGGTGTGCGGATCGAGCGGGCCGGTCAGGTGCAGGCCGACCTTGAACGAATGCCCGTGCAGGCGACCGCATTTGTGGCCCGCTGGGACGTGGGGCAGGCGGTGGGCCGATTCGAATGTGAACTCTTTGAAAATTTCCACTGGTGGACCTGTATAGCTTGCGGGGTAAGGGCTTGAGCAGAATCTGGCCTTTCAGTGTACTGCTCAATGTACTGATTGGTCGTCGCTGGGGTCGAAAGAGGTCATCCACTGGGTGATGTCCGACTGGCGCCAGGCTACCGAATTGGGTCCTATCTTAACCTGTTTTGGAAAGGTGCCTTCACGGATTCTGCGATAGACGGTGTTCCGGCCGATCCCCGTCACGTGCAGCACCTCGTCGAGGCGCAGGAAGCGATCGATGTTTTCTGCGTGTCGCATGGTGTCTCCTTTATATAGCAGGGTCAGGCCGTGAAGTGGTGCCCGACCTTCGCCGCGCGGGCGGCTTCCTCGGTGCGGAACATGAGCTGGGTTGTGCCTGCGCGGCCTTCCGATTCGTACTCGGCCGATACCCACCAGTGGCCGAACTTGCGGTACGGCTCGCCGAGGATCTTCGTGACGTAGCAGTCGATCAGGTTCATGGATTGTCTCCACGCCGGCGGCGGCGGTAGGTTGGTGGTCAATCGCAGCTGCTGGAGCTGGACCCGCTATCGCTGGAGCTGCTGCTATCGCTCGACGAGTAGCTGCTGCCGCTGTCGTAGCTGCCGTAGTCCCGGTTAGAGCAGGACCTGCTCGAGCGTGTCGGCTCGTAGCTGTCCGCCAGGTAGGTGGGATACATGGGGCTGACCGGGCTCATAGGGTTGAGCGGGTAGAGAATCGGGTCTTGCCGGCCGGATGCCGGGCTGTGGCCGCGGGCATACCCGGCCGGGCCGAGCGCGGCGCGTTGTGCCGGTTTCTTCTTGCGCTTGAACAGGCGGGCCAAGAAATTGAGCATGAGTCTCTCCATGCCCGCGCATGCCGGCGGGCTTGAGTTGTAGGGGGAGGGGTTACGGCTGTGCGTTGCGAGAAAGGGCGTGCGCCAGATGGCGGGCATAGGTGGAGACGGCTCGCCAGTAGGCGGCCATCGGACCTTTGCGGCGGAGCCAGGAGTTTTCGGCCTCGGCGTCGGCCTGGGCGCGCAATTCGCGCATCACTGCCTCGATGCGTGCTCTGTCCTCAGGTGGCAGTTCCAGTAGGGCCTGCCCTGCCGGCAGCTTCAGCAGCGGGTTGATGTAGCCCATGGGGCCTCCTGGCGATGCGTGACCTGGTGAGCGTTCATCGCGGCGCCTTCCATACCAGGTAGGCCATGTACATCGGGGGCAGGATCATGGCTTCGCATCCTTCAGGCTGCGGTCAATCCGTTCGATCTCGGCCAAAATCAAAGCTCCTGCACGAACTAGGTTCTCCCGTCTTCCACGAGGCTTCCAAGACGCGGTTGGCCAAGGCCACAGCGGCGGGCAGTTCGGAGTTCGGCCCTCTTCAGCAGGCGGAATTAGCGCATAACAGGCCGCAGCATGAGCGAGCTCCTTATTGCGATAAACATCGTCGCGCGATGGCTGGTAGCCTTCGTCGCTCACCTGGCGCTGGCGCTCCGATACCACGTCGCGGGCTGCCGCTGGCATACCGTCCTGGCACTTGAGTTCGACTGATCGAGCCAGTCTCTCGAAAACGTTTTCGTTCACGCCGAACGAAATGGCTTCTTGGCACGCGCTGCTTGCAAGATCCAGCAGTGCGCATTCGTCTACCAGCAGGTGCTGGCGCATCTTGTTCGCTTCCGTCACAGCTGATACCTCTCATCAATCCAGCGCCCAGGCGCCAGTGCGGGTGTAGGTTCGGGTTGGGTTTCGTGCGGGGAGAGCTGGCGCTCGTTGCCGGCCTGCAGCTGGCTGTCGGGGATGCAGCTGATGCCGACCCCATTGAGCAGGTAGCAGGTGACGCCGCGCTGGCTGTCGTGCTGCACGTCGATGACGTTCTCGGTTGCGCTGGCGCCGGTGGCCAGCAGCAGGAGGCAGAGGGCGAGGCGGGTCATGAGCAGCGATCCTCAAGGACGGGCAACAGCGTTGAATCGGGCATAGCTCCTCCTCGCCGCAATTCGGCGGACGGTTTAAGATTGATGGAAATAACTGAGACCAGGGGAGGTCCATCGGGCAGTGGCCTTGGAAAGGCCCACACCTTGCTGTGCAAGTAGGATGAAAAGACCATGCCGGATATAGAAAAAAGATATCGCGCTTACAAATTGCTGCGGGAGCTTGATTCGCTCACATCAACCATCATGAACCAGGTGGCTTACGGCCGCTTGGGCGGGCCAGAATGGGAAGCTGCGTGCGACGCGCATCGCGCTGCGTTCAGCGCTTGGATTGAATTTGCTGATTCTCTTACAGCCGAAGCGAAAGAACGGGACCGCTCTTCTTGATTGCTATAAAACTTATACAAAAAGATTAAAGATGTATAACTTTAACACCGACTGTCGCTTCGCTAGACTTTCTGATCTACGTCACTTGTAGTTTTTTGTGCGCGATTTATTTTGACCCTCTAATGGATGAAAAATAAATATTGGAGGGTCAAATGCGAGTTCGAGGAAATGTGTTTTGGGAGTGGGCAGACCCAGCGCTCCACCACCGTTCCCATGACGAAACTCTCGACGACGGCACGCACATTGATGTCCAGGTGAGGCTTTCAGCTACGGGTCAAACACAGATGTTCATCGGTGTTTATACATCTGAAGGCACGGCCTTGCACGAGGAGGCGTTCGATTCCCGTCCTGGCGAATCGATGACTCGTGCGATGGCCTGGGGCGTAGGCCGGGCGCGCCGGATAGCTACTGAAGGCTTGCCTGCCGTCACACCCAAAGCTTCTGCTGGGTAGAGCTGTCGTCACCCTGGGGCTGGAGCAGGCGCTGAAACTGAGCCAGCCCCAACAGGCCGCCATATCGCGGCAGTGAATAGAGGGGAGAGGGGTTACAGCTGAGTGGAGTACAGATGTGCTCTTGCTCGGCGATGACCTCCGTGGGAACGGGGATAGCTCGCGCCATGTCGTGGCAGTGGATGGATTGGCGGATTTGTGCGAATGGAAGGATTGCTGCTAGTGCTTGATGGCAATATGCTTTCTGCTTTTGCGCTCAGAGGTGACCGGTGAGTAAGTACACGCCCCTGGCCGATTTTCTTCGGTCCCAGACTGTTAACTCTGTTGTGCTGACCTTCGCGCAAATTGATGAGCTAGTGGGCGGGCTACCACCAGTCGCGCGAAATCACAACGCTTGGTGGGCAAACTCAAGGACTGATGACTCGCACACCTGGGCGCATCTCTGGATCGAGGCTGGTTGGGAACGTAAGTCCCTTGACCTGACTAGAGAGGTTGTAGTTTTCGAGCGTCATTCGCGCGAGCAAGAAACTTCGCGCTTCTGGTGGGTCAACCACAAGCAGACATACCAAGCCGAACTGGAAGGCGGTTACATCTGGTCGCCCACAAAAAATCAAAATGGTGCTCGAAACCAGACCTACATCAACCTGACACTGGTTAAAGCGGGTGACATTGTCATTTCTTACGCTGGAGGGCAGATTCGAGCTATCGGCGTGGCGACTTCTGCCTATACCGACCAACCAAAGCCCAGCGCTTTCGGCCAAGCAGGTCATAACTGGTCGGATGCTGGATGGTTGGTTCCTGTCGAGTGGACTGAGCTGGAGCAGGCTGTTTCACCAAAGGACCACATCACGACCATTGCTAGGCTATTACCGGCTAAAAACTCCCCGCTGCAGGTCAACGGAAACGGCAACCAGGGATGTTATCTCGCTCGAATTTCGCCTGAGCTTGGCTCGTTTGTCCTCAGCCTATCCAACGCTACTGGGAGCGCGATAAGTGAGCGAGTCCATGAGATTGAAGATCAGGTAAGAGCAGATGAAGTCGAGCGCGAGATCGAGCTCAACCAAGAATTGGCCGCTACAGAGCGCGAGCAGTTGGTTCGCTCGCGCATCGGTCAGGGAACATTCCGCCTGCAAGTATTGGAACGTGAAAAATCTTGCCGTATTACAGGTGTTACCGATACACGTTTCCTTATCGCTAGCCACATCAAACCGTGGAAGGATTGTTCGAACGCTGAGCGATTAGATGGGAGCAATGGGTTCATGTTGGCCCCTCATGTGGACAAGCTTTTTGACCGAGGCTGGATAACTTTCCAGGACAATGGGGAGGTGAAGGTTGCCGATACCGCTCAGGAGGTTGTGTCGGCATGGGGGCTGGCGTCAGGCATAAATGTCGGCGACTTCACACCGGAACAGCGCCAGTATCTGAGCCACCACCGCTCAAAAGTCTATAAAGGTAAGCCGTAGCGAGGAATGTACTGTCCGTAGCGCATAACCTCGATGCGATCGCCGACCAAAGGATGGTGGATTGCGGCTCGGCGGACGTTAGCCCAGCGGATGCCAGGCTTCGGCCGCAGCTTCAATGCCGCTTCAGACGCTTCCGTAGGTTATGGGCATGGGTGATCCTCGCCGGGGTGGCGCAAAAGAGAAGGTTAGATGGGGTTAGTTGCCAAACAGGCTAAGCTGCGATTCGGTAGCGCTCTCGCGGGCGGCGGCAACCTTCGCCTGCTCATGCTCGATGCGTGCTTTGGCAATCGCCAGGTACTCCGGATCGAGTTCGCAGCCGATGAACTGGAATCCTTCACGCATGGCGGCCTTTCCAGTGCTACCGCTGCCCATGAACGGGTCAAGTGCGGTACCGCCTGGCGGGGTTACCAGGCGCAGCAAGTAGGCCATGAGATCAGTGGGTTTCACGGTGGGGTGATGATTGCCATTTCTCTTGGACCAGTCGGCCTGCTCACGTTCTCGCATGGTGGCGTTGGTTCTGACGGCCTTCTGGTCGCCATGGTCCAAGCCCTCATTGCGGTCCTTTCGACTGGTCTTGGTGCAGTAGAAGAACCGGGCGGCGCTGCCGGTGTCGGCGTGGAAGGCACCCTGCACGCGACCCATCATGCCGCTGTACGCGACAGCGCCGCTGAACCCGTTGGCCGTGGGTTCTGTGCCCTTCACCGGAGCGCTTGCGCCCGCTTCGGTCGGGAACAATGCAACGACCTCTGGACTACCATCATGAATCAGGTTGGCAGGCCAGCGGCCAAGCGAGCTTGGTACGCTCCGCTCAACGGTCTTGCCATCCTGCCCTGGTACGACCGTCAGCTTCTTGCCCGGTCCGCCCCAGCCTGGCGTGCCGATCTCTGGTGCTTTTCCATCCGGCCAGCCAACACGACAACCGTCGATATTCAGCGCGCCGGTGCTATGGGCCAGTACGTTTGCTGCGACGGTACCGGCCAGCGGCTTGCGCGCCAGAACTATGGATTCCCAAGCGGGTTTTAGCGCAGTCCCCCAGCCTTGCCAGTCGCCGGTGAGGTTGTGGCTTTTGGGAAGCCCCGAACCAAATACCCAGCCCAGCGTGTCGCGCACTTCGAAGCCCGCATCCTCAATCCCGCAAGCCAGTCGGTGGTATTGCCGAGTGGCGCCGAACGCCAGCATGTGGCCGCCCGGCTTCAAGATCCGCAGGCATTCCAACGACCATTGCCGCACCCAGTCTTGGAATTTGTGCCCAGACCACGGAACATCGGTGTACTTGCGAACATTCTCAAGGCGCGCCTTTAGCGCAGCGGCTCGCGTTTGGTCAGTGGCACCATGCCAGCGACTTCCGCGAGCGCGACCCAGCCACTCTTCAACCGCCTCTGCCCACACTTCGAAGTCGAGCGCTTTCTTTGCGGTCAGCGGGTACTTTCGGAATATCGCAACAAGCCGAGCGCATCCATCCTTGTTTTGGACGACATACCGAGCCTGTGGCTTGCTGGGAGTAGAGTCATCAGTCGCAGCGATTGTGCCCGCTCCAACGAAGCGCCGGATCCGCTCAAGAACAGCTCGGTCGTCGTCCCGCAGCTTGATCTGGAATGCGCAGGTGTGAGTACCGCGCTCATGGCGCTGCACCCGGAAGCACCCCTCGCCGTCGGTGAAACCGGCCAGCCAGTAGCCGAAGCCGGCATCCTCTCGACCGTCATGGTTGTCCCACGATTTACCCATGAATCCACCGGGTAAGGCATATGGAGGGTCAGTAACCACGCTGTCGATCGAGTTGTCAGGGATGGCTTTCAGGATGTCCAGGCAGTCGCCCAGGTGCAGCGTGTAGGTCATGGCAGGCTCCAGGCGTGCAGGCGCCGCCCTCGCCGGGGAGGCGTTCATCGTTTGAGAGGGGAAGGCGCTGGCGGGCAGCGCCGGAGGGTCAGGCGGTGGCGTCTTCAGCCGCAGGCTTTGGCTGGTAGACCAGCGTGCCGTCGAGGATGGCGGCCTTGATCGCTTCGAACTCCCAGGCGTAGTACTGCGACTCTACGTAAACCCGGAGCTCGGGGTAGTCGTGCTGCTTGCGGCGAATGAAGGCCTCGGCCGCTTCCTTGGTGAAGTGACTGTTCACGACTTCCCAGCGCTTGTTCCAGCCAGTGACTGTGTGGTCGTCGAGTTCGCCCAGAAAGTCCCACTGATCATCGGTATCGAGCTCCAGAAAATCACATTCGTTTCTGGCCTGGACAACCTTGTTGAGCTCTTCCTGCTCGTCCTCGTCGAGATCTGTCCAGTATTCCTCAGGGCTGAACCATCTGTTGTCTTCCAGGCAGACCACCAGGCCCTCGGCATAGTCAGCCTCATACCCGTAATCGATGCGATTCTGCTGCACGGTGAACAGCGCGCAGGCCGTGTGGTGCCACTTCACGCCCTGGCCGTTGCAGTGGTGACGAAGGCGGGCGACGAAGTCCTGCCAGGTGTCGGCGCCCATCGGGTGGCCGGTTGCCAGGCTCGGGCCGGGGTTGATATCGCTCATGGCTTTCTCCATGCATGCGCCGCCCTCCGTGGCCGGATGCGGCATGGTGGCAATTTGGTTGGGGATGGGGTATTACGGGTGACCGGCATAGGGCCGGGTCAACGGAGTGATTTATGAGTCAGCAACAAGCGCAATTGGACGCCCTGGAACATCTGCTGATTGGACTGCTGAAAACCAGCGGTTCTAGCATCCCGAGCAAAGCGGTATTTGATAAAGCCGAAGCCTCGCTCATGAGCGAAGACGGCCCGCCAGGCACCGACGAAAAGACCGCAGCTCGTCAATATCTGGCGCATCTGAAGCAGCAGTTCTAAGCCTCATCGAAAGAAATCCGCAGCGCCTCGCGCGCCCGGAAATTCTCCAGCTTCCGCGCCACAGACGGCGACACCTTGATTTCGTGGCGCGGAGGCTCCAGAAGCGGCAACGCGCCGCCCGGGCCAAGCCCATGAAGGTGATGAATCATCAGCGTCATCGCCTCGCCCTGTTCCTCAATGCCGGCCCACTCCATCAGTTCCAGCAGGGCCTGTTTAGTCCCTGGTCGAACCTTCAAGCGCAGGTCTTCTTCCTGGTACTTTGCTGACTTCTCGCGCCGGCGCCGGTCGCGCTCTGCCTGGTCCATCGCCATACGGCACCTCCTTCAATCCGCTGGGCGGGATGTGTATGTGCAGCTGGCGGCGACGCTGCTGCGTGAGTTTCTGGATGCGTCTCATGGGTGGCACACCTCAATGGGCGTTTTCTTCGTCGAGCCTGACGGCATGACCACCAGTAGACGCTTGTTTCCTCGGTATACGCCCCAAGGCTGACCAGTGGATCTGGCCATGGCCGCCGCGTACTTCACGGCTGGCACAGGCTGAGACAGGGTGGCGATCATGCGCCCGCCAGGTGGTGGAGCGGGGCGAACGGGATATCGTCGTCGAAGCTGTCGTAGTCCGGCGGCGCGGCCTGCTGGTTCTGCTGTGGCGCCTGGCGCTGCTGCTGGCGGGGCTGCTGTTGCCTTTGCTGCTGGGGTTGGCGCTGTTGATACTGCTGGCCGCCACCCTGGTTGTCGGGCCTTCCGCCCAGAAGCTGAAGGGTTCCGTTGATGTCGACGTTTACCTCTGTGGCGTACCGCTTTATCCCGTCCTGTTCCCATTCGCGGGTCTTCAGCTTGCCTTCGATGTAGCACTGGGAGCCTTTGCGCAGGTACTCACCGGCGATTTCCGCGACCTTGCCGAACAGCACGACGCGGTGCCATTCGGTCTTCTCGACCTTCTGGCCACTCTGTCTGTCGTTCCACGATTCGCTGGTGGCCAAGCTGACATTGGCGACCGCAGTACCGTTTGGCAGGTACCGGATTTCCGGGTCCCGGCCGCAGGTGCCTACCAGGATGACTTTGTTGATGCCTCTCATGCGGCTTTGCTCCTCAGCTTGACCTCGTATTCGTCAACGAGCAGCTTGAACTGCCAGAGGTCTTCCTCCAGCTTCTCGATGTAGTTGTCGTCACGTTTGAATTCCTGCCACCAGAGCTGGCGGCCGACGGGGCGCAGATCCGGGCAATAGAGGCCGATGTGCCACCACTTCCTGCCCGTGATCCACATACAGCCTTGGACTTGGTCCATGATCTCGCTGGCATCGTTGTCGATGTGGAAGGACCGCAGCTTCTCGGGTGCTAGAAAGCACTTGTACTCGCTGCCGCCATCCTCGCCGATGAAACCGTCTGCGCTGGCGCCAAACGCGCCGTCGTCAGTCTTGACCAGGCCGACTTGAGTGACGATCAAGCCCGTTTGAATTTCATGCTCCATGCGGGCTTCGGGTTCGAGTTCGTGGCCTCGCCTCATTTGCCAGGTCTCGAACCCGTTATCCAGCGGTTTTCCGCTGATCCGCTCGACTGCCAGCCTGAATGCGTAGTCGAGAGCTTTGGCGGTGGGCTCGCCTTTGTTCGGACCAGATTTCAGCCGGGCCCTGGCGTCGCCAAACATACTGGCGGTAATGACGCCTGCACGCGCTGCGTGCCACTCTGCGGAGCCCTGGGCGCAATTGACGATGATCATTGGGGAGTCTCCATTGCAGTTTTCCGCTTAGTCACGGCGATCTTCACCGTGTCGTACCCGGCCTTGTCACCACTGGCCTGCATGACCTTTACGGATGCCTGCCAAACATCCTTGAGCTCGTCGGGGGTTGAGGCTGCTTCGACCTGGTCAAGGATGTCGTTCAGCGCCTGGGCTCGCATTTCTGCCGTATCGGAGCCATCCGACGATTGCGCGTCGTCGTCGCGAACGTCGCTGGTAGTGATGTTCAGCAAGGCGCACATGACGTATCGCTTGCCGTAGGTGGTGGAGGAGCCAACCGCCTGGACCTCGTTCCGACCTTTGCCGATATCGGCCGGCAGGCTCATGGTGGTCTGTTCCCGGTGCCCATCGCGGTGCATCAATATCCCGGTGACGCTGATTGCCTTTTCCAGGTTCTCTACCTTGAAGGTGATTGCGAAGCCATGCCGCTGCATGATCGGCTTGATGATGCGGGTGATGTCGTCCAGCGTTGCGTAGGCGTTGCCCGTGTGCAGGTTCACCGCGGCTTCGAACACGGTCGGGATCTCGCACTGCATCTGGGCCATGCCGGCGTTGAATGCTGCCTCGGCAGTCTTGGCCTGCATGCGCTCATGCATGGCCAGAAGGCGCTCCATCTTCTCGATGTCACAGGACGGATCTGCAGCTGCTCGGCTGATCACCGCCATGATGCTGTTGTCGACGGGGCCGGGCGCAGCCACTGCCTGGCGGCGCTGTTCCGGCACAATGATTGCGCTGGTCATGGTCTGTGCCTCAGTAGGTGATAGCGATGTTGGGGATCTTGCGGAGAGCGATCAGGGTGACCGCCTGCTTTGCGCAGGATTCGGGCATGCCGCCGGCAACGAAGGCCTCCAATGCGGCGCGGTTGATGCTGGCCCGGTGCGCCTTGTCGCGCTCGCGGGCCTCTTGCTGCCGGAGGATTTCGGCTGCTGCTGCATCGGCGCGGCGGCGTTCTTCCTGGCGCGCCTGCTCGGCTGCCTCCTCTTGCCGTCGAGCGGCGTCTTGGCGCTCCTGGTCCATCCGCTGCTCTGCCGCAACGCGGTCGGCCTCGGCCTGAACTCGAGCGCGCTCGGCTTGCTCGGCCTGCAGCTTGAGTTGCAGGCGCTGGTTCTCGGCTTCACGCTCTTGTGCGGCAGCCTGGTCAAGCAGCTCCTGCTCGCGGCGGGCTGCGGCTTCGCGCGCTGCCTGCTGCTCCTGGGCCACGCGCTGGCGCTCCAGCTCGACAGCGGCCTCCTGTGCTGCCCGGATGCGGTCTTGCTCGGCGCGCTCTTCTGCTTCGCGGCGCAGGCGGGCCAGCTCGGCTTGCTCAGCTTCGAACTGCTCGCGCTTCTGTAACCCTGCCCGCAAGGTGGTGAGAACCTTGTCCTTGCTGTTGGCTGCCTCTGCCTCGAATTCTTCCCAGTGGGCGCCGAGCTGCATGCCTTCAGCCTCAGCGATCAGGCCTTTGATGTGCAGCGAGCTCAGTTCGCCCAGATCGTCGACCAGTGTCTTCAGCCAGTTCAGGCGGTCGTTGTGGCGATCAATGCGGGCATCTTCGGCGGCTTCCCACTCGGTAAGTGGCCGCCGCGTCTCGTCCCGCAGCGCATCCATCTTGGTCACGAACTCGCGCAGCTCGGACTCGACCACCTTTGGCATTTCCTTGAGCCGGCGCAGGTAGTCGCGGCCCGGCTTCTCGACGGCGGTCTTCGACTTGCTGACCTTGGCGGCAAGGCTGGCGATCCGCTCGCGCCCCTTGCGGGTGGTCAGATCAGGGACTTCGCCTTCGATCTCACCCTTCACCAGGTCAATAAATTGCTGCAGGCCGCCGGCCACGTAGATGGCCGGGGCGTTCGCCTCGCTGATCTCTTCGATAGCGATCAGTTTCTGTTCTGCGGACATTGGAAAACCTCGCGCCAGGCCGGCGCCGTCAGTAGAAATAGGGGAGATGCCCGGTCACGCCCAGTCTGTAGGCCAGGCTCCCTGGCTGTCGGTGGGTGTGCGTTCTTGCCGGATTGTGTTGCCTCATCGAGGCGCGAAGGGAAGTAGCGAGTAATTTCCTGAAAATGCAGCGTTATAGCCGCGGCGGATGGCTCGGCTCACGGATTTCCATACGAAACGTGCAGAATTTTGTGTTTATTATGCTGCCAATTTTCAGCATCTCGTTCGAATTGTGATGAGTGCTGCCAATTCCCTGTATAGTGACTGAGTAGCCGTTTTCCGCGGCTCTTCACTATGATTAGGTAGCTTTTATGCCCATATCCCCCGAGACGCAGCGTGCCCATGAGCGCTTGAATGAACAGACCAAACTGTTCATCAACCAGGGAGGCCAGATTGAAAGCGTTCCTTCTGGAGTCAGCGGAGTGTCAGCGAGCAAGCCAAAAGTTATTTGGACGAGCCCTCACACGGCCAAGCCGATCCATAAACGATAGCGCTTCCAAATGAACCGCTTGGTTGCTCCACAGCGAACGCGCGGGCACAAGTATGTTTGATGCGCCAAGTGATTTAGATATTGCGGGACGGATTGGAGTCGGCGAGGCGGATGTAGCTCTTTACCGGGGTGATACATTGAAAGATGGTTCGTGGCTCATCCACTTTTCCTTCGCTATGCCCTGTGAGCTACGCCATAGCCTTACTGGCAATTTCACCCTCTTTATGAAAGTTGAAAAGCCAGGCGACAGGCGTGTGATTGAGTTGGATTGAGCATGCGATCTTGCGACGCAAACTCATTCGAAGCCTTGTCCCGGTTGTCCGGTTTAAATATTCTGGAACAGTTTGAGGCGCATACTCAAGTAGCTCAGGACTTCTGAGCAATGAGAGGTGTGTATGTCCAGAGATAGGTATGGCGTAGATAGTGACAGACAGGTCAGTCAGCCAGCCGGTAATGAGGGACCGCTACAGAAGCCAGTCGATCACAACGAAAGCATTCGCCAAGCGGACCGTGACGACAATTTCGACAGCCCTCCCTTTCGAAGAGGGCAGAAGCAGGGGCCGCCGGACCCATCGAGGGTATCCCATGCTGAGCGTTATAGTTATCACAAGCGCCCATTGGAATAACGTTCAGCTGTAGATGGATCTAGATGAAAAAGCCTGGTCCTGCGCCGGGCTTTTTGCATGTGGATTCCGCGCCAGATGACTAGGCGGCGCGCTATTAGCTGGTCATGGCCGCGGCCTGGTGCTGATTGGCCGACGCTTCAGCCAATCAGCCTTGATCGGGTAGGGCAGGTCGGCAACACGCATACCGATCGGGAACTGGACGGTGCCGCGCACTTGAGCGGCTTTCGCTTCTTCGATCTGCTCGTCGATGAGCGATTTAACGATTGGCGTAGTCATGCAGCCTCCTTGCGCCGTACGGCAATACGCCGGATGCGCTCGCAGTAGTGTTTGAACTCGTTGGAATCGATGGCTAGGAGAGAGAAATAGGCCACCGCCAGGGTTTCGGCCTTCGCTTCCTCAACCGGCCCAGAGCCCGGCAGAAGCATCGTCTCGATTGCTGCCTCGATGGCGCTGACCGCCACGCTGTGAGGAGTCATTGCGCCTCCTCGGCCTGGGCCAGCACTCCCTCTTTGGCGAAGGGGGTTAGGAGCTGGCGGGCGATCTCTTCCAGCGCTGACTCGGGATTGGCAACGCTCAGGATCTCGTCGGCCGCTGCCGCGGCATCGCTGGTGACCTTACAGCGCGCTGCCAGGACCAGGCGACCCAGCACTGAGTTGCTGATCCCCGACAGGCCAAGCTGCCCCATGACGAACTCGTCGACTGCCTGGGCGAAGCGCTCGAAGGTGACGCCCATCTGCGGCCGCAGGCGGCGCTGGAACACGAAATCGCGGCGCGCCATCAGCTCAGCGATGCCGTCGTCGATCCAGCGTTCTTCGGCGCCGTCAGCTTCGCTTTCGCTCACCGCCGGCGGCATCCGGTTGTCGTACTCAAACTGTGATGCTCGAAGTGCGCCCATGGTCGCCTCCAGGTGGTGGATTCAGTCGGTGTATGCGATGTACTTGAAGCGGCCATTGCCGAATTGCTCGAAGCGGCCCCCGAAGGTCCCGCGAACCTCGCGCTCAACCTCTTCGCGGCTCATGTGCGGCGGGTATACCCCGTCCTTGATCATCGAGAAGTGGGTGTGAGGCACAAAGCGCCAATCGACCTTGCTTGGGTCAAGTGGGCGCGGCTCGGGTGGCTGCCATGGCTTGCCCTTGTAGGATTCGAGCGGCGGCGTTGGGTCTTCCGACTCCTCCCATCCGCAGGCTTCGCAGTAGCCGCGCGGCGCGGTGCAGGCGCCGCATGGTGGAGAGATATGGCAGCTGCAATTCACTACCCTGTGGGACTCGACGACGCCCTCGCAGCCGTCACGGCCGCAGGTGTCCCCCTCCAAGTATCCAAGTTGGGTCATAGCTTCACCCGGGCGGCGAGCATGGCATCGGCGTATCGTCTCCGCGCGCTGGGTCGCATGGCCGAGAAGGCCGAGAGCATGAAGAACATGGCCCTGACTGCCCAGTTGCTTGAGCAGGCAGCCAAAGAGGTCGGCGACGTATACGTGAATCGGCAGACGAAGGTGGACAGCCCGCTCGATAACGCGGTACCCACTTCGGTGCAGGTCACGGTGATGGATGCGAGGAAGCGCGATGCCGACGCTTAACGTCCCTCAGGCCACGTTCATCAACATGCCGCACAAGTTCCGCGGCTTCGTCGCTGGGTTCGGCTCAGGCAAGACCTGGGTAGGCTGCGCCGGCATCTGCAAGCACGTTTGGGAATGGCCCAGGATCAACTCCGGCTACTTCGCCCCGACTTACCCGCAGATCCGCGACATCTTCTTTCCGACCATCGAAGAGGTCGCCTTCGACTGGGGCCTGAAGGTCAAGACGAAGGAGAGCGACAAGGAAGTCGAGTTCTACAGCGGCGGCCAGTACCGCAGCACAACCATCTGCCGCTCGATGGAGAAGCCGCAGACCATCGTTGGATTCAAGATCGGCCACGGCCTGGTAGACGAACTCGACGTTTTGCCCAAGCTCAAGGCTGAGCACGCCTGGCGCAAGATCATCGCCCGGATGCGCTACAGCGTACCTGGGCTGAAGAACGGCGTAGACGTGACCACGACCCCAGAGGGGTTCAAGTTCGTCTACCAGCAGTTCGTGAAGCATCTGCGCGAGAAGCCAGCCCTGCAGGGGATGTATGGCCTGGTGCAGGCCAGCACGTTCGACAATGAGCTGAACCTTCCGCCTGACTACATCCCGTCGCTGATGGAGTCGTACCCGGCCCAGCTGATCCTGGCCTACCTGAATGGCCAGTTCGTCAACCTGAACGCCGGCTCGATCTACCACGCCTACGACCGGAAGCTGAACTCCTGCTTCGACACCGTGGAGCCTGGAGAACCCCTGTTCATCGGTATGGACTTCAACGTCGGCAAGATGGCGGCGATCGTCCATGTCAAGCGGCCTGACGGAAAGCCCAGGGCCGTGGATGAGCTGATCGATGGCTTCGATACCCCGGACATGATCCGGCGCATCAAGGAGCGCTACTGGCGGCACAACGGCCGGGACTACGAGAAGACCTGCGAAATCAGGATTTACCCCGACGCCTCGGGCGGGTCGCGCAAGTCGGTGAATGCCAGCGAGACGGACATTGCCATCCTGCGGCAGGCCGGCTTCAGCGTCATCGCCCCCGAGGCCAACCCCCCGGTAAAAGACCGGATCAACGCCATGAACGCGATGTTCTGCAACGCGAATGGCGAACGCCGCTACCTGATAAACCCGCTGCGCTGCCCGACCTATGCAGACGGCCTGGAGCAGCAGGTGTGGGCTACCAACGGTGAGCCCGACAAGAAATCCGGCGTGGACCACGCGAACGACGCCGGCGGCTACTTCATCCACCACGACTACCCAATTGAACGACCGGTCTTCACGACCCAATCCCTGAGAATGTGACCATGAGCGATAACCCGAGCATCACGCTGCCCGCTGTCGACGCGATGCGCGCCTACTGGGCCGTGATCTCGCCGCTCATGGGTGGAACGATGGCGATGCGCGCGGCGGGCAAGACCCTGCTGCCGCAGTACCCAGCCGAAGACGACGAGGCCTACAAAGAGCGCCTGCGCCTCTCGACCCTGCTGCCGGCGTATTCCGAGACCGTGGGCAACATGACCTCCCGAGTGTTCGCCGAGCCGCTGCAGGTTGGTGACGATGTGCCAGAGGCCATTGTCCAGATGACCACGGACATCGATCACGCCGGCAACGACCTGAATTCCTGGGCTGTTGGCTTCTTCACCGAGGGGCTGAGCCACGGCCTGTGCCATGCTTTCGTCGATCATCCCCCGGCGGGCGAGCTGAAGACCCAGGCCGATGAGCAGGCCGCCGGTGTGCGCCCATACGTTGTGATGGTGAGGCCTGAGCAGGTTCTGGGCTGGCGCTCCAAGGGCGGCGTCCTGACCATGGTCCGATACATCGAGGTGGTCGAGGAAGAGGATGGCGACTTCGGCGCCAAGTGCGTCGAGCAGATCCGCGTGCTCGAACCTGGATCATGGCGAACCTATCGCAGGTCGGCCAAGGCCGTACGGGGCAAGCAGGCCGCAGCTGGAGGTACCTGGGAGCAGTACGATGAGGGCACCAACAGCCTGACCGCTATCCCTTGGGTAACCTTCTACACCGGCCGTACCGGCTTCATGACTGCCAAGCCGCCGCTGATCGAGCTGGCACACCTGAACGTGAAGCACTGGCAGAGCCAGAGCGACCAGGACAACATCCTCCACGTCATCCGCGTGCCGATCCTGGTGCGCATCGGCATCCAGACACAGTACGACAACCAGGGGAAGGTGATCCCTCCAGAGTTCAAGGTTGGCACCGGCCAGCTGACCGATCTGCCTAGGGACTGTGACCTCAAGTATGTAGAGCACACCGGCCAGGCCGTAGAGTCGGGTCGCACCGCGCTGCAGGACCTGATCAACGAGATGCGCATGGCCGGGGCCAAGCTGCTGACGCAGGACAAAACGGCAACCAAGACCGCCACCCAGGCTGAGGAGGAGGCGGCGCAAGAGCTGTCCCCGCTGGCGCGCATGGCGCACCACTTCGCCGACTGCCTGGCGCAACTGCTCCAGTTCATGGCCGATTATCGCGGCCTGGGCGACGGCGGAACCGTCGAGATGCGCGGCAACTTCGATGTCGACTACATGCCAGAGGTGTCGCTACCTACGCTGGTCACCATGGCTAATGCCGGCATGATCAGCAAGGAGACGCTATTCACCGAGATGCAGCGGCGCGGTGTGATCAGTGACGAATACGACTGGGAAGAGGAGCTCGCGAAGATTGAGGCCCAGGGCCCGGCTCTCGGTACGCTGTGATGAAGACGGCCAACGAGAAGCTGCTGGATGAGCTGATCGGGCATGAGGTCGACCTTACGCACCTGAGCAATGCCCAGGTCGTCGAAATCATCAAGATCCTGAACAGCCAGGATGCGGAATTGCGGGCTGCGCTGATAGAGGAGATCGACGGTATCGGTCCTGACCTCTCCGAATCAGCCGTAGCGCTCGCCTTGGCCGGCGTGTTGGGAATCAACCGGGCCGTCTTCGCTCGAGTCCGGCAGGCCTTAACCCAATCAACAGACGACCTGATCAGGTACGAGCTGTCGTTCGTTCACAGTGCGCTTCACGCTGTGCTCCCAGCTCTAGTGCAGGATCAATTCCCGGTCAAATCAGCCGATTTCGGTTCAGTGCAGTCAGCCGCGAGAGCTCTGCCATTTCAGGGCAGGTTGATCAGCGAATGGCTGGCCGGCATTGAGTCGGGGCGGGCGGCCTCTATCCGCGATGCTGTGCGAGCAGGCGTTGTGGATGGCAAGCACGCTGCTGAAATCGTCCGGTCAATCATGGGAACAAGGGCAGAGCGGTATGCCGACGGCGTCTTGCAGAAGTCGCGCCGCGATCTCGAATCGGTGGTGCGTTCAGCGGTATCGAGCGCAGCGGAAGTGGCAAGCGACAAGGTATTCGAGGCAAACAGCGTCCTCATAAGCCATGTCGAGTGGATCAGCATCCTGGATAGCAGGACCACGGTCATGTGCCGCATCCGTGACCGGCTGCCTTACACGCTGGGTACCTACAAGCCCATCGGTCACAAGATCCCATGGCTAGCCGGCCCGGGCAGGCTGCACTTCTGCTGCCGGTCATCCAAGTGGCCGGTGCTTAAGAGCGCAAAAGAGCTTGGCATCACCGACGCCGAGGCCATGGCATTGATGGACGGCCAGTCGCCCCAGCAGACGACATTCGGGGAGTGGCTGGAGCGTCAGCCAGCAGCGAGGCAGGATCGGATCCTCGGGCCTGAGCGCGGCAAGCTGATGCGCCAGGGCAAGTTGAAGCTGCAGGACTTCTACAACGACAAGGGCAACTTCCTGAGGCTCGATGAGCTGCGGGATCGACTGCTATAGCCCGCGCCACAAAACACCAAGCGCCATTTCGTGGCGCGCAATTCCAGAGCCTCGCCCAGTGCGGGGCTTTTTCATGCCTGCGGTTCGGATGGACGGGGCGACCTGGGGCCGGATGGCTCACCAACAGGCCGGATGGCCCAGAGAGACGAGATGAAACTCAAGACTGTTGAAGTGGATGGTAAGCAGTACGCAGTGATCGAAGACGGGAAACCAGTCTATGTGGAAGACGACGGCAAAGAAGTCGCCTTCGACGCAGTGGGCACCCGTAACACCATCACCCGGCTGAACGCCGAGGCCAAGTCGCATCGCGAGCGTGCCGATGGATTCGAGAAGGTCGCCAAGGCCTTCGAGGGCATCGAGGATGCTGCCGCTGCGCGCAAGGCCCTGGAAACTGTCGCCAATCTCGACGCCAAGAAGCTGGTGGATGCCGGCGAGATCGAGAAGGTGAAGGGCGAGATCAGCAAGGCCTTCCAGACCCAGCTGGACGAAGCCAACACCAAGGCGCAGACCTTCGAGCAGCAGCTGTATGCCGAGAAGATCGGCGGGAGCTTTGCCCGTTCCCAGTTCATCGCCGAGAAGATGGCTGTGCCGGCTGACATGGTTCAGGCCACCTTTGGCAGCAACTTCAAGATCGAGGAAGGCAAGGTCGTCGCTTATGACGCCCAAGGCCAGAAGGTCTTCAGTCGCTCCCGTCCAGGCGAACTGGCCGACTTCAACGAAGCGCTCGAGACTCTCGTCTCGCAGTACCCCCATCGTGACCACATCTTGAAGAGCTCCGGCGCCAATGGTGGCGGCGCTCCAAATGGCGGTGGCCAGCACAAACCTACGAAGGGCAACTTCGGTGGCTCCAAGGCAGAGCGCCTGGAAGCCATCAAGGGCCTGACCGCAAGCGAATAAGGAGGCCCAATGGCCCTTTCGAACATGAAGGTGTTCAACGAATACCTCAAACGCACCACCATCGAGACCCTGGCCCAGGACGTCGAGAAGTTCAACGCATCTTCGGCCGGCGCCATCCGCCTTACCACCCAGGGCATCGACGGCGACTTCCTCCAGGAATCGTTCTGGGCTGGCCTTCACGGCGCCCAGCGTCGTGTCGACCGCTACGCTGCCAACGGCAACCAGGCGTCTACCCCGCTGTGCACGACCGAGGATGGCCGCACGCTTACCTTCATTGCGATGGCCATGGACCTGGCCCTGCCCAAGAACGACAACAGTGCATTCCAGAACCTGGTGCTGGGCCTGGACAACGTGACCGGCGAAGTGCAGGAGGTCGTGGAGGAGGCCAAGGCGGCCGACGAGCGCTTCATTATCACTTTCCGGCGCTATCTGGCCGAGGACCTGACGTTCCCGCAAGAGCGGTACCGCATGACGCTGCTCAGCCGGGAATATGAAGACGACGTGGCCAAGCTCACCGCCGGATTCTTCGACCTGCTCAACACCAACGGTCTGCGCACCGTGCTGACCACCACCCTGGCACCTGGCCTGAAGTACCTCTAATCATGATCGAGAAATTCATGCGCGCCGGGGTGCGCGACTCCATCGACATCTCCAAGCCGCAGGTGCTGCGTGAGGCCGTGCTGGGCATCATCGTCCATGAGAACGGCGGCAACCCCTACAAGCCTGAGGTGATCGACGAGGGTGTGCGGAGGGCGCTGGTGTGAACTGGCTCGGCGCGGTGCCGGCCTGGTGCTGGTGGCTGATCGCGCTGGTGCTGGTAGCCGGCGGCCAGCAGTGCCGGGTGGTGGTTGCCCAGGGCGAAGCCAGCACAGCGCGAGGCGATCTGGCCGACTACCGCGTGCAGGTGGCCGAGCGCGACCGGCGCGCCGCGGCTCAGAGCAGAACCGAAGAACAGCGCCGCCAAGCCTTGGCGGACGAGGAGGGTGAGAGTGCACGCAAGAAACTGGAACTGGCCCGAGGCCGGGCCGCTGCTGCTGAGTCTGCTGCTGGCGGGCTGCGCGGGGAAATCGAACGACTGCGCAATGGCAGAGCGGCAACCTGCGGTGCCATCGCTAGCCAGCAGCGCCAGGCAGGAACCTCTGCCGTTGTGGTGCTTGGGGGATTGCTTGAAGAGTCTGACCGAATGGCGGGCAGCTGCGCAGCAGCGCTTGAGCGAAGTCGAATAGCTGGCCTGGCGTGCGAGGCTGTGGTTGAACGGATGAAGGGTCCGTAGGCAGAAAAAACGAAGCCCCGGATGCTGGCGTCCAGGGCTTCTAGCTATCTTGGTCCCTATGAGTGGCAAGCTAGCGTGGCGAGATAGTATCAGCGCGAGCCCTGAGAGTCACCCGGGGCCCGGCATGCATACCCGATGGCCTTCTATACTCTGCCGATCAACTGATCAGAGTATGGCATTTTGGACAAGCGCACCTTCATTGGAATGGTCGAGGCCGGTGAGCCGCTAATTCAGCAGGCTGTCGACGCTATGCGCGAATATCACCAAGCTCAGGATCGAGGCGCGCCGGCAGAAGAGGTCGAGCGCCTGCGCCTCCTGGCGGAGTCGCTGTTCCAGGTCGTGTCCGATTACCAGCTTCGGGTGATCGCCAAGGCGCGCGGCAAGGAATTGCCACCACTGCACTAACCCGCTGATCGGCAATTGCCCGCAGGCTGGGCCATCTATACGATACTGTGTTTTTGTACAGTATCGGTGCCGCATGTATTTCCTACTCGTTCGCCGCCGCGTGAATGGCGTGGCCATCCCTTCCAATCAGCTCACCAAGGTCCGCGCGCTGCGTGCTGACATCCACATAGGCGACCACCACAGCGAAATTCTAGGCAGGGTGGCCACCCAGGCCTGGGTGTTCAATCCGACGCCCGGACCCGACATCATCCCGCGCCTTCACGACGCCAAAGTCAACGGCATGGCCCAGCTCGGGATGAACATCAACGGCGTGGAGGAGATCGACGGCGTGCTGTACGCGCAGTCGTGGTGGTGCAGGGCGGTGGGTGATTATGGCAACTAATCTGCCGCAGGCTTGGCTGGCCGAGCTGGGCGATCAGGTTGCCCTGGTAACCGATCCTGACGGACGTGCGGCCGTGCTCAGTGAGATGGCTTATGCCGCTCGCCGGCGGCGGGATGTGGACGACGGCGATCTGGTCGACATGCTCGAGCTTGCCGAGGCGGCCAGGATGTGGGCGCTCCAGGAGCACGAATGATCCTGGCGACGAACTAGCCTTTTGGCGGCAGAACCATGTCAGCCCAGGTCTGCATCATCTCGCGGCGCTGCTCTATATAGGTGGCGTGGTTGTACACGTCCCGGATCGCGCTGCTGTCGGCATGGGCAAGCTGCCGCTCGATCCAATCCTTGTTGTAGCCGCGGCTGTTCATTTCCGTGGAAAACAGGTGTCGGAAACCGTGGGGAGACTGTCGGCCTGTATACCCGCACCGGTCGAGCAGGTTGACCGCGTAGTTGATGCCGATCGGGCGCACAGCATCGGAACGGTTCGGGAACACGTATTTCATCCCCCCAGAGATCGGCAGCATTGAGCGCAGGATATCCACCGCCTGGCGCGACAGCGGCACTACGTGCTCGCGGCGCATCTTCATCTTGCTGGCAGGGATGGACCAGGTCGCCGTGTCTAGGTCGATCTCCGCCCATTCGGCCTTGCGCACCTCAGCTGGTCGGCATGCCGTGAGGATCAGCAGCTTGGTGGCGCACTGCAGCTGCAAACCTGACTGGCTGTCCTCGATGGCCTTGATGATGGTGGGCATCTCGGAGAAGGCCATGAACGGACGGTGTTTGTGCGGCGCCATCTTCTCGGTGACAGTGTGCATTTCCGCCGTGGGGTTGTTCTCGATCATGCCCGTGGCGATTGCATACCGGAACACCTGGCCCATCCACTGCCTCGTCTTGACTGCTGTGGTGACCGATCCGCGGCGCTCAATCCGGCGAATGAGCGTGATCACGTCGGATCGCTTGATGGAATCGATCTGGCGCAGGCCGAAGGCCGGTAGTACATCCAGCTCCATCGCATTCGAAATGATCTTGACCGTCGATTCGGTCAGGCTTCCCTTCCTGAATTCCAGCCATTCGTCATAGACGCGGCGGAATGTCCTCTCCTGGGCGCCCAAGCGCTCTGTCTTCTTCGTCCTCCTTGATTCGCGCGGGTCTATCCCCTGCGCAACCTCTTCGCGCGCCTCATCCCTCCGCGCACGCGCCTCCTTCAATCCGATCTCTGGATAAGTCCCAAGCGAAATCCTGGCCTGCTTGCCTAGCCAAGTGAACCTGAAGTGCCAGCTCTTTACGCCGGTGTCGGCGATGTACAGCGTGAGCCCGAGCGAGTCCGCAAGGGTGTAGCCCTTTTCCCGGGGCTTGGCCTGCCTGGCCGCGGTGTCCGTGAGCGCCACTAGTACATTGCCTCTCGCTGTGTGATGGATGTACTGGATGATGTACTACGTTGTTGGCATTGGGAAGGTACAGAGTGGTACGCGGCGATACGCCAATGACGCCGGTTTTAGGGCGTCATGGCTGTTTGTGGTATCGCTCGGTTTTCGGCGGGAATCCATAGTGGAATCTTTGAAAATTTCCACGCGGGGTTAGCTCTGTGTGAATCAAGAATGCGCGCAGTTTACCAGTTCGCCTCGATATCTTCAGCGCCTATCAGATCGAGCGCCGCCCGCGCGGCGCCCGATTTGATAGGCACCGTCTCTCCTGCGCCATGCACCTGGCCGCTGATCGCCTCATTGCAAAACAGCTGCGCTATCATGCCGCCAGCTGTTTTCAGGTTGAATTAAGGACTGGGGGTTTATCTTAACCCCGTAGACAACTTGCACAGTTCTCAGGAGAGAAGAACGATGAAAAACTTGACTGCCCTGTTCACCGTCGCCGCCGCCCTTGCCCTGGGCGCCCATTCCGCCATTGCCAAGGACGTGCAGCCCGACGAAGTGGTCAAACTGGTCAACGCCAAGACCGTCAAGTCGCTGGACGAACTCAAGGCCGCCGCCGTGGCTAAGCACCCGGGCGCCACCGTCACCGACTCCGAGCTTGAAGACGAGTACGGCCGCTACATCTACAAGGTCGAGCTGCGCGACACGCAGAACGTCGAATGGGACGTAGCGCTGGACGCCAAGACCGGTGAAGTACTGAAGGACGAGCGGGACAACTGATGATCCACGCACCGCGGTCGGCGCGCTACCTGACACTGGCGCTGCTGGTCGTCTGCTCGCTGGCGGTCGCCCGCGACCTTGACCAGGACGAAGCCCTGGCGCTGCGCCAGAAGGGCACTATCCTGCCGCTTGAACAGCTGCTGGCAACCGCCCTGGGGCGTCACCCCGGGGCGCGATTGCTGGAGGCCGAGCTGGAGCAGGACGACGATCGCTACGAATATGAAGTCGAATTGCTGACGGCTGAAGGTGTGGTGCGCGAAATCAAACTCGACGCCAGCACTGGCGCCCTGCTCAAAGACGAGGAAGACGACTGAATGCGACTGTTGCTTGTCGAGGACAACGTGCCACTGGCCGATGAACTGACCGCGGGCCTGCAGCGTCAGGGCTACGCCGTGGACTGGCTGGCCGACGGCCGTGACGCGGTGTATCAGGGTCAAAGCGAACCTTACGACCTGATCATTCTGGACCTCGGCTTACCGGGCTTGCCGGGCTTGGAAGTACTGGCCCAGTGGCGTGCCGCCGGCCTTGCTACGCCAGTGCTGATCCTCACCGCCCGTGGCTCGTGGGCCGAGCGCATCGAGGGGCTTAAAGCGGGGGCCGATGACTACTTGAGCAAACCCTTCCACCCCGAAGAGCTGCAGCTGCGCATCCAGGCGTTGCTGCGCCGTGCCCGTGGCCTGGCCAACCGGCCGACGCTGGAAGCAGCCGGGCTGCACCTGGACGAAAGCCGCCAGTGCGTGAGCCGCGACGGCGTGGATATCCAGCTGACCGCCGCCGAGTTCCGCTTGTTGCGCTACTTCATGCTGCATCCGCAGCAGATCCTGTCCAAAAGCCACCTGGCCGAACACCTCTACGACGGCGAGACCGAGCGTGATTCCAATGTGCTGGAAGTGCACGTCAACCACTTACGGCGCAAGCTCGGCCGCAGTGTGATCGAGACCCGCCGCGGGCAAGGGTACATCTACGCCGGGAGCACTGCGTGAAGTCGATCCAGGCGCGTCTGAGCCTGGGCCTGGTGGCGGTGCTGGTGGTGGTCGGCCTGGTGCTGGCGCAACTGACCTTGTGGCTGTTCGAGGCCGGCCTGCAGCGCTACCTGGAAAACGGCCTGCGCAAGGAAAGCGAGAACCTGCTGGTGGCGTTGGTGCGCGGGCCTTCCGGCCTGCAACTGGACGAACGGCGTATCTCGGCCGCCTACCAGCGGCCGTTCTCGGGGTATTACTTCCGCATCGATTTCGACAACGGCACCGGCCACCAGCACACCTGGCGCTCCCGCTCGCTGTGGGACCTGGACATGCCCAAGCCTGCCGCGCCGGGCCTTTCCGACAGCCATGAGCTGGGGCCGGAAGGCCAGCAACTGCTGGCCCTGCGTGCCGACTACCGGCGCTTGGGCCAGGACATCTCGATCAGTGTGGCGCAGGATTACTCACCCGTGCGCGAAGGTTTCCGGCATCTGCAGCAGATCGGCCTGGGCATGGGCCTCGTGGCGCTGATCCTGATACTGGTGTTGCAGCGCATCACCGTTACCCGCTCGCTGCGGCCACTGGAGCGGGCACGTCAGCAGATCGCCCAGTTGCAGCAGGGCCAGCGCTCACAGCTGGATGCCGAGGTGCCCAGCGAGCTGGCACCGTTAGTGGGGCAAATCAACCACCTGCTGAGCCATACCGAAGACAGCCTACGCCGCTCGCGCAATGCCCTGGGTAACCTTGGTCATGCGCTGAAGACGCCGCTGGCGGTGCTGCTGAGCCTGGCCTCCAGCGAGCGTTTGCAAGGCCTGCCTGAGGTGCGCGCGCAAATGCGCGAACAACTGCAGCAGATCCAGCAACGCCTGGCGCGTGAGCTGAACCGTGCACGCCTGGCCGGGGACGCGCTGCCCGGGGCGCAGTTCGACTGTGATGCCGAGTTACCGGGGTTGTTGGCCACGCTGGGCTTGATCCATGGCGAGGGCCTGCTGCTGACCCGCGATGTGCCGCCCGGGCTGTTGTTGCCGTGGGACCGCGAGGATTTCCTGGAGCTGCTCGGCAACCTGCTGGATAACGCCTGCAAGTGGGCCGACAGCGAGGTAATGCTGGGCATAGCGCCCGATGCCGAGCGCTACCGGCTATGGGTCGATGACGATGGCCCGGGTATCCCGGAGGGCCAGCGGCAACAGGTGCTGGAGCGTGGTTCGCGGCTGGATGAACAGGTTGATGGGCATGGCCTGGGGCTGGGCATCGTGCGCGATATCGTCGAGGCCTGGGGGGGCTGCCTGACCCTGCTGGAGAGCCCCTTGGGCGGGTTGCGGGTAAGCATCGACTTGCCGCGCAAGGTTCGATAATGCCGGGGGTGCCAAGCGCCCCTGTCCGTATCACCACTGCAAAAAAATTGCAGTACAGACTCATTATTTTGAATTAGCCCAATCTCACCCCACCCGGCAAAATCCCCTCCACGAAACCTTGCGGTTTCCATCTCTCCATGGACGGAGCCCCTTGTGATATTGCACGCGCAATACGAGGCCCAGGCCACTACGGCTGGGCTTTCTTTTTAATCAAAAAAACTAAAGATCTCGATTACCTCCATGTCTGCCTCGCGTTCCGAAAGTCGTCTGCAGCGGCTGTTGCCGGCGCCCCTGAATATTCCCCCCAAAGAATGGTTGCGGGCCGGTATCGGCGCGCTGCTCGGCCTGTTTCTCGCCGGCTGGCTGACCAGTATGGCCTATGGCCCCGGCATCGCCTTGCACCTGCTCGGCCCGCTGGCGGCCTCGGCGGTGCTGGTGTTTGCCGTGCACTCCGGCCCGTTGGCCCAGCCCTGGCCAGTGTTGGGCAGCTACGCCGTGGCCGGCGCGGTCGGCCTGGCCATGCGCCAGGGTTTCGGCGCGGAGCTGTGGGTGGCCGCCGCCGCCTTGGGCATCTCGCTCCTGCTGATGTGCCTGCTGCGTTGCCTGCACCCGCCGGGCGGCGGGGTGGCGGTAAGCGCGGTACTGGCTGACACGGGGCTGACGGCCATGGGCGATCACCTGCTGGAGCCGGTGCTGCTCAATGCGCTGATCCTGGTGACGGTAGCGATTCTCTACAACCGCCTCACCGGCGTGCGCTACCCGAAAGGCGCGGCACCGCGCAAGGACCTGCACCACACCCATGACCCGCTGCCCAGCGAGCGAGTCGGCATTCGCGGTGAAGACCTGGACCAGGCCTTGGAAGAACTGGGCGAGTTCGTCGACGTCACCCGTGACGAACTGGAACGCATCATCCTGGCCACCGAGCAGCACGCCCTGCAACGTAGCCTCGGCGGCATCAGCGCAGCCTCGGTGATGTCCCGTGATGTGCAATTCGCCACGCCCGACACCACCTTGGAACAGGCCTGGAAGCTGCTGGCCAGCCACCACCTGAAAACCCTGCCGGTGCTGCAGCAGGGCAAGCTAGTGGGCATCGTCAGCCTCAGCGACTTGGTCGGCCCGGCTATGCAGCGTGGCCGCTTCAGTTGGCGCGGGCTGTTTGGCCGCAAGGCGGTGCGCATGGAGCAGGTGATGAGCCGCCGGGTCATCAGCGTCAGCAGCCAACACCCCTTGCAACGCCTGCTGCCATTGCTGTGCGAGCAGGGCCTGCATTGCCTGCCGGTGCTCGATGGCGACCGACTGGTGGGGGTGATTACCCAGACCGACCTGATCGCCGGCCTCAAGCGCCATCTGCTCAGCAACGCCGAGGCTTTAGATAACCGGGTCCCAGCGTTGTGACCAATCGCTGGCGCCGGCGGCCACTAGCCGGCGCAGGATGGCGAAGGCCTGTTGCAGGGCTTCGCTGTCGCGTTTGCGCGGGTACACCAGGAACGTCGGGTAGGTGAACTCCGGCGCTTGCGGTACCCGCTCGAACACCCCGCTGTCTAGATAAGCCTGCACCACCCGCGTGCGGAAGTAGCCGCTGCCACCCTGGTCGAGAATGAACTGCAGGGCTAGGGGGCCCAGGTTGAAGCTGAGCGCCGGGCGCGCGCAGTCGGGCAGGGCGGCGTCATGCTGGCGGCGGAAGGCTTCGCCCCAGTCGATGTAGATGTACGGGTCTGGCTGGCCGACCCGGCGTACGCGGATCAGCTTCTCCTCCATCAACTGCTCTACCTGCAGGCCTGGGCCGTAGGTCGGCTGGTAAACCAGCGCGGCATCCAGCAAACCCATCTCGACCTTGCGCAGCAGCGACTCGCCGTCGCTGACCTCGCTACGGATGGCGTGGCTAGGCAGCTCGCGGTGCAGGGCACTGACCCAGTCGAGCATCATCGGGTTGCCCAGGCTCACTTCGCCGCCCACGTGCAACACTTGTTGGCAGCCTTCGGGCAGCGGCAGGTCGCGGCGTGCGGCTTCCCAGGTTTGCACCAGTTGGTTGGCATAACTGACGAATGCCTCGCCATCGCTGGTCAGGCTGGCGCCGTTGCGGCTGCGCACGAACAACTGGCAACCCAGTTGCTGCTCCAGGCGCTGCACCCGTGCGGTAATCGCTGTCTGTGACACGAACAGGCGCTCGGCGGCGGCGACCAGGCTGCCGCAGCGCACGATTTCCAGAAAGGTTCGGGCCTGATCGATGTCCATGAGTTGCTCGGTGGCGGAAGGGGTGGCCTATTCTAGAGGCTTTGCACCGTTATGGGGCGCTTTTGCGTTGTCTGCAAATTTGCAGGTCGGTTGTGACTTTAGTCCCATGGCGGCGCGGGAGTAGCGGTCCATACTCAAGGTTCGCCCTTCAATAACAACAAGTACCGGGTTTTCCTAGATATGAGCTACCAGCACAGCTACGCCCATTCCATTTCCGACCCTGCCGCTTTCTGGGCGGAACAGGCCGCGCACCTGGCCTGGCACCGCAAACCTGCCCTTACCCTGCAAGACAACGCCGACGGCACCCACCGCTGGTTCGCCGACGGCCGCCTGAACAGCAGCTACCTGGCCCTTGATCATCAAATCGAGCTGGGCCGTGGCGAGCAGTTGGCGCTGATCTACGATTCGCCGGTGACCGGCGTGCAGCAGGCCTTCACCTATAACCAGCTGCGTGACGAGGTGGCGCGCCTGGCGGGCTTGTTGCGCCAGCTGGGGGTGAACAAGGGCGATGGCGTGATCATTTACATGCCTATGGTGCCGCAAGCGGCCATGGCCATGCTGGCCTGTGCGCGGATTGGTGCGGTGCACTCGGTGGTGTTCGGCGGCTTTGCCGCCAACGAACTGGCGTTGCGCATCGACGATGCCCGGCCGACGCTGCTGCTGACGGCGTCCTGCGGGCTTGAGTTCGACCGGGTGATCGAATACAAGCCGCTGGTCGACCGCGCCCTGCAACTGGCCCGGCACCAGCCGCGCAACGTGCTGGTGCTGCAACGGCCGCAGGCGCGTGCCAACCTGCAAGCGGGCCGCGACCTGGACTGGCAGGCAGCACTGGCCAGCGCCGAACCGGTGGCCCCGGTGGAGCTGGATGCAGGCGACCCGCTGTACATCATGTACACCTCAGGCACCACCGGCAAACCCAAGGGCATCGTGCGGGAAAACGGCGGCAATGCCGTGGCGCTGTGTTATGCCATGCGCCACATCTACGGCATGCAGGCGGGCGATGTGTGGTGGGGCATATCCGACGTGGGCTGGGTGGTCGGCCATTCGCTGATCGTCTACGGGCCGCTGATGAGCGGCTGCACCACGGTGTTCTACGAAGGCAAGCCGATCCGCACCCCGGACGCCTCGGCCTACTGGCGGGTGGTGGAGCAGTACCGGGTCAACGCCCTGTTCTGTGCGCCTACCGCCATGCGCGCCATTCGCAAGGAAGACCCGGAGGGTGAACTGATCCGCAAGCACGACCTGAGTTCGCTGCGCCAGCTGTTTCTGGCTGGGGAGAAGCTCGATTCCAGCACCCACGAATGGCTGGAGCGGGTCAGTGGCAAGCCGGTGCATGACCACTGGTGGCAGACCGAGACGGGCTGGCCGGTTACCGCGCCCTGCGTCGGGCTGGAAGGCAGTGCGGCCAAGCCGGGTTCAAGCAACCGTGCTGTGCCGGGCTACCATGTGCGTGTGCTGGACGACGAGGGCCACTTGCTGGGGCCTAACCACCAGGGTTCGATCGTTATCGCCCTGCCATTGCCGCCTGGCTGCAGCCAGACGCTGTGGGGCGACCACGAGCGTTACTTGCAGGCTTACCTGCGCACTTACCCCGGGTATTACCACACCGGCGATGGTGGCTACTTGGATGATGACGGCTTCGTCTACATCATGGGGCGTACGGATGACGTGATCAACGTGTCCGGGCACCGGTTGTCCACCGGCGAGATGGAAGACTTGGTGGCGCGCCACCCGGCAGTGGCCGAGTGCGCGGTGATTGGCGTGCATGACGAGATCAAGGGGCAGGTGCCGCTGGCGCTGGTGGTGCTCAAGGACGGCGAGGGCATTGCCGAGGCGCAGTTGCTGGTGGACTTGGTGGGCAGTGTGCGTGAGGAGATCGGCGCGCTGGCCTGCTTCAACCGGGTGCGCTTGGTGAAGCGGTTGCCCAAGACCCGCTCGGGGAAAATCTTGCGCGCGGTGCTGCGCAAGATTGCCGACGGGCAGGCCTATGTGCCGCCGTCGACCCTGGATGACCCGGCAGTGCTGGGGGAGATCGAGGCGGTGCTGGCGGATTTGCCCAGGGCGGGTTGATGGGTTGACCTTGCCGGCCCTTTCGCGGGTAACCCTGCTCCTACAGGTCCACCAACAGCCCTGTGTTGTACCTGTAGGAGCGGGTTTACCCGCGAAGAGGTCGGTCCAGGCAACACAGTACTAGGGGGCTACCTGATGCAGCTGCCCCAACCGGCTGCGTGTGCGCATCAGGTCGGCAAGCGGCCCGCCCAGGCTGTCTTGCAGCGGCCGCTTGCCAATCACCACTACCTGGCGATCCTGGTCATATAGCACGTCCACCAAGTTGACGAAGCGCTGCTGAGCCGCCAGCGAGCATTCCGCCAGATCATCCAGCCCATCGATGAACCATTCATCGTATTGCCCGGCCAGCACCAGGTAGTCGATGACTGCCGTGGCTTTCTCGCACAGGTCGTCAAAGGCCAGCATCAGCCGTCGGCCATCGGTGGCTAGCGCGCGTAGCGGGCGTTTGTTCACTTCGAGCATTACCGGCTGCGGGGCCGGTACCCTCAGCGCTTGGCGCTGCGCCGCATTGCCCGGCCATACATAGTGACCTTGGGTAAAACGCTGATGCTCGCGGTTGGCCGGCAGACTGCGAAAATCGGTGTCGCCACCCACTTCGAGCACTGCCATCGAGCTGTTGATCAGACGAATCACCGGCAGGAAGCGTTCGTGGTACAGCGGGTTGGGCAACAGCCCGTCGGGCGCGTAGTTGGAGGTCACCAGCAAAAATACGCCACGTGCGAACAGGGCGTTGAACAGGCGGGTGAGCAGCATGGCATCGCCAATGTCGTGCACATGGAACTCATCGAAGCACAATACCCGGCAGTCGCCCACCAGCTCGTCGAGGGTCGCGCCCAATGAGTCGTCCAGCGCCCGGTGGCGGTGCATGCCCTGATGCAGGCGGGCAAAGAAGTCATGGAAGTGCAGGCGCCGCTTGGCTTCCACCGGCACCGCTTGGAAAAAGCCATCGAGCAGCCAGCTCTTGCCGCGGCCCACCGAACCGTAAAGATACAGGCTGCGCGGCTGGCCTTGTTCGAGTTGCGCCAGTTGCTCGGCCATGCAGTGGATTACCCGGCGCTGGCCATCACTAAGCTGGTAACCGCGGCTGTGCGCCTTGTCTTCGAACCAGCCGAGCAGTTCGCTCTGGTTGGCGGCAGTGCCGCGCAGGCGTTGGCCAAGCTGGCGTAGCGGGGTAGGGATCCAGGCAGGCAAAAGCAAAGCTCCTTGGGCGATGGCGAGGCAGCGTGCAGCTTGCCCGAGGGCGGCCATTTTGACCAATACAGAAAGTGTGCGGCAATGATCGCCTGACGAGATAGGTCCGCCTTGCAGGCGTACAGTAGAAGGTGGAACCGGTGCGAGGAGGGGCGAACATGCAAGCCGACTTTGATCTGGAGCGCTTCGTCGAGGCGCAGAGCGGGGTGTATGGCCAAGTGATGCAGGAACTGCAGGCCGGGCGCAAGCGCAGCCACTGGATATGGTATGTGTTCCCCCAACTCGATGGGCTGGGCCACAGTGCCATGGCCGAACGTTATGCGTTGGCCGGGATCGAGGAGGCCCGGGCCTACCTCGCTCACCCGTTGCTTGGCCCGCGGCTGCAAGCGTGCGTGACCGCGCTGCTGCAGCACAGCGACAAGAGTGCCAAAGCAATGCTCGGCAGCCCCGACTGCCTCAAGCTGCGCTCGTGCCTGACCCTGTTCGCCCGGGCGGCACCGGACAACCCGTTGTTCCAGCGGGCGCTGGTGCAGTTCTATGGCGGTGAGACGGACCCTCTGACCGTGGCCGGCTTGCCGGGTTAGTTCAGCGCTTGCGCTCCAGTTGGCGCGCGATCATGTATTTCACGGCCAGCCGGCGTTCCTTCAGGTGACGCAGGTCGTCGTCCTCGAAATTACCCGCCGAGATCGACTCGGCGGCCAGCACCTGGTTGTCGATGTCGATGTATTCATCTAGCAGGCGGTCCAGCGCCTTGTCCTGCTGGCGGCGTTGCTGGACGATTTCGCGCGGGTAGTGCAGGTCCTGATAAAGGTCGTGGGAGACAGGCATGGGGTCCTCCTTGGTCAATGCAATGGCCTCATCTGATTGGAAGGGCGCAATGCGATTGTGTTGAAGCGAAGCGGGGAGAAAACGACGGATGGTTGCCGAGCCACCGCGAAAATGACTAACTCGCTGTTTTCTGGCAATTTTTTTTCATCAGGGGGTTCACAGGTCGAAAGTTTGTTGTTAAAGTGCCGCGCATTCCAAGACAACAACCCAGTTGTCACTCAGTTGGAATTGTCAGAGCAGCAAACGCTGCATCCGATACAGGGGCGTCGCCAAGCGGTAAGGCAGCAGGTTTTGATCCTGCCATGCGTTGGTTCGAATCCAGCCGCCCCTGCCATTTTTAGCTTCAAACGTATCTTCACCCGGTGCTTAGAAAGATAAGCGCTGGGTTTTGTCGTTTCCGTCTTCTGCATCACATCCGGCGTACCCCGCGACTGTGCCGGCGTCGATCACCCGGCAATCTTCAGCATCTCATTCAGCACCCGGGCCAGTTCGTCGGCCTGCACGGGTTTCTGCATGACCACGCTGCCCGGCAGCTCCAGCCCTTGCAGCTCGGCATAACCGGTCAGGATCACGACCGGCAGGCGCGGATACCGTTCGCGTGCTGCCAGTGCCAGCTGCGCGCCGTTGAACTCGGGCATGGCGAAATCGGTCAGCAGCAGGTCGATGTGCTCATCCAGCAGGGCCAGGGCCTGTTCGCCACTGTGCGCCTGGCGTACTTGGTAGCCGTACTGGCGCAACACATCGCCGAGCATGTCACGCACCAGATGGTCATCATCCACCAGCAGCACGGTGCGGTTGTGGCCGTTCTCTCTTATCGAATGGCTGAGTAGCGATGGCAGCTGTTCGCTCGCGGGTTCATCCTTGACTGCCGGCAGGTACACCGACACCTGCGTGCCTTGGCCCGGGGCCGTGTCAATGCGTACGCCACCGCCGGACTGCTTGGCAAAGCCGAATACCTGGGCCAGGCCCAAGCCCGAGCCCTTGCCGATGTCCTTGGTGGTGAAAAACGGCTCGAACACCTTGGCCAGCACCTCTTCGCTCATGCCACAGCCCGTGTCGCGGATGCTCAGCATTACGTACTCGCCGGGGTCCGGGTCTTCCGGGCGTTGCGGGTGGGCGTCGATTTGGGTGTTGCGAGTCGACAGCGTCAGTTGGCCGCCGTCGGGCATGGCATCGCGGGCATTGATCGCCAGGTTGAGGATGATCATTTCGGTCTGGGTCGGGTCGGTGAGTGCCTGCCACAGGGTTGGGTCCAGGTCCAAACGCACCGAGACATTGCCACCCAGCGTGCGGCGCAGCAGCTCTTCCAGGCCGGCCAAGGTGCGGTTGAGGTTCAGTGCCACTGGTTCGAGGCGCTGGCGGCGGGAGAACGCCAGCAGTTGAGAGGTCAGCTTGGCACCGCGTTCGCCGGCTTCGCGGATGTGCGTAAGGCGTGTGCGGGCCTTGTCCAGGTCGCCCTTTGCCAGGTCGCGTTCGAGGAAGCTGGCGCCGGTGAGGATTACCGTCAGCAGGTTGTTGAAGTCGTGGGCGACGCCAGCGGTCAGCTGGCCGACCGCTTCCAGCCGCTGCATCTGCTGCAGTGCGGCCTCGATGCGTTCGCGTTCGTCGATTTGCTCGCGCAAGCGGGCGTTGGCTTCGGCCAGGCCCAGGGCCGCCTCGCGCTCGCTGGTGATGTCGCGCGCAACTACGTACAGCAAGGTGTCTTCCGGTACCACCACCCACGACAGCCAGCGCTGCTGGCCACCGGCATGCAGGATGCGCCCAACGAAGCGGGCGCTGGTGCGGCCATGGGCGAGGGCGGCCAGTTCGGTGAGCAGTTGTTCCTGGTCGGGCTCGGGCAGCAGGTGCAGCAGGGACGTTTGGCTCAGGCGTTCGCGGGAAAAGCCCAGGCTGGCCTCCCAGGCTGGGTTCAGCGCGACTGGGGTGAGGTCTTTGTTGAGTACTGCCAGCAAGTCCTGCGACAGCTCCCAGGCACGGTCGCGTTCGCGGGTGCGGCGCTCGACCCGTTCACCGAGCATCTCATTGAGTTGGCGCAGCGCCTGGGTGGCCAGGCGCTGGGTATGAATGTCTTGCAATACGCCGGAAAAGCGCACGCATTGGCCATTCACGAACTGGCTCTGGCCGCTGCTGAGTAACCAGCGCGGCTCCTGGCCATTGGGCTGGGGGATGCGGAATTCGACCCGGTACTGGCCGCCGCTTTCTGGGCGCATGGCCTGTTCAACCGCATCGCGCACCAGCGGCAGGTCGTCGGGGTAGATGCCGGCAAAGAACGCCTCAAGGCTCATTTCGGTGCTGGCGGGCAGGCCGAACAGTGCCTTGCAGCGGTCATCCCACAGCAGCAGGCCTTGTGCTGGGCGCAGGTCCCAGGTGCCCATGCCGGCGGCGTCGATGGCGATGCGCGCGCGGGCCTCGACGTCGGCCAGGGCTTCTTCGGCGTGGCGCCGGCGCTGGCGCTCGTGCACTTCGGTCAGGGCCCGGCGTACCGCCTTGGGCAGCAGCGGCAGGTTCTTCTTCAGTACATAATCGGTGGCGCCTAGGCGGATCATTTCTACCGCATGCTCTTCGCCATAGATGCCGGACAGGAAGATGAACGGAATATCGGGTGCCAGGCGCTGGGCGATGGCCAGCACCTCGGTGCCGGACGAACCCGGCAATACGCAGTCGCACAGGATCAGGTCGTAGTGGCCCTCGTGCAGAGCGTGCTCGACGCCAACATGGTCGAACACCAGTTGCGCCTGCACATGCAGCCCGCTGCGCTCCAGGCGCATCAGGGTCAGCTCAGCGTCCATCGAGCTGTCTTCGACCATCAGCAGTTTCAGCGGCGTTGGCTGCATTGTCGCGGCGGCCTCAGTTGCTGCCGCGCCGGTGCAGGCGCAGCGAGCCGGGTGGCGGTTCGTTGAGTACGGCCCAGAATACGCCCAGGTCGGAAATGGCGGCGACGAACTCCTTGAACTCCACCGGTTTCACCACGTACGCATTCACCCCCAGCTCGTAGGCGCGCAGCAGGTCGGGCTCTTCGCGCGAGGAGGTTAGCATCACCGTTGGGATACTACGCAGCTCGGCGGTGGCACGCACTTCTCTCAGCACTTCCAGGCCGTCGACCTTTGGCAGCTTCAGGTCTAGCAGCAACACGGCGGGGTTGCCATCATCACGTTCGGCGTAGGCATTGCGGCGCAGCAGGTAGTCCAGTGCTTCGGCGCCGTCACGCAGCACGATAACCTCGTTGGCTAGCTGGCTGCGCTCCAGCGCCAGCAGCGTCAGCTCCAGGTCTCGTGGGTTGTCTTCGACCAGCAGGATCGGTTTGAGCATAGGGGGGCGGTACCTCAGGTGGTGGCGGGGTGGCGCGGGAGGGTGAAGTGGAACGTTGCGCCCTGGTCGATCTTGCCACTGGCCCAAACTCGGCCATCATGGCGTTCGATGATGCGGCGCACACTCGCCAGGCCGATCCCTGTGCCTTCGAAGTCCTCCATGCGGTGCAGGCGCTGGAACACGCCGAACAGTTTGTTGGCGTAGGCCATGTCGAAGCCCACGCCGTTGTCGCGAATGCAGATTTCGGTTTCGTCTGGGTGTTGCACGGCGCTGATCTGAATGCGCGCCGGGGTACGCCCACGGGTGTACTTGATGGCGTTGGCCAGCAGGTTGTGCAGGGCCAGGTTGATGAACGCCGGGTCGCCGATCACCTTGGGTAGCAGGGCGATGTCCCAGACGATCTCACGGCCTTGGTAATCAGGGGCCAGCTCACTGCGAATGGCCTCGACCAAGGCATTGAGGTCGACGTCGCACAGCCGCAAGGCTGAACGGCCCATTTGCGAGAAGTTGAGCAGGTTGTCGACCAGGCTGCCGGCAAAGTGCGCGGCCTCCTCGATGTGATGGAGAAAACGCTTGCCACGCTCGCTCAGGCCGTGGCCTTCCACTTCACCGAGCAGTTCGGAATAGCCGGCAATATGCCGCAAAGGCGCGCGCAGGTCGTGGGACACGCTGTAAGAAAACGCTTCCAGCTCTTTGTTCGAGCGGCGCAGCTCGCCGGCCAGTTGCGCCAGTTCCTCGGCCTTGCGCAGGACAATGCCGAGCACCGCCGTGCGCAGTTCCTGTACGCCTTCGATGATCAGCGGGTGCCACGGTTCGCAGTAACCACGCAGTTGCTCTTGCCAGCGTTCAAAACTGTGCCGTGGGTCGAGGTTGCCCTGCGGCCCGACCTGCTTGGTCGGCTGCCCAGCCCAATTCACCGTGCGCACCTGTTCGGGGCGGAACCACAGCAGGTAGTGCGAGTGGATCTGCGAAATGGCCACCGCCAGTACACCGCCCGCATGGGCCGCAAGCTCGGGCAGTTCGTCAATGTCGCGGCCCAGGTTGTCGCTGTGGAACACGCTTTCTTCGCCACGCTGCCCCAGCCAGTGCACCAGTGCGGTTACCTGTGCAGCGGGCGGGGTCTTGCCGATCAAGTCGCAACGTTCGGCGGAAATCACCGCGGCACCCTGGGCGTCGGCGAAGGCCAGCAATACCTCGGGCAAGTCGCGCAGGCCGTCGCTGACACTGTCATGGTCGGCCATGGACGAGATCATGCGCACGATATGTTGGCGCAGCTCCAGCAATTGCCGGGTGCTGGCGTGGGACTCGCGTGACTCGATCTGCAATGACAGCACGCTCGCCAGCAGTTCGCAGGCGGTGCGGGTGCGCAGGTCCACTGCGCGTGGTTGTTGGTGGTGGCACGACACCAGTCCCCACAGTTGCCCGTCGACCACGATCGACAGCGACATCGACGCCAGGGTGCCCATGTTGCGCATGTACTGCAGGTGCACCGGCGACACGCTGCGCAGAGCCGCAAAGCTCAGGTCCAGGGGCTTGCCGGTGCACGGGTTGGCAACCGGCAGCAGCGGCGAGGGCTGGTAGTTGGCGTCCTCGATCACGCGAATGCGGTTGACCCGATACAGCTCGCGCGCCTGGCGCGGAATGTCTGCGGCCGGAAAGCACAGGCCCAAGTAGCTGGGGTAGCCCGGGTCGGCCACTTCGGCCAGCACCTGGCCGTTGCCTTCGGCGTCGAAGCGGTAGGCCTTCACCCGGCCAAAGCCGCTGATGCGCTTAAGTTGCAGCACGCTTTGTTGCAGCAGTTCTTCGAGGCTGCCAGCCTGGTGCAGGCGGCCGACGAAACTGCGCACCAGCGGGTAGTAGTCGCCTTGCCCGGCGAGGTCTGCGGGTAGGCGCGGGGGTTCGAACTCGGCAATTAGCACGTGGTCATGCCGGTGGACCAGCAGATGCAGGTTGTCGCCGTACGGCGCGCCCTGGCGCAAGTGCACATCGCTGATGTGGAACGGAAAGACCTCGTCCTGGGGCAGGCGGGCCAGGTGCAGGCGCAGGTCGAAGGCGCCGCTGACCAAGTCGGCGAAGCTGCTACCGATCAATTCCCTCGCCGATAGGCCCAGCCAATGCTGGATATTTTCACTGGCCTGGAGCACGCACAGGTCGGTTTCGTCCAGCACCAGCAGAAAACCGTGGGGCTGGATGCTGCCAGGCAACTGAATCGGCTCCTGGGCACAGCGTTCGAGAGCCTGGGCGAGCGTGCGGTCTGCAGTCATCGATGAAAACGCTCCTGTCATTTCTGTCCATGCATGCCGCATGTGCCTGGTGCAGGATGAAGGTGTTCACCCTAACAGATTAGCGGCACGATTGGCGGCCTTGGCTATTGGAGACCTGAAATGGCGATGGGTTCTGCGCCAGGCCGGCTCTTTTTATCCTGGCCGTAGCGCTTTCCTGCTAACACTAAAAAAGTGTTTGATGCCGGCACTCTGATGTCACCTCGCTGCTACGCTCACCTCAGCACACATCGACAAGGATAATTTAGGTGACGAAGCGCTTCCTGCCCGCGCTGTTGGGCTTGGTGGTGAGCAGCGGTGCCATGGCGACGGACTTTCTGGTGGAAGTGCGGGTACTGGTGCAGCGCGGCTGTATGTTGGTCAGTCAACCCCTCGATGCCGGTGCGCAGATGTTGGGGCGGATTGACTTTGGCACTGCAGCCCGTCTGGACGGCGCAGATGCCCCCCTCAGCGGTGTGCTGCTGAGCCAGCGCCCGCCGCGCCTGGAGTGCAACCCCGACACCCCGTATCAGGTGCGCGTCGATGGCGGGCAACATGGCGGCGTCGGCGAGCTGCGGTTTCTGGCCAGCGACAATGGTAATGCCCGGCCCATTCCCTATCGGCTTTATCGCGACGCCGCCTGGCGCGAGCCGTTGGCAGTGAATGTGGCGCAGACGGCGCGGGTACCGGCCAGCGGTTCGGTCGAGCTGCCGTTGTACGCACGTATCGATAAGCTGGCCTGGGTACCGCACGCAGGCCTGTATGCCGACCTGCTCAAGGTCACCGTCAGCTGGTAGGGATGTCACCATGCACAAGGATGCGACACCATGAAGCGCACTTCGATCCTGCTGCTTACCTTGGGCCCACTGCTGGTGCCTGGCGGCGCGGCGCATGGCACCAGCAGCGGTTTCATCCAGGCACGGCTGGTGCTCAGCGCCGCCTGCCAGATCAACAGCAACGAGGCGCAACCGACAACCTTGGGCAACCCTGGCGTGCTGGATTTTGGTGAGCGTGGCCCGAACTGGGACCAGCCGCTACACAGCCAGGTTGACGATGTGAGCGGCCAGGGCAGCTTGCAGATCAGCTGCTCGCCGCAGGTACGGGCGTTCAACGTACGTATCAACGGTGGCCTGAATGGCAGTGATGGCGTGCGGCGCCTTAGCAATGGCCGCGAGCTGATCCCTTATCAACTGGCGCTCGACCCGGGCGGCAACAGCCGTTACGGCGTCGGCCAGGCGCGTGCTTTCACTATCAGCAGTACCCAGCAGATACCTATCCCCATTTACGGTGTGGTGGTGGCGCATCCGCGCGCGCTGCCGGCCGGGCTGTACCGCGACACCCTCAGGGTGACCCTGGATTGGTAACCACGCAAGGAGACTCCGATGCGCACAAACCTTTCACGCTGCATTTTCGCCGGCCTCGGCCTGCTGCTGGCTTACCAGGCGCAGGCCGCCACCACCGGCAATATCACCGCGACGCTGACCTTGACCGCGGCGTGCCAAGTCAATGGCAGCTCGGGCACTTCGGGGGTGAACTTCGGTAACTTGAACTTCGGCTCCATGGATGCTCTGTTCACCACCGCCAACGCCCAAGTATTGGGTGGCGGCGGTGGGGCGATGAGCATTCTTTGTTCAGCCGGCACGGTACCGGCGATTCGCCTGCGTGCAGGTACCCACGATGGCCAGTCGACCGGGGGGACCCGTGCGCTGGCAGACGGCTCCGGTAACTTTGTACCGTATGACTTCTACACCGATGCCGGACACACACAATTGCTGGACATCGACGGCACCATCACCTTGCCGACCAGCACGGGTGTGGCCCAGACCGTCAACCTATACGGCCAGGCGCGAGGCAAGGCCGGCCTGCCCGCGGGGGTGTACACCGACACCGTGGCGGTCGAGTTGTCGTTCTGAACCATGCGCGTTTGGTTGGCAGGTTGTCTGAGCGGCATCGTCTTGCTGTTGGCAGCGCCACTGGATGCGGCGACCACCAGCAATTTCACAGTGACGGCGCAGATTGTTGCCGGTTGCCTAGTGGCGGGTGGCGTCAGCCACTACGGCACGCTCGACTATGGTTCGCACTCGGCGCTGGCTACGGGGGCCCTGAGCACCTCGTTGGGCGGTAACACAGTGACCTTTCAGTGCACCCCGGGCGTGGCCCTGAGCATGAGCCTGGACGGTGGGCAGAACAGCGCCAATGGCACACGCAACCTCAAGCGCACGGGCGGCACCGAGGTGCTGGCCTACCAGTTGTACCAGGACGCGGCCTTCAGCCAGAGCCTGGGTATCGGCCAGAGCGTGGCCGTGAGCTATGCCGACCCGACGGCGATCAAGCTGCCGGTGTACGGGCGGGTCCAGCTGAGCGGCCTGCTGCCGGCAGGGGCCTACACCGATGTGGTGCAAGTGACGGTGACCTGGTGAAAACCACCGGCACCAACGAACAGTGTCTAAGGAGAGCTACATGGGGGCAGGCGCGAAGTGGGCGCGTGGTTTGATCGGAATGTGCTGGCTGGCAAGTCTGCCGGCGGGGGCAGCCACCTCGGTGCTGATCTGGCCGATCGACCCGGTGCTGGAGGCTGACCAGAAGGCCGGTGCACTGTGGCTGGAAAACCGCGGCACAGCGCCGGCCAACCTGCAGGTGCGGGTGTTCGCCTGGCGCCAAGGGGATTACCAAGAGCAGTTCCAGGTGCAGCGCGAGATCATCGGCAGCCCGCCGGTGGCCAACATTGCCCCTGGGCAGAAGCAACTGATCCGGCTGACCCGCACCAGCCCCTCGCCGGCCGGCCAGGAGCAGGCCTACCGCATCATCATCGACGAAATCCCGGCGGCCATTGCTGTCGACAAGGCCGAGCCCGGCACCACTGCGGCAATCCGCTTGCAGATGCGTTATTCGGTGCCTTTGTTCGTCTACGGTGAGGGCCTGTGGGGCAAGGCAGACCCCGAGGGCAAACGCAATGCCGAGGGCGTGGGCAAGCCGCAACTCAGCTGGAGCGCGGTGACTGTGCAGGGCAAACCGTATATAGAACTGCGCAACACCGGCCCTGTGCATGCGCGCCTGACCGATGTGGTGGTGCAGCAGGGCAGCCATAGCAAGCCACTGGCCGAGGGCCTGCTGGGCTATGTGCTGCCGGGGGCCAGTATGCGCTGGCCGGCGCCGCTGGTGCCGAGTTCCGGCAGCGTGCTGAAGGGGCGGGTGAACGGCCAGAGTAGCGCGGACGCCATCCGCCAAGGTCAATGAGCCAGCGCCAGAATGCCACGCAAGGGCCAGGCAGGACCCGGCAATGGTCGGCAACCGTCCGTGAAACGGCTGACGGCGGCGACGCGCCACTGGTGCCTGGGTTTGGCTATGTTCAGCCCTGGCCTGGCGCTGGCCGACGACCTGCCCCCTCTGCCCACGGAGATGTCTGCCATTGCCGATGCCACGCTGTACCTCGACCTGCTGGTGAACCAGATGCCCAGGGCTGAACTGGTACCGGTGCAGCAGCGGGCAGGGCAGCTGTACCTGGGCAGTGAAGTGTTGCGAGCGGCGGGTGTGTCGTTGCCAGGTAATCCCCAAGGCGAAGTGGCCCTGGCTACCGTGCCTGGGCTGCACACCGACTACGACAGCCAAAACCAACGCCTGCTGTTGCAAGTGCCGCCGGCCTGGTTGCCAGACCAGCAAGTGGGTGAGCGCAGCTTGTATCCGGCCAGCGATGCGCTTAGCAGTTTTGGTGCCTTGTTCAACTACGACCTTTACCTTAACGACACCGATGATGGCGGCACTTACCTGGCGGCCTGGAACGAGCTGCGCGTGTTCGACAACTGGGGCACCTTCGCCAGCACGGGGCAGTGGCGCCAATCGTTCCAGGGGGCGCAGGCTGACGACACGCGCCAGGGTTTTCTGCGTTACGACACCACCTGGCGCTTCACCGACGAGCAGCGCCTGTTAACTTACGAGGGCGGTGACCTGGTGACCGGAGCCTTGCCCTGGAGTAGCTCGGTGCGGGTGGGCGGCCTGCAGTTGTCGCGCGATTTTGCTGCACGGCCTGACCTGGTCACCTACCCCTTGCCAGCGTTCGCCGGCGAAGCGGCGGTACCGACTTCGCTCGACCTGTTCATCAACGGCTACAAGTCCAGCACCACCGAGCTGCAGCCCGGCCCCTATACGTTGACCAACGTGCCGTACATCAACGGCGCCGGGGAGGCGGTAGTGGTCACCACCGATGCCCTTGGCCGGCAGGTATCGACCACCTTGCCGTTCTATGTCACCAGCAGCCTACTGCAGAAGGGCCTAGCCGACTATTCGGTGGCTGCCGGTAGCCTGCGCCGTGATTACGGCGTGCGCGATTTCGCCTACGGCCCTGGGGTTGCTTCGGCCAGCCTGCGTTACGGGGTCAGCGACAGGTTTACCCTGGAAACCCATGCAGAAACCGCTGATTCGCTAATGCTGGGTGGCCTTGGCGGCAATATGCAGCTGGGCAACTTCGGGGTGCTCAATGCCGCCCTGGCACACAGCCAGTTTGACGGCGACAAGGGGCATCAAGTCGCCCTTGGTTACCAGTACAACAGCCAGCGCATCGGCTTCAGCTACCAGCGCCTGCAACGCCACGGCGACTATGCCGACCTGTCCCGGGTCGACAGCTCGGACCTGCAGCTAAGCCAGCGCAGCGAACAAGTCACCCTCAGCCTCAACCTGAACCAATACGGCAGCATCGGCGCCGGCTACTTCGACGTGCGCGCCGGCGACGGCACACGCACCCGGCTGGTCAACCTGAGCTACAGCAGGCCCCTGTGGGGCAACAGCAGCGTGTACCTGTCGGCCAACCGTGAAGTGGGTGACAACCAGTGGGCGCTGCAGGCGCAACTGGTCATTCCGTTCGACCTGCACGGCACCCTGGCCTTGGGCCTGGAGCGCAGCCAGGAAGGTGAGCGCTTGCAGCGGGCCAACTACAGCCGTGCGGTGCCGGTGGGCGGTGGTGTTGGTTACAACCTGGGTTATGCCACTGGTAACGACCGCGATGCCTATCGCCAGGCCGATGCTACCTGGCGCCTGCAGTCGGTGCAGTTGCAGGCCGGTGTGTATGGCAGCAGTGACGAGATGACCCGCTGGGCCGACGCCAGCGGTTCGCTGGTGTGGATGGATGCCGGGCTGTTCGCCGCTAACCGCATCGACGATGCCTTCGTGGTAGTCAGCACCAGTGGTTACGCCGATGTACCGGTACGCTATGAAAACCAAGTGGTTGGCCGTACCGATGGCGGCGGTCATCTGCTGGTGCCATACAGCAGCGGTTACTACCGCGGCAAGTACGAGATCGACCCCATGGACCTGCCGCCGGACATCCTCGCGCCGGAAGTTGAACAACGCGTGGCGGTGCGTCGGGGGAGCGGCTACTTGCTGGAGTTTCCGCTCAGGCGCGTACTGGCGGCCAGTGTCGAACTGGTGGACGGCAACCAGCAGGTGCTCAAGCTGGGCAGCCGCGTCACCCATGCCGAAAGTGGCAGCCAGGCGGTGGTCGGCTGGGATGGCCTGGTGTACCTGGAGAACCTGGCGCCGCATAACCGCCTGCAGGTAGAGGTGGAAGGGGGCGGGCAATGCCAGGTGGCGTTCGACCTGCCTGAAGCGCCAGGCTCGGTCCCCTTGATCGGCCCGTTGGTGTGCAAATGAAGGCTTGCTGGCAGTGTTTGTGGGCCTGCGCCGTGTTGGCCGGGGCTGGCCCAGCGTGGGCCAAGTGCACGTCAGTAGCGACGGCGCCAGCGGCGTTTGGCTCGCTCAACTCGAATCAAGTACTGAACGTGGTACAGCTGGCCTCCAGCAGCAACTCGGGTTTGCAGTGCAGCGGTTCAGTGTTGAGTGTGCTCAGCAGCACGGACTCTTTCAAGATCAAGATCACGGCTACTACCGGTGGCCTGGTGGGGCCAACCGGGGACGTCATCCCGTACAGGCTATATGCCAACGCCACCACTGCCTATCCGATCACCCGCGGCACGCCCTTCGAGTACAGGACCACCGGCATTCTCGATGTGCTGGGGTTGCTCAACGGTACGCCCAAGAACGTGCCCCTCTACATGCGCACGCAGGTCGGCAGCAACGTTGCGGCAGGGCTTTATCAGGAAACGCTCAACGTCGAGTGGACCTGGGATTATTGCGAGGGGATCGGCTTGGGTGGGTTTTGCATAGGCCATGACACGAGCAGCGGTAGCAATACCCTGCTCGTGAGCATGACGGTGACCAACGACTGCCAGATCACCACGCCCAACATCAGCTTTGGAAGCGCACCAGTGGTGGTGGGGTTTGCCACGGTGAGCCAGAGCCTGAGCGTGTCTTGCACCAAGGGCAGCAGCTACACGGTGGGCCTGAATGACGGGCAGAACGTGGCCAGTGGGCGACGGCGGATGAAGTCGCCGGCCAACAACTATTTGGCTTATGACATCTTTAAAAGCGCCGGGGTGGAGCGTTGGGGTTTGCTGGGAACTGCGCGACGCGCCAGTACCGACGCGGATGTGAACCCCGGCGCGGGTACCGGCACTGGTAGCCAGGTGTTCAACTACAACGCCAAGGTTTATACCGACCAGGCTACACCGCCGGCGGCGACTTATACCGACAGTGTGATCCTGGATGTGCAGTTCTGATACAGCCCATGCCCGCGTGGCTAGCAGGTATCTACCGGTGGGGTGCGCTTTTGTAGGAGCGGGTTCACCTGCGAAGCAGGCACCGCGGTGGGTGGCACGGCCCGTGTTCGCGGGCAAGCCCGCTCCTACAGTTCAATGGCGCAAGCTGTCAGATTTTCATCAGGCAAGATCTCAGCGCAAATCATCAACCATCTTCGCCAACGTCTCCAGCACCGCTCCGGCCAGCGCCTTCGAGCGCGCCCCCGACCAGCCGGTACGCGCATCGGGCGCGTCGTCATGGTCCTTGAAGGGCATTTCCAGCGTCAGTGACAGGCAGTCATAGGCCATGCCCACCGCATTGCAAGCCAACGTGGTGTTGGCTTGCCCGGGCTCATCGCGGGTGTAGCCATGCACGGTCTGGAAGTCGCGGGTCAGGCTGCACAGGGTGTTGCGGAACTGCGCTTCCAGTTTGGCTAGCCGCGGCGTATAGCCCGGGTTGCCCTCGCAGGCGGCAGTGAACACATGGGGTATCTCTTCGTCGCCATGCGCGTCGATGAAGGCATCGACGCCGTATTGCTTCATCTGTGCCTGGGCGTAGAACACCTCGGGGCTGAGTTCAATACTGGCATCCTGCCAAGCTCGGTTGAGGTCCTGGCCCTTGAAGTTGGTGCGCAAGTGGCCGAGGAAGGCACCGTCGGGGTTCATGTTGGGGATCAGGTACAGGTCGGCCTTGGTCAGCAATTGCCGGACCACCGCATCGTTGGCCTGCAGGCGGTCGATCAGCCCTTCCATGAACCATTCGGCCATGTGTTCGCCCGGATGTTGCTGGGCAATCAGCCACAGCTTGCGCTTGCCAGCGCCACCATCACCGGCACGCAGCAGCGGAATGTCGCGGCCCTGTACGCTGCGGCCACTGGCGAGCAATTCGACCCCCGGTAATTGCCGCGCCCGTTCGATCAGCTGGTTATGACGGGCGCGCGAGTAGGGCTCGAAGTAGGCGAACCAGATTTGCGGCTGTTCGGCGCTTACCTCGAACGACAGTGCTGTGCCGTCGAACTGGCTGGGCACGCGGAACCAGGTGTGCTGGTCGTAGGAGGCCACTGCGTTGTAGCCGCTCCAGGCGTTTTTGTAGGAGGAGCCGGAGGCGTTGTCGAGGCTGAAGCGATGGACCTGGCCCGGCGTCAGCCCGCTGACTTTGAAGTGGAACCACTGGTAGTGGCCGCTGTGGGTGTCGGGGCGGATGGCCAGGTGCACCTGGGCCGGGTTGCTGGCATCCAGCACCTGGATATTGCCGGAGTCGAAATCGCAGTCGATTTGCAGGGGGGACAGCGTTACGGTCATGTGCCGGGCTCCTTTTTGGGCTTTGTTATTAGGGTACTGTACACGGCTTGGCAGGGTTGCTGCGCAAGATCAGGCAGCGAGTGTTGCGCAACTGATGTATCGCGGTATTGCAGACATAACTACCGCCGCCAGCGCCCCCATCAAGGTGTGATGGGCCTTTCCCACACAGGAGAGGCCCAGTATGCCAACCCCCGCACGCCCGCAAGGTTGCATTGATGACGTGATCGCCAGCTGCCTGCCCAGCTGGCTGACCCAGGCGCCTGCCCAGCGCCTGGTCGAGCTGAATACCTGTTTGCAGGCACAACAAGCCGTGCAGCAAAAATTGCAGGTATTGCTCGGTGGCATCACACCGTTGGATGCTTTTGCCGCCCCCTTGCTACAGCGCGCGCTTTCCGCGCAGCTTGCGCGCCTGCTGGATGTGCGTAAGGCGACGCTGCGGCTGCACCTGCTGGAGCGCTACCCGGTCTCCCGTGGCGACGTACCGGGCGCCGTTCGCGAGCGCACTTTGCAGCACAGCTTGCTGGCGGCCGCGCTGCACAATTTCGGCCAAGGCGAAACGCTATCGCTTGGGCTGACCGATGCCTCGGAACTGCTCGATGCTAACGGCAAGACCTTGCCAATGACTGCCCGGGCCTTTGCCGGCCTTTGCCGCACGCTCGATATCGGCGGGCAGTACCAGGCCTATCTGAAGGCGCGTTTGAGCGCCCCGGGTGACACCGGTGAACGTGTGGCAGCACTGCTTGAGCACGCTCATCGCCATGCGTTCGAAGCGGCCCTGCGCCTGGCTGCGCTTAAAGGCGACATTGGCGAAACCGCGCTGCTGCAGTGCCTGACGGCGATTACCTCGGCGCCCGGCGTGGCTACGCGCATGCGCCCAGTAGCATTGCGTATCCTGGGCAAGCGTGTACGGGGGGCCGTGGCCTTCGAACTGCACCGCGATGATGGGGGCAAGGGGCAGCTGGAAGGCGTGCTGTGCTGGCTGCCAGATGACCCTCAGGGGGCGATGACTTGGTATGCGTCCTGGGAGGCTTTGTTCCAGACGCTGGGCAAGCTGTTTCGCTTGCCCGGCTATCCCCAATACTTTCAACGGTTTGTCAGTGAGCGTGATCGTGAACCCTTCAGCGTGGCGTTGGTCAGCGCGATGGCGCAGGGTGGCGCGCACGCACCCGTAGAGCTCGACGGGCGTCACGAGGTTATTCGCCAACCGTTGTTCAAGCACCTGCGCAAGACTCAGCTCGACACCCTGTTCGACGATGCGCAGGTGCTGGCAGTACCAACCGGCGTTCAGGACAGCCTCGAACGGGATCGGCGGTTGCACTTCTATGCCCGTGTTGGCCTCGACTTGTTGGGGCTGGCGAGTTTCTATGTGCCGAGCCTGGGCTTGCCGCTGCTAGCCATCGCGGCATTGCAGGTGGTAGACGACGTTTACGAAGGCTATGTCGACTGGCAGTTGGGTGATCGCCAGGGGGCGCTGGCGCATGCACTAGGGGTCGCCGCGAATGTCGGGCAACTGGCCGTGGGCACGGCTGTCGGGGTGGCCACTGAAACCCTGCTGCCGCGTTCGTCGTTCGTCGACACGCTGGCGCCAGTGAGTACTGCGCTAGGCGAGCGCAGGCTGATAGATCCCAGCTTGCAGGCCTACGCCCTGGCGGAGCGCGAGGCTGCAGTCGGCCAGCGGGTCAGCGTGGCCGGCAAGGCCTACCTGCGCACCCATCAAGCGGCTTACCGGGTGACGGGTGAGCTGGCCGAGGATCAGTTGTATATCCAGCACCCGACCCGTGCCGAAGCCTATACGCCGCAACTACGCCACCACGGGGATGGCGCCTGGCGGCACGAGCTGGAAACACCTCAGGACTGGCAAGGTGTCACCTTGCTGCAGCGGTTGGGCAGTGGCCTGGCCGAGGTGGATGAGCGGCTCGCCAACCAGGTGATGCTGGCAACGGGGTTCGATGAGGCGCGTTTGCGTTTGCTGCATGTGCAGGAGGGCAACGCACCTGCGCGGTTGCTTGATGCGTTGCAGCGTCAGCAACTGCACAGCCAGTTTCCGGCATTGCAAGGGGCCGCATTCGAGCACCACGTCGCACAACTGCAAGTGGCCTCGTCATCTGCCGAGCAGCTGCTGCTACGTGACTTTACTGGCTTGACCGCGCGTGGCGCGCGGGAAATCGTCGCGCAGGCGGACGAAACCCTGGTCGAGCGCATGGTGGGTGAACAACGTGTACCGTTGCAGTTGGCCGAGCAGGCGCGCTGGTGGGTGCGGGACAGCCGCTTGGACCGAGCCTGCGCGGGCCTGCACCAGGCACCGGCGGTAACCGCCGATACCGAACGCCTGGCCCTTGGCTTGTTGCGGGACTGGCTGCCCTGGCCCGGCTCGCTACGCCTGGAGTTGCGCGATTCGCGGCTGACCGCGCCACTGCTTGCCCAAGTGGGCGACCTGGGCGCCAGTGAGGTTAGGGTCATCGAAAAGGGCGCGGCGGGCTACCTGGCATTGGGTGCCGCAGGCCAGCCGTTGGCCGGGGCGGGTAAGGAGGACTGCCTGATGCAGGCGCTTTTGTGGCAGCTCAGTGAGACCCAGCGTGCGCTGTTGGGCGCCGCTGACCTTTCGGCCGAGCAGCTTGCGCAAGCCTTGGCCCAGCGGGCCTTCGACAAACGTGAAGGGCTTGCCACATTGCTGGGCATGGCCCCCATCGGTACCGGCGTACGCCCTCCGGTGCGGCTGGCCGATGGCCGCCTGGGCTACCCGCTGAGCGGGCGTGGGGAAAGCAGCAGCGAGGCATTGCGCCAGGCACTGAGGCGGTTGTTCCCCACGTACAGCGACAGCCAGGTGGAGGAGTTTTTGGCCTCGTCGAGCCGTTTTGGCATGACGCCGTGGAACCGCTATTACCAGCTCCTGGAGCAGTCGCGTCAACTTGAAAACACCCTGACCACCTGGCGCCGGGAGTCCGCCAGCCGCGTTCAAGCCCTGCGCCGCAGCTGGGTGGCCCGCACGATTCGACGCGCCTGGCAGCGGCTGAGCCATGACGCTCATGGTAACTATGCGCTGTACATTCATGGCTGGCGCGTCGGCGCCTTGCCGCGGCTGCCTGAAAGCGTCGATTTCAGCCATGTCACGCACTTGAGTTTGCGCAACATGAGCCTGGTCAGTATCGATGCCAGCTTCCTGCAGCGGTTTAGCGGCGTACGCAGGCTGGACCTGCGTGGCAATGTGCTGCTGGAGGTGCCGGCCGGCATTGAGCACTTGGCTGAGCTGGAAGTGCTGCATCTGGCGGAGAACCACATTGCCCTCAATGCCGCCAGCGAACGGCGAATTGCCGCCTTGCGCAGGCTGCATTCGCTGAACCTCAACAGCAACCTGCTGGGCCGCGCCCCCGAGGTCAGCGGCCTACTGCGTTTGCGCAGCCTGTACCTGCGGGCCACGGACTTTGCGCGGTGCCTCTGCGGCTGCTGGAATCGTCGACCTTGACCCTGATCGACCTGCGGGAAAACCACATCGGCACCCTCCCGCAGCGGGCATTGGAGCTGATGCGAGACGATCCCTACCGGATCTACCTGCATGGCAATCCCCTTGCGCAGCAGGCCGTCATCCACCTTCGTGAACTGCTGGAGGCACAGGCGCTGCGCATCATGCCCGCGCGTAACCATGTGGAGGCCCTGGAGGACGAACGCCTGCGCTGGCTACATGGCGTCAGCCAGGCGGACCAGCCGCGCCGCTTGGCGCAATGGGACGCGTTGGCGGCTGAGGAGGGGGCCCAGGACTTGTTCCGGTTCTTCACCGATTTCTCCCGCTCGCAAGACTTTACGCGCCAGCCCAAGGACATGTGCCGACGGGTGTGGGACATCATCGAGGCCTGTGTATTGGACGGGGAGGTGCGCGAGGCGGTATTCCAGCAGGCGTCCGGCCCACGCAGTTGTGCCGACCAGATGCTATTGATCCTCAGCGCCCTTGAGGTGCGCACCCTGGTGGCTCAACGCACTGCGGGCTTGCAAGGGCTGAAAGCCATGCGCCCGCTACTGCGGCTGGGGCGCGAGCTGTTCCGCCTGGACGAGGTGGACCGCATCGCCACGCAGCATATCCAGCGCGAGCGTAGCCGCGATGCCTATATACCCGTCGACGACGTCGAGGTGCACTTGGCCTATCGCATAGGCTTGGCCGAAACCTTGCGCCTACCGGGTCAGGCGTCAAGCATGCACTTTGCGCAGGTCAGTGGCGTGACCAGTACCGACCTGGACATTGCCGAGCGGGAGGTGTGGGATGCTGAAACGCGCGATGCCCTGAGCCGCTCGCTGGCGCAGCGCGAATTCTGGCAAGGCTATCTGCAGGCCACCTACCCGCAAGCGTTCGAGACCATGAATGCGCCCTTCCATGACCGCGTCGATGCCTTGTTCGAACAGCGTCAGCAGACCGGCGACCAGGCGTACCGGGATGCAGTGGCACGGGTGCAGGCGGAGCGGTTGCTGGCCGAACGGGCATTGATACTGAAGTTGACCCGTGAGGCCTATGACCGCCACCCCAGTTGATTGAGCGCGAAGATTTCAACACGGTTTGTGGCGGCTGGTCTGCAGCCTGGCGCATTGCTGGCCTGTGTGCTTTGGGCGCAAAAACCTGCTATGCCTAAACAGGGAGTATTCGTTCCGGCCGAGGCCTGGCGCAGTAGGAGCAGCCCTGTACCCAGGCGTTCACTCCCGGCCCCCGGCACCCCGAGGGTGGGCGCTTCAAACAGGTGCCGAGCGCAACTGGGAGGTGCCACATGTTGTTCATCATTCATTGGACCATCGCCCCGGAAAACCGCAATGCCGTACTCACGCGTTTCGCCAGGACCGGCGGCGCGGCCCCCGCAGAAGTAAAAGTCCATGGCCGCTGGTATGCCGTGGGGCAGTTGCTGGGCTTTGCCGTGGTCGAAAGCGACCGCTTGGAGCCGGTCCTGCAATGGAGCCTGGAGTGGAGTGACCTGATGCACATGCACGTTTACCCGGCAATGGCCGACGAGCAGGCCGCGCCGTTGCTGCTGGCGGCTGTCAATAACCAAGCCGCCTGACCCGCAGGGGGACGAAGGGGCCGGACACTTGCCCGGCCCCTTCACAGCGATTGGCCCTGACGGGCCATCCAGCGCAGTAAGGCGGCAATTGGTACGCTGCGGTGAGCCTCGTGCCGATAGGGCTTGCCCTCGGCGGTGAACCGTTCGCGGTAGCGGCTCAGGACCAGGCTGCGGCCATCGGCAGAAACCCGCGCCTCCAGTTCGTGCAGCAACAACGGTTGCCGGGCAGCGCCTTCCAGGCGCCGGAACAACAGCACGGCGTCTTGGCCATCATTGCTCATGAGCACCCCCCGCACAATCTACCGGCCACTGCCCAAGCTCGCCGGCCTTGCCCTCTGCCACCCGGTTGCTGCGCCGCTGCGCGGTATAGTCGCGAAGCGCGAGGTAATAATCAGGCCAGGTACGCAGCAGGTCGGTCAGTGGCAGTGCTTCGGCGCGCGCGTCGACGATAGCCCCCGCCGTGGCAACATTGCCCAGGGTATCGACGGTGTCGCTGTTGCCGCCAAACGGGTCCAACGCCATCCCCAGCACCGTACCGGTGGCATCGCGCAGGTTATGAGTGCCCAGCAGCGGCAGCTCGACGATGGGGCCGGTGGCGATGTTCCATACCCCAAAGGTTTGGCCAAAGTCCGACCTGTGCTGGCTCAGCCCCATTTTTCCAGAAACATCGACCAGCCCCGCCACACCCAGGGTGGTGTTGAAGATGAAGCGCGAGAGGCTGGTCATTGCCCGTTCGCCATTGCCCTGCAGCAGGTCGTTGATCAACACCTTGGGCTCACCGAAGTTGTTGGCAAAGTTATGCACGCCCTGCTGGGCGAAACCCGGCAGCGCACTGTAGCCGCGGGCAACGGGGGCCAGCAGGTAGTCATCGAGCGTGCGGTTGAAGGCGAACACGGCGCGGTTGGCCGGCTCCGCCGGGTCACTGACTTGATAGGCGACATTGCCGCAGGCCAGCGTGGCGGGGGCGCGTTGGCTGTAGCCTCCCGCCGCCAGCAGCGACAAGACCAGCGCGGCAGAGCGCGCTGAACGGGAGGTGGAGGATGAACGGGACATAAACACAATCCTGGCAAGAACTGTTGGCGATGCTGGGCAGTTTTGTTTGCCTGGGAATGTCCGGATTATCTCGACTTCGCCACTTTGTTACCGGGTTGAAATATATGACGGCTGCGTGGGGATGGCCTTAAAGTACGCCTTGCTAACCTAGTTTTGCGGTGCTTTTTTGTGAGCCATTTGCTGATAGTCGACGATGATGTCGAGGTGCTCGATCTGCTGCAGAAGTTTCTCTGCCAGCATGGTTACGAGGTGGACGTGGCCCGGGATGGCAAAGCGCTCTGGCAGGCCCTTGAGCGGCGCGTGCCAGACCTGGTCATTCTAGATGTGATGCTGCCTGGCGACAGCGGCCTGGTGTTGTGTCAGCGGTTGCTGGCCGAGCATAGGGTGGCGGTGATCATGCTCACTGCCATGGGTGAGTTGAGTGACCGGGTGGTTGGCCTGGAACTAGGCGCAGATGACTACCTGACCAAGCCCTTCGCCGCCCGTGAACTGCTGGCACGGGTGAGGGCAGTGCTGCGCCGTGCCGGCGAAGCGGCTGCCGGTGCGGCGGGCCATGCTTGCGCGATGCTGGAGTTTGCCGGCTGGCAGCTGGATGTGGTGCGCCGCGAACTGCGCTCGCCGGACAGCGTGTTGATCCCCTTGTCCAACGGTGAATTTGAATTGTTGTGGGTGTTTGCCGAGCATCCACGGCGGGTGCTTAGCCGCCAGCAGTTGCTGGACTTGGCCCGTGGCGATGGCTACGACGCCTATGATCGCAGCATTGACGTGCAGGTTAGCCGGCTGCGCCGCAAGCTTGAAACCGACGCGGGCAGCGAACCGCTGATCCGCACCTTGCGTAACGCCGGTTACCTGTTCGCGCCCACGGTGGTTAAGCGATGAACTTGCTCGCCCGGGTTCGCCGGGGCTTGCCGCAGCCAAAAATCACCATAGCCCGCTGGATTGCCCTGACCACATTGGCCGCGATGCTTTTCCTGCTGCTGCTGAAAGTGCTGTTCAGCCTGCTACTGAGCGTATGGGCGCAGCCACCCCTGCTGGAGAGCGGTTTGATCGAAAAGGTTGCAGCGGTTACCCGTATCCTCGATGCCGCACCCATGGCGCAGCGCGCCACACTCGCCAGCGCTGCGGGCGATGGGTCTTACACCGTGCAATGGTTGCAGCACTATCAGGAAGCCGGCATGCCGCTGTTAGTCGATGCTGAACTCCGTCAGGGCACGCCGCTGTTGCGAGCGCTGCTCAAGCGCCCGGCTGCCCAAGTACAGGTCTTTGAGCCTGGTGACATACCGGGTTACGCAGCTGAACGTGGCTATGCCCTGATGATTGAACTCACCGATAAATCCTGGGTGCTATTCCGCGCTGCCTACCGCAGTTGGGGCCTTGATGAACTGCCGCGCAACCTGATCATTTTGGCGTTGATGCTGGTTTCCAGCCTGGCTGTCGCGCTGCTGGCTGCGCGATACCTGGCCAAACCCTTGGAGCGTTTTGCCGAAGGGGCGCGGCACTTTGGCAAGGACTTCAACGCCCCACCCATCCCGGTAGTGGGCCCCCACGACCTGCGCCAGGCCATTCTCGCCTTCAACGCTACCCAGGCGCAGCTCAAGCATTTTCTTAACGACCGCACCCAGATGCTTGCGGCCATCTCCCATGACTTGCGCGCACCGCTGACACGCATGCGCTTGCGCGCCGAGTTTATCGACGATGCCCAGCTACAGGCAAAGCTGTTCAAGGACGTCGACGAGATGCAGGCGATGGTCGATGCGGCGCTGGGTTTTTTCCGTGATGACGCACGGCTGGAACAGACTACCGTTTTCGACCTGGGTGAGTTGCTGCTGACTGTGGTGGACGATTTCAAGGATGCGGGGGTCGAGGTCGTCCTCAGCGGGCCGCACCGCTGTGTGTATAGCGGGCGGCCAGTGGGGATCAGGCGGGTGCTGGTCAACTTGATCGACAATGCTGCGAAATATGGCCGCGAGCCCACGGTGGTGTTGGCGGTCAGCGCCAGGCAGATCGAAATAACCGTACAGGATCGCGGGCCTGGCATTGCGCCAGAGCTACACGAGCAGGTATTTGCGCCGTTCTACCGTATCGAAGGCTCACGCAACCGTGACACCGGGGGGGTTGGCCTGGGCCTGCCGGCAGCACGGGCCATCGTGCTGGAGCAGGGCGGCAGCATAACCCTGGGCAACCGCCCCGGTGGCGGATTGGACGTGCGGATTACCCTGCCGCTGGGCTAATCACAGCCCTAGCTCGCTGAGCCCGGGGTGATCATCCGGGCGCCGGCCCAACGGCCAGCGGAACTTGCGCTCGGCTTCGCTGATGGGGTGCTCGTTGATGCTGGAATGGCGGTTCTGCATCAGCCCATCGTTGGCAAACTCCCAGTTCTCGTTGCCATAGGCGCGGTACCACTGGCCGCTGTCATCGTGGTACTCGTAGGCATAGCGCACGGCAATGCGGTTGCCGGTAAAGGCCCACAGCTCCTTGATCAGGCGGTACTCCAGTTCATGGTTCCATTTACGGCTCAGGAACGCTTCGACCTCGGCACGGCCACGGGGGAACTCGACGCGGTTACGCCAGACGGTGTCGAGGGTATAGGCGAGTGCGACCTTGGCCGCGTCGCGACTGTTCCAGCCATCCTCGGCCAGGCGAACCTTTTCGATCGCGCTTTCGCGGGTGAAGGGCGGAAGGGGTGGGCGAGACATCGGGGTTCTCCTCAGGTCAATTGGCTTGTAAGAGATTAGTAGCCGATGCCCGCGCAGGGAATGGATGTGCCTGGCATTTCAGAATTGCGGTGCGTGGAACAATGCCCGGGCTGCGCTACCGCGCAGCATCCGCCAGCAGGCTATACGGCTTAGTCGACATCCCAGTTTGGCGCCAGGCCGTCAGGGCTGACTTCGCGGCCATTGCGCTCAAGCTTGGCAATGTGTGCCAGGTCGTCGGCGTCCAGCTTAAGGTCACGGGCGAGCAGGTTGCTGGCCAGGTTTTCGCGCTTGGTCGACGACGGAATCACCGCGTAGCCCAACTGCAGGGCCCAGGCCAGGGCAACCTGGGCGACGGTGGCCTTGTGCTTGGCGGCGATCGCGGCCAGTACCGGGTCTTTCAGGACCTTGCCGTAGGCCAGGGTCATGTAGGAGGTGACAGTGATGCCTTGTTCTTTCAGGAATGCGGTCAGCTTGCTGTTCTGCAGGTACGGGCTGAGTTCGATCTGGTTGGTGGCGATTTCGCCTTCGCCAACCACTTCGATGGCCTGGCGGGTCAGCTCGATGTTGAAGTTGGACACGCCAATCTGACGAGTAAGGCCCTGCTTCTTGGCTTCGGCCAGGGCTTGCATATATTCGGCGAGTTCAATGCCATTGCCCGGGGCCGGCCAGTGGATCAGCAGCAGGTCGACGTAGTCGGTACGCAGTTTTTTCAAGCTGTCGCGCAGGCTGGGGATCAATTTGTCGGCAGCGTAGTTGTCGACCCAGATTTTGGTGGTGATGAACAGCTCGCTGCGCGGCACACCGCTTTCGGCGATGGCTTGGCCAACGTCGGCTTCGTTTTGGTAGATCTGCGCGGTGTCGATGACTCGGTAACCCAGTTCCAGGGCCGACTTGACCGAGTCGATGACGGCTTGGCCGGTGAGGCGGAAGGTGCCGAGGCCGAAGGATGGAATGCTCATGGATCTGCTCCTGCTGAAGAAAGGGTAAAGCGAACCGAGTCTGCTCGCTCGGGTTCGAACGCGCTTCGTGTGGGGAGCAGTGTGCGGTTTTTTGGGGGGGTGATTAAGCTAGGGCGGGGCCAAGGTCATTTGATTCACAGTCAAGAATGGGCGGGCAAGTTGTGCCTGTGTTGCTGGAATAGGGTTTACTTCCTGTACCGGCCCTTTCGCGGGCACAGGTACTGCACCGCTTTTGAGTGCGGTGCGATCCCTGTGGGAGCGGGTTCACCCGCGAAAGGGCCGGCACAGGGAAACGAAACGGCCCGCCATACAGGCGGGCCGTCAGGCATTGCAGGTGACGATCAGCGGCGGCGGAACAGCGGCAGCGGCTGGTCGGTGGCGGCCTGGTAGGTCACCGAGAAGTCCTTCAGGCTTTGCAGTGCGTCTTCCGGGTCTTTGTCGGCACGGATGGCGAACGCATCGAAGCCGCAACGGGCCATGAAGAACAACTGGTCGCGCAGTACGTCGCCAATGGCGCGCAGCTCGCCCTTGAAGCCGTAGCGCTCACGCAGCAGGCGCGCATTGGAGTAGCTGCGCCCGTCGGTGAACGCCGGGAAGTTCAGGGCGATGACCTGAAAGTGCTGCACGTCTTCGCCAATTTCTTCCGCTTCCTGGTCGCTGTCCAGCCACACGCCAAGGCCACCATCGCGGACTTTGAGCACGTGGGCATGGTCGCGCCACATCTGCAGCGGGACGATGTAGTCGTCGCAGTTGGTCAGCTCGTCAAACGAGGTTTCCTTGGGCAGCAAGTGCCAGGTTTCGTCGACGATCTGGTTGTTCTTAATGATTCGCTGCATAGACGCGTTCCTTGAAGGGGTCGATGCCGATACGCTGGTAGGTGTCGATAAAACGCTCTTCCTCGGTACGTTGCTCGACGTACACGGCGATCAGCTTCTCGATCACATCGGCCATGGCATCCTGGGCGAAGGACGGGCCGAGAATCTTGCCCAGGCTCGCGCCACGCGCGGCATTGCCGCCCAGCGATACCTGGTAGAACTCCTCGCCCTTCTTGTCCACGCCGAGGATGCCGATGTGGCCCACGTGGTGGTGGCCGCAGGCGTTCATGCAGCCGGAGATGTTCAGGTCGATTTCGCCGATGTCGAACAGGTAGTCCAGGTCGTCGAAGCGGCGCTGGATAGACTCGGCGATTGGGATCGACTTGGCGTTGGCCAGCGAGCAGTAGTCACCGCCCGGGCAGCAGATGATGTCGGTCAGCAGGCCGATGTTCGGGGTGGCGAAGCCGCCCTCGCGCAATTCTAGCCACAGGGCGTGCAGTTGGCGCTGCTCGACGTCGGCGAGGATGATGTTCTGCTCGTGCGAGGTGCGCAGGAAGCCGAAGCTGTAGCGCTCGGCCAGGTCGGCCACGGCGTCCAGCTGCTTGTCGGTCAGGTCGCCTGGGGCGACGCCAGTAGGCTTGAGCGACAGGGTTACGGCCACGTAGCCAGGGCGCTTGTGGGCGCGGGTGTTGCGCGAACGCCAGCGGGCGAAGCCTGGGTACTCGGCGTCTTGGGCGGCGTAGTCGACGTTGTCCAGGGCCAGGTACTCAGGGTCGACGAAGTGGCGCGATACACGCTGCACTTCGGCTTCGGTCAGGGTGCTGTTGCCGCCACGCAGGTGGACCATTTCGGCCTCGACCTTCTCGGCAAACACTTCTGGGGTAAGGGCCTTGACCAAGATCTTGATCCGCGCCTTGTACTTGTTGTCACGGCGACCGTAACGGTTGTACACGCGCAGGATAGCGTCGAGGTAGCTGATCAGGTCCTGCCATGGCAGGAACTCGTTGATGAACGAGCCCACCACTGGGGTGCGGCCCAGGCCACCGCCGACCAGCACACGGAAGCCTAGCTCCCCAGCTGCATTGCGCACCGGCTCCAGGCCAATGTCGTGCACTTCGATGGCGGCGCGGTCTTCCTGCGAACCGTTGATGGCAATTTTGAACTTGCGCGGCAGGTAGGCGAATTCCGGGTGGAAGGTGGTCCACTGGCGGACGATTTCGCACCATGGGCGCGGGTCGATGATTTCGTCCGCGGCCACACCAGCGAACTGGTCGGTGGTGGTGTTGCGCAGGCAGTTGCCGCTGGTCTGGATCGCGTGCATCTGCACGGTGGCCAGCTCGGCAAGAATGTCCGGGATGTCTTCCAGTGCCGGCCAGTTGAACTGCACGTTCTGGCGGGTGGAAATGTGGGCGTAGCCCTTGTCGTAGTCGCGAGCGATCTTGGCCAGGGTGCGGACCTGGTTGGCGTTCAGCTGGCCGTACGGCACGGCGACACGCAGCATCGGCGCGAAACGTTGGATGTAAAGGCCGTTCTGCAAGCGCAGAGGGCGGAATTCTTCTTCGCTCAGCTCACCGGCTAGGTAGCGGCGGGTCTGATCACGGAACTGCTTGACGCGGTCCTCGATGATCCGCTGATCGTACTCGTCGTATACGTACATAAAAGTCCTGTCTCAGGCATGCAGCTATTCGCGCGCACGGCCGCGCACTCCGGTACGGAGCCGGGGAAAGATAGCAGGTTGGGTTTATGCGCTAAAGTGATGTTTTTGCATATGAAAAGAACCAAATGGACTATGTGAGACTGACTGCCATTTGTGCGTTGTAGGTGGCGTGGCGGTTATAATCCACGGTTTGCGTTGCAGAGATGACAGCCCATGCTCAAGGCGTTGTGCCAAAGCTTGTGTCTTGCCTTGCCGCTGGCGGCAAACGCGCAGCCTGCTTCGGTGGTGTTCCTCAACCCGGGGCTGTCCACCGAGACGTTCTGGGCCAGCTATTCGCGCTTTATGCAGGCTGCTGCGGACGAGCTGGGTATGACCTTGCGGGTGGAGTACAGCGAGCGCCGTGCCGACCTGACGCTGACCCAGGCCAGGGCAATCCTCAACGGGCCACAGCGGCCGGACTACCTGGTACTGGTCAATGAACAGTATGTGGCACCGGAGATCATGCGCTTGTCGCGTGGCACCGAGGTCAAGTTGTTACTGGTCAACAACGGCCTGACCGCCAGCCAGGCCCGTAGCATCGAAGCACAGCCCGACAAGTATGCCGAGCCCCTGGGCACCTTGATCAGCAACGACGAGCAGGCAGGCTTCGAGATGTTGCAGCAGATGGTCGCGCAATTGCCCCGCGACAACCAGCCGGTGGACCTGGTGGCGTTTGCCGGGGTCAAGACCACCCCGGCTTCGCAGTTGCGCGAGGAGGGCATGCGCCGCGCCTTGGCCGACTTCCCCCAAGTGCGCCTGCGGCAGGTGGTGTATGGCGGCTGGAGCCGCCAGCGCGCCTACGAACAGGCGCAGCAGTTACTGGAGCGCTACCCGGGCACGCGCCTGGTGTGGTCGGCCAATGACGAGATGGCTTTTGGTGCCATGCAGGCGTTCGAGGAGGCGGGGCGCAAACCGGGGCGCGATGTGCTGTTCAGTGCGGTCAACAGCTCGCCCGAAGCCTTGCGCGCGCGTATCGACGGGCGCTTGAGCGCGCTGATGGGCGGCCATTTCAGCCTGGGTGGTTGGGCCATGGTGATGTTGCACGATGACGCCCAAGGGCTGGCGGTTAATCGTGACGGACTGCGTGAGCACCGCCTGCCGGTGTTGCAGCCGATCGGTCAGGCCAAGGCAAAGCGTTGGTTGAAACTGCTGGAGCGGGCCGACTATGGCGTTGATTTCCAGCGTTACAGCGCCGAAGGACGGCCGGCTAGCTATCAGTACCCATTTCTGACGTCGCCAGTCGATTATTGAAAGACCCTGCTTGAGCGAAGGGCATTGCTCGTCTTAACTGCTGGTGGTGAAGTGCATTCCCATAACCACTACAAGAGGCAATGCAATGGGAAATTCAACCAAGGTCCGCAAAGCTGACAGCAGCGTCGATGCCTGGGCGATCCTCTGCCTGATCGTCCTGGTGGTGGTCACTGCCGTGTATTGGGTCAGCCACCAGTAGACTTTATTCAAGACCGTGATGCAGCCAGAGCGCCTGCGGGAGGGAACCCCGCAGGCGTTTTCATGTTGCCTGTTTCGGCCTCTTCGCGGGCTAGCGGGTAAGGTGCATGGCCAGTTGCACCAAGCCAATCAATACGGCAATGAACACCAGGGTAAACAGTGCCCCCAGTGCAATGAAATGGCTGGCCTTGCCGTGGGTGAAGTCGCGGGCGCGGTTTTTGCCGCTTTGCACGCCGAAGGCGGCGGCAAGGATGCTGTGCAGCATCTGCCAGAAGGTCGGGGGTTTGCCTTGGCTGGAATCGTCCATGGTGGCTCCTGAAAAAATCAGAGGCAATCAAGGACAGTGTAGGCAAGGGTTGGGAGCTTGCCTGTATCGGCCTGTTCGCGGGCTTGCCCGCGAACAGGCCAACGCCAAGTTAGCTGTCGTACCCGAGGTTAGGCGCCAACCAGCGCTCACTAACACTCACATCCTGCCCTTTGCGCGCGCTGTAGCGCTCGATCTGGTCCTTGTCCACCTTGCCCACGGCAAAGTACTGCGCCTGCGGGTGAGCGAAGTACCAGCCGCTGACCGCCGCTGCCGGGAACATAGCGAAGTGCTCGGTGAGGAACACGCCACTCGGCCCGGTCTCGCCAATGGCAGTGCCATCGAGCAGGCGGAACAGGGTTTCCTTTTCGGTATGGTCCGGGCAGGCGGGGTAACCCGGGGCCGGGCGAATGCCGCTGTACTGCTCCTTGATCAACGCGTCGTTGTCCAGGTGCTCGTCGCGGGCGTAACCCCAGTGCTCTTTACGCACTTGCTCGTGCAGCCATTCGGCGCAGGCCTCGGCCAGGCGGTCGGCCAGTGCCTTGACCATGATCGAGCTGTAGTCGTCGCCCTTGTCCTGGTAGGCCTTGGCCACTTCCTCGGCCCCGATGCCGGCGGTGGTAATGAAACCACCGACATAATCGGTGACACCGCTGGCTTTCGGCGCGACGAAGTCGGCCAGCGACCAGTTGGGCTTGCCGTCCGGCTTGATGGTTTGCTGGCGCAGGTGGTGCAGGGTGGCCAGTGCCGCGCCATCCTCGCCATAGACTTCGATGTCGTCATCGGCCACCTGGTTGGCCGGCCAGAAGCCAAACACCGCGCGGGCGCTGATCAGCTTTTCGTCGATCAGCTTGTCGAGCATCTCGCGGGCATCCTGGTACAGCGCTGTGGCAGCCTCGCCGACCACTTCGTCGGTGAGGATGCGCGGGAACTTGCCGGCCAGGTCCCAGGAAATGAAGAACGGCGTCCAGTCGATGTATTCGGCCAAGGTGCGCAGGTCGATGTCTTCCAGCACCTTGACGCCGGTGAAGGAGGGGACCGCTGGCTGGTAGCTCGCCCAGTCGTACTGCGGCTTGGCCGCAATCGCCTGGTCGTAGCTCAGGCGCTCGGTGCGGGCGCTGCGGTTGGCGGTGCGCTCACGCACTTCCACGTAGTCCTGGCGCGTCTTCTCGACGAAGCCTGGCTTGAGCTCCTTGGACAGCAACTGGGTAGCCACGCCGACCGCACGCGAGGCGTCCGTCACGTAGATGACCGCGTCATTGCTGTACTTGGGCTCGATCTTGACCGCCGTGTGGGCCTTGGACGTGGTGGCGCCGCCGATCATCAGCGGCAGCTCGAAGCCCTGGCGCTGCATTTCGCGGGCGACGTGGACCATTTCGTCCAGCGACGGGGTAATCAAGCCGGACAGGCCGATGATGTCGCACTTCTGTTCGCGGGCGGTCTGCAGGATCTTCTCGGCCGGCACCATGACGCCAAGGTCGACGATGTCGTAGCCGTTACAGCCCAGCACCACGCCAACGATGTTCTTGCCGATGTCGTGCACGTCGCCCTTGACGGTAGCCATCAGGATCTTGCCCTTGGCCTCTGGCTTGTCACCTTTTTCGGCTTCGATGAACGGGATCAGGTGGGCTACCGCCTGCTTCATCACCCGCGCCGACTTGACCACCTGCGGCAAGAACATCTTGCCGGCGCCGAACAGGTCGCCGACCACGTTCATGCCGCTCATCAGCGGGCCTTCGATGACTTCGATCGGGCGCGCACATTGCTGGCGGCATTCTTCGGTGTCTTCGACGATGTGCGCCGTAATGCCCTTGACCAGCGCATGCTCCAGGCGCTTGCCGACTGGCAGCGAACGCCAGGCTTCGTTTTCGACTTCCTTGGTGGCGCCGCCGCCTTTGTAGTCGTCGGCAATCGCCAGCAGGGCGTCAGTGCCTTCCGGTGTGCGGTTGAGCACCACGTCCTCGACCTTTTCGCGCAGCTCGGCCGGGATTTCGTCGTAAATCTCCAACTGGCCGGCGTTGACGATACCCATGGTCAGGCCATTGCGAATGGCATGGAACAGGAATACCGAGTGGATCGCCTCACGCACCGGGTTGTTGCCGCGGAACGAGAACGACACGTTGGACACGCCACCCGAGCTCAGCGCATAGGGCAGGTGATCGCGGATGTAGGCACAGGCTTCAATGAAGTCGACGGCGTAGTTGTTGTGCTCTTCGATGCCGGTGGCAACGGCGAAGATGTTTGGATCGAAGATGATGTCTTCCGGCGGGAAGCCTACTTCGTTGACCAGGATGTCGTAGCTGCGTTTGCAGATTTCGCGCTTGCGATCGGCGGTATCTGCCTGGCCCACTTCGTCGAAGGCCATCACTACCACGGCAGCGCCGTAGCGCTTGCACAAGCGGGCGTGGTGCTTGAACTGCTCGACACCTTCCTTCATGGAGATGGAGTTGACGATGCCCTTGCCCTGGATGCACTTGAGGCCCGCTTCGATGACGTCCCATTTGGAGGAGTCGATCATGATCGGCACGCGGGAAATGTCCGGCTCGCCAGCAATCATGTTGAGGAAGCGCACCATGGCCGCCTGGGAGTCGAGCATCCCTTCGTCCATGTTGATGTCGATCACCTGGGCGCCGGCCTCGACCTGCTGCAGGGCGACTTCCAGCGCTTCGGTGTAGTTCTCTTCACGGATCAACCGGGCGAACTTGGCGGAACCGGTGATGTTGGTGCGCTCGCCGACGTTGACGAACAACGACTGGCGGTCGATGGTGAACGGTTCCAGGCCTGACAGGCGGCAGGCTTTGGCAATTTCCGGAATTTCGCGCGGCTTGTACTTGGCCACGGCCTCGGCGATGGCCTGGATGTGGCCGGGGGTGGTGCCGCAGCAACCGCCGATGATGTTGAGGAAGCCGCTGGCGGCAAACTCTTCGACCACGGCCGCCATTTCGGCCGGAGTCTCGTCGTACTCGCCAAAGGCGTTCGGCAGGCCAGCGTTGGGGTGGGCCGATACGTGGGTGTCGGCTTTGGTCGACAACTCTTCCAGGTAAGGGCGCAGGTCCTTGGCGCCGAGGGCGCAGTTTAGGCCCACGGATATCGGCTTGGCATGGCGCACCGAGTTCCAGAACGCTTCGGTGGTCTGGCCCGACAGGGTACGGCCAGAGGCGTCGGTGATAGTGCCGGAGATCATGATCGGCAGTTCGACATTGTCGTCTTCGAACACCTGCTGCACGGCGAAAATCGCCGCCTTGGCATTGAGGGTGTCGAAGATGGTCTCGATCAGGATCAGGTCGGCGCCGCCCTCGATCAGGCCGCGGGTGGCCTCGATGTAGTTGGTGACCAACTCATCGAAGGTGACGTTGCGGTAGCCCGGGTCGTTGACGTCTGGGGAAATCGAGCAGGTGCGGCTGGTTGGGCCGAGCACGCCGGCGACAAAGCGCGGCTTGTCTGGTGTTTCCAGGGTCTTGGCATCGGCCACCTGGCGCGCAATGCGTGCACCTTCGACGTTCAGCTCGTAGACCAGCGACTCCATGCCGTAGTCGGCCTGGGAAATCTGCGTGGCGTTGAAGGTGTTGGTTTCGAGAATATCGGCACCGGCATCCAGGTAGGCCTTTTCGATGGCGGCGATGACATCGGGGCGGCTGAGCAGCAACAAATCGTTGTTACCCTTGACATCGCTTGGCCAAGCGGCAAAGCGCGTGCCACGATAGTCGTGTTCCTCGAGCCGGTAGCTTTGGATCATAGTACCCATGCCGCCGTCGAGGATCAGGATGCGCTCTTTGAGTGCGTTCTGGAGTGCTTGTAGACGAGCGCTGCGGTCGGACATAGGACTACCTGGTCGGGCGAATATCAGAAGATGCCGAATCATAACAAAGCTGCGCGGTTTTTAGGTGCATCGCCCATTTGCATGAAATTTGCTCATGTTGGCGGTGCTGGCGTCGGCAAGGCACCCAATAACGACCAGGCAACAAATCGTGATGGCTTTCAAGAACCAGGACTTTCCGCACATGGTGCATCGTTTCCTTGCTGGCGCCTTCGCCCTGCTCATCAGCGGCGTGGTGTTCGGGCAAGCCCCCCAGTCGAGCCCGGCTATTTCCTACACCCGGGACATTCAACCGATCTTCACCGAGAAATGCGTGGCCTGCCATGCCTGCAATGACGCCGCCTGCCAGCTGAAGCTGGAAAGCCCCGAGGGCGCGGTGCGCGGGGCTACCAAGGTGCCGGTGTACCAGGGTGAGCGGAGCAAGGCGGTGGCCACCACGCGGCTGTTTTACGACGCCCACAGTGAGGGCGAGTGGCGCAAGAAGGGCTTTTACTCGGTGCTCGACAACCAGGGCAGCCAGGCCGCGTTGATGGCGCGCATGCTGGAGCTGGGGCACCAGACCCCGCTCACGCCCAACGCCAAGCTGCCCGAGGAAATCGTCCTGGGCCTGAACCGCAACAACATGTGCCCCTTGCCCGAGGAGTTCGATGCCTATGCCGGCGCCCACCCCAAGGAAGGCATGCCGCTGGCGGTGACCGGGCTGACCGACAAGGAATACCACACCCTGCGCCACTGGCTGGCCGCCGGCGCGCCGGTGGAATACCAGCCGATCACGCCGAGCGCAACCGAAGCCAAGCAAATCGCCGACTGGGAAGAACTGCTCAATCGCCCAGGGTCCACCGAGGCACTGGTCGGCCGCTGGCTCTACGAGCACCTGTTCCTGGCGCACATCCACTTCGTCGGTGGCGAGCAGGGCCACTTCTTCCAGTGGGTGCGTTCGCGCACGCCCAGCGGCCAGCCGGTCGACCTGATCGCCACGCGCCGCCCCAACGACCCGCCGGGCACCGACTTCTATTACCGGTTGATCCCGGTGCAGGGCGTGATCGTGCACAAGACGCACATCACCTACCCGATGGGGCCGCAGAAGCTCAAGCGGGTGCAGCAACTGTTCTACGCCGGCGACTGGCATGCTGCCGCGCTGCCGGGCTACGGCCCACGCCACCGCGCCAACCCGTTCGAAACCTTCGAAGCGATCCCGGCGGTGGCGCGCTACCAGTTCATGCTGGACAACGCCGAATACTTCGTGCGCACCTTCATCCGTGGCCCGGTGTGCCGTGGGCAAATCGCTACCGATGTGATTCGCGACAACTTCTGGGCGCTGTTCCAGGAGCCGGCCCACGACCGCTACATCACCGATGCCGTGTACCGTGGCGAGGCCACGCCGCTGCTGGCCATGCCAGGGCAGATCGATGACGTGGGCAGTGTACTGAGCCTGTGGCACGCCTACCGCGACAAGCGCAACGATTACGAGAAGCTGCGCCGCGAAGCCTATGCCGACATGCCGGCGCCGGGCTGGGCCACCCTGTGGGCCGGTAACGACAACGCACTGTTGAGCATTTTCCGCCACTTCGACAGCGCCTCGGTGACCAAGGGCCTGATCGGTGACGTGCCGAAGACGGTGTGGCTGTTCGACTACCCGCTGTTCGAGCGCACCTACTACCAGCTGGCGGTCAACTTCGACGTGTTCGGCAACGTCTCGCACCAGTTGCAGACGCGCTTGTACTTTGACCTGATCCGTAACGGCGCCGAGGTCAACTTCCTGCGGCTGATGCCGGCCGACCAGCGCCAGGCGATCCTCGGTGACTGGTACCAGACCACTGGCAAGGTGAAGATGTGGATGGATTACGAGGACATCGACACCGACACCCCGAGCGCTATCCAGCTCGACCCGCGCGATCCCAAGCGCGACTTCGGCCTGAAGCTGGTGCAGCGCACCGGCAGCCTGAATGCAGCGCCCGACCCGATCAACCGCTGCCAGGGCGCGTTCTGCTCGCGGCCGCAGCTGAACGAGGAGTTGCGCAACGCCGAGCAGTCGCTCAGCCGCCTGGTGTCGCGCCCGGCTGCCGGATTGAAGGTGATCAGCCAACTGCCCGAGGCGACCATGCTGCGCATCGAAGGGCAGGGCGGCCAGCGCCAAGTGTACAGCCTGCTGCGTAACCGCGCGCACAGCAACGTGGCGTTCCTGCTGGGTGAGGCCTACCGCTACCAGCCGGGGCTGGATACCCTGACCCTGTACCCCGGGGTGCTCAGCAGCTACCCCAATTTTATCTTCAACATCCCGACCAAGGATGTACCGGAGTTCGTCGAGGACATGGAGTATGCGAAGGATGACCCGGCCAAGTTCGAGCGCATCGTCCTGCGCTGGGGCGTGCGCCGCAGCCACCCTGAGTTCTGGCGCTACTTCCATGACCTGAACAGCTACATCAAGGAGACCGAACCGGTCGAGGCGGGCGTACTGGACATGAACCGCTACGAGAACCTCTGATCGGGCTGGCTGACCTTTCCGGCTACCCTGCGGTCGGAAAAGGTGGGTGGTCCGGGGGCTGCAGTGCAGCCCCATTCGCGGGCTTGCCCGCTCCCACAGGATATAGGGTGCTTTCGGGCATGCCATGAGTCCTGTAGGAGCGGGCAAGCCCGCGAACGAGCGCGGTGCGCTCGCCGGGCCTCAATGCACCGGCAATCACAGGGTATTCCATGCTGTATTCGCTTCAGGCACTGCGGGCGTTCGCCGCCTGGGTGGTGGTCTGCCACCATTTCATGCAAATCTTCTTCGACTTCAACGCCTCTGGCCCCATCGGCCAACTGTTCACCGACCGCGGCGCTGTAGGCGTCGACATCTTCTTCGTCATCAGCGGGCTGGTGATTTACCTGTCGACCCGCGACAAAGCCATCGAACCCCACCAGTTCCTGCTCAACCGGGTACTGCGTATCGTCCCCGCCTACTGGTTCTACACGGCGCTGATGGCCGCCCTGTTGCTGGCTTTCAGCCAGGTGATGCCACATCAACAATTCGCCTGGCATCACCTGTTGCTCTCGCTGCTGTTCATTCCGGCGGAAAACCCCGGCGGCTATGGCCTGTACCCGACCCTGAACGTGGGCTGGACGCTGAACTTCGAGATGTTCTTCTACCTGCTGTTCGGCCTGGCGTTCCTGGTGCGTCAGCGCCATCACCTGCTGCTGGTGACCGCCGCCCTGTTGCTGGCCAGCGAAGTACTGGGCGGGCTGGGTATAGTCAGCCGCTTCTACAACAACGACATCATCTACGAGTTCCTGCTTGGTATTGGCTTGGGTGTGCTGTACCGCCGAGGGTTGATCCGCCAAGGGCGGTGGCTGCCGCTGACACTACTGGGGGTGGCTGGCCTGGCCATCTATCACCTGGATGCGTCGCAGCGCTTGCTGCATTGGGGGGTGCCAAGCGCGCTGATCGTGCTGGCCTTCATTGCGCTGGAGCCAGTGTTCCAAGGCAACCGCTTGCTCAAGGCGCTGGGTGACTGCTCTTATTCGGTGTACCTGATCCATGTGCTGGTGCTTTACGCCGGCTGGTTTGCCAGCCAGCGCCTGTCGTTGAACCCGTACTGGGTGTTTGCCCTGTGCGTCCCGTCCATTGGACTAATGTCGTGGTTCAGCTACCAGTGGCTGGAGCGCGGCCTGTACCGGCGTATGCAGGCCTGGCTGGCGGCGCCACGGGGACCGGCCCCTGACTATGCGCTTTCCCGAGTCAAATGCTAGGACTTTGTTCGAAGGCCGGCTTGGCGTACACTTGGCGGCAAGTCTGTGAGGAACCTACATGAGCGCTATAACCATTACCGACGCCGCCCATGACTACCTGGCCGATCTGCTCTCCAAGCAGAATACGCCTGGCATCGGCATTCGCATTTTCATTACCCAGCCGGGCACCCAATACGCCGAAACGTGCATTGCCTACTGCAAACCGGGCGAAGAAAAGCCTGACGACACCGCGGTGGGGCTGAAGAGCTTCACTGCTTACCTTGACGCGGTCAGCGTGCCGTTCCTGGAAGACGCACTGGTCGACTACGCCACCGACCGCATGGGTGGCCAGCTGACCATCAAGGCGCCGAACGCCAAGGTGCCGATGGTCAACGAAGACAGCCCGATCAACGAGCGCATCAACTACTACCTGCAAACCGAGATCAACCCCGGTCTGGCCAGCCACGGCGGCCAGGTGAGCCTGGTGGATGTGGTGGACGACGGCATCGCCGTGCTGCAGTTCGGTGGTGGTTGCCAGGGCTGCGGCCAGGCCGACGTGACCCTGAAGGAAGGCATCGAGCGCACCCTGCTCGAGCGTATTCCGGAGCTGAAGGGCGTGCGTGACGTGACCGACCACAGCCAGAAAGAGAACGCCTACTACTAAAGCGGTGGGAACGGCGTTCTTTAGCAACAAACTGTTACTGTTTCAACCCCTGCGACAACAGGCCGCAGCCCATGTTCAAAGGGCTGCAACCCAATGCCGCCTTGGCCGGGTAGAACCCCTATGGGGGTCATGCCAGAATGCCCCGGTTTTTCGACCGGCCCGTCCCGAGGGCCGGCACCTTCCCTGTACAGGATGGTTCAATGAATGATCTGTTTACCCGGCGCTCGGTAGTCGCTGGGATGGGCGTTCTCGGTCTAGGCCTGCTGGCAGGCTGCAGCCCGGCCCGGGGGCTCGAGTTCAAGTATGGCAAGAACATGAGCAATGAGATCCTTGGGCGCAAGTTCAGCCTCAAGGACACCCAAGGCAATGTGCGCACCCTGTCGAGTTTCTACGGCAGCATGCCGATGATCTTCTTCGGTTTCACCCAGTGCCCGGCGGTGTGCCCGACTGCCCTGGCGCGCGCGGCGCAAATCCGCCAGCAGCTGAAAGGCCGCGACCGCGATCTGTTCCAGGTAGTGCTCATTACGCTGGACCCGGAGCGCGACACCCCCGAAGTACTCGATGCCTACGTCAAGGCGTTCGACCCGTCGTTCACCGCGCTCACCGGCACCCCTGAGGAAATCGCCGCGGTGGCCAAGGAATTCAAGGTGTTCTACGAGAAGGTCCCGGCCGGTGATACCTACACCGTCTCGCACTCGTCCACCAGCTACGTCTACGACACCCGTGGCACCCTGCGCCTGAGCCTGGGCCATTCCCTGACCGCCAAGGAATGCGCCGAAGACCTGGTCACCCTGATGGAGATTTGCTGAATGTCGATGCAACCGATCAAACGTGGTTTGGCTACCCTGGTACTGATGGGCTTGGCCCTGCCGGCCTTGGCCCAAACCACTGTGAGCGATGCCTGGGTCCGTGCCAGCGTGCCGCACCAGCAGTCCACCGGTGCCTTCATGACCCTCACTGCCAGCAGCGACAGCAAGCTGGTGGGCGTCGCCTCGCCCGCGGCCAAGACCGTGCAGGTGCACGAGATGACCATGAACGGCGATGTGATGGGCATGCGTGAGGTAAAGGCCGTCGAGTTGCCCGCTGGCAAAGCCGTGACGCTGGACCCAAATGGCCTGCATGTGATGCTAATGGGCCTGAACAACCAGGTGAAGGAAGGCGAGAAAGTACCGCTGACCCTGACCATCGAGGATGGCAAAGGGGCCAAGGAAACCTTGGAGGTGCAGGCCGAAGTGCGTGCGCTCAACGCCGAGGCGGGCGCTGGGCATGATCACATGCACATGAAGCACTGACCGGTTGAAGCATCTGGGGCTGCAAAAAGCAGCCCCAGCTCAATCAACTGCGGAACTTGGGCAGTGGCCTGTCGAGGGTTAGCGAGGTCAAGGTCTTGCGGACCTGAACTTCGTCAGCCTCCAAGGCCTTGAGACTTGCGCGGATCTTGCCAGCAGCGGGCATGTCGCCCTGCCGGTCGATCCAGTCGGCAATCTCCTTGCAGGCACTGCTCAGGCAGGCCTGGCGCTGGTTCATCAGCGACAGAAGGGTGGTGAGCTCTCTTTCGGACATGGCAGGATCCTCCATTCAGCCCTGTCAGTGTAGCAGTGGCTGGCTAGCTTGCCTGAGGCCGGTTGTCGCACTCATCCTTGCTGGCAGGCGCTGCGATAGGCCCCCGGCGTCACCCCGTAAGCCTGCTTGAACTGCCGGCTAAAATGGCTCTGGTCGGCAAAGCCCAGGTCGAACGCCACCTCCGAGGCTGCTGCGCCACGTTTTAGCAGTTCCCGCGCGCGGGCCAGGCGCCGCTGCTTCAACCAGGCATGCGGCGGCAGGCCGGTGGCCTGGCGGAACACCCGGGCGAAGTGAAATGGCGACAGGTTGACCGCCGCCGCCAGCGCTTCGAGCGAGGGTGGGGCAGCTAGCTGGCTTTCCAGCAGTTCGCGGGCGCGGGCTACGGCCAGTGGTTCGTTGCCCGGGGCCGCCGGTGCAGCGCAGCGCCCGTGCCGTTGCACCAGAGCCAGCACCGCCTGGCGCCAGGCGGTTTGTTGCTGCAGGGCACTGGCGCCGGCTTCGGACAGCTGGTGCAACTGGCTGAAGGCGATGGCCAGCACCGGGTCATTGATCACGCTGTCCTTGAAACTGGGCATGCCGTGGCGGCCCAGCTCCAGCTCGTCAAGCACACCGGTGACCCGCTCATGCTCCGGATAGAAACCACGGTAGCGCCAACCCGCTTCGTGCGCGGTGGCGCCAGTGTGCAGTTCGTCGGGGTTGATCAGCACCATGCTGCCAACCGGGGCCAGGTGCTCGCTGCCGCGGTGCCAGAAGCGCTGGGCCCCCGATTCGATCACGGTGAACACATAGCCTTCATGCACATGCGGGGCGAAGCGCTGCTGGAAGTAGCGTGCGTGCAGCATCTCGACGTCGCCCAATGCCGGCGCCTGCCAGAGGTGTGTCTGCTCGCGCAGGGGCGTGCTCATGCCAGCCAGCTGCGCAGGAAGAAGAACAGCAACATGCTTATCAGCATGCTCAGCAACACGCTGCGGGTCAACAACACCAGGGCGATGGCTACCAGCGAGCCCAGCAGGTAGGGGTTGAGCAGGCTCAGGTTAAGCTGATGGTCCGGCATGAAGATGATCGGGCCGCAAATGGCGGTGAGCATGCCGGGTACGGCAAAACCGAGGAACTGCCGGGCGTTGGAGCTCAGGCGCAAGGGCAGGCGTGGCTCCAGGAACGCATAGCGGTTGAGGAACACAATGGCGCCCATGGCGAAAATCAAGATCCAGGTCATGCTCGGGCTCCAAAGAATTTCTGGCAAATGAACCCGGCGCTCATGCCCAGCAGGCCGGCGGCCACCAGGGCGGCTTCCCAGTGCCAGTAACTGAACAGCACCGAGCAGAACAGCGACACAGCCACGCATACCACGGTGGCCAGGTTGCGCACCAGCGGGGCGATCAGGGCCACGAAGGTGGCGACGATGGAGAAGTCCAGGCCGAACTGGTCCAGGTGTGGAATGCTCTTGCCCAGCAAAATACCGGCCAGGGTAAACAGGTTCCAGGCGACGTAGAACGTCAGGCCCACGCCCAGGGCGTACCAGCGGTTGAATTGCTGCTGGTCGTACTGGCTGGTCAACGCGAAGAATTCGTCGGTCAGCAAAAAGCCCAGGCCCAATCGCCAGCGCAGCGGCTGGTTGGACAACACCGGGCGCATGGTCAAGCCATACAGCAGGTGTTGCGAGGTCAGTAGCAGGGTGGTGAGCAGAATCGACGCCAGGTTGGCGCCGCCCTTGAGCATGCCGATGGCCACCAGTTGCGCGGCACCCGCAAAAACGATGGCCGACAGCCCTTGCCCTTCCCAGGCGCTGAGGTTGGCTTCGATGGCCATGGAGCCGGCCAGCAAGCCCCAGGGGGCGACAGCCAAAGAGAGCGGGAGAATGGCGATAGCGCCGTGAAGGAAAGCTTGGCGGGCAATGTGGGGCATGATGGCTGCAGTGTGTGACGTGGCAGGCCAGCATGCCAGACAGGGCGAGTGATGGCTTGAACGATCTTGCTGTGCCTGGGCGATGGTTATGGATGGCTGGTCAAGTGCTGTTGCGCCGTCACGCAGCCGT